>JADJQW010000002.1:1200000-1800000 GCA_016712535.1 Flavobacteriales bacterium
GGCGTGAGCAAGCTCATCAACGCCACCAAGGTGAGCGGTCGCGGACCGAAAGGTCTGGGCATCGGCGTGCTGAACGCCGTAACGCGCGCCACGTACGGCACCATCACTGACAGTACCGGTGCCACCCGTGAAGTGCTGACCGACCCGCTCACCAACTACAGCGTGGTCGTTGCGGACCAACAGTTGCCGAACAACGGTTACCTGAGCCTGATCAACACCAATGTGCTGCGCGAGGGTGACACATACGACGCGAACACATCCGCGATCGATGTGCTGTTGAACAACAAGGCGCGCACGCTGCAGGGAGGCGCAATAGGCCGTATCACGCAGCAATTCGGGCCGGGCCTGGACCGCGACCCGGGTTACTCCTACGAGTTGGGCATCGGTAAGACCGGTGGTGCACTCACATACAGCACCTCGTACGAGGAATTCTCGCCGGAGTACGACCCCAACGACCTGGGGTTCTGGCCATGGGTGAATTACCGCAGTGTTGAACCCGAGTTGGAGTATGTGAAGTACAAGCCGAAGGCGCCCTGGCAGCGCTGGGGCATCGGCTTCAACGGCGAGTACTCGCGCGTGATCGTGCCGGACCACTTCTTCAACTTCGCTGTGGGGCTGAACACCTTCCGCGTGCTGCGCGGCTTCAATGCCTTCGGTGGCGGCATCCGCGCCGAGCCGGTGCTCACCTACGACCCCTTCGAGGCGCGTGTGCCAGGGCGGCTCTACGAGTTCCCGGTGAACATCAACTACGATGTCTGGATCAGCACCGACTACAACAAGCCTTACGCGGTGGATCTGAACCTGGGCTACCGTCGCTTCTATGAGCGCGACCGGAAGAACCTCATGGCCAACCTGGAGCAGCGCTTCCGGCCCAACGACAAGCTCTTCTTCATCCTGGGCGCATGGCACGAGTTCAAGGACGAGGACGTGGGCTGGGTGGCCTTCTTCGATGAAGACATCATCCTGGGCCGGCGTGACCAGTGGACCACGGAGATCAGCCTCGAGGGCAGCTACACCTTCACCAACACGCTGTCTCTGAACGCCGATGTGCGCCATTACTGGAGCCGGGCTCAGTACGTCGAGTACCACGAACTGCTGCTCGATGGGAAGCTGGCCGCTACGGAGTACACCGGCCTACACGAGGATGGCTCGTCCAAGCACGACGTGGATTTCGACGCCTTCACCGTGGATCTGTGGCTGCGCTGGAACTTCGCGCCTGGCAGCGAGATCACCCTTGGATGGAAAGACAACATCTTCGCCCGCGAAGGCATCGTGCGCCAGGACTATTTCGAGAACCTCGACAACACATGGCGATCACCCGGCATCAACAGCTTCTCGCTCAAAGCGATCTGGTTCCTGGATGCGGGGAGCGTGCTGAGCAAGCGGAGGGCGCGCCGATGAGATTGCAGCGTGCGGAGAGCTGGATCTTCATTCTCTTCATGGTCATCGGGCTCTCCTCGTGCAATCTCGCCCGCATGCACGGACGCAAGTGCGAGAACCGATTGGAGCGCAAGGGCTATGAAGCGCGAACCGTGACCACGCCTGCGGGAACGCGCTTCGCGTGGTACCGCGACACCGGCAAGCCCAAGCTGCTGCTGCTGCACGGTTACACCGGAACGGGCGCGCTGCAATGGAGCAAGACCGCCAAACTGCTGCGCAAGGACCACGACTGCGTGATGCCGGACCTGCTCAGCCACGGCAAGAGCGCGAAGTGGGATACCACGCACGCCGGTCGCAGCATCGATGACCAGGTGGCGCATGTGCTGCTGCTGCTCGACAGCCTCGGGGTGAAGGACCCGATACCCGTGGTGGGCAACAGTTACGGTGGCGGGGTGGCGGCGCGCTTGGCCGAGCTGCATCCCCAGCGCATCAGCAAGCTCGTGATCTACGATGGCCTCGTGAGCGATTACACGCAGGCCCTCGCCGATAGCATCGCGCAGGCGCACGGGGCTCCAGGCATGCTCGCGGTGATGCGCACGCCTGCCCCCAAGGACCTGCGCTTCGGCATCCGGCTCTCGCTGTATCGTGACCCGCCCATGCCCGGCTTCATCCTCAAGCAGATCTACAACGAGTTCGCCGCGCCCTACCGCGCCGCGCAGATCACCTTGATCAAGGACCTGATGGCGCACGAGGCATCATTCGTTCATAAGAAGTACGACTGGAAGATGCCCGTATTCCTGATCTGGGGCGAGCGCGATGAACTGATCCCGAATGCTGTTGGCCGGGCGGTGCTTGCGCGAAACGGGTTGGCGGAGCACCGCTGGATCGTGATCCCGAGGACGGGCCACGTGCCGAACATCGAGCGACCGAAGGAATTCGTGCGTGTGCTGAGCGGGCTGCTCGTTGCGGATTGAGCAGCACCCATCCTCCCATTTCAATGATGGGCCAGCAAGCGCTCGATCTGCATGAAGTGCCGCTGCTGATGCGCGATCGGGAAGCGGAAGGCGTCGCCGGCGCGGAGCTGCACCAAAGGCCCCAGCGTGCTCACGATGCGCATGCGGTTGAGATCGGAGGCCGGTGCACGGTTCAGCAGCCGGATGAGGCCCTCGCACATCGCGACGAACCGGAGGATGCTCCCCGAATCGGAGCCCGTGTTCCGCGCGGGATCGAAGCGGCGGATGGTAGGCATGCGCAAGGGCAGGCGCCCATCGGCCTTGGGCAGCATGGCGCGCGTGAAATAGTCGCCGAGCAGGCCCGGTGTGAAGGTCAGTGATGCAGGCAGGTCGGCAGCGCGTGTCGCGAAGACGTGCTCCAAGCCTTGCAGGTATATGCCACTGCTGAGCACCATGTGCTCGAAGACATCAAGCACGTTCCATTTCGCTGGATCCGGGCGATGCAGCAGCCGTTCGGCGGGCAGCTCCGCGATGGCGCGTGCGCGGGCGATCTGCGCATCGAGTTCCGCGATCAGCCCTTCGCAGAGGGACTGGGCATCCATGGGCTTCCGGTTCATGCTGCGAAGCAAGGAACGCCCGAGGGCATGCACCGTTGATCTGCATCAAGAAGCGCTGCGGCGCAAGCGGCTCAGCGTCTCCGGGGTCATCCGCAGGTAGCTCGCGATGTCCTTCTGCGGGACGAGCTGCAACAGTTGCGGGCTTCGCTTCACCAATCGTTCATAGCGCGCGCGCGCGCTCAGGCTCATCTGCTCGATCTCGCGGGTGGCGCGGCCAAGCAGCGCTTCCTCGGCGATCAACCGGCCCCAGCGCTCCAGCACGGGCAGTTCAGCATACAACCGCTGCAAGTCGCTGTGCGTGATGCCCAGCAGGATGCTGTCCGTGACCGCAACCACATCGAACCGGGCCGGCTGGCGCGTGATGAAGGACCCGTATTCGCCGCTCCAGCTGCCGCCGTACGCGAAACCCACGCAGATGTCAGTGCCATCATGCGGGAACGAGAGCTTCTGAACGCCTTGGGCTACGATGTAGAAGCGGTCCTCGACCTTGCCGGCACTGCTGATGAAAGCGCCGCGGCTGAAAGCATGTTCCTTCCAGCACGGAGCGATCACCGCCCAATCGCGATCGGAGAGCTCAACATAGCGCGCGATGGTGCGGCGAACGAGGTCCATGACGCAAAGGTGGCGGCATCCGGGGCAAGTACATTCGCGCCCCGCTGGGAACCGGCAGGCCCGAGATGAACTCCCTTACGCGCTATAAGCTCCGCAAGATCGCCAAGTACGGCCTGGTGGCTGCGATGGTGGCCTGGGTGCTCACGCTCTTCGCCGGGGACGACATCAGCCTGCTCGTATTGGGCGCGTGGCTGCTGCTGGGCCTTTGGACCGGAGTGCTGGAGGAGTACCTCTTCGGAAGGCGCTTCCGGGCCTTGGCCGTGCCCTTGCAGTTCCTTGGGAAGGCCCTGCTGGTGAACCTCTTCACCATGCTGCTCATCGGCGTGGCCTGGCTCTGGGGCAGCGATCGCTTCACCATGCTCGCCAGCGATGCGCCCTACCGCATGCACGAGATCTTCGGCATGGCCCAGTTCTACCGGCTGGTGCTGCGCGCCGTGGTGGTCAGCTCCATCGCCATCCTCGTGGTGCAGGTGGAGGAGTGGATGGGTCGGAGAACCTTCATGGGCTTCCTGCTCGGCCGCTACGAGCGTCCCAAGCGCGAAGAGCGCGTAGTGCTCACCCTCGATCTGGTGAGCAGCACCGAGATCGCAGAGCGCCTTGGGGACCTGCGCTATTACCGCTTCCTCAATCATGTGTATTCGCTGATGACCGATGCCGTGCTCCGGAACGAGGCCGATATCCACAAGTACGTGGGCGATGAGGTGATCTTCACCTGGCCCATGCGCATCGGCACCCGAAAGCTGAATTGCCTCGACCTGTTCTTCGACATCGAGGCGCGCATCAAGGAGCATGAGACTGAATTCATGCGCGAGTACGGGCTTGTGCCCCAGTTCCGCGCGGGCCTGCACGGCGGCCGGGTGATCTCCGCGCAGGTCGGCCACATCAAGCGCACCGTCGACCTCAGCGGCGATGTGATGAACAGCGTGAGCCGCATGCTCGGCCTCGCGAAGGTGATGAAGACGAGGATCCTGGTGAGCGCCGAATTGCTTGAGCGGATGCCGGAGGCCACCAAGCGTTTCGACATCGGGCCGGAGCACCTGGTACCGGTGAAAGGCAAGCGCCGTGAGGTACGGGTGCACGATGTTTCACGCCTGATGGTGGCGCCATGAAACGGTGGGTGCCCCTGGCTTTCGCGGTCGCGGTGCGTGCATCGATCGTCGGGGCCCAATCGCCGGTCCCTTTCGTTTCCGGTGAAGAGCGCTTCGTCATCCTCGCGAACGGGCGATTCGAGAAGCTCGAGCCTCGGCCGCCCGCGCTGGTGCACGCCATGAATGATCAGGTCGTTTACCGCGACCACCAAGGACAGCTCAAGGTCTTCCTTCCTGAAGGACGGCGCCTCCATCTGCTTGACCGCGCTGGCGGCGACCCGCAGGGCACACGGCATCGGATCGCCTGGCTCAGCGCCGATACGCTGATGACCATCCGCGAGGGCCGTGCACGCGCGATCGCCGCCAATGTGGCGGCCTTCGGTGTGAGCGACAGCCTGATCGTGGTTCACGACTCGCTGCTCAACGAACTCCGGGTGCTGTGGCGCGGCACTGCCCAATCCATCGCGCTGGTTGAGCGCGGGAGCGAGCGACCGCAATGGCTGCTCGGGTCGAACGCGCTCGTGGTCTTCAACAGGGAGGCGCGCAGGCTCTCACTGTTCCAAGCTGGCCGATTGCGCGTACTGAGCGACAGCACCGACGTCGGCATCGCGGTGGCGGGAGGAGGTGTGGTTGGCTGGTGGGACGGGCATGCGCGCGTGTTCAAGGCGCTCTTCCAAGGCAGCGAGCAGGAGATCAGCGATCTGCGGCCGGCATCGGCGAAGGCCGGGGATGGCCTCATCGCGTTCATCGATGGCAATGGGCGCTTGAAGTGCTTCGAGCGAGGAACGGTGCATCGCGTCCTGGATGAGCCGCCCACGGAATACTGGGTGAAGGACAGCCTGTTGCTGTACCTGGAGCGTGGGCGCCTGATGCTCTTCCGTAATGGGGCAAGCACGCTGGTGGAGCCATACGTGCCGGAGCAATGGCAGGTCGAAGGCGGATTGCTCGTGTACCTCGACTTGAACCGCGAGTTGCGCGCCATTGCGCAAGGCGAGCGCTTCCGGTACGGCACGGAAGCGGCGATCAAGCGCTTCGAGCTATTCGGCGAGCGGGTGGTTTATCGCAGCCCGCTGGGGCAGTTCGTGGTGGCCGATCGGCGGAAGACTTGGATCTACTGAACCACGGAAGTCGAGGAGCCCTGTGGCTCTATGGTCCATAGGCTGATGGCCGATCGCTTCCCCTTCAGCGCGATGCTGCCGATCTCGCGCACCGGGAGCGCCCCCTTCGGCAGCAGCAGGTCCAGCAGCTCCTTGCTGATCAGGTTGTCCACTCGATGCTCGTTGCAGGTGTTCTGGATCCGCGCGGCGGTATTCACAGCATCGCCGCTGAAGATGCGCTCCTTCTTCACCAGGCCCACCTCGCCGGTGGTGACCTCGCCGTAGTGGAAGCCGGCCTTGAACGTAGGCGTGATGCCATAGCGCGATTGGTAATAGGATGCGCGCCTTTTCAGCTTCGCGCGGATATCGAGGAAGCAGCGTATGCAGCGCTGCTTGTTCAGCCCTCTGCGCAAGGGCCAGCTCACGCTGATCTCGTCGCCCACGTACTGGTAGATCTCACCGCGCGAATACACGATCGGGTCCGTGATGTCCTGGAACAGCTCGTTGATGAGCTGGAAGTAGCGCACATGGCCCAGGTCCTCGGCGATGCTCGTGCTCGAGCGCATGTCGAGGAACATGAAGATGCGCAGCTCCTGCCGGGGCTGATGGTAGCGCCCTGCGAAATGCGAGAGGCCGTCGGTGCCGAATTGGTCGCTGAGACGCACCATGAGCATGGTGGCGCCCATGAGAGCCGTCCACTGCAGGTAGTTGCCGAGCCAGGCCACGCTGAACAGGCGGTCGGTGAAGCTGCCGCCGATGGGATCGCTGGATCCCGGCAGCCATGCCAAGGTCACCACGAGCACGGCAGCGATCAGCGCCGCCATGATGGCCAGGGCAGGCAGATAGGCCAGGTGCCGGAGCCGATCGCGCAGCAGGAAGATGTAGGCCCCGCCGCCCGCGAGCCCCACGCCGAATACCAGCATGATGCGGTCGAGCAGGCGGAGCGGCAGGTCGCTCGCAACACCTTCCTCGGCCAGCGCATTGTGCTCGAAGAGCGCGCTCAAGGCCCCGGCCGCCGCCCACGCACCAGCGATGCGGAGGGTGCGGTTGGCGCGCAGGCGCAGGCGGATGAGCGGATCCATGGGGCCGCCGAAAATAGACTGCGCTTCACTGCGGCATGTTAAGCCTAGCTATGCTGAGGGCGCTGGCGCCGCTTGCGCGGAAGCATCACTGCATAGTACCAGCCGACAACGAGGATCCCCGCGATGAAGAAGGGCACCGCCCAATGCCGCTTGGTATCCTCGAACCAGAACTCGCCCATCATCCAGATTCCGTTGGCCGTGATCCAGCAGACCACGGCGATGCAATGGAGCAGCTCGCCCAGGTCCCGGCGCATCCGCCAAGCGATGTGAACGGCCATGAGGAAGGTGGGGATGAACATGGCCAGCCCCAAGGGCTTCCACACCATCACCCAGCACAGGTCCTTCAGCAGCCAGAGCACGATGTGGAAGTTCTCTGATGCGCGCAGGTCGCGGAACATGTCAATTGGTTTGGCGCGAAGATGCGTCCGTCGAAGTTTCCGCACCTTCGCGGCCGCACTCGATAAATTGTCGGCGATGAAGAGCAGGAGGATGGCGGGATTGCGCGGGCTCATGGCCGTAGCGTTCCTGTCTTTGGGATCAACGAGCGATGCGTTCTATATCCGCATGCATGGGCTCGTGAGCGAGTACTTCACCGGCGACGGGCTCAAGCAGGTGCAGGTCCGCCTGGTGAAGGACAGCGTGGAGCGCGAGACGAAGTTCACCGATGGGAATGGCGAGTACGAGATCTACCTCGAGCGCGGCTACGATTACCAGGTGTGGTTCTATCGCAAGGACATGGTGCCCAAGTACGTGCGCATCGATGCCCGCGAGATCCCGCTGTTCCCCGATGTGCCGTTCTACGATATGGACGTGCAGGTCACGCTCTTCGCTTTCATCGAGAAGTTCGACTTCGAGCTCTTCGACATGCCGGTGGGCATGGCCAGCTACAAGCACAGCGTGCGCAACCTGAGCTGGGACATCGAATACACCGAGCGCATGCGCGGCGAGACGGCGCGGGTGATGGTGCTGTACGAGCGCGCCATCGGTGAGATGCAGAAGGCCATGCTGGCCCAGCAGGCAGCGAACAGGCGCAAGAAGCGCAAGCGCGCCTATTTCTGATCCCTGAGGGCAGCCAGGAGCTTCACGCACTGCACGGCCTCCTTGACATCGTGGACCCTGAGGATCGATGCGCCCTTCAGCAACGCGATCGAATTGAGCGCCGTGGTGCCGTTCAGCGCCTCATCAGCCGTTGTCGCCAGCACCTCGTTGATCATGCGCTTGCGCGATAGGCCGACCAATACCGGCGCACCGAGCGCGACCACGGATCCGAGACTGTTCAGCAACGCGTAGTTGTGCGCGGTGGTCTTCCCGAACCCGAAGCCGGGGTCGAGGATCACGTCAGCGATGCCCGCTGCGTGCGCCGCATGGAGCCGTCGGCTCAGGGAGAGCGCCACTTCGGCCACCACATCGGCATAGCGCGGATCGACCTGCATGGTGCGCGGCGTGCCTTGCATATGCATCGCGATGTACGGCACCCCCAGCTTCGCAACGGTCGGCAGCATGTCCCCGTCAAGGGTGCCTGCGCTGATGTCGTTCACCATGCTGGCACCAGCGGCGATGGCCTCGGCAGCGATCGGTGCCCGCCAGGTATCTATGGAAAGGAAGGCCTCCGGGAACCGCGACGCGACTGCAGCGATCAATGGAATGGCCCGATGCTGCTCTTCCGCTTCGTCGACCTCCGCGGCGCCCGGCCGCGTGCTCATGCCGCCGACATCAAGGATGGTCGCGCCATCCTCCAGCATCCGCTCCGCAACGCGCAAGGCATCGTCCACCCGCGCGCGGCTCGGCGCATGGAAGGAATCGGGCGTGGCATTGATGATCCCCATGACCATTGGGAACCGTGCCTCGCGCAATCGATCCTTCACTCGCCAGCTGGTCATTCCATCCGGATTCGGCGCCGAAGGTCGCATTCGGCTATGTTTGGGCAACGTAGCCTCCTCTCTCGCCCCGACACGCGGTTCCCCATCAATTCAACGCCCAGCCCATGCGTTTCCGACCGATCGCCCTGTTCGCAGGGCTTGTTTGCGCGACCCTGCTGGGTGCGCAAGAGCACTCAGGCGTGATCGCCTCCTACCTGCGCGACAATGGCGCCAAGCTGGGCCTGACGGCTGCTGATGCGCAGCAGTGGAGGATCACCGATCATCCCTCGTCGAGCGCGCCAGGGGTCTCCATCATCCATGTGGTGCAGACCGCGAACGGCCTCGATGTGCACAACGCCATGGGGACCTTCGCGCTCCGCGATGGCCGGGTGCTGCATTTCGCCGACCGATTCGTGCGCGGCGCGGCGGCGAAGGCAGGCCCGGCGGAACCCGCCATCTCACCTGTGCAGGCGCTGCGTGCTGCCGCAAGCGCGCTGGACCTGGCGATCACCGAGGAGCCAGTCGTTCTTCGCGAACTGCACGGGGGCGTTCTTGAGCTCTCACCTTCGGGCATCGCGCATGATCCCATTCGCGCGGCGCTGCTCTATCAGCCGATGGGGGATGGCTCGGTCCGCCTCGCGTGGGACCTCACGATCCGATCGGTGAGCGGCCCGAACTGGTGGCACCTCGCCGTGGATGCGGGCAACGGTGCATTGCTGCGGCTGAACGACTACACCGTGCAATGCCAGTTCCCGAGCGAAGAGCACGCGCATGGGGTGAGCGGTCCAGCGCCGTGTGATGCAGCAACCCCGGAGGCGCTTCCAGGATCCGCCGGCTATCACGTGTTCGCTTTGCCGATTGAGAGCCCGAACCATGGCGCGCGCGCACTGGTTATCGATCCAGCGGATCCCATCGCTTCGCCCTTCGGCTGGCACGACGTGGACGGCATTGAGGGCGCCGAGTTCACCACGACACGCGGCAACAACGTGCGGGCGTACGAGGATGCCGATGACAACGACCAGCCCGGCTACAGCCCGGAAGGAGGCCCAGCCTTGAGCTTCGACTTCCCATTAAACCTGGGGTTGGCGCCCGATGGGAACCAGGATGCGGCCATCACCAATCTCTTCTTCTGGAACAACCTGATGCACGACGTGTGGCAGCGCTACGGCTTCGACGAGCAGAGCGGCAATTTCCAGCAGACCAACTACAGCGGCACCGGTGAGGGAACCGATCACGTGCTCGCCGAGGCGCAGGACGGCGGCGGGACCAACAACGCCAATTTCGCATCTCCGCCCGATGGTGATAACGGCCGCATGCAGATGTACAACTGGACGGCCGGGTCCCCCGACCGCGATGGCTCCTTCGACAACGGCGTGGTGGCGCATGAGTATGGCCACGGCATCTCGATCCGGCTCTCTGGCGGCGCCAGCAATTCCGATTGCCTCAGCAACGATGAGCAGATGGGTGAGGGCTGGAGCGATTGGTTCGGCCTGATGCTCACCATGGAACCTGGCGACCAAGGCTCCGACGGCCGCGGCATCGCCACCTACGCCTCCGGCGAGGCCATCACCGGAGTGGGCATCCGCCCGGCGCGCTACTCCACCTCCTTCGCCGTGAACAACTACACCTACGGCGCCACCAATAACTCCGCGCTCTCCGAGCCGCATGGGGTGGGCTTCGTTTGGGCCACCATGCTTTGGGACCTGACCTGGGCGCTGATCGCCGAGCATGGATTCGATCCGGACCTGTACACGGGCACGGGCGGCAACAACATCGCCATGCAGCTCGTGATCGAAGCATTGAAGCTGCAGCCTTGCAGCCCGGGCTTCGCCGATGGTCGCGATGCCATCCTCGCAGCCGACGAGCTCCTGTACGCCGGTGCGAACAAGTGCCTCATCTGGCAGGCCTTCGCCACGCGCGGCCTCGGCTACAGCGCTTCTCAGGGCAGCAGCAGCTCGCGCTTCGACCAGACCGAGGCGTTCGATCTGCCGAACATCTGCCTCACGGCTACCACGCCTCCAACGGCCGGTTTCTCGCTCGAGCTCCTCTCCGCTTGTGATGGAACGGTGCACTTCAGCGATGCTTCAACGGACATCCCGCAATCGTGGGCTTGGGACTTCGGCGATGGCAGCACCTCTTCTGAGCAGAACCCGACGCACACCTATGCATCGAGCGGCACCTTCACCGTCACGCTCACCGCGTCGAACAACATCGGGTCCGACGAGCAAACGCAACAGGTCATCATCGAACTGCCTGAAGCACCGAGCGCGGATGACATCACGGTTTGTTCCGGAAGCTCAGGCACGCTCACGGCCACGGTCACTGATGAAGCGGTCTGGTACGATGCGCAAGAAACCTTGCTCGGCAGCGGAAGCCCATTCACCACGCCGGTCCTGAATGCCACGAGCACCTTCTACGTTCGCAACGAGATCGCGTCGGCTCCGGTCAACGTAGGGCCGTTGAACGGTTCCATCGGCACAGGCGGTCAGCACGGCAATGCCTTCATCGGCACGGTCAATTTCACCGCCTTCCAGCCCTTGACGATCGTGTCGGCATGGGTGGAAGCCGCCACAGCCGGACCGCGCACCTTCAACCTGTGGAACGGTTTGAACGGAACGAATGGCGCCCCCATCCAGACCATCGTGGTGAATGTGCCAGTGGGGCAGGGCCGCATCGACCTCGGCTTCCACGTGCCAGCACCGGGCGTGTACAGTGTCGGGGGCAACAACATGAACCTCTTCCGCAATAATTCCGGGGCGAGCTACCCCTATACCGAGCCCGGACTCATCTCGCTCACGGGGTCCTCCTCGACCACCGGTCCGGATTTCTACTACTACCTCTATGATCTCGAGGTGGTCGCTGATCCCTGCCGCAGTCCGGCCGTTGATGTGGTGGCCTTCGTGGTGCCCGGCGCCGATTTCAGCTTCGTGGCCAATGGCACCACGCTCACCTTCACCGAAGCATCGGGTGGCGCAACCAGCTGGTTCTGGGATTTCGGGGATGGAACCACCTCCACCGACCAGAACCCTGTGCATACCTATGCCGACGGCGGCCCATACACCATCACGCTCATCGTTAA
Source organism: Flavobacteriales bacterium (assembly GCA_016712535.1). Lineage (NCBI taxonomy): Bacteria > Pseudomonadati > Bacteroidota > Flavobacteriia > Flavobacteriales > Flavobacteriales bacterium. Next base: position 1,211,768 of record JADJQW010000002.1, read on the forward strand.
TTCAGGCGCATGCAGTTCAGCGCAGACCTGGGAGGTGGGCGTCGGGGTTGAAGAAGCAGGTTCGCCCAATGGGTTCTTGATCGTCCCCAATCCGGCTTCGGACCTGCTGATCATCGTGCTCGATGCCGCTGTTCCTGCAGGCGCAACCATTGAGCTCCTGGATGCTTCGGGCCGGAGGGTGATCGAGCGCCGCTTGAATCAAGGCGTCGAGCGTGCGGAACTGGATCTGGCCGGGGTGGCATCCGGGGCCTATCATGTGGGTGTGCGAACGGGGCAAGGCACCAGGAAGCAGCTGGTCGTGGTGGCGCGGTGAATCCTGCGCATTCAGGACCATGATGCGGGCCGATCCTGACCTGAGTCGGGATTTACCTTCGGCCGCCCATGGAACGCACCATCTCGCAGTACGACGCTGTCATCAGCGAGTGCCACGACCTCTTCGTGAAGAAAGCCAAGGATTACGGCACTGCTTGGCGGATCATGCGAGTCCCGTCGCTCACGGATCAGATCTTCATCAAGGCCCAGCGCATCCGGACCATACAGCAGATAGGCGAGAACAAGGTGGGCGAAGGGATCCGGCCGGAGCTCGTGGGCATCATCAACTACGCGGCCATGGCCCTTGTGCAACTGGAGCTTGGCGTGGTAGAGGCCCCGGACCTCGATGCCCAAGCTGCCGCTGACCAAGTGCTTCGGCAGCAGCGGATCGCGCGCGACCTGATGACGCGCAAGAACCACGACTACGGCGAGGCCTGGCGGAGCATGCGCGTGAGCTCGCTCGTGGACCTGATCCTGATGAAGCTCCTGCGGATCAAGAGCATCGAGGACAATCAGGGGGCCACCTTGGTGAGCGAGGGGATCGATGCCAACTTCCTCGACATCATCAACTACGCGGTCTTCGCCATGATCCAATTGGACGAGGCGCACGGCTGAGGCCTCGCGTTTCGCCTACTTTCGCACCACACAAACGGGCACCATGCGCATCATCCTCAGCATCCTCGCCCTGACCTTCATCACGGCCACGACCACGGCGCAAGACGCCAGCACCAAGAAAGAACGCAAGGCCAAGAAGACGGAGGCCATCGCGGCCACGCCCGATGAGGCCGCTGCGAAAGCCGCGTGCTGCGCCGGCAAGGCCAGCGCTGGCAAGGCCGGTTGCCATGACAAGGCGGAGACGAAGTCCGCCGAGGCCCATGCCCCAGAAGCCGTGAACGCCGCTACGCTGCAAGAAGCTCCTGCCGCTGAGGCCATCGCACCCGAAGCTCATGCGAAAGGCGCTGCATCCTGTGCAGGCAAGGAAAAATCCAGTTGCTGCGCGGGCAAAGCCAAGGGCGATAAAGCAGCCTGCGCCGGCAAGGCTGAAGCCCATACCCACGATGTGAAGACCGAGGAAGCCCCAGCGGCGGCCCCGAACCAGTAGTCTTTCCAGGCTTGAAGGCCCGGCCCGGAAGCTTCCGGGCCGGGCCTTCGCTTTTCTGGCCGGTGATGCAAGTCACACTTGGCGGCCTTCGCTGATGATCGTCAGCGAAGCGGTTTCACGGTTAAGGGAGTTTTGCGTCGCAGCGGGATTGGTTCAAGGCAAGCATCAACCCGCCATCAACCCTCAACTCCACCTAGGACCATGAAGCTCCAGCAGATCTACACCGGCTGCATCGCGCATGCAGCATACTATCTTGAAAGCAACGGCGAAGCCGCCATCTTCGATCCGCTGCGCGAAGTGCAACCCTACATCGACCGAGCAAAGGCCGATGGCGCAGCGATCAAGCATGTGTTCGAGACGCACTTCCACGCTGACTTCGTGAGCGGCCACCTGGATCTGGCGAAGAAGACCGGGGCCACCATCGTGTACGGCCCTACCGCCAAGCCTGGATTCGCCGCACATGTGGCAACCGATGGCGAGGTGTTCCATGTGGGCAAAGCCAAAGTGAAAGCGATCCACACGCCCGGCCACACCATGGAGAGCACCACGTACCTGGTGATCGATGAAGCCGGCAAGGAGCATGGCCTCATCACTGGTGATACGCTCTTCATCGGCGATGTGGGACGCCCCGACCTGGCGCAGCATGTGATCGCCGACCTCACCGAGGAGAAGCTGGCCGGCCACCTCTTCGATTCGCTCCGGAACAAGATCATGCCCTTGAGCGACGACCTGATCGTGTATCCGAATCACGGTGCGGGCAGCGCCTGCGGCAAGATGATGAGCAAGGAGACCACCGATACGCTCGGCAACCAGAAGCGCACCAACTACGCGCTCAATCCGGAGCTCACGAAAGAGGAGTTCATCAAGGAACTGCTCACGGGCCTCACCGCGCCTCCCGGGTATTTCCCGAAGAATGTCCTCATGAACATCCAGGGCTACGAGAGCCTCGATGCCATCATGGAGCGCGGGAAGAAGGCCTATGCGCCCGATGAATTCGAGGTGGTGGCCAACGAGGAGCGCCCCTTGGTGCTCGATACCCGTCCGGCCGGGGAGTTCGCGAAGGGCTTCATCCCCAACAGCATCAACATCGGGCTCGACAGCAACTTCGCCATGTGGGTGGGGGAGATGATCACCGATATCAAGCAGGCCATCCTGCTTGTCACGGAGCCGGGCAGGGAAGAGGAGAGCATCATCCGCCTGAGCCGCGTGGGCTACGACAACGCCATCGGCTACCTGAAGGGCGGGTTCGAGGCCTGGCGATCGGCGGGCAAGGAGGTGGACACGGTGGATCGCATCGATGCGAAGGAGTTCGCGAAGCGCCATGCGGGCAAGCCGGTCGTCATCGATGTGCGCAAGAAGAGCGAGTTCGATAGCGAACATGTGCTCGACGCCATCAATGTGCCGCTGAACCAGATCAACCAGCACCTGGCGCAATTCCCGAAGGACAGGCCGTTCATCCTGCATTGCGCGGGCGGTTACCGCAGCATGATCGCGGCAAGCATCCTCAAGGCGCGGGGATGGGACAACTTCGTGGATGTGGTAGGCGGATTCAACGCCATCAAGGAGACGGACGTGAAGCGCACCGAGTACGTGTGCCCGACGACCATGCTGTGATCCGGAACCAGCAGCTGATGGGGGCGCCCTTCCGGAAGGAGGGGCGTTCTCTATTGCCGGCTTCTCACTCGGTCTCGAACGAGTGGAACGGCCGCTCGTCAGGCGTTATCTCCGGCGGATCGCGGCGCGGTTACGGCGTCGGCGCCTGCGGTTTGCGCAGATCCAGGTTGCAAACGAGCGCGATGTGCACGGTGCTGTTGAGCTCGATGAGGTCCGCACCGCTCGCCGCGCCAGGCCGTTGGATGGTCTGGTACAGGTAGCCGGCCAGGATGCTCACGGATTTGCTCACCTGATAGCCCAGCAGCGCCGAAATGCGGTTCTGCTGGATGAAATCGAGGCGTTGGCTATCGCCGAAATTCAGGAAGACCTCATCGTAGAGCTGCGCACTGAACACGCCGGGATCCAGCTTGTCGTGGCCAAGCGGCACCGTGAGCCAGATGCGGTACCGGAAGCGGCTCTGGTAGGTGTAGCCGTCGAATGCCCCAACGGAGGGGTCGCCATCCGCGGGCTTCAGCTTCGCGATGAAGCGCTCTTCCATGCGGAAGCGATGCTGCAGCCGCGCACGGCCGATGGCATGCCCGCTCAATTGCACTTGCTGGTACAGGTGATGCTCCCAATTCTGGTACTTGATCGGGTGCGCGCCGTACGCGTAGTTGAAGTAGTAGCTGTAGCCCTGCGTGAGCAGCGCCTGGTCGTTCAGGTGGAAATTGATGGCGGGGCGCAGCAGCAGTTGCTGCCAATCCTTGCCCAAGTTGGCGCGCCGCCAATGCCCTTCGGTGTGGAAGCCCCAGCGTTCGCTGATGCGATGATCGCCCCAGTGGGAGGCCCAGAGGTGCTGTTGCGGTTCGGTGACGCGCTGCGCTGCCGCCGTCGCGGACAGGCCGAGAAGCAGGTATGGGAGGATTGCTGTGCGCAAGAGGTCAGACGTGATGGGCGTGCTTCTTGGGCTTGCGGCGCGCAGCATAAGGGTGCTGCGATCGGGGCACAAGGTGGCCCATCTCCGTCACTTCGAACCGCCCGCCGGCGCGCTCATACTTCTCCTTGTAGCCGAATACATGCTCCATCACGGTGTGGTCCACGATGATGGCCTTGTCGAAATCCACGCGAACATGGGCCTGCGGCGGGATGGAGTCGAGCTTCTTCTTCAACCCCAAGTAGTTGCTGAAGATGGCGGCATCATGCACTTCCAGCACGAAGCAGTCGCTCAAGTGGTCGTATCGAAGGTGCATGTTAGGCTTGAAGAGCGAACGGAGGGACGCGCCGCGGGAGAGGTGGATGATCAACTTGAGCAGGATGCCGCTGAACACTCCGATGATGAGGTCGGTGGCTAGCGTGACCACGAGTGTTGTGATGAAGATGCTGAGCTGCTCAGGCCCGATCTGGAGCGTGTGCTTGAAGTGCCCGGGCGCCGCCAGGCGATAGCCGGTGTACATGAGGATCGCGCCCAATGCGGCCAACGGGATGCTGTGGATGAGCGTGGGGAAGGCCGCGATGAAGATCAGCAGGAAGGCGCCATGGAAGAAGTTGGCCCAGCCGGTGCGGCCGCCGTTGTTCACGTTGGCGCTGCTGCGCACGATCTCCGCGATCATGGGCAAGCCGCCGATGAGCCCAGCCAGCGCGCTGCCTGCACCCACCGCGCTGAGGTCCTTGTTCAGGTCGCTCTCCCGCTTCCAGGGATCCAGCTTGTCCACGGCCTTCGCGCTCAACAGCGATTCGATGCCCTGCACCAGCGTGATGCTCACCACGGCGATGAGGAAGGGCAGTGTGAGCGCCTTCGACCAATCGGGGAACACGAGGCCATCAGCGAGGTTCTCCGGCAACGTGACCAGGAACTTCGGGCCGATGCTGTACTCGTGCCCATCAAGGAAGAGGTACTTGTGCTCGTGCTCCAGATCGAACCAGTAACCGAGCGCGATGCCAGCGAGGACCACCACCATCGGCGCGGGGATCATCTTGATCCACTTGTTCCGGAACATCGGCAGAAGGAACATGATCAGCAGGCTCACGAGTCCGATGATGGCCACCTCGGGGTTCAGGTTCGCGATGCTATGCGGGATCTCCGCAAGCAGTTCAAGCGGCTCCTTGCCTTCGGGTTTGACGCCGAGCGCCACGTGCGCCTGCTTCGATAGGATGATGACGCCGATGGCCGCCAACATGCCGTGCACCGCGCTGCTGGGGAAGAAGTCGCCGAGACGCCCGGCCTTCATCCGGCCGAGCAGGAAGAGCAGCGCGCCGCTCACCACCACCGCTGCGAGCATGGCGCGGTACCCGGCCATGGCATCGCCGCCGCCAAGGCTCTCCACAGCGCCGAGGATCACCACGATGAGGCCTGCGGCTGGTCCGTTGATGGTGACATGGCTGCCGTTGATGCGCGAAACGAACAAGCCGCCGATGATTGCCGTGATCAGGCCCGCCATGGGCGGCACGCCAGAGGCCAGCGAAATGCCCAGGCACAAAGGCAGCGCGATCAGGAAGACGATGAACCCGGAGACGAGATCGCTCTTCCAATTCTCTTTCAGGCCAGCTATGCCGGAAAGCGGTAGGTTTCGCTTGGACATGTTGTCGATTCTGGGCCAAAAGTCCAGCGGTGGATGGGCGCTGTGATGAGAGCTTCATTAAAGCCCCGATCAACATGTGCTGCACGGCGTCCCGGCTACTTTCGCCCCGCATCCGATGCGCGCGCTCATCGTCGAGGACGAACCCAAGGTGGCGGCATTCCTGTCCACTGAACTGGAGAAGCAGGGCTTCACCGTGGATGCCGCGATGGATGGAGCCGAAGGCGAGCGGCTGGCCTTGGCCCAGCGCTATGATATCATCCTGCTGGACTGGATGCTGCCCAAGCGCAATGGCATCGAGGTGTGCCGCCATGTGCGCGCGTCGGATCCGCATGTGCCCATCCTCATGCTCACCGCGCTTGATGGAGTGGAGGAGCAGGTGAAGGGCTTCGGCGCCGGCGCGGATGACTACCTGCCCAAGCCCTTTGACGTCACGGTGCTGCTGGCGCGCGTGAATGCCTTGATCAGGCGCGCCCACGGTCGAGGCTCCGAGGCCTTGCTGGTCTGCGGCGACCTGGTGATGGACCACGAAGCCAAGCGCGTGACGCGGGCCGATCAGCCCATCAAGCTCACCGCGCGCGAATACGGCCTGCTGCATTTCCTGCTCCAGCGCAAAGGCAAGGTCACGGACCGGAACACCATCCTCGATCATGTCTGGGACACGAGTTTCGAGGCCGAATCGAACGTGGTTGACGTGTACATCAACATGCTGCGCAGGAAGATCGACAAGCCGTTCGGCCATCCGCTCATCCATACGGTCACGGGCATGGGCTATGTGCTGAGCGACCAACGGCCATGAGCTTCCGCTTGCGCATGGCCATCGTGTTCACCGTGCTGGTCGGTGCGCTGCTGGCCTTGTTCGCCGTGCTGGTGCATGCGCAAAGCGAGCACTTGCGCGAAGAGGAGTTCTTCGAGCGCCTCGAGGACCGCGCCGTGCTCGTTGAGCGCATACTGGTTGAATCGCGCAGCATGCCGATGGCGGAAGCCGAGCATCTGGCCCAGGCACTGCGCGATGCGCTCCCCGATGAGAGCATCGTGGTGATAGACACCCTGGGCGAGGTGATGTTCCAGCGCTCGCCGATCGAGATGCCCGCGAGCTGGCGCGAGACCGCAACTCGGAAGGGGCGTGCCCGCATCACCCAGGGCAGGCGCCAGTACGTGGTGGTCGACCGGCCTGAGACGTTGCCCTTCGGGATCCGCTACACAATGTCCTCCGCCATCGATGCGCATGGATTGGAATCAATGGCCGAGCTGCGGCGTTCGATGCTCCTGACCGGATTGGTGGCCTTGCTCATGACCGCTGGCCTTTCCTGGCTTTACGCTTCATGGGCCTTGGTGCCCGTTCGCTTGCTGGTGCGAAAGGCTGCTGAGATCCACGAGCCCACCGAGCGCCTCCCCGTGCCCCTGCGCCGCGGCGACGAACTGGCTGAGATGGCCACCACCTTCAACGAGCTGCTCTCGCGCATCGACATGGCCTTCAGCGTGCAGCGCTCGTTCATCGCCAACGCCAGCCATGAGCTCCGCACCCCGCTCACCATCCTGCGTGGCGAAGCGCATCAGGCCAGGCAGCTCGCGGACGGCAACAGCGCCATGATGCAGCGCCTCAAGGGCATCGATGAGCAGGCCATGGTGATGCAGGACCTGCTGGAGCAGCTGCTCTGGCTGGCGCAGACCGGGGGCGCTGCCGAGCGGATCCCGACGGAGGCCGTTCGACTTGATGAGGCTGCGGAGCGCGCGCTGGATCGCTGCCGCGCGCGCTATCCTGATCGCCCGGTGCGCTTCGCCATGGAGGCCGATGCCGAAGGCCGCGAGCCGCTGGTGCGAGGCAATGCCGTGCTGCTCACCGCAACGCTTTACAACCTGCTCACCAATGCCGTGAAGTACGGTGGCGAGCGCGTTGAGCTCCGCATCTCCATCATCGGTGATGAAGTGGAGGCAACGGTCACCGACGACGGCGCGGGCATTCCTGCGCAGGCGGTGGCCCGCGTGAAGGAGCTCTTCTACCGCGGCAGCGATGCTGCCCCGCTCGATGGGCATGGCATCGGCCTGGCCCTCGTGGATCGGATCATGCAGGTCCATGGCGGGCGATTCGAGATCAATGCGGTGGAAGGGAAGGGGACCGTGGCAATGGTGCGATTGCCCTTGGCCCTTTAATCCGGCTCTCATGAAGGCGCCGCTGCCCCGGGCCACTTTTGCGACGGGATGCGGATTGATCAGCAGGCGGCAGTGATGGGAGCGGACGCGTCCGAGACGGTGTTCGATGAGCATGCCGTGCTGCACGCCTTAAGGCACTATCTGCCCGCGCAGGCCCCGTTGAAGGATTTCATCCACCACAACACGCTGCACGCCTTCCAGCACATGCCTTTCCACGAGGCGCTCATGAAGGCCTCCCGCATCTTCGGGTACAAGGTGTACCTCACGGTGAACGAGTACCGCAGGCTTTTCCGCGAGGGGCGCATCCGGCCCGAGGCGCTCGATCGCGAGATCGTGGCCCGGCATGGCATCAATGGCCTCGCCGCTTGGAAGCATAAGCTGTTGGAGAAGCCCTACGACAATGCGATCGTGCCGCGCATCGGTTCGCTGCGCGCGCATTGGAAGCGCGACCGCCGGATCGACCTCGATGCGCTCACGCACACGCTGCTCTTCCGGGTGCTCAACAGCTACCTCGACCAAGGCATCGCCATCTGGAAGTTCCCGGTGTGGGACAAGGGCTTCCTGGCCAGCGTCCGTGAGCTGCAGCGCCATGCTTGGAGCGGCCTCCTGCGCGGCGAACGCGCCCAGCGCCTCCTGCTGGATGAAGGAACCGACATCGAGGCGTTGCTTGGATTGCTCGTAGGCGATAGCGCGCTCTATGCCGATTACCTCTTCGACCAGCAGTTCGCGCACAGCGGCTGGAGCGGCCTCGTGGCCGTGATCGAAGGCGCACCGGCGAGCCTGCTGGATCGCCGCCGCATCAGCCTGAAGGAAGTGATCCTGTTCGAGCTGTTATTGGAGGTGGACGCGCTGGACCGGCAGTTCCCCATGGGATGGCAGCCCTTGGCGGAGGGCATGAAGCACCGGCCCAAGCCCTTGTTCGATCGGGTCCCGGAAACAGAGGTGGATCAGGTGCGCGCGCTCTGGCAAGAGGCCTATGAATGGACCTGGTACGATGAGCTGCTCGCGGGCATCGACATGGCGGATTGGCTCAAGCGGACCGGGGAACGCACGCAGGCCATTTTCTGCATCGACGACCGTGAGTGCTCCTTGCGCCGGCACCTTGAGCACCTTGATCCTGGGTTCGGCACCTACGGGACTGCAGGCTTCTTCGGCGTGGAATTCCACTACAAGCCGGAGCACGGGAAGTTCCATACCAAGGTGGCGCCCGCCCCGGTGCAGCCCAAGTTCCTGGTGAAAGAGGTTGACAGCAGCGGCAGGATGCATCGCGACGTGCATTTCACCCGGCACGCGCATGGCCTCGTTGGCGGCTGGCTCATCTCGCAATCGCTGGGCTTCTGGTCGGCGCTCAAGCTCTTCGTGGGCATCTTCTGGCCCAGGAGCACGCCGGGCACCAGCGATTCGTTCAAGCATATGGATGGGCAGGCCAGCCTCACGGTGGAGCATTGCGGGCTCTTCGAGGATGGCCTGCAGGTGGGCTTCATGGTTCCTGAGATGGCCCAGCGCGTGGAGGCCACCTTGCGGAGCATCGGATTGGTGAAGGACTTCGCACCGGTGGTGTACGTGGTGGGCCACGGCGCCAGCAGCGTGAACAACCCGCATTATGCGGCCTACGATTGCGGGGCGTGCAGCGGAAGACCGGGCTCGGTGAATGCCCGCGTTTTCTGCCAGATGGCCAATCATCCCGGAGTCCGCGCGCTCTTGCGCGATCGCGGCATCGTCATCCCGGACGGCACGCGGTTCCTCGGCGCCCTGCACGATACCACGCGCGACGAGATCGCCTATTACGATGAGGGCACGCTGGACGAGGCGCAAGCCGCGGCCCACGCGCGCAACAAAGGCACCTTCGCCCAAGCCTTGGAACGGAATGCCAAGGAGCGCTCGCGCCGTTTCCCGAGCATCGATAGCACCATGAAAGGGGAAACGGTGCATGATCGCGTGAAGCGCCGCTCGGTCTCGCTCTTCGAGCCGAGGCCTGAATACAATCACGCCACCAATGCAGCGGCCATCGTGGGCCGAAGGGCGCTCACGCGATCCGTGTTCCTCGATCGACGAGCCTTCCTCAACTCCTACGATCCCTTGCATGACCCGGATGGCAACCTGCTGCTCGGCATCCTCAATGCCGTGGCGCCCGTGTGCGGCGGCATCAACCTCGAGTACTACTTCTCCCGGGTCGATAACCAGAAGCTCGGCGCGGGGACCAAGCTCCCGCACAACGTCATGGGCCTCATCGGCGTGGCCAACGGCATCGAGGGCGACCTGCGGCCGGGCCTGCCCGCGCAGATGATCGAGGTGCATGACCCGCTGCGGCTGCTGGTGGTGGTGGAGCAGGAGCCGCAGCTGGTGCTCCGCACCATCCAGCGCGTGGCCGCGACGCACGAGTGGTTCGTGAACGAGTGGGTGCAGCTGGTCACGGTGCATCCGGTGGACCGGAGCATGCACCGGTATGCCAAAGGAGCCTTCGTGCCCTTTGAGCCGTTCACGCGCGATTTGCCGCTCACCAGGGATGTGCTGCCGGACATAGAGCGTGTGGAGGGGAACGCGCACATCGCGATCATCGGAGCATGATGCACCTGCTGCTCCCCCTTTTCGTGCTCGTGCCCTTCGCCGGCTTCCTCATCAGCCTGCTGCTGAAGCGCCGCGCGGAGATGGCGCTCTCCCGCGTGGCCTACCTCACGGCTGCTGCGCAGGCCGCGCTCATCAGCGGCTTCATCGTGGCTTGGGCCATCGGCGGCTTCGGCGCCATCAACGTGAAGGAGCTGGTGCTCTTCCGGTCGGAGGACTACGAGTTCTTCATCGACCTCTACTTCGACCGCGTCACGGCCGTTTACCTCTTCATGGGCGCGGTGCTCACCTTCCTCATCACCGTGTACAGCCGGTATTACCTGCACCGGGAGCCGGGCTACAAGCGCTTCTTCAACACGATCCTCTTCTTCCTCACCGGTTATTCGCTCACGGTGCTCGCCGGCAACTTCGAGACGCTCTTCATCGGCTGGGAGCTGCTGGGCCTCTCCTCGTTCCTGCTCATCGGCTTCTACCGCGACCGTTACCTGCCCGTGAAGAACAGCGTGAAGGTGTTCAGCATCTACCGCGTGGGCGATGTGGGCCTGATCCTGGCGATGTGGATGAGCCATCATCTCTGGCACGAGAACATCACCTTCCACAAGCTGCACAACTATGTGCTCGTCCACGAACAGCTGGGCCAGCACACGCTCGTCGGGGCCTTCATCTCGCTGGCGGTGCTGCTCGCCGCTGCGGCGAAATCGGCGCAATTGCCTTTCTCCTCGTGGCTGCCGCGCGCCATGGAGGGCCCCACGCCGAGCAGCGCGATCTTCTATGGCTCGCTCTCGGTGCACATCGGGGCCTTCCTGCTCATGCGCACCTTCCCGTTCTGGGAGCATCAATTCAGCGTGCGGGTGCTCATAGCGCTTCTCGGACTCGCGACCGGATTGCTGGCCGCAGGCACCGCGCGCGTGCAGTCGTCGGTGAAAGCGCAGATCGCCTACAGCTCCATCTCGCAGATCGGCCTGATCTTCATCGAGGTGGCGCTTGGGCTCGAACTGCTCGCCTTGGTCCACTTCATGGGGAACGCCTTCCTGCGCACTTATCAGCTATTGGTGTCGCCATCGGTGGTCACTTACCTCATCAGGGAGCAGTTCTACCATTTCACGCCGCGCGAGCACAGCTTCGAGGATACCCTGCCGAAGCGGTTGGAGTACACCCTCTACGTGCTCTGCCTGCGCGAATGGGACCTGGACACCTTCATGTACCGGTGGCTCTGGAATCCCTTGAAGCGGTTGGGCCGGGCCCTCGACGCGCTGAACATCAACCGCTCCATCACCATCCTCCTCCCCGTGTTCATCGCTGGGCTCATCGCGCTCTGGCAGGTCGATCGGCTGGCGCCCGGGCTGCAGCGCGCTTTGCCCGTGTCAATGGGCCTCATCGGCCTCGTGCTCGTGCTGCGCGCCTTCACCGAGCGACGCCATGTGCGCCGCGCCTTGGCCATGGTGATCATGGGCCACTTCTGGATAGCGCTCGCCATCTCCTTCAACGAGCACTTCGATTTCAGCCATACGCTGATCTACCTCAGCGGCGTGATCGCCTGCGGCGCGCTCGCCATCATCGCCATCAACCGGCTCCGCCGCACGGAGCGCAACGTGGACCTCGGCCGCTTCCACGGGCATGTATTCGAGCATCCGCGCATCGCCTTGGCCTTCCTCATCGCCTGCCTGGGCATGGCGGGATTCCCCATCACGCCCACCTTCCTGGGCGAGGACCTCATCTTCTCGCACATCCATCCGGATCAGCTCGTCCTTGCCGCTCTGGTGGCGCTGAGCTTCGTGCTGAACGGCCTTGCCCTCATCCGCATCTATGCGCGCGTGTTCCTGGGCCCGCATGTGAAGACCTACCACGAGGTGGCGTACCGGTCGGCGTGATCGAGGATCGGCCGCCACGCCGATCTTCGCCGCCCATGACCTTTCCCCGCACCGTCCGAGTCACCAAGCGATTCAGCTTCGAGATGGCGCATGCCCTGCGCTGCCACGATGGCCAATGCGCCAACATCCATGGCCATAGCTACGTGCTCGATATCACCATCGAAGGCACGCCTGCCCACGCGCCCGGTCATCCCAAGGATGGCATGGTCATCGACTTCGCCGACCTCAAGCGGATGGTGAGGCCCATCGTGGACCGCTACGACCACGCACTCTTCCTGCACGATCGTGAGAAGGGGTCGGTGGACCTGTCGAACGCGCTCTTCGGCCGGGTCATCTTCACTTCCTATCAGCCCACCTGCGAGAACATCCTGCTCGCGATCGTGGATGAACTGGCGCCGAAGATGCCCGCCGAGGTGAGGCTGCGCGCTGCGCGGTTGCAGGAGACGGCCACGAGCTGGGCGGAGTGGGAGGGATGAGCATGAAGAATGCGGAATCCAGAATGAAGAACAGAAGAACGCAGAACCATCCGGGACGAAGGTGACCCTTGGATCCGTCGTTGCACGTTCTGCATTTTACATTTTGCATTCTTCATTCCTTATTCGCTGAATGGATCCCCACTTCCTCGCCCTTCTACTCTTCTTCGGCATCGCTGTGCTGTATAGCAGCGTAGGCCACGCCGGGGCATCGGGCTATCTGGCCATCATGGCGCTTCTCTCCTTCGCGCCAGAAACGATCAAGCCCACCTCGCTGGTGCTGAACGTCGCGGTGGCGGGGATCGCGAGCTGGCGCTACCTCCGCGCGGGCCTCTTCGATGCGCGGGCATTCCTGCCGGTGATCATCACCGCGATGCCCTTGGCCTACTTCGGTGGCGCTTTGCAGTTGCCCGCGGCATGGTTTGCGCGCGGTGCTGGCGCCTTCCTCGTTCTTTCCGCGGCGCTCATGGCCTGGCGTGCGATAATCGCTGCACAAGAGCGCGAACCGAGCGAGCTGCCACCATGGCTTGGGGCCTTGATCGGCGCGCCCATCGGTTTCCTCTCGGGCATCATCGGCGTGGGTGGCGGCATCTTCCTCTCACCGATCCTGATCGCAGGCCGATGGGCCGCCGTTCGGCATGTCAGCGGCATTGCCGCGCTCTTCATCCTGATCAACTCCTTGGCGGGGCTCTTCGGATCGCGCATGGCGGGGGCCGTCTTCGACCCCTACCTGCCGTGGTGGTTGTTGGCGGTGGTGCTCGGCGGCATCATCGGTTCCTGGCTGGGCGTGACGCGGTTCGGCGCCCGGGCCATCCTCTTCGTGCTCTTCGCGGTTCTGATCACGGCAGGGGTGAAGTTGCTGATGGCATCGTGAACCTGCATCTTCCGATCGACTGATCTTCGCCGCATGACCAATCCCTGGCACGACATCTCCACCGGCGATCACGCCCCGCAACGCGTCAATGCGATCATCGAGATCCCCAAGGAGAGCAAAGGGAAGTACGAGTTGCACAAGGCAAGCGGCTTGCTGATGCTGGACCGCGCGCTCTTCAGCGCCGTGCACTACCCGGCCAACTACGGCTTCATTCCGCGCACTTACTGCGACGACAAGGACCCGCTGGACATCCTGGTGCTCACCAGCCTCACGCTGCCGCACCTCTGCCTGGTGGATGCCACGGTGATCGGTGTGATGCGCATGGTGGACCAGGGCGAGGCCGATGACAAGATCATCGCGGTGGCCTCCAACGACGAGAGCGTGAACCACATGAAGGATGTGGCCGACCTGCCGCCGCATACCGAGATCCAGATCCGACGCTTCTTCATGGACTACAAGACGCTGGAAGGCAAGGAGGTGAAGGTGGAGAAGTTCCTGGGCAGGGAAGAGGCGCTGCGGATCGTGGAGGAGGCGATTGTTCTGTACGGCCGCACCTTCGCTGATGGCTCCGCCGAGCCGCAGTAGCAGGTTCCGAATGGAGGGCGCGAGTCGTTACTGGGTTTTTTCATGCGGATCGATCGCCAGGACTGACCTACTCCGGGCTGAGGCCATCGATCATGGACGAACCGCTACCCGCTTCTCTTAGTAACTCCCTGGCACTGCCGCATCCACGCAGAGGATGACATCGGCCTTGCCGAGGTGCTCCGCATCGAGCGTCTTCAATTGCTCTTGAGTCACGGTGGCAATGGTGAATTGCCTCAGTTCGGAACGTGCGCGGCGCAAGTACCATCCGATGCCCTCGTGGAAATCGCTGTGGTATGAGCCGTTGAAATGCAGGAAGCGCGCGCCGGCCTTCGCGTGCTGTGCGATGAAGTGCGCCATGGTGGCATCCTTCAGCGCCTGGGCCATCACCATTTGGGGCGTGCCATGCCCTTCCATCATCTCCAGCATGGCCACATAGCGTGGGAGCGTTGCATCGAAGGGGATGGGCAGCGGGGCCATGAAAGCGCGCTCCGCTGCGGCCACCGTATCGAGCGCCGCGAAGCCGCCTTTGTTCACCGCACGCGCGAAGCGCCGGGGCACGTTGCACGCGATGAAGGGCAAGCCCTTCTCCTTCGCGAAGTCCACTAGCGGAGCGTAGTCGGTGGAATGGTTCTTCCACAGGCGCGCTAGCGTGTCCAGGCCTGCCTGATCAATCTCGCCGCGCAGGTAGCGGTCCAGCGCCGCCTGGTCGTCGGCCTCGATCATCTCAGCGCCCAGCACCAGCGGTCCGCGTGCTGCCAGCTCGCGCGCCATCACCAGCTGCAGCCAGTGCGCGATGGAATTGTTGTGCAGCTCGCCGAAGAGGACCACATCGGCAGCGCCCGCCTTCGCGAGCATGCGCTTGTGCGATAGCGGCTTGCCTTGCGCATCGAAGAGCGCGTAGGCCGGCAGCACTTGGGCCCGAGCAGTGGAAAGGGACAAGAGAAGCAGGCATGTGACCAGATGGCGCATGCGGTGAAGGAACGGATTGTCGTGATTCGATGGATGACGGCGTGGATCCCTCAGTTCGTCCACACCGCGTAGCCCTTGCTGCGCAGCTCTTGCGCAAGGCCCTTCTCCACTTCCAGCGCCTCTGCCCGGCTCAAGGGGCCGATGTCCCGGTACAGGCTCGGCCGCAAGTAGCGCCCGTATTTCTGCACGATGCTGCTGCTGAGCTTGTGCCCCTTCTTGCTCAGCGCGCCGGTCTTGTGCTGTGCGAGGCGCTCTTGCGGCGTCTTGCTCGTCATGCCCACGTACACGCATTCCAGCACGCCGTTGTACTGCGGATTGGCCTCGCGGAACCTGCGGTCCTCGGTGTAGACCTTGCGGGCGAGCTCGATGACGTAAACGGTGTAGGCGGTGGGCATGGGCGAACCGGTGATGAAATTCCGGCTGCGCCTGTAAAGGTCGGGTTTGGCCTTGGCAGTGGCCGTTGGTCACGATGATGCATCCTCACTGCATCAACCAGCACTCATGAGCCGGTTGATCGACCTGCACATGCGCAAGGAATGGTGCTTCGCCGAGAGAATCGCAACCGCTATGTAGCTGATGTGCGGGTTAAGAACGTCTTCCTCAAGGCCTCCCTCGAGTTCACCACCATGAACGGGGAATTGAACCGGGTCCTGTAGCTCAGCGACGAATTGATCCGGATGATTGACCGTGAATTCATCAAGGAAGCGCGTTGGCGCATCGGATCCGGGGCGGATCAAATCGTGCCCGATGCCAGCAGCCCTGCGATCGCCAGGATCAGCACTCCCACGGTGAGCTGCACGCCGCGCAGCGTCACTTTCGGGATGAGCTTCTTGCCCCACCACGCACCGGTGAAGGCCGCAAGGGTGGCAGCAAGCAATAACGGCCACTGCTCCTTCGCCATGATGAGGATGTCGCCGCGCGCATAGGTGGGCAGGCGCGTGAGATCCACGAGGCAGGCGACGGCCACGCCCGTTGCGATGAAAGCCTCCTTGGCGAGTCCACTGCGCAAGAGGAACACGCTCCGCAACGCGCCTTGGTGACCGCTGAGCCCGCCGAAGAAGCCGCTGATGAAGCCGCCGGGCACCATCCAGCGAGAAGGCAGCGAGAGCTGGTTCATGGTATTCGAGAGCTCCAGAAGCCCGAAGACCAGCATGAGCGCTGCTATCACGAGGTCCAGCGGATCCACCGGATGCAGCACGCCGGGATAGAGCGGTTCGCGCGCTCCCAGCTGGAGCATGAGCCGAGCGCCGAGGTAGGCACCCGCGATACCGGGCACGCCGAAGCGCAGCACCGTGGGCCAATGGATGTCCTTCCAGAGCAGACCCAGCTTGAAGAGGTTGTTCAGCAGGTGCACCACCGCCGTGAGGCCGATGGCCACCTCCAGCGGGAAGAACAACGCGAACACCGGCAACAGCAAGGTGCCCAGCCCGAAGCCGCTGATGAGCGTGATGAGCGATGCGGCGAGCGCGACGGCGGGGATGAGGAGAAGGGAGGCTTCCATGCGCGCAACGAAATCCGCTTTTCAGCGCGGGTTGGTTGGCATCAACAGCACACGCTCCTTCTTCACCGGCGCCGACCAGGTGAGGCCGAATCGCTCGACGTATTTCTCCAGCGGTTCAAGTCCCACGGCAGCCCTGCGCTCGTTCACATGCTCCTCATCCGCGATGGGTTGCACGAAGCCCTTGCCATCCTTCCAGCCGATTTGCGATCCGAAGATCTGGGGACGGCCATGGTTCACGGCTACACGGTCTTCGAGCATGGCCAGTTGGTGCGGCTTCGCAGCGCCGCGTTCCACGGCTTCGCGCATCAGCTCGAGGTATTCGGCCTGCCGGCCAGGATGAGCATCGGCGTGCTGGATCACCAGGAAGAGTGCGGTGTTCGCCTTGTGGCCGATCGCATCCTCACCCAACCATCCCGCACTGTCCATGATGGCCATCACGCGCTGCAGGTTCAAGCTGTCCTGCATGATCATATGCGCGATCACGCTGTCCTTTTGCGCACCCGGGATGTAGTGGTGCACGTTATTCCGGTCGCGCTGATCGAGGTCGTATATGCGCTCGAGCTCGACGCGAAGTGACTCCATTGGTGCAGAGCGCGCCGCTGGCCCTTGTGCGTGCGCGTGACCGGCCTGGAAGAGTAGCACCATGAAGAGGAGCATTCGCATGGGCGGGGTGTTCAAGTCCAGCCCAATGTACCGCCGCACAACCACCAGGTCCGTTCGAAACCCAGGTCGCGGAGCACCTGCGCGGCCTGGGCACTGCGTCCACCTCCTTTGGCGCACACGGTGACGATCCGCTCTTTAGGCGACCACTCCCTGACGCGTTCAATCAACTCGGTGATCGGGATGTTGATCGCTTCGGGCAGGTGTCCGCTGGCGTATTCCTCGGGGCTGCGCACATCCACCACGATCACGCTGGGCTTTCCAAGCATAGGCTTCAGGTCTTCCGGGTCCAGGCACTTGCGCTCGCTGGGCATTCGCCACCACACCACCACGCCGCTGAGCACCGTTACCGTACCGATGGCGAGAATGGAAGCGGTGATCCCAAAGCGATCTGCTATGAGGCCGGTGATCAGCGCGCCGATGGCATAGCCGAGGTCACGCCACAGGCGGAACACGCCCACGGCCTCACTGCGCTGTTGCGGATGCGTGTGCGCGGCGAGCACTGCGAGGAACGTGGGGTAGACCAGCGCGGTGCCGAGTCCGAGCGCTGCGCTGAGCGCGATGTAAGCACCTTGTGCATGCACGAATGGCAGACCGAGGATTGCGAGGCCTTGCAGCACCATCCCGATGATCAGCAGCGAGCGACGGTTCACATGATCGGCGAGCTTGCCGGTGAAGAGCTGGCCAAGGCCCCACACGGCGGGGTACACGGCGGCGATGAGGCCGATGCGTTCCTGGCCGAGGCCCTCGTTCAGCAGCAGCACGGGCAGCAGGCCCCACAGCATGCCGTCGTTCAGGTTGTTCACCAGCCCGGCTTGAGTGACGCTGCCCAGCGTGCGGTGCGTGAGGCTGGCCTCCACGAACACGCGCTTGAGTTTCGGGATCGCGCTGGTCACACTCTCTGCCGCTACATGGTGCACGGTGTCCTTCACCCAAAGCAGCGTAAGCAACAGGCCGATCACCGCGATGCCGATCCCCACCTGGAAGGGCACCGGTCGCGGACCGTACTGCGCAGCCAGATAGCCGGTGAGGAAGGCCATGCCGCCCACGGCGAGGTAACCGGCGAACTCATTGAGGCCCATGGCGAGGCCGCGGTCCTTTTCGCCCACGAGGTCCATCTTCATCACCACGGTGCTGCTCCACGCGAAGCCTTGGTGGATGCCAAGCAGGATGTTCGCCGCTACCACCCACGCCCAGGCATCGGCGTAGATGAGCATGAATGGAACAGGAAGTGCCAGCAGCCATCCGGTGATGAGCAAGGCCTTGCGACCATAGCGCCCGGCAAGCCTTCCGGTGAAATAGTTCGCCAACGCCTTACTGACGCCGAAGGCCATGATGAAGCTCAGCGCAGCGGCATGCGAAGCGACCCCGAACTCAAGCTCCGCGAGCACGGGCAGCACGGTGCGTTCGACGCCCACCATGCCGCCCACGAATGCGTTGACGATGACGAGCAGCGTGAACTGCTTCCAATTCGCGCGGAGGCCGAGCGGGGTATTCATGCCGAAAGTGAATTCCGGAGCCAGGACCAAGTGTTGGCGGCCAGCAGCGCCCCAAGCACCGGAGCAACGATGTAGATCCATAGCGCCCGTAAATCACCCGAGACCAGCGCCGGTGCGATGCTCCGCGCCGGGTTCATGCTCGCCCCGGTGATCGGGCCGGCGAAGAGCGCCTCCAGGCCAACGACCGCACCGATGGCGATGCCGGCCATCACGCCCACCTCCTTCGAGCCATGCGCCACCTGCAGGATCACGAGCATGAGGAAGTAAGTGAGGAGTACTTCCAGGATGAAACTCTGCATCTCACTACCGGTAGGGAAGGTGGCGCCGAGCGTGGCGTTCTCCGGGAACATGAAGCGCAGTGTCAGCGATGCGAGCAACGCGCCGCTGAGCTGCGCGACGATGTAGGGCGCGGCCTCTTTCAAAGGGAAGCGCTTGGCCACCACGAACCCGATCGTCACGGCCGGGTTCAAGTGCGCGCCCGACAAGTCGCCGAACGCATAGATCATCGCCAGCACGATGAGCCCGAAGGTGGCCGCAACGCCTAAGTGCCCGAGCGCGCCGGTCTGCTCGTTGATGATGATCGCCCCCGTGCCCGCGAAGACGAGCGCATAGGTCCCGATCAGCTCTGCGACGTAGCGCCTCATGCATGCTGCGCGATGAAGTCCTTGCAATAGGCCTTGATCTCGTCGCGCACCCGACGGAATGCAGCCATGATCTCCGCTTCAGTGCCCGAGACCTTCGCCGGGTCGGTGAAGTCGCGGTGGTGCTTCTGCGCGCTGGTGGGGAACCAAGGGCAGCGCTCCTTCGCGTTGTCGCACACGGTGATCACATGATCGAAGGCAAGGTCGCGGTACTCGTCCACGTTGTTGCTCGTGTGGCGACTGATGTCGATCCCGTCCTCCTTCATGATCGCGATCGCGCGTGGGTTCACGCCGTGCGTCTCCACACCTGCGCTGAGCACTTCGACCGCGGACCCGCCGAAGTGCTGCAGGTAGCCGTGGGCGATCTGGCTGCGGCAGCTGTTGCCGGTGCAGAGCACGAGGATGCGCATCAGCAGCAGGTGCTATCGATCCCGTAGCCGCAGGTTTCACCCGTGGCCAGCTTCACCTTTTCGGTGCCCTCGGCGTTCGGTGCGCAGCAGGCGTCCTTCTGGGTCACTTTGCCGGGTTTGTGCGCCGATACCGTGATGCTGAAGGTGCCAGCGCCGCTGGCCTTGTAGGCGGCAATCTCATCCGCACTGAGGTACTTGGAGAGAATGTCGTCCGGCAGATTGATCGGCTTCCGTTTCTGGATCGTCACCTGCTCGAATCCGAGGTCGTGGATGATGCCGAGGTATTCGCTCTCCGGTAAGGCACCGGCCACGCAGCCCGCATACATCTCGGCGCTTTCCTTCAACCGTGCGGGGATGTCACCGCGCAGCACCACATCGCTGATGCTGAAGTGGCCTCCAGGCTTGAGCACGCGCAGCACCTCGCTGAAGGCCTTGCGTTTGTCGGGCACCAGGTTCAGCACGCAGTTGCTCACCACCACGTCCACGATGTTGCTCGTGAGCGGCAGCGCTTCGATGTCGCCCTGGCGGAACTCGACATTCTGGTAGCCGAGCTTCTTCGCGTTCTCCTTCGCCTTGGCGATCATCTCGGGTGTGAAGTCCACGCCGATCACGCGGCCGTCCTCACCGGTCTCGTGGCGCGCCACGAAGCAATCGTTGCCTGCGCCGCTGCCCAGGTCGAGCACCGTGTCGCCCTTCTTGATTCCGGCGAATTGCGTTGGCAGCCCGCAGCCCAGCCCGAGGTCCGCGTCGGGGTTATAGCCTTCCACCTGGGTGTAGTCATCGGTCATGATGTTGTAAACCTCCGTGCTGCAGCCACCGGCGCCGCAGCAACTGCTGGCGTTGGTGTCCTTGTCCTGTTGGGCGATCTCCGCGTACCTGGCGCGGACCATGTCCTTGGTCTCTTGAGCGGTGTTCATGGTTCTTGGTTGTTGGGGCGCGTCATGCCGCGCCCGTAAAGGGTGATCTAGCAGCAGTTGTTGCTCACGCTCGTGAGCAGTTTGTCCATGCCCTTCTTCAGCGTGTTCCAGCCCTTGGGGTCGATGCAGTAGCTCACGCTGGTGCCTTCGATGGTGCCCTGGATGAGCCCGGCGTTCTTCAGCTCCCACAGGTGCTGGCTGATGGTGGCCTGCGCCAGCCCCAGTTCCTCCACGAGCGAGCCGTTCACGCAGGTGCCCCGTTTCACGAGGTATTGCAGGATGGCGATGCGCGCCGGATGGCCGAGCACCTTGGCGAGGGCGGCCATGCGGTTCTGCTCATCGGTGAAGAGGTCGGCCTTGATGAGTCCCATGGTTCGTTAATAGATCGCAATATTACGATGTACTGGCATCATCGCAATATTCCGATGAAAGGATGTGATGGGCCGTTGGCCTACTTCGGGGCCGTGCGGTAGATCCAGACCCCGATCAGCGCGTAGCCGAGGTTCGGCAGCCACACGGCCAGGAAGGGGTCCATGCCGGCGTTGGTGGCGGCCACGGTCGTGAACTGCACCACGAAGAAGTACACGAGCACGAGCATCACGCCGACGGCGATGTGGAGCCCGGTGCCGCCGCGCACCTTGCGGCTGGCGATGCCCACGCCAATGAGGGTGAAGATGTAGGTGGCGAGGGGATAAGCGGTGCGCTGGTGCTTCTCGATCAGGTAAGGGCCCACGCGGCCATCGCCCTGGCGCAGGCGGTCGGCGATGTAGGTGTTGAGCGCACCGGTGGGCATGGCCATGGCGGTCTCCACGCGCTGGCCGAGGTCGGCTGGGCGCAAGGGCAGCACGGTATCGAGCTCGAGTCCGCGCGTGAGGACATCGCCCTGTGCGCCCATCACGCGGCGCGAGTAGTTGATGGCGCGCCAATGGCCGCTGATGCTGTCGAACACGGCCCGTTCCGCGTCGAGCTTGCTGTGCAGCGCGCCGTTCTCCCAGCGCTCGAGCCCGAAGTCGTGCAGGGTGAGCGTCTCAATGGAGAAGCGCTCGCCGTAGACGATCAGCCCCGGCGCGATCTCGCGGTGCAGGTGCCGGTCCTTCACCATGAAGGCCACCACGCGAACGTAATCCTCCTCGAAAGCGAGGCGCTTCTCATTGGCCTTGGGCAGCAGCTCGTGGTTCACGTACAAGCTGAGGACGGCGATGAGCGTGGCGCCGATGGCGTAGGGCCGCATCAGGCGCGGGAAGCTCACGCCGCTGCTGAGCATGGCGATGATCTCGCTGCGGTGCGACAGGCGGCTGGTGAAGAGCAGCACGGCCAGGAAGGTGAAGAGGCCGCTGAAGCGGTTGGCATAGAACACCACGAAGTTCACGTAGTAATCGAAGGCGATGGCGTGGGCGCTGGGCTTGGTGCGCGCGAAGTCCTCGGTCTTCTCGCTCAGGTCGAAGACGATGGCCACCAGCATGATGAGCACCAGCATGAAGAAGAAGGTGCCCAGGAACTTCCGGAGGATGTAGCGGTCGAGGATGCGGAGCATGTGCTGGGCTATCGCGCAAGGGCCTGCGCACGGGCCTCGGGCCTCGGGCCGCGGGCTGGATCGCGGACAAGCCCGCGGCCCGCGGCCTGAAGCCCAACGTCGTGCTGGCGCATCATCATAGTCTCACTTTCAGGTTCGGCAACAACGCGTTCTTCCACGCGGTGAAGCTACCGTCGATGATGCGCTCGCGGGCTTCGCGCATCAGGCTGATGTAGAAGCCGAGGTTGTGCAGGCTGGCGATCTGCTGGCCCAGCATCTCGCCGCTCTGGAACAGGTGGCGGACGAAGGCGCGCGAGTAAGCGCTGTCAACCCAGCTTGTGCCGGTGGGGTCGAGCGGGCCATGGTCATCGGCCCATTGCTTGTTCTTGATGTTCACGATGCCCTCGCGGGTGAAGAGCATGCCGTTGCGGCCATTGCGCGTGGGCATCACGCAATCGAACAGGTCGATGCCGCGCGCCATGTTCTCCAGCAGGTTCCAAGGCGTGCCCACGCCCATGAGGTAGCGCGGCTTGTCCTTCGGAAGGATGCCGCAGCACAATTCGGCCATGGCGTACATCTCCTCCTCCGGCTCCCCAACGCTGAGGCCGCCGATGGCATTGCCCGCGGCGCCCTTCGCCGCGATGTACTCGCTGCTCTGCTTGCGCAGCTCGCCGATGGTGCTGCCCTGCACGATGGGGAAGAGCGCCTGCTCGTGGCCGTACTTCGGTTGCGTCTCATCCAATCGATTGATGCAGCGGTCGAGCCAGCGATGGGTCATGTGCATGCTCTTCTCAGCATAGCCGCGCTCACAGGGCCATGGCGTGCATTCATCGAAGGCCATGATGATGTCGGCCCCGATGCTGCGCTGGATGTCCATCACCCTCTCCGGCGTGAACAGGTGCGCGCTGCCGTCGATGTGGCTCTGGAACCGCACGCCTTCCTCGGTGATCTTGCGGATGTCGCTGAGGCTGTGCACCTGGAAGCCGCCGCTGTCGGTGAGGATGGGGCGGTCCCAGCCGTTGAACTTGTGCAGGCCTCCCGCATGCTCCAGCACCTCGGTCCCTGGCCTCAGGTAGAGGTGGTAGGTGTTGCTGAGCATGATGGGCGCGTCGAGGTCGTTCCTCAGCTCGCGCGGATGCACGGCCTTCACCGCGCCCAATGTTCCCACGGGCATGAAGACCGGGGTGGGGATGGCGCCGTGGGGAGTATGAAGGACTCCGGCCCGCGCAGCGGAATGCGGGTCGTTGGCGATCAGGTCGAAGTGCATCGGGTGGCCGCGAATCTAGGCTGGGGCGTCCGCTGCGCTCAGCGCGGAATCGGTGTTCATAACTGCTTTTGGCGCAGCCGTCGCACGACTAGCGCCCCCGGTAGTTTCGCCAGCGCTTGCGCCGCCTTGCTGCGGCTTCGCGATTGCATGTGGTCCATTGAATTCCAAGTGATGCTCGGCGCGCTCGTGGTGCTGCTGGCCTACCATGCGCTCATGTTCGCGCGGCTGGCCTTCGGCAAGCGCACGGCCCAGCCCGACCGTGACCTGCCCGTCAGCGTGGTGATCTGCGCCCGCAACGAGGCGCGCACGCTCGAGGAGCTGATCCCCGCACTCATGCAGCAGGACCACCGCGCCTTCGAGGTGGTGGTGGTGAACGACCGCAGCGACGATGATACCTGGGAGATCCTGCAATGGATGAAGCCCAAGTACCCGCTCCTGAAGCCCGTGAACATCCAGGCCGATGAGCGCTTCAACTACGGGAAGAAGATCGCGCTGGGCGTGGGGGTGCGCTCCGCATCGCACCCGCATGTGCTGCTCACCGACGCCGACTGCGTGCCGGCCAGCACCGATTGGATCGCGCTGATGGCCTCCGGCTTCCGCGATGGCAGGAAGATCGTGATCGGCCACAGCCCGTACGCGAAGTCGCCCGGCTTGGGCAGCGTGCTCGAGCGCTACGATGGCGCCATCAAGGCCATGCAATACCTCGGCTTCGCGCAGGCGGGCATCCCGTACATGGGGGTGGGCCGCAACCTGGGCTACGCCAGCGAGGTCTTCTTCGGCGCCAGCGGCCCCAAGCAGCACAACCACCTCATGAGCGGCGACGATGATCTCCTGATCAACGAGGTGGCGCGCCGTGGCAACACCGCCGTGGTGGCCGATCCGCGGAGCTTCATGACCACGCGGCCCACGCCCGATCTGCCCACCTGGATCCGGCGCAAGCGCAGGCACTACACCACCGCGCTGCATTACCGCTTCGGCCACCAGCTGCTGCTGATGCTGCTGCCGCTGGCGCGCATGGTCTTCTGGGCGGCCCTCGCCGTGCTGCTCGTGAGGCAGCGCTGGGTGGAGGCCGGCATCGGCATCGGCGCGCAGCTCCTGCTGCTGCAGCCCGTGGCCATGGCCGCGCTGCGCCGTTTGCAGGCCGGTGCCATCGCCTGGCTCGCCCTGCCCTTGGAATGGCTGTTCCTACTTTTGGATCCGTTGCTGTACGCCAGCACGATCCTCGTAAAGCCCAAACGATGGAAGTGAACGAGAACCTCAGTGAGAAGGCCCGGTACGATTACATCCTCGTGCGCAAGGCCGTGGACAAGGGCGACCAGAAGGCCTATGCCGAGCTGATGAGCCGCTACCGCGACAGCATCTACTTCATGCTGTTGAAGATGATCAACAACAAGGACGATGCGGAGGACCTCACCATCGAGGCCTTCGGCAAGGCCTTCATCCGGCTGAAGCAATACACGCCGAACTACGCCTTCAGCACCTGGCTCTTCAAGATCGCATCGAACAACTGCATCGACTGGATCCGGAAACAGAAGAAGAAGACCTTCTCCATCGATGCGCCCATCGGCACCGACGACGGCGACGAGATGACCATCGAGCTCAAGGGCCATGGCCCCGATCCCGCCGATGTGGCCATCCGCAACCAGAAGAACGCCGTGATGCGCGAAGTGGTGGACAAGCTGAAGCCGCGCTACAAGCAGCTGGTGGAGCTCCGCTACTACCAGGAGTACAGCTACGAGGAGATCGCGCAGGAGCTCGACCTGCCCCTCGGCACCGTGAAGGCCCAGCTCTTCCGCGCCCGCGAGTTCCTCATGGGCCTGCTCGACGCGCGCAAGGATTCGATCTGAGCATGCCGTCCTTCGCGTGTCACGCCGGAAACCGTGCGCGCTCTTCGTTCCGCACGTCACGCTGGAAGCCGTCCACGCAGGACCGTGGGTTGGCAGGCTCTCCGGCGTCACACCAAGCACCCCATCATCATGGGCGTTGAGTTGATCGCCAAGTGCTTCCCCGAGCTCACCGCCGCGTTCTGCGCGTTACGCCGGAAGCCGAGTGCGCGGGCAAGCGCGCTGGCAGGCTATCCGGCGTCACACGAATCACTCCATCATCATGGACGTTGAGTTGATCGCCAAGTACTTCCCCGAGCTCACCGCCGCGTTCTACGCGTCACGCCGGAAGCCGTGCGCGCAGGACAGTGGGTTGGCAGGCTATCCGGCGTCTCACCAAGCACCCCATCATCATGGGCGTTGAGTTGATCGCCAAGTACTTCCCCGAGCTCACCGCCCACCAGCGCGAGCTCTTCACCCGCCTCGGCCCGCTCTACGCCGATTGGAATGCCCGCGTCAACCTCATCTCGCGCAAGGACTTCGAGCACCTCTACGAGCGGCACATCCTGCACTCGCTAGGCATCGCCAAGGTGGTGCAGTTCAAGAAGGGCAGCCGGATTGTTGATCTAGGCACCGGCGGCGGTTTCCCGCTGGTTCCCCTCGCCATCCTCTTCCCGCACTGCACCTTCCACGGCATCGACGGCATCGGCAAGAAGATCATGGCCGTGAAAGGCGTGATCGAAGGACTGGGCCTCACCAATTGCACGGCCGAGCAGGTGCGCAGCGAAGACCATAAACAGCGCTACGACTTCATCGTGAGCCGCGCCGTCACCACCTTACCGGAGTTCCTGCGCATGACGAAGCACCTGGTACCAAAAGGGGAGGGGAAGCTGTACTACCTCAAGGGCGGCGAGCTCGCCGACGAGCTATTGCCTGTGAAGCAGCGCTACCGCGTGCATGCGCTGAGCGAGTTCTTCGAGGAGGAGTTCTTCGCGACCAAGAAGGTGGTGGAGGTCACGCTGTAGCGGACTCGAACTGCAGGCGGCTCAAGCTGCTGTACAAGCCGTTCGCATTCGCGATCAGCTCCTCGTGCGTGCCGCTCTCGGCCACCACGCCCTTGTCGAGCACCAGGATCCGGTCGGCATCGCGGATGGTGCTCAACCGATGCGCGATCACGAGGCTCGTGCGGCCCTTCATCAATTGCTCCAAGGCCTCCTGCACCAGGCGCTCGCTCTCGCTGTCCAATGCGCTGGTGGCCTCGTCGAGGATGAGGATTGCGGGGTCCTTCAGCACCGCGCGGGCAATGGCGATGCGCTGCCGCTGGCCGCCGCTGAGCTGGATGCCGCGCTCGCCCACGATGGTCTTGTAGCCTTCGGGGAAGGAGGCGATGAAGTCGTGCGCATTGGCCTTGCGCGCAGCCGCCTCGATCTCGGCATCGCTTGCCCCGGGCCTACCGTAAGCGATGTTCTCGCGGATGCTGCCGCCGAAGAGCAGCACCTCCTGCGGGACGATGGCCATGCGGTCGCGCAGGGCCGATAGGTCGTATCCGCGCGCGTCCTGGCCATCGATCAGCACGCGCCCGCTCACCGGATCGTAGAAGCGCAGCACCAGCGAGGCCACCGTGCTCTTGCCCGCGCCGCTGGGGCCCACCAGCGCGATGCGCTCGCCGGGCTTCGCTGTGAAGCTCACCTCACGCAGCACGGGCACATCAGCTCTGCTGGCATAATGGAAGGCCACCTGCTCGAAGGCGATGGCGCCCTTCAGTTCCAGCGCGGCCTTGCGCTCTTCCAGGGTCACCGGCTCCGCGCTCTCCTCCTGCAGGTCCATCAAGCGCTCGCTGGCTCCGATGGCCTTCAGCATGCGGTTCACCAGCTCGGGCAAGCCGCCGATGCTGGCACCGATGAACATGCTGTACAGGATGAAGGTGAAGAGCTCGCCCATGCTGATCTCACCCGCCGGCAGCATGCGCACGCCGCGCCAGATCACCAGCACGATGGCGCCGAACATGCACAGGATGATGAAGCTCACGAAGGCGCCCTGCCAGCGCGCGCCCTTCAGCGCCAGGCCGCGCGCCTCGTGCACCGCCTTGCCGTAGCGCAGCGCCTCCCAGCGCTCGTTGGCGAAGGCCTTCACGTTCTGGATGCCCTGCAGCGTCTCGTCCACGATCACGCCGGTGTCGGCGATGCGGTCCTGCACCTGCTTGCTCAATTTGGTGACGAACCTTCCGAAGAAGACCGCCACCAGCGCCACCACTGGGATGATGGCGAGCATGGTGAGCGTGAGGTCGATGCTGACCTGCGTGAGCAGCACGATGCCCGCGACCACCACGATCACCTGCCGGATCAGCTCCGCGAGGTTGGTGGTGAGCGCATCCTGCAGCATGGCGATGTCGGCGCTGATGCGGCTGTTCAGCTCGCCCACGCGGCGCTGCGCGAAGAAGGCCATGGGCAGCTTCAGCAAGTGGTCGTAGGTGTCGGTGCGCAGCCGCGCCAGCATGCCCTCGGTGATGCTGCTGAAGAGGTAGATGCGGAAGAAGCCGAAGAAGGCCTGCGCCGCGAAGACCGCCAGCAAGGTGAGCGCCACCTCGTCGATGCGCTTGAGCAATTCGGTCTGCGCGCCGGCATCGCCGCGTGCGGCATCCACCAATTGCCCCAGCAGCAGCGGGAACAGGAGCGAGAGCCCCGTGGTGACGAAGAGCAGGAGCAGTCCGCCCGCGAACGCCAGCCGGTAGGGCTTCAGGTAGCGGAACACGCGCGTGGCCTTGCGCAAGGTGGCGCGCGTGATGGTGGGGCGCGGAGCGTCGGCGAAGGCTTGTGCGGAACGGCGGGAGGCCATGGGGCGGCGAATCGCGCCAAGGAGGCGCTCGCGGCGCGCGAAGCTACTGGAAGCAAAGGCCGTGGCCTTCAAGCATGTTGTTCAGGTGCTCTTGGCCCCAGCGCTTCTTGCAATCGGCACCACCTCCTGCGCCGAGGCGCCCAGCAACCCCTGCTTCCAGCGCAACAGCCGGTTGATGGTAATCCGTGTGAGACGTGGTTGGATCGTCCTGTTCTACAAGTGGGCATGCTCGCGCCCCCCTGGAATGCAAGAGCGGGAAGTGCCGCTTGCACCTCCCGCTCAATGCGGTCCTTGTCAGCTACCGCAGCTCCTCAAGGCCTGAACGTGCGCTTGTAGTCCTCGAGGCGGTTCAACCAGCCCTTCAGGAAGACCGCGTTCTGGGTGCCCGGGGCGGCGATTGCGCGGAAGAAGCGCTCGCGTTCCGCGGTGAGGGCATCGAACAGCTTCTGCGGCGCGCAACTGTTCGCGAGCGCGATGGTCTCATTCCCGAGCCTGCCGTCCACATCGATCGGCACACCGCAATTCCGGATCGCGGTCTGCAATGACTTGGTCGCTTGCTTGCCGCCACTGCCCCAAGCCATGCCCGTAACGAAGATGGCGACGTTCTTCGATTTGAACTCGTCGCCGCGAACGCCGTTCCAGTAAAGGGTCTTGAACACGTTCCACCAATCGTCGGAGTTCATCGCGAAGAAGCGCTGGTCCTCGTTCGATCCGAACAACGACTTCCACACCTTGTAGGTAACACCCACATTGGTGTGGTAGCCTGTCTTGCCCTTATAGGGCGTGGGGCAAGGAAAGGCCGAGGCTGAATCGGCGGTCTTGTTGCTGAGGCCGCCTTCCCAGCGCTTGGTGAATGCGACGTAATCATCGATGATGGACATGGTGCTGAAGGTTCAGGGAGGTGAATGTGATGCGGAGGCTATCAGATGGGGTTCGCTTCGGAATCGATGGTGCGCTGCCCGGCCGTTCAGGATTCGCGCACCGCGCGGACGCGGAATCCCCCATTTGGGGAATACTGCCAGTGCGTGCATCCGTTGCTCATGAACGTGTCTCGTAGGGCATCAGAAGGGTGGGGGCTCCTGGGTTCGCGCAGGGCTAAATGTAGAGGCTTCGTCTTCAATCGAACGTGGATCTGCAGCTGACCCGGTAGTCAAGCCTCCCGCTACCGCCGGCGGACCATGATGACCAGACCACCTTGGCTCCCGCAGTCGCACCCGGCGATGAGTGCTTCGCCGATGCCACGGACCGCGCGATTGCCCGGCAACCGCGTGGCTACGGATCAATCAATAGCTTGCGCAGCGTCACCCGATCCGCTGCCTGCCTCCATGGTGGCGCGTGCGCGGCCTGAGGAGATACCATGTTGACAGGAGAACAGTACCCAAGCTGAATCGACCCATGCGCATGAATGTCCTTCCCGCTCGAGCACCATCCACCGCCCACCTGCCCGCTGCTCGCATCGGCCTGATGGCGCTCCTTGTCCTGTTGGCAACCGGCTGCGCCAGGATCCCCGTGCAGAGCGTAACGCTTGCCGAGGCCTTGAGGGCGGAGGGCCGGCGCATGCACCAGATGAACGCGCAACTCGTGAGCGATCTGTTCCAGGAGAAGCAGAAGGCTGCCGACGCCTTCATCTACGGCGAATACCTCCCCACCTACGTGGAGAACTTCGCGGCCAAGATGAACGATGCCGATGTGAACAAGGCGAACCTGAAAGCGATCGTGGAAGCGCTGCTCCCCGAATTGATCGCCCGGCGAGACAACATCCAGCGGGCGCTGGAAGCCCAGCGCATCAAGGTCCTGGAGGACCTCGATGCCAGTTACGCGGTGTATGATGAAGCCAGTGCCGATCTGCGCGCGCTGCTGCACTCGGCGGTGAAGGTGAACGAGGCGCGCAGCGGCTTGGTTGAAAAGGCGGTGGGCCTGAGCGGCGCACGTTTGGACCTGGATAAGCTCGGCACCACCCTCGACGCCTTCATCGCGAGGGCCGCCAAGGGTACCGAGAGCGTGCAGGGCCTCATCAACGCGTTGGACACCGACGTGAACACCATCGTGAACCCCTAGCACCAAGACCGCATGCCCGATTTCAAGAAACTGGCGCAGGACGCTGCCGCCGAGACCGATGCCCAATTCGTGAGCCGCCTCTCGGACCTCACCCGGCTCAGGTCGACCGAGCTGCAGAAGCTGCTCGATGAGGGCCTGAAGCGCGAGGACATCGCGGCCGTGCTCGATGTGGTGAAAGCCGCCGGACTCTCCAACCAGCAGAAGGCGAAGAACATCGCCGGCATCGGCAAGGGACTGGAGGTCCTGGTAGGCCTCGCCTCGAAGTTGCTGTGAGGCGATGGGCAGCCCGCGATGAATAGCCAGCGGCAGGGCCGCAGGCAGCGGAACACCAGCGTGGCCTTGCGCATTGTGGCGTGCGTTAGCGTGGGGCGCCAGCGAATGCTTTTGCGGAACGGCGGAAGGCCAAGGGGCGGGGGGCTATCCGAAGGGGTGGGCGTGACAATTCCTATAAGATAACCGTGCGGTGAGCTTGGGTTTGGTGGAACCAGCGAATAGACATAGGTTCGTCTAAGTCAAAAGCAAAGAGCAGGATGAAGAAGCCATTTACTTTCGGACTGTTCGTGGTAGCGGCTCTTGGATTGTATGGACAATCGCCTAAGCCAGTGGTTGGTGTGCAGCACGGATGGTCAAACGGGAGGTATTCCGGGTTTGAGTCCACCATCATCCGTGAGGACCTCTATCCGGACACCACGTATTTGTTCGAGCAGCTTGATGCTCGCGAACGGCGGACTTTGGGTCTGCGCCTGCTTGTGCCGGCGCTAACGCTGGTGGTAGGGAAAGAGAAGGGGGAGGGAAAACTCTTATGCTTCTGCCCAATCGATACGATTCGGGGCAGCTGGAGGTCACCATATTCTAAGGACCCTAAGTGGGCTGCGGGAATCGGTGTCGATTTGGTTGTCGACCTTCGATGGAATCGCGCCAAAGTGAGGACGTATGATTCTTGGAGTTCGGCAGACGGTGCGAACGATGCCGACTACAGGTTCACTTCGAAGGTCAATGACTTGGATTACCTGGTGTGGCTCAACTATGACTACTTGGATTTGGACATGGTTGGTCGATTGAAGTTTTGGGGGTATCACAAGAGCACTAAAGTGAAGGCTCTAGTGGATTTTGCTCAACCAGTGCAGTTTTTCGTTGACTGGGGCCTTTCGATGAATGTTCCTCTGACGAAAAATGGAATCTATTACAAGTCCAATGATGCTACGATCGGCATCGACGAGCAGGTCACTTCCAACCTGAACGATGTCATTCGACCAATGAATGGAGTCGCTTGCCTTGGCGGCCTTGGTTTTCGCATCGGAAGGTTTGACTTCACATGGCGTAATCGAGTTGGGACGCGGGATGTGTTGAAGGTGCTTGGAAACTCCTACAATTTCAGTGAGACGGACAATGAATTCAGCACGGTGAAGAAGGAGTTCCTGCTTACGGTGTACTTGGGAGGCGGAGCGAGTAATTAGTCGATGCACAGATGAGAGGTCTTGTGATGCGATCCACCATCGATAGCAGAGGTGCCTTGATGCGCATAGGTGGTTGTACAATCGCCGTGTTGTTCAGTTGCGGGCGTGTCCAAGCGCAAGCACCCGGCGGCGTTGGTGGGTTTAACGTTTGGATTCGAGGTATCCCAAGCGCTTCTGGTAGTGCTTTGCTGCTTTGGACAGGAAAGGACACGACCTGGACGATGCAGGAGTCCGCCTCTTTGCCTGAACTGTCGTCGAACTATCATCCTCTGCTGCCACTGCAGCCTTCAAGCAGGCATTTTGCCTTGGAGGACACCATTCTCAACCGGCTGAGCATTTTCTGTGTCCATCCAGGAATGACCGGTGGGGCCGAGAAGGTCGTGATGACAGTTTCTGCGAACGACACGAATTACGTGGTGCTCTCCGATGCCCAGGTGGGACGGGTGCGCGATACCGCTTTCATTGCATTGCCAGGGAACGTGGCCGGCCGCGCCCGTTTGAGCACCTATCGGCACAATGACGAGAACGCTCCGGTCGGTTCGTACGGATTGAATCTGTCTGCCACAGCTCCAGTCCCAGCCTTGCAGCAGATCGCCACGCAGGATACCCTTCTTGAGCTAATCGTTCATGGCCGTTTCCTTGCTCAGGACGAGATGAACAGGATATCGTCCTATTTGGCTGTGAAATATGGAATCACCAAGTACGAGGAGGATTACGTGGATGGTGCAGGCAATACGTTATGGAGCCAACGGAAGAACGAGAAGTTCTCGAGCAACATCTTCGGTTTGGGTCATGATTCCCTTACTCTTCTTGACCAGAGGCAAGCTACCAGCACCAACGCGCCTGGGTTCCTTGTTGCGGCGACCGGTCCGATGGAAGCCTGGAACCATGATCATGGACGGGCAATGGCAGAAGGTAGTTATCTGCTGTTTGGGGATAATGGAGCGTCAAGCTCTTGGCTTGAGCGAGAGGCTTGTCAACCGCAATTGTTAGCGAAAGAATGGCTTGTGCAGAGAACGGGCGACAGTTTGGCAACAGTTACGATACAGGTGGATCCTTCTTGGATCGAGAACTCACCCGATGCAAGCGAGAACTACTGGCTTGTCATCGATCATGGTGGACAGGGCAACTACCATCCCGACTCGGTGGCCTTTTTCCAGGCGGATCCGCCAGAACCTGAGCGACCCTTAAGCTTCAGCGATGTTGTCTTTGATGTGGATCAAAATGGTCGGGACCGCTTCAAGGTTGCTGCTGGCGGGTCGTTCATTCCGAAATTCTGGCTTCAGCCCCCATCGTGCGAGCCTTATGTCGCGGGAACAGCTCAGGTAGGTATCGAAGGTGGCGAGCCTCCTTTCGTCGTTCAGTTCGCTCAACAAGGCACTGGCTTTGAACGGACGCTGCACTTCGCCGACGACTCCATTCGGACGGTTACAGGTCTACCCCAAGGTGAGATAGTCTTGGTTTTCGCAGACGCTTCCGGGTACCATATGGAGGACCGGTTGTGGGTGGAAGCGACAGATGCCCCCGTGATACCATTGGCTCCCACCTATGCTTTATCTGCGGATGCAGCACTCGACCTCGACGCGGGCTATCATAGTGGCCAGGGGTGGTATGAATGGATGCACAATGACACGGTCATTGGAAACGGACGATTCCTGCGGGTTGATCGTACGGGTTTGATAAGCTGCACCGTGAACGTGAACGGGTGCCTTGCACGAAGGGAGACCTTGGTTAGCGTCAGCAGTTCGGATGAGCTGTTCGACCTGACAGCACGGCCCAATCCAAGTGAAGACAGGCGGTTCACGGTCCTTATCGCTACAGACGATGAATCTGACCTGACCATGGAATTGGTTTCACCAAATGGCAACGTCATGTCGACCAAGCAATTGCAAGGGTCGGCCTTCTATTCGAGCATCTTCGAGGTCGAATCACCCGGGCTGTACATGGTCCATGTAACAGGTGAACGTGGGTCGCGAACCGTCAAAGTCATTGTGCTATGAAGCGGTCTGGCATTCGGGCCTTGAAACCTGTTGCGGCATGGGCTGCGATGACGATCACGGCTGCCGTTCTGGCCACCGGGTTTAACCTGACCCTGCACCGTCCTATTGCCACTGGCCCAACTGCTGATGGCATTCTGGCCATTGCGGATTCGGTTGAGGAGATGAGGGCGGGCGCAGGCAGGCTGACCTACGAGGCGGACATCCTCAATGGACGGATCGGCAGGTTGATTCCTGGCGAGCCGGACATGGCGCACGATAATGTGTTCATCGTGCGAATTCCAGAGGCGCCCAAGGGGACTGACCTGGTTTTCCTGGAGTACACATTGAGCGGAGCAACTGACCATGACGCCATCGCCCGTGGCATTAACGCCGGCCGCGCCATCGGAGGATTGCAGATGCGCGCTGGTGCCGGGACCAGCCTGCAACGGGAGCGCGTGCTGCCGGGCTTGATCCAGGCGGGTCGCAATGAGATTCGATTTTCTGCGCATGAGCCCAGCCTCATGTCTTATCTGGTTCAGAACGTTCGCGTGGTCGTCGAACCGACGAATGCATCTTGGGTTGATGAGATCGTGATCACCAATGCATCGGATTCTGTCTTCGGAGGGCTGCGCTACGTGAAGGGGTTTCTTCATGGCCCCAACGTGGATGGTGCACTCCTTGAGGTGGGCGGCGAGACTGTCAAGGTGGACCAAGGCGCGTTCGAAGCCTTGGTTCATGTCGGAGCCCGCAAGGACCATGAGAAGGTCACGATCAGGGCCAGGCTGTTGAATGGTTCCGTCATCTCCAAGGAGGTCGCATCGCGGAAGAGCAGAAGGGAGGTGATGAGCCTGACTACGCCAGAGGAGGTTGGCATGGTATCGCAAGTCATGACTGGTGACGATGCGTTCGAGTTACGCGGACCCCATGGTGTCGTGCTTGAAGCTCCCAAGGGCTCGGTCGGATCTCCGACCACCATCACCATCAAGGAACTACGCAAGGTCGACTTGCCCCCCATGCCGCCCGATTTGGTGAATGTCACGCCAGCTGCAGGTGGTTTCCGATACCTGCCCGATGGAGTGGTGTTCAATAATGCGGTGCAGATCGGACTTCCGATTGATACTGCGCTGATACCTGATGGGTACACCGTTGCCGATGTGCGTACCTACTTCTTCGATCCTGTTCGGCGTGATTGGATCGGGGTGCAGCGTGACTCGTTGCTAGCGGGCGTGGCGGTGCTTCGGTCTTTCACCAATCACTTCACCGATTACATCAACGGCATCATCAAGGTTCCAGAATCCCCGGAAACGATGGGTTATCAGCCCACCTCGATCAAGGATTTGAAAGCCGGTGATGCGACGGCTGGCATTGCGCTCATGGTGCCGCCCGAGGCCACGCCTACGGGAACCATGTCGACCAGATTCCCGATCAAAGTGCCTCCTGGCCGACAGGGGATGCAACCTGAGTTGGCGCTCGTGTACAACAGTGAAGGCGGCCATAGCTGGTGCGGGCTTGGATGGAATCTTTCGGGTGTTTCGAGCATTTCGGTGGACACGCGATGGGGAGTTCCGCATTTCAGCACGGAGAAGGAGTCTGAGACCTATCAGCTCGACGGCGAGATGCTGAGCGGCGTTGGTCATCGCGGATGGGATACGGCACGCTATGCGCCTGGCACCACACGATTCTTTCATGCACGCGTGGAGGGTGCCTTCCGACGGATCGCGCGTAAAGGCAATGGACCAGCAGACTATTTCTTCGAAGTGACCACCAAGGATGGCACTGTTCATTACTATGGACGGGTGCCGGGCAGCCCTGGTGCAGAAGAGGCAGTATTGCGCGAAGGAGACAATGGCCCGATTGCTCGCTGGAGCATTGTCCGATCGCGCGATACGAATGGCAATACGATTGACTACGTGTACGACGTGGTTGAGCGCGATGCTGCACCTGCACAGGGAGGGAAGCAGCTATACATCCGTCGCATAGTATACACCGGTCATCAGTCGTCGGGAGCGAGCATCGCAGGGAAGTTCACGGTCGAGTTTGTAAGAGCAGGCACCGAACGGCAGGACGTAAGCATCAATGCTCGAAACGGTTTCCTGGAGGTCACCGCGCATCGGCTGGAACGCATCGTGGTCAGGTATAATGAGGAAGTGGTGCGCAGCTACGTACTCAGCTATGGGATGGGCCCGTTCCGGAAGTCGCTCTTGAAGCGGGTAACGGAGTACGACAGCCAGACCGTGGAGTTCTATCGGCATGAGTATGAGTACTTCGATGAGGTTGGCGACATGGCGAGTGGTTCCGCACCGTACTCAGATACCGTTGACGTTTGGGAGCCAATGGCGCCTGGTGCTCCTGATTCAGGGCTTTCGGGATACCTGCTGCCGGGACTCGGCGCATGGGTGCGCGATGCTCCGACGGCGATCAGCGGATCTTGGTCGGCTGGTCAGAGCTTCGGGGGAAGCTTGACCGTCGGACCTGGGAGCGGTAGCCCTCACAGCAAAATGTACAGCATCGGGGGCAACTATCACCACAGTCGGAACAAGGGCTACGGTATCCTCTCGTTGATGGATGTGAATGGGGACAATATCCCTGATCGTCTTTTCCAGGACCCGGATGCTTTGACCAGGAAGATCTGGTACCGCCCTGGTCTTATCAACGGACAGGACGGGGAATTCGGAACAGCCCTGACGATCGACTCTTCCCGCTACTTCCAGCGCAGCTCAACACGCGGACATCAAGGGGGCTTCGAAGCGCATCCGCCTTTTTCGTTCGCGGGTGTGTCGGCTTCCGGCTCTACAACGACCACGAAGGATTACATGCTGGATCGGAACGGTGATGGCCTTCCGGACCTGGTCTCTCAGGGCCGGGTGTGGTTCAATCGCCTTGAATCGGGACAGCCTGCATTCGATCCATCGAGTGAGGAGACCGAGAATCCAGTGGATGGCGGCTCGGTGCATCCAGCCATCGAGGAGATGGACCCTGAGTTGATCCAGGTCCTGCGGGAAGAGAACCCGCTTCACGATGTGGTCCGGGTTTGGACTGCGCCTTACCAGGGGCATGTGACCATTTCCGGCACCGTTCAACTGCTGCCTGATGCTTCCGAGGAAGCTGCTGATGACCTGGACCGGGATGGGGTACGTGCATGGGTGCAAAAGGGAAGTAATGATGTATTGTGGGATACGCCCATTCTTGAGAACGACTTCGACGCGCATTCCTTCCTTCTCACGAACGAATTGGTCCAGGCTGGTGATCGCATTTACTTCCGGGTAGGCTCCCGCGACCACGGCCAATACGATCAGGTCCGCTGGAACCCGTTGGTGGTTGAATACACCAGCACCGACTATCCCGATGATGTGACCGATTTCCCGTTGGATGCGAACGGCAAGGACTTGGCTCGCTTCTCCGCTCCGGATGATTTCCTGCTCACGGGCAGGCAGGCGCTGTTCACCCCTGAATTGGGCAACATTACAATCGATGGGACCTTCACCTGCCCGGAACTCACGGATGAGGTGCGCGTGCGCGTGCGCGCTACGGATGACGTCGGCTCAGTCGTATATCCCATCGAACACGTGATCCCGGCTTTCACTGACAC
This sequence comes from Flavobacteriales bacterium, assembly GCA_016712535.1. Lineage (NCBI taxonomy): Bacteria > Pseudomonadati > Bacteroidota > Flavobacteriia > Flavobacteriales > Flavobacteriales bacterium. The sequence continues at coordinate 1,248,991 of JADJQW010000002.1, forward strand.
CGTGTTGGCAACACCCTTTACCGGCTCTTTCGGCCCGATGACGGAATTGGAGTTCGAGGTTACGTCAACATCGAATGTCGATTGGCAGGCGATTGATTGGACGGCGACAGTGTCTTTAATGGCGAATGGCGACACAGGTTTATTCCAGCCTGTAGTGAGCTACGGCATGTACAATCGAATCGTAACAAGAACGGCTCCTGCCCCTTTCTCCTATGTGCAAGCCTTTCCACCGCGCCGGTTTGTGGTTGAGGATACCGCTATCATTCGCTTCACTCCATCCCTTCTATCCTCCATTGTGTTGCCTGGCACCGGAATGGTGCATTTCACTGTGAAGGTACTGGGTAGCGATACTGTAGGACGTGCTTCATGGTCCTTTGCGAATTTCGAGCTTCAAGCCATAGGGTCATCCGTTGTGGAAGTGACTGCATTTCCATTCGACACGTTGGTGGTTGAGTACCACGTCGACAATGCCATCCTTGCCGATGCGCTTGCATATCCGCTGGATGTAGTGGTCCTTGATACGCTCCAGCAGTGGACTCATCCCTCCTCAGTTGGAACCTTGGAGGGGAATGTCGATGACCGCGTCGGGGTCCACTCGGCCTTATTCGATTCCACTTTGATCTTCGGCCCACAGTATCGCTCGTGGGGCCAGTTCGCCTACCGCGCCAATGGCGATGCGCAAAACGATGGGATCAATGAGAACAACCTGGTGCTCGACGCAGCGCAGATGAATTCGGATGGTGGGCTGCTCGGTAACGTGAGCACCGATGAGCCTGGCACGACCTTGAACAGCACCAACCTTGGCAACTACGATCCTGCGAAGGCCAAGTTCATCTACATGGCACCGCGACTGGCCAACGGGTCGTACATGGGTTTCGATGACCTGACCTTCATCAAAGCGGATTCCATCAGTTCATCGCGTTTCGGAGAGGACAATCTCGCCTTCGCTCTGAGCCTGGCCCCTGATTCGAATGAGGCGCGTGTGCCCGCAAAGCGCACCGTCAGCGGCAGCGATGCGCTTTCCGCGAGCGTGAATTCGGGAGACGCCGTCGCATGGACCACAATAAGCCTTGGCTATGGGCATACCGATGGATACGAGCATACCGAAGTGGATGTGCTGGACTTGAACGGGGACCGCTATCCGGACAACGTGCGCGATACCCTTGTACAGTACACGGACCCGTCCGGCACCTTGCTGCCTTTGGTAGAGGATGTGATCGATAGCCTGACGCACGCGGCTACGAGTTCAGGGAACGGATTCACTGCTAGCGGTTCCTTCTTCCCCTCCAGGATCCCGAACCAGAAGAAGACTCCTCCGACTACGGCCCCGGTTGCCGCCGGGAAGTCCGCCTCTGCAGCCTTGGGAGCAAGTATCGGTGGCGGCATGAGCAGCAGTGGTGACGCCGTTCAGATCACCTGGCTGGATATCAACGGGGATGGTTTGCCTGATCAAGTGCGTTCCGATGATTCGGTGAGGCTCAATCTGGGATACCGATTCGCGGAGCTGGAGCGCTGGAATTATCAGGATGTACGGAAGGGCACTTCCGAGCAATGGTCCATAGATGTCGGTGCCGTTGGTCAGTTCGCGCTGAGCCGGGACAATGGCAGCATCTCCCTCGGCTTGGGTGCTACGAGAGCCGATAATTACTCGATCAAGGCTTTTCAAGACGTGAACGGCGATGGCTTGCCGGACCAGATCGGCACGTCGAATGGCCAGATCAGCAGCGTGCGCTTGAATACTGGAGATGGCTTCGTGACCATCCCTTGGGACATGGGCAATAGCGCGCTGGACAAGGGGTACGGGGATGGGACGGCCACCAACTTCGCCTTCACGGTCTGCATCAACCTGATCCTCGTTCGCTTCTGCGTGAATCCCAGCGCGTCCATCAGCCATGGCGTGAGCGGGCAGACCACGCAGTTCATGGATATGAATGGCGATGGCTACGCCGATTTCATTGAGTCCGATGACGCCGATTCGCTTGCCGTGCGCTATAGCTCCATCGGTCGCACGAACCTGCTGAAGCGCGTGAAGGGCCCATTGAATGGATCCTTCGAAGTGAGCTACAAGCTGGTGGGCAACACCTATGATCTGCCGCAAGGGAAATGGGTGATGGACAGCTTGCTCGTGCTCGATGGCACCCAGGATATTCAGAACATCGGCAGGCCGCCCATGCTTCGCACCTTCGACTACCAGAACGGCAAGTATTCCAGGCGCGAACGTGAGTTCTATGGTTTCCAAACCGTGGTGGTGCGCGAGCACGATACCCAAGCGCCGGATGCGCCGGTTTATCGCGAGACCATCCGCACGCACGACGTTGCCGGCTACTACACCAAGGGGCTTCTTCGCTCCACCGAGCTCCGCGATGCCGCCGGACAGCTTTGGAAGCGGACTGAGCATGCGTATGTGCTTCGTGGTGCCGGGGGGGGGCAGCTGCCTTCCTCCTTCAACACCACCAATGATAACGGTTGGGCGTTCCCCGCCTTGGAGCAGACGGTGGAAACCAGTTATGAGCCACCAGTGGGGGATGCCCTGCAGCGCACGTACAGCTTCGTTTATGATGCGCTCGGCAATGTGACTTCATACACCGATGCGACGAATGGCGGCTCCAGCACGGTTGTGGCTTCCATCGAATACCATCCACCGGGCAGCAATTACATCGCTGATACTCCAAGGCGGATCCTGGTTACTGCGGACTCACTGCGCCGCCATCGCGAACAGGACCGCAATGCGCAAGGGAACATCACCGCTATCCGCCAATACGTCAACGAGTCCGAATTCACCCTGCACAGCTTCACCTACGATGTCTATGGGAACATCGCGAGTATCACTCGCCCAGCGAATCATCAGGGGCAGAGCTTGCAGTTCCAATATGAGTACGATCAGGCCGTGAAGACGTATGTCAAGAGGGTCGTGGACAGTTACGGATACGACACGAAGAGTGATTACGATCCCAAGTTCGGCGAGCTCCTTTGGACTGAAGACATCAATGCGCAGCGCACCACGTACCGCTTGGATCTGCGGGGCCGGGTTGTCAAGGTTATTGGGCCACTCGAGGATCCCGATGACCCCTCAGCGTACACTATCAAAGTGGACTATTCGACCAATGCGAATCGGCCGCGCGCGAAGGTCACCCATTACAATGAGGACCATCCGGACCAGGGAATAGAGACCATTACGTATGTCGATGGTTTGGGCAGGCCCATACAGGTGAAGAAGACCGGTTACCGTACAGACGCGAATGACGCTGAGAGTCTGGAATATTTCGTGTCGCCTGCTCAACAGCTCGATGCATTCGGTAGGCTGTTGGCGCAATACCATCCGAAAACGCTATCACCGGACCCGAACGTTCTGGCGGTCGTTCATTCGGATCTCCAAGGTGCCCCGACTAAGTATGACTATGATATCCTTGATCGCCAGCGCTGGGTGGCGCTTCCCTTGGGCGATACCACGCGTTTCGATTACGCGAACGTGAACTTCGACGGCATCCGCTGTGCGATGGGAACCGTAACGGATGCCCTTGACCGCTACAAGAAGTCGTTGAAGGACGAGCGTGGCCATGAGGTGGCACGCATCGACCAAGGTCCGCAGGGCGAGATCACCACGCGCTTCGAGCACAATGGCATCGGGGAGCTGCTGCGCGTGGTGGACCACGGACAGAACGAGACCACCTACGGCTATGATCGCCTGGGCCGCAAGCTGCGCTACCAGCACCCCGATGGTGGACTGACCGAATTCGTGTATGACAAGGCCGGCAACCTGACGCGCAAGCTCACCGCCAACCTGCGTGCGCAGTATGGTGATACCAGCGGCGCCATCAAGTACACCTATGAGTACGAGCGCTTGAGGCGCATTGACTATCCGAGCAACTTCCAGAACCAGGTGGTGTACGAGTATGGTGCGCCGGGCGCCCCGCACAAACGCGCCGGCCGCATTTGGCGGCAGCTCGATGCATCAGGCGGGCAGGAATACTTCTATGGCCCCATGGGCGAGGTGGTCAAGAACATCCGCACGGTCGTCATCAGCCAGGCGCAGATCCACACCTACGTATGGCAGCAGCGCTACGACTCCTGGAACCGCGTCCAGGAGATGTGGTACCCCGATGGTGAGCGCGTGGAGTACGTGTACAACCGGGCGGGCATGCTGAAGCAGGTCTTTGGCGAGAAGCTCGGCCACCAGTACGACATCATCAAGAACATCGGCTACGATGAGTTCGAGCAGCGGGTCGTGCTGAAGCATGGCAACGACGCTGTAACGCATTATGCCTATGAGCCTGAGCGGCGCCGCCTCGAGAATCTGAACGTGCAAGTGCCCCAAGGCAATCGAACGGTGATGAACCTTTCGTACACCTATGATCGAGTTAACAACATCAAGGATCTCGTCAACGATGTGCAGCCGGACCCAGCGCACTTCGGCGGGAACATGACCTCGCATTTCTATTACGATGAGCTTTATCGGCTGACGCAGGCCCAGGGCAGCTACACCGGACAGGTGCGCACCGATGCGTACACCCTGAACATGGAGTACGACGACCTGCACAACATCGCATCAAAGCAGCAGAGCCACAGCAGCAACGTGCCGGCCACCACGCTCCTGAACCGCAACCTGGAGTACACCTATTCGGGCAGGCCGCATACGCCGGAGCGCGTTGGCAACCGGAGGTATGCCTACGATGCGAACGGCAACCTCACTGGCTGGCGCCAGGAGGACCAGACCCAACGGAACCGGGAGATGCATTGGGATGAAGAGAACCGCTTGAAGAGCCTCGCCGACGATGGTTACATGAACCTCTACACCTACGATGCCGCTGGCGAGCGCGTGCTCAAAAGCCACGGAGGCATGCAGGCCGTGGAGGTGAACGGCGCGCCCGTGGGCCTCATCAACCACACGCGCAATTGGAGCATGTATGTGAGCCCGTACATGGTGGTCACGGACCGGGGCTTCACCAAGCACTACTACGTGGAGGGCCAGCGCGTGGCCAGCCGCATCGGCAGCGGGCGTTTCTTGTTCGGCATGGAGAGCCTGCCCACGCTCATGGCAGGTGGCTGGGATTATCGGGCGCGCATCGATTCCATGCAGCAGCAGCAGAATGGGCAGCAGCAGGCACAAGGTCCGGGGCATCCCTCCTTAGGCTTGGGCAATAGTTCGCCCTTCGGTCCAGCGGCAACCACCCCGAGCTACCCTGCTGGCCAGGGCTGGCCGTCCGGCTTCCAGCAGACTGCGCCATCGCACCCCGGCACCACGCCCCCTACAGGGCAGCCGGTGACATCGGACAATGCACAGGCTGGCTACGGCTACCCGGCTGGTGGCAATGAGAGCGAGCTGAATCAGTACTTCTTCCACCCCGATCACTTGGGCAGCGCCACCTACATCACCGATCACCTGGGAGTGGTGCGCCAGCACATCGAGTACATGGCCTTCGGCGACCTCTTGCTCGAAGAGCACAGCAGCACCGATAACCTGCCTTACCTCTTCAACGGCAAGGAACTCGACAGCGAAACCGGCTTGTACTACTACGGGGCGCGGTATTACGACCCCGAAGCGGGCATGTGGGCGAGCGTGGATCCTATGGCGGAAAGGTATCCAGGAAAGAGTCCGATAGGATTTGTCTCATTCAATCCTATTAACCGAATAGATCCGGACGGAAATGCAGACATCGGTGGGGTGTGCTATGCAGTCCCTCAGTGGGATCTTCCATCGGAAAGGGACATAAGGGAATATGCGGAGATAGGCCTGCGCCGCGGTGTCCTTCAAGCTCACCGGGATAATGTGCCGCAAATCCGAGCTTGGGATGGGGTGTATCGTCCTTTCGTACCTAATCCCAGTGACTTGACAGCGGGACAACGCATGAGTCAATCAGACAACGTTTTCGATATGCTTGCGTATCCGATTCTCAATAATTTTTATCAAGCCGGTCAAGCGGTAAACGGTGTCAAACAACCGGACATCCTTAATCTTGATGGATCGAGAGCATACAGGGCTAGTGCAGAGGCTTCAATCGAGCTGATGACTTTTTTTCTTGTACCCGAGAGCAAGCTTTCTTTGGGTTTTAAGCCCTTGTCAGCATCCGGATTTAGCAGAGCATTCAAGGGTACCAGTATACCACGAATGAACCCGGCAGTTCGAGGTGAGCTCAATAGAGAGTTGAACAAGGGAATTAGGAGCTTTGATGATTGGATTTCGAATGAGGTGCTTGATCGGTCGGGCGAGATCCTTCGAGATCAGAATCTTGATTGATGAGAGCTGACAAGCCGACGCTCTTCCAATTGAAGAGCAAATGCAGTGTGCACCCCCAAAACGACACCGCCCCAGCGCGGCGGCGCCAGGGCGGATGTCCTTCGGAGAGTAGGTGTCCAGTAGTCGGCCGTACGCTTACGCGGCCATGGCGCGGCAGGGCTCGCTCTTGCTGCTTTCGCCAGCGGCGCCCAGGGCGGTCACGGCGAAGAAGTAGAAGGTGCCCGGCTCCAGGCTGTCCGCGTTGAAGCGGCTCTTGCTGGTGGCGCCGATGAGCTGCCAGTTGAAGGGCTCGGACGTGGTGCTCATGAACACGTGGTGCATGTCGGCACCGGCCTCACGCTTCCAGTGCAGGGCCACGCGGCCGCTGCGGTTGGTGAGACGGGCACCCAGGTTCTGCGGCGGGTTCAGCTCGCCCACGGGTGTGCCGCGCTTCACCACTTCGAACTTGCTCAGGAGGATCTTGTCCTCATCGCCGCCCGAAGCGTTCTGCACGTACCAGGCCCACGCTTTGATCGCCGCGCGCAGCACTTTCTCGGCGGTGCGCTTCGCCTGGTGGTCACCCTTGCCACCGTTGGCCTCCACCGTCGCATTGGCCGCCGCCAAGTCGTCGATGTAGCCTTGCATCGTTGCCGCTGTGGGCACCGGTGCGGGGTACAGCGCAGCGTTGGCCACGACACCGTCGTGGATACCCTGCGCCTTAGCTACGAGCCCCGTAGCGGGGAGGTGGCTTACACCCATTTTTACTGTAGCCATCTGGCTGTTGGTGTTATGGGACCGAGGTCCCGGTTATGGCCCCTTGTACAAGAGGCCCCGGCGCGGTGTGACGGCAGAGGCATGGGGAAACTTCCCCGTTTTGATGTGCTGCTTCACCGAGCAGCCGTCGCGCCATGGAACTTGGCCCGGGTGCAAGCTTGAATGCACGCGTTACCTCGTGCTCATGTCGGGCAACTCAGCCAACAAGTTGGGCGACAACCCTGAAATGTTGGAGAACAATTCCAAGATGTCGGGCAACAATCCTGATTTGTTGGAGAACAATTCGAAGATGTCGGACAACAATCCTGATTTGTTGGAGAACAATTCGAAGATGTCGGACAACAACCCTGAATTGTTGGGCAACAATTCCAAGATGTCGGGCAACAATCCTGAAATGTTGGGCAACAATTCCAAAATGTCGGGCAACAAACCTGAAATGTTGGAGAACGAATCCAAAATGTTGGGGAACAAAACCAAAATGTCGGACAACAATCCTGAACTGTTGGAGAACAAATCCAAAATGTTGGGGAACAAAACCAAGATGTCGGACAACAATCCTGAAATGTTGGAGAACAATTCACTGTGGTCGGGCAGCATCACCAGCAACTTGGGCAAGAGTCGCTCGGCCCCTGCGGCACTTGCCGCCCGCGTAACCGCACTGCTGAATGGCGAATCCGCCTACTTTCATCCGCGATGGAGCGAACGCTGAATAGGGGAGAGGAGCAACTGCTGGAGCTGCTGCACGGGCACCCTGGCCCCCTAGGCAACGGCAAGGCGCGTGAGCAGCTCGGTTGGGACGAAGACACCTATAACATGGCCAAGGAGGGCCTCATTGCCCAGGGCCTTGTGGCCTTTGGCCGAGGGCGTGGGGGGAGCATCCGGTTGGTGGAGCCGAATGGCCCCGCCTCCGCTCCAGCTCCGGCAGGCAGGCGCGCAGCAGAACGGCCATTCAGCCAGGAGGCCCTTAGGCCTGAGGCTCAAAAGCCGAAAGCATCGGGCCAAGAGCACAAGCAGCCCACAGCCTCCGAATCCTCCACCGAAGAGCCCATCGAATAGCAGCGCAAGACCGCCGCCTTGCCGGCCACCGGCCACACGGCCACCACCGCCTTCACCAGCTGCCATACCTGCATCGTCCATTGATCCACCATCATTCCCGAACCACCAATGCCCGCACCCGAACCCTTCCGCATAGGCCTTTGCATGGCGGGCGCCGTGAGCGCCGGGGCCTACACCGCTGGTGTCATGGACTACCTGTTGGAAGCGCTCGAAGAGTGGGAGCGGCGCAAGCGCGAGGACCCCGCCAACACGCCCGCTCACCAGGTGGAGATCCCCGTGATTGGCGGTGCATCGGCCGGGGGCATGACGAGCATCATCACCGCCGCGGCCTTGCACGGTGCGTTGCAGCCGGTGCGCTGGAAGGAGGGCGACGACATCCTGGCGCCCCGGCCGGGCAACAGGCTCTACCACAGTTGGGTGGACCTCACCGCCGAGGACATGTTCCCCCTGCTGCTCGACACCGCCGACATCGAGAAGGACCGCACCCGATCGCTGCTCAACGCCACCTTCATCGATGCCATCGCCGCGCGCGCGGTGAAGGTGGATGCACCCTGGACGCAGCGCCCCTACATCGCCGAACGCCTCAAGCTCTTCACCACCCTCACCAACCTGGCGGGCTTGCGCTTCGACATCACCTTCAACACCAGCAGCACCAAGGGCAGCTCCTACTACATCAGCGCGCACAACGATTACGCCTGCTTCGAGCTCAACACCACCGACGCAGAGTACGGCGGGCACGGATGGATCCCCCTCGACTTCCCTTCCGGCCTTAACACCGCCCTCGCACGCGATGCCGCCATGGCCACCGGCGCCTTCCCCGTGGGACTGCGCGCCCGCAGGATCACCCGCGACGCCAAGCATGTGAACGACATGGACTGGCTGAAGGAGGTGACCTCCGTGCAGCCGTTGAAGGACGGGCCGTACTCCACCATCAATGTCGATGGCGGACTCATCAACAACGAGCCCTTCGAACGCGTGCGCGCCGTGCTCAACGGCATCACCGGCGAAGGCCGTGAGGTGGACGGCACCGGCTACAAGGACTTCGACCTCTACAGCCGCACGCGCAGCACGGTGCTCATGATCGATCCCTTCCCCAGCTCCCTGGAGCAGTTCGAGGACGGTGAACTCGTGACCAAGGTGATGGCCAACACGCTGGGCGCCATGATGGGCCAGTTGCGCACCAAGCCCGCCGCACTGGCCGAGGCCATGCACAGCGACAAGGCCGGCCAATACCTGGTGGCCCCCAGCCGCAAGCTGCCCGCAGAAGCCACCCGCCACGATCCCGAAATGGTGTACGGCTCCGACGCCATCGCCTGCGGCACGCTGGGCGGCTTCGGTGGTTTCCTGCACAAGGAGTTCCGCGTGCACGACTTCTTCCTGGGTCGCGCCAATTGCGAGAAGTTCCTGCGCGACCAGTTCACCATCCGCGAGAGCGCCATGAATCCGCTCATCGAGCAAGGCTATGCGCACATCGCCGACCGCAAGGCGTACCGCTCGCGCACCGATGCCCAGCCGGGCCTGCAGATCATTCCCATCTTCACCCCGGAGGCCCCCCGCATGCCCATGCCCGTCTTCGCCTGCGGCACCAATTGGCCCATGCGACAGGAGGGAGACATCGACCGCTTCCGCAAGCCGATCAAACAACGCGTGGATGCCGTGATCACCGACCAGGTGCGCGCCAAGGGCATGCAAAGCGCCCTGCTCTGGATCGGCCGCCGCGTGCTGCTCAACGGCAAAGTGGCCGATGCCGTGATCGGCAAGATGAAGACCTCCTTGCAGAAGAGCCGGTTGCTGCAATGAACGCGGGCCGCACCAGGCAAGCTCAGGTGGTACCGGGCGTAGGGCGGAGGGAGGCACAGGGCAGCTATCTTGAGCCACAATGAGCACGACACCGACCTTGAAGAAACGCGGCCGCCCACCCAAGGCCAAAGGCCCAAAGGCCCCCAAGCCCTCGCCCAACAAGAGCCTCGAAACCTGGATCTGGGATGCCGCCTGCTCCATCCGCGGGGCCAAGGATGCGCCCAAGTACAAGGACTACATCCTGCCGCTCATCTTCACCAAGCGGCTGTGCGACGTGTTCGACGATGAGCTGGACCGCATCGCAGCCGAGGTGGGCTCGCGGGAGAAAGCCTTCCGGCTGGTGAAGGCCGACAAGAAGCTCGTGCGCTTCTACCTGCCCCTGCAACCGGCCGACCCCGAGCAGCCCGTGTGGAGCGTGATCCGCACCCTAAGCGACAAGATCGGCGAGCAGCTCACCACCCACCTGCGCGAGGTGGCCAAGGCCAACCCGCTGCTGCAGGGCATCATCGACCGCGTGGACTTCAACGCCACCACCCACGGGCAGCGCGACCTGGCGGACGACCGCCTCAGCAACCTCATCGAGGCCATCAGCACCAAGCGCCTTGGCCTCAACGATGTGGAGGCCGACATCATCGGCAAGAGCTACGAATACCTCATCCGCAAGTTCGCCGAGGGCGGCGGGCAGAGCGCGGGCGAGTTCTACACCCCCGGCGAGGTGGGCGAGGTGATGGCCCGCGTGCTGGAGTGCGAACCCGGCATGGAGATCTACGACCCCTGCTGCGGCAGCGGCGGCCTGCTGGTAAAGTGCGAGAGCGCCCTGGACCACCGCATGCGCGCTGCAGACAATACGCAGTACGCACCGCTCCAGCTCTTCGGGCAGGAATACGTGGCCGAGACCTGGGCCATGGCCAACATGAACATGATCATCCATGACATCGGGCCGATCGAGGTCGGCGACACCTTAAAGAACCCCAAGTTCCGCGAACGCGGGCGGCTGAAGACCTTCGAGTTCGTGGTCCCCATGTGGAACCAGGACTGGTTCACCGAGGCGGACTATGCCAACGACGAGCTGGACCGCTTCCCCAACGGCGCGGGCTTCCCCGGCAAAGCCAGTGCGGTGGTTGTTGGGGCGTGCCCCGCCTCAAATGCAGGCGGGTCGGGCTTTCCCCTCCAAGTCCTCGGCCGGATTACCGGCCACCGGGCTTTCCGGTACAATCCCTCACGCGAAATGCGGGATCACGTTCCTTACACCAAGTTTCTTTAGGCGAATTGAGCTGCCGTATTACACGACCATGAGCCAACCATTGGATTTGAAACCAGACGAACAAGCCCTCTACAACCTGCTGCCTGAGGGCGGTGGTGCGCTCGGCAACGGCAAGCTCCGCGAAACCCTCGGCTGGGACGAAGTCCGCTACACCGCCGCCAAGGAAGGGCTGCTCAACAGCAAGCTTGTCGCAGCAGGGCGCGGGCGCGGCGGTTCGCTCTACCGCGTGGTGCAAAGCGACCTGGAACTGAAGAGCCCCGAGCCGAAGGCCGTGAAAGAGAAAAAGCCCAAGGCCGAAAAGCGCACCAACAGGGGCGACGACAACGAAGGCGACGCCGCCATCCTCAGCTACCGCCACGACCAGCGGCGCGTGAACAACCCCGAGGTGGGCATGGTAAGCCCGGAGAGCGACCCGGACGACCCCAAGACCAAGTACGCATACGACCCGCACCTCGACCCTGCTCTCCAGTTCGATAGCAGCGCCAACCGCGCGCGCATCGAAACGATCATTGACGATGCACTAGCGAGCAAGGACGAGAAGGTGATGCGCGCCGCGTTGGAAGAACTGCGCCGCCTGCAAGCGCCCTACCTGCAATGGACCGGCAAGGCCGAGCGCACAAGCTTCGAGGTGGATACCGTGAGCCTGCACGTTCACGAGCGCATCGACCCGGCGAGCATCCTCAGTGCGGTGCGCAAACGCATGGAGGACGACAATCAGGGCAAAGGCCGCCAAGGCGATCTCTTCGCAGCGCCCTTTGAGCAACTGCCCTTGCGGGAGGCCATCGACTTCTATAAGCACGACAAGGGCTGGAGCAACCGCCTCGTGCTGGGCGATAGCCTGCTGGTGATGAACAGCCTGCTCCAGAAGGAGAGCATGGCTGGACAAGTGCAGATGGTCATGATCGACCCACCCTACGGCATTAAGTACAAGAGCAATTTCCAGCCCTTCGTCAACAAACGTGACGTACCGGATTCAGATAAGGATGAAGACTTGACTCTCGAGCCGGAGATGATCAAAGCCTTCAGGGATACATGGGAACTTGGCATTCACAGTTATCTCGCTTACCTGCGCGATCGTCTTCTGTTGGCGAAGGATCTGCTTCACGAGCGCGGAAGTGTGTTTGTGCAGATCTCAGATGAGAACCTTCATCATGTCAGGGAACTCATGGATGAGGTCTTCGGTCCAGAGAACTTCGTCGCGATCATACCATTTCGAACCAAGCTCATGCCGTTCGGATCCAACACCATCGAACAGATGTTCGATTTCATGGTATGGTATGCCAAGGACATTAGCGATGTGAAAGTGAATCACCTTTTCAATACAAGGGACAAGCCCGAAGCCATTGTTGGACATGAGCGGCCCTATACCGTGCAGAACATGATTCCGGCCCAGTATCGCCAGGGTCAAGCATTCGATGCCGACTTCCAAGGGGAGGTATTTCCGCCGTCTACGAACGGTAGTTGGTCCACTACTGAGACAGGAATGAAACGAATGATCAAGACTGGTCGCGTCTTGCGGTCTGGGGGGTCAATCGGATTCCGAGCCTATCATGATGACTATCCGGTAACGCGGATTACTGCGATGTGGGCTGACACAGGTCCAGCATTTGGTCGCCGCTATGCGGTGCAGACTTCCGAGCGCACAATGGAGCGTTGCATGTTGATGACCACGGAGCCAAGCGATATCGTTCTGGACATCACTTGCGGCTCTGGTACCACCGCCTACGTTGCCGAGCAATGGGGGCGGCGTTGGATTACCTGCGATACAAGTCGCATAGCGATCACGCTGGCGAAGCAGCGCATGCTAACCGAAAGCTTTGACTACTATGCTCTGAAGCATCCTCATGAAGGGCTGAAGGGCGGCTTCATCTACAAGACGGTACCGCACGTAACGTTGAAGAGCATCGCTAACAACCCAGAAATCGATGAGATCTACGAGCGCATGCACCCTGCCGTGCTCGCGGCCTTGGAGAAATTGAACGCTGCGCTGCGCAAAGCACCGCCTGCTGCGTTCAAAGTGATGGAGGGCGGCCGCAAGGGCAAGGCCATCGACTTCAAAAAAGGCGGCACAGAGAAGCTGCCCAACGGCGTAGAGGCCCCGGCCGGTGCGTTGCTGGAATGGGAAGTGCCCTTCGTCTTTCCGGAGCCGTGGCCATCCGCTGCGCACGAATCCTTCGATGCCTTCCACGTGGCGCGGTTCGCACTGCAGAAGGAGATGGACCTCAGCATCAGCGCGCACGCCGATCAGGAAACCCTGTTCGACCAACCAGAACCTGACAAGAAGAAGCTGCGAATCAGCGGCCCCTTCAGCGTTGAGGCGGTGCCCACACCCACCGTCCTGAGCCTGGACGATGCACAACAACCGGCCGAGGCAGATACGACTATTGCACGCAGCGGCGAGAGCGCGCGCCAACACCAATGGCGCGATGAATTGCAAAAGACCGGCATACGCGGCAAGAACGGGCAGATGATCCGCTTCGCGGAACTGAGCACCATGAGCGGCACTGTCTACATCCACTGCATCGGCACGCTTGCTGATACCGGCGAACATGTGGCCGTGTGCTTTGGCCCAGCGCATGCCAGCTTGGAGCAGCGGGCGGTGGCGCACGCCATCAACGAGGCCACTATGTTGGTACCCAAGCCGCGCTACGTGGTCTTCGCGGCATTCGTCTTCGACCCCGAGGCCGCAAAGGACATCGACGAAACCAAGTGGCCTGGCGTAACTCTGCTAAAGGCGCAGATGAACACTGATCTGCTCACTGACGACCTGAAAAAAGCGCGCAGCAGCAACCAGAGTTTCTGGCTGGTGGGCCAGCCCCAAGTGGAGTTGCGAAAGCTGCCCGATGGCCGCTACGAACTGGAGGTGCTCGGCTACGACTACTTCGACACCAAGGACGGCGAGCACATCCATGGCGGCACCAAGAAGGTGGCAATGTGGCTTCTTGATACCGACTATGATGACCGCTCGCTCTATCCGCGCCAAGTCTTTTTCCCCATGGCGGGCAGCAAGGATGGCTGGATGAAGTTGAAGAAGACCATCCGCGCCGAATTGAATGAGGAATTACTGGAGCAGTACCACGGCACGGTGAGCTTACCCTTCGAACCAGGGCCTAACCGCAAGGTGGCGGTGAAGGTGGTGGACGACCGTGGTATCGAAAGCCTGCGTATCCTACCCATCGAGGCATGAGCGCACCAGCCAGCCTCATCATCAACCGCGCGCACCAGGAACCCACCCGGCACTGGTCGCAAGCCAGCGACGGCACATTGAAGCTGGTGGACCACCGCCGTGATGCGGGCTACGAGATCTTCGATGTGCGCGCCAACACGCGCCGCGTGGAGCCCTTACCGTTGGTGAACGCCATCCGCGAACGCGTGGCGCAATGGCGCGCCAGCGGATACGAAGGCACCACCATCGTAAGCCGTCAACTGCTGGAGCACTGGCACGATACCACCGCGCGGCAGCATCCGTTCTATTTCTGCCAGCTGGAGGCCATCGAAACGCTCATCTGGTGGGTGGAGGCGTTGCCCAATTACAAGCAAGGAATCCACGTGCCCGGTGATGGCGGCGAGTGGCAACGCCTGTGTAACAAGATGGCCACCGGCAGCGGTAAGACCACCTTGATGGGCATGGTGATCGTGTGGCAAACGCTCAACGCGCTCACCTACCCCAAGCGCAACAAGGATTTCAGCCGGGCCATTTTCGTGGTGGCACCGGGCCTTACGGTGAAGGAACGCTTGCGCACGCTGTACCCCGGCGATCCGGCCAACGTGTATGACGAGTTCCGCATCTGCCCCAACGAATCATTGCGCCAGAAGCTGAACCAAGTGGAACTGCTGGTGGAGAACTGGCACACGCTGATGCCCCTGAAGCAGACCGAGCGCAGCGTGGTGAAGAAGGGCAAGGAGAGCGACGAAGCTTATACCCGTCGCGTGCTGGGAAAATTGGCGCAGTACAAGGACCTGGTGGTGATCAACGACGAGGCGCACCACGCCTACCGCGTACCCGCCGAAAGCAAGGTGAGCAAGAAGGAAGCAGAAGAGCACGGCATCGACTTGGAAGAGGCCACGCGCTGGATCGAAGGGCTTGACCGCATCCACAAGACGCGGCGCGTGCAGCGCTGCTTCGACCTGAGCGCAACACCCTTCGCGCCCACCGGCAAGAAGGCAACCGAAGCAGGGCTCTTCGGTTGGGTGGTCAGCGATTTCGGCCTAAACGACGCCATTGAATCGGGCTTGGTGAAAACACCGCGCGTGGTGATCCGCGATGATGCATTGCCCGATGCGAAGACCTACCGCAGCCGCCTCTACCACATCTACCGCGATGCCGAAGTACAGAATGACTTGAGTCGCCGAGGCGCTGAGCCGCACGAGCCGCTGCCGCAATTGGTACAGACAGCCTACACACTTCTCGGTGCCGATTGGCGCGAAGCCTACAAGGCCTGGAAAGAAGCCGGGCATACCTCGCCGCCCGTGATGCTCACCGTGTGCAACAAGGTGGAGACATCGGCGCGTATCGAGCACTACTTCAACAAAGGCGATGCGCATTGGCCCGAGCTGCATGCGCCCGGCCGCACCTTGCGGGTGGACAGTCGCGTGCTGGAGAAAGCCGAGCGCGGCGAAACCGCAACAGCGGACAAAGACTACGAGAAGCGCCTGAAAGCGATCGTGGATGCTGCTGCTATCCCGGACACGAAGAAGGAGCAACTGAAGGAACTGAAGAAGGAAGAACTGCTGCGCGCACTGGTGGACAACGTCGGCAAGCGCGGCCAAGGCGGGCAGGACTTGCAGAACGTGATCAGCGTGGCCATGCTGAGCGAAGGCTGGGACGCGAAGAACGTGACGCATATCATGGGCTTGCGGGCCTTCACGAGCCAGTTACTCTGCGAGCAGGTAATTGGTCGTGGTCTGCGTCGGGTGGGCTACGACAAGGATGACGAAGGCTACTACAAGGCAGAGTATGTGAACATCTTCGGCGTGCCTCTAAGCATCTTCCAGGACATGAGCGAGGCGGGTGATGCACCGCCGCCGCCGAAGCCCAGCACGCAGATCGAAGCGATGCCCGAACGCAACGCGCTGGAAATCCGCTGGCCCAACGTGGTGCGCATCGACACCATCATCCGACCCGAACTGGTGGTGGACTGGTCGAAGGTGGCCTCCCTGCAACTTGATCCTTCACGTACGGCGATCATCGCTGAATTGGCCCCCGCCGTGGGCGGTGCCACGGATATGAGCAAGGTGAAGGAGATTGATCTGGAAAAGATCCCGGAAGGCTTCCGTCAACAGCATCTGGTCTTCAAAGCTGCACGCAAAGCATACGATGACGCACGCGAACGCTTCAAGGGCCAGCGCGAATTCCTCGTGGTGCAGCTGATCCGCATCGTGGAGCAATTCCTCGACGGCCCCAAGCTGGTGATCCCGACGCTCTTCCACCAGAAGCCGCACCACAAGCGCATCCTCATCGCACTGAACTTGGACCTTATCGTGCAGCACCTCATGCGGCATGTGAACGAACAGAATAGCGAGCGCATCGAACCTGTATTCGATGAAGAGTTTCCTATCGGGAGCACGCGCTCCATGCGCACGTGGTACACCACCAAGCATGCACCGCCCACAACGCGCTCGCAGATCAGCCATGCCGTAGCCGACAGTACGTGGGAGCAATACACCATGGACACGTTGGAGAGCAAGCGCACCGATGGCATCGTACAGTCGTACGCCAAGAATGACCACCTCGGCTTCCAAGTCCAATACCTCTTCAACGGCTCACGCCGCCGCTACATCCCGGACTACCTCGTGCGCTTCACCAACGGCAAAACGCTGGTGCTGGAGATCAAAGGCCAGGACAGCGAACAGAACCGCGCCAAGCGCGCCGCACTGGACCTATGGGTGAAGGCCGTGAATACCAAAGGCGGTTTCGGAACGTGGTGTTGGGACGTGGCCCTACGTCCGGAGCAGGTGTGGGATGTGGTGATGAAGCATGGGGGTTTGAGCACTGCCAAGTACAAAGAACATGATGTTGTTATGGTGTCGCAGGATGTTGAAGTTGAAGGTCATCGCTTGCGAGCGGGGTTGAGCGGCACTGTTGTCGCGGTCTATGGCGGCGGCAAGGCGTACGCAGTTGAGTTCACAGACCTGGCCAACGGGATGGATGTTGTTACGATGGAGCCCAGTATGCTCAAGTAGTGTAGAGATGGAATACTTGCAAGCGATTGATAGCGCTCGTGTGGAGGAGACCAAGGTGCTGGACTACCTGCTCGCCCTTGACCATCCGGTTGGGGGCCCTAAGGCCAGGTTCTTCTTGAACCGTGGCTTCAGTCGTGAGAAATGGGGATCATTCGCAGCTGCCCTATTAACTCACGCTCGTGCCAACCGCATAGCCAATTCTCGAACCGATACGTGGGGTACGCGGTTTACAGTCGATTGCAGCATTGTCACTCCTGATGACACCAATCCCTGCATTCGGGTGGTATGGCAAGTAACACCGGAAGATCCAGCACCCCGGTTGATCACTGCGCATCCGGTTGGTCAAATCAAGAATGATGTGGATTCACTAAAGCACTACTTATGAGCAAACTGAAAGTCACGTTCGATAGCAACACTTGGCAACAGGTCGCTTCTCCGGTCGATTATGTCGGGAAGCCCTTCCACGCTGAATTTGTTACCATTCGAAAGGCGTTAGACGATGGTAGGTTAGAGGCATATCTCTCCGAAACCATATTCACGCTTGAGGCCATCGAGAAGACGGATCGCAAGGCCTTCTTTGGAACAAGCAAGCTCAGATCATCATCTACTGAGGAGGTCGTTGGTGACACTGTCAAGATCAATCTCACTCTGGCACGAGATACGGCAGGTGATCCACGCAATACCGGCCTATTGAAGAAGTACTTTAAGGATGCATCTGCCGCAGGCTTTAAGATTCTTCGTTTCCCGCGTAATGCTGGCGTGTCGAATGCCGATGTTGAAGAGTTCACGGTCAGGCTGTCGGGTGACGCTTTAGCCGCTTATCATGATAAGCTCTTCAAGGTGGGAAGGCGCGTTGAAGATTTGAAGGCAGGCGTTTTCCATGCAAAGCAGATCGCTGAAGCTCATTCGCCGGGCTCAGGACTCACCGGCTTAGGCGCCGCGCCGGATTCTGAGAACAAGAAAATCGCGAAGGCCGTAGCTGAATGGGCTGATGGAGATTCGGTCGCTTCGCACATTGCAATTGGCGGTGACTACTTCTGCACGCTGGATCAGGCTAAGGGTGCCGGTGCAAAATCAGTGATGAGCGCAGCGAACTTAGCGGTGTTGAGTGCGGAGTTTGGCCTCAAGACCATCACTCCAGCGGCTCTAGCCCTATTACTCTCTGCGCCTTCCCCATCAACGTCCGTCGGTGTAGGATCATGACGGGCGCGTATGTCTTCGGGTTCAGCCAGTACCTGCGCGATGCGCTGCCCAACGCCAGCTACCTGGGCTTCACCGGCACACCCATCGACAAGACCGCTTACGGGCGCGGCACCTTCAAGACCTTCGGCGGCGAGGACGACAAGGGCTACCTGCACAAGTACAGCATCGCCGACAGCATCGCCGACGGCACCACCCTGCCGCTGTACTACAACATGGCGCCGAACGAGCTGCTGGTGCCGCACGAAACGCTGGACAAGGAGTTCCTGAGCCTGGCCGATGCCGAGGGGCTGGCGGACATCGAGCACCTGAACAAGGTGCTGGACCGCGCCGTGAACCTGAAGAACTTCCTGAAGGGCAAGGAGCGCATCCCCAAGGTGGCCGAGTTCGTGGCCAAGCACTACACTGAGAACGTGGAGCCGCTCGGCTACAAGGCCTTCCTCGTGGGCGTGGACCGCGAGGCCTGCGCGCTATACAAGCACGCGCTGGACCAATTCCTGCCGCCCGAATACAGCGCCGTGGTGTATACCGGCAACAACAACGACACGGCCGCGCTGAAGGAGTTCCACATGGAGGAGAAGAAGGAGCGGCAGATCCGCAAGGCCTTCACCAAGTTGAACGAGTACCCCAAGATCCTCATCGTCACCGAGAAGCTCCTCACCGGTTTCGACGCGCCCGTGCTCTACGCCATGTACCTGGACAAGCCCATGCGCGACCACACCCTGCTGCAGGCCATCGCGCGGGTGAACCGTCCGTACGAGAACGAGCAGGCTGAGATGGTGAAACCCCACGGCTTCGTGCTGGACTTCGTAGGCATCTTCGACAAGCTCGAGAAAGCCCTGGCCTTCGACAGCGACGAGATCAACGCCATCGTGAAGGACATCGCCCTGCTGAAGGGCCTGTTCAAGAACAAGATGGAGCAGAAGGTGCCGGGCTACCTCGCCCTCATCACCAAGACCTTCAACGACAAGGACGTCGACACGCTGATCGAGCACTTCCGCGACCCCGAGCGCCGCAAGGAGTTCTTCAAGGAGTACAAGGAGGTGGAGATGCTCTACGAGATCATCAGCCCCGATGCCTTCCTGCGCCCCTACATCGAACCCTACGCCACGCTGAGCGCCATCTACGACGTAGTGCGCAAGGCCTACACCAAGCGCGTGGAGGTGGACCGCGACTTCCAGCGCAAGACCAATGCGCTGGTGCAGGACCACGTAGGCACCTACAACGTGAACGCGCCCCTGGAGCTGGTGGAGATCAACGAGCGCACCATCGAGCTGATCAAGCAAAAGCTCGGCGGCGACGGCACCAAGGTGATCAACCTGATCAAGAGCATCGAGAAGAAGGCCGAGGACGAAAGCGACGACCCCTTCCTGATCGCCATTGCCGAACGCGCCAAGGCCGTTCAGGAGAGCTTCGAGAACCGCCAGGCCGGCACCAAGGAGGCCTTGGACGAGCTCCTGAGCCTGGTGCAACAGAACGAGGACCGCAAGCGGGAGCAGGCCGAGAAAGGCTTCGACGGCCTCACCTACTTCGTGTACCGCACCCTGCTGGATGCGAAGGTGAACGACGCGGAAGCGGTGAGCCGGAAGATCAAGACCGCCTTCGTGGCCTTCCCGCATTGGAAGACGAGCGAGAAGGAACTGCGCGAGCTACGCGCCAAGGTGACTTTCGCGATATTCGCTCAGGTGGATGACGAGATGACGGTGGTGCGGTTGGTGGATGAGTTGTTCACGTTGTTGGAGAAAGCCGACCGCATCTGATGGACGCCAAGGCCAAATTCAAACAACGCGTCCGCGACTGGTCGGAGAAGATCGGTGTGGAGGTGGTGTGGCTGGGCATCCGTCCCATGCGCCGCAAGTGGGCGAGCTGCTCTACTAACGGGCACCTGAACTTCAACGATGAACTCCTTTCTCTGCCCCCTCGCTTACAGGACTACGTGATCGTCCACGAGCTGCTGCACCTGCGCGTGCCCAACCACGGCAAGCTGTGGAAGAGCTTGATGCGAGGGTATTTGGGGGAGTGGGAGGAGATGAAAGAAGAACTTAGCGCAATGGAACTCGAACTTGCGTGAGCTAGAAATCAGCTTCAATGAATACGACGAGCAACTTCAAGGAATGGGTGAACCTTTTCATTGACCATTGGGGTTATTCGCTTGTCCTGTTCTTCAGTACCGCCGGAATCATTTGGACAGTTATCAAGTTCATCTACGGTTATAGGATCGCAGCTGCAGAAAGGAGGAGCGATCAACTTCAGAAGGAGCTGGACACATCGCGAGAAAAACTAAAGACTCTGCCCGGGGCAAACGAGCCCGGCGAAGGCATGGTCAGTTTCTTCACCCACACGAAGGAAGCCTCTGAGAAGGACCTAATCGCTAGGATTGAATCAGCGCAGCGACGCATTACGATGTTCGGTCTTACTCGGAACCATTTCGTAACGGACGCCATGGCGCAGTTGATCATGCACAAGGCGCTGTCTATTCCAGTCGTGTTCTTCATCATGGACCCTTCGTGCGCTTCAAGGAAGGACCGTTATCGTATCGAACCTGCGAACGCAGCATTGAATGATCCAAAGAAATATCGCAACGAGGTGGAGGCGGCCATGCTGGACCTAATGAGCAGGGCTAAGCGAACGGAAGCCGGATCAACCCAGGCAGGCCTGGCGATATACTATTACAACTTTCCTTGTTCTTTCGCGATTGAAGAGTTCGACGATGACTTGAGAGTAATGTTATACGGTCATGGGAAGCGAGGAACCCAAGGCCCAATACTGAACTGCGGCTTTGGCCATCCGCTTTCTCCCTATTTCAACGCGCAATTGCGCTGGTTGGAGAAACTTGCTCTAGGTCAGCCCTACCCACCATGGTCCGCAAAGGGTCTTGTGGTGAGGCGGCTAAGCCCTGTTACATAGGTCTACGTTTATTCTTCAGTAGGAGCGCTACTTCGGTGCTGCGCTATACACACCCTCTTCCCCCTCCCCGCATTTCCCCTTCCCGCACCCGCACTCCACCAGCCCCCGCCTCACCGCGGCCAGGTACAATTCCAAGGTGGTCTTGGCGCCCAGCTTGCGCATCACCTTGTAGCGGCGCTTCTCCACGGTCTTCACGCTGCGGTGCATGGCATCGGCGATCTGGGCCGGCGTGGGCTCTGGCACCGTGAGCAGCAGGCGCAGGTACTCCCGGTCGCGATCGTTGATCGCGGTGGGCTGGCGGGTGCGCTTGCGGCTGCGCAGGAACATGGTGCGAAGCACCGCAGCGGCCGGGAGAATAAACAGGTGCTTTTTCACAGGGGGTACCCTGTGAAAAAGCACATTCTGCGCGCGGCATTCTCGAAATCCCACGCAGCGCCGTGATTGCCCTTTGCTGCGCAGGCAGAGGCTTCGTGCGGCATGCTCCTCAGGATCCCACTGAGGATCGAGGGTCTCTCCCGGCGGCAAGAGCGGTCGCCAACGCCACACTCACCGCGCCACCACCAAGGTGCCCGTTGCGCGCTGCCCGCGTGCATCGGTGGCCAGCACATGGTACAGGCCAGGGGCGAAGCGGCGCAGATCGAGCACGGCGCGATCGCCGGTGGTGCTGTGGGTGAGCACTGCGCGGCCAAGGGCATCGAGCAAGGTGAACGAGAAGCCGTGCGCATGGGGCATGGAGAGCACCGCTTCATCCGCGGCGGGGTTAGGCCAGAGGCCCACGCGCAGCGCCGGCGCATCGGCGATGCCCATGCCCAGCTCCACTTTCCAGAGGTCGATGCCGAAGCCGGGCGTATAGGTGCCGATGGGATCGAGCAGGTTGCTGGCCAGGTAGAGATAGTAGCTGAAGCCGCCGCTGGTCTCGAACAGCACCACATCGGTGATGGTGCCCCAGGGTGCCGTCACCTCGCCGGAGGCGACATAGGTATAGGTGTCGCTGAGGTTGTTGCCGTTGATGGTCCAGCTATCGGTGAACGTGCTGCCCATGCTGAAAGGGAAGGTGCAATAGGTGCGACCGCCCACCACGGCTTCGGCGCTCACGCCGATCATCTCGGCGTGCGCGGCATCCACGATGTAGTGGCGCCACTCGGTGTTGCCGTCCTGCACGCGTTGGGCGCACAAGGTGGTGCCGGGGTAGCTGCCTGCGAACGGACTATCGCCCGGTGCGCGGTAGTTGCTCATGGCCGTGATGCCGAAGGGCGTTACGCCGGTGGCATCCCAGGTGTTGCCCGTGCCGGTGAGGTTCCAGCCATCGGCGCTGCCCGAGTTGTAGTAGGTGCGCGTTTCGGCATGGCCCACAGCGGGGATGCTATTGGCATCGGTGAGGGTCTGCGCCACGGCGGTGCCGGTGCAAGCCGAAAGGAGGAGAGCAGTGCAGAATCGGTTCATGTTCGTTTGGTTGGCGCAATAGTGAGGCGATCCGCGCGACCAGGGCTACGGTGATCCCTGTATTTCTCATGCCGCCTTCCCTGCCTCTCTACCTTTCCCCTCGTGGAAACCGCCCTGCCGCGCCTTGCTGTCCGCCGCCGCATGCGGCTCCGCGCCTTGCGCTACCTGGTCACCTTCCTGGCGCCGGCCTGGGGCGTGGTGAGCCTCACGGCCCATGGCGTGTGGACCTGGGCGCTGCCGATGCACGCCTTCGCGCTGGTGCCCTTGCTGGAGCTGCTGATCCCGCGCCGTGCCGATAACCTCAGCCGCGAAGAAGAGGCGGTGGCCAAGGACGATCCGCTCTTCGACCTGCTCCTGTACGTGCTGGTGCCGGTGCAATGGGGCGTGCTGGTGCTCTTCCTGCTGCAAGTGGGCGAGCCGGGCCTGGCCTGGTGGGAGGTGGCGGGCCGCATCGCCAGCATGGGCATCCTCTGCGGCATCTACGGCATCAACGTGGCGCACGAGCTGGGCCACCGCCCCACGCGCTGGGAGCGCGACCTGGCGCGGGCGCTGCTGCTCACCAGCCTCTACATGCACTTCATCATCGAGCACAACCGCGGCCATCATAAGCGCGTGGCCACGCCCGATGATCCCGCCAGCGCGCGCTATGGCGAATGGCTCATGGCCTTCTGGCTGCGCAGCCTCGTGTTCAGTTACGTGAGCGCGTGGCGCATCGAGGCCGGGCGGATGCGGAAGGAAGGCCATGCGCCCTACGGCTGGCGCAACGAGATGCTGCAGGCGCTGGGCTGGCAATTCGCCTTGGTGGCGGTGATCGGCGCGGCGCTCGGGTGGAAGGTGATGGCGGCCTTCCTCGCCGCAGCGCTCATCGGCGCGCTGCTCCTGGAAACGGTGAACTACATCGAGCACTACGGCTTGCGCCGCACGCGCGATGCGCACGGGCATTACCGCCGCGTGGAGCATGTGCACTCGTGGAACAGCGACCACCTGCTGGGCCGCCTCACCCTCTTCGAGCTCACGCGCCATAGCGATCACCATTGGAAGGCGAGCAAGAAGTACCAGACCCTGCACAGCATCGACGCTGCGCCCCAGTTGCCCACGGGCTATCCGGGCACCATGATGCTGAGCCTGCTGCCGCCGCTCTTCTTCGCGGTGATGCACCCGCGCCTGCGCGCTTTGGCCGAAACGGAACGCGACCTGGAGCTGGCTCGATAGCCTCCGCATCGCGCCACACAACCCATCACGCGGCACCTGCGTAGAAGTCCGCGCTCACATTTGAAGATGGAGGCCGCTACCGTTGACCGAGCGCTTGGACCGCGCGTGCAGGAGTTGCTGGAGAACCTGCTCGACCGCTATGAGATGCGGCGCACGGCCCTGTTGCCGTTGCGCGAGAAGCGGCGCGCCGCGCTGTCCTCGGGCGATGTGGCCCACCTGCCCGATACCGCGCACGTGCGCAGCACCGAATGGCGCATCGACCCCGTGCCTGAGCAATTGCTCGAGCGTCGCGTGGAGCTCATCGGTGGCTGCACGCGCAGCGAGCTCATCAACGGCCTCAATGCCGGCGCCAAGAGCTACGTGGCCGACCTGTGGAACTTCACCTGCGGCGATGCCTGGAGCGTGATGCGCGCCCACCGCGTGCTGGAGCGCGCCACCCGCTCCGACATCGCCTACCTCGACCCCTACGAGGGCCGCGTGCGCGCCAACCCGCGCAGCACCACGCGCCTGCTCATCGGTCCGCGCCCCTTGCATGTGCTGGAGCCCAGCGTGCTGGTGCGCGGCGAGCCATCGCCCGCCGCCTTCCTCGACCTGGCCCTGCTGGGCACCCATGCGCTGCAGCTGCTCACCGAGCGTCAGGGCGGCCTCTACCTGCTGCTCCGCGATGTGCAAGGGCACATGGAAGCGCGCCTCTGGACGCAGCTGCTCGATGAGGTGGAGCAGTGCGCCGACCTGCCGCGCGGCAGCATCCGCGCCACGGTGATGATCGACTCGCTCGCCGGCGCCCTCGAGGCCGACGAGATCCTCTTCGAGCTGATGCACCATGCCGCCGGCCTCAGCATCGACCCGCAGGGCTACGCCGCCGATCACATCGCCATCTTCCACGGTCCCGATTCGCCGGTCTTCCCCGACCGTGAGTCGGTGGGCCTCAATGCGCCGTTCCTGCGCGCGCTGTCGCTGCACCTCATCGCCGTTTGCCACCGGCGCGGCGCGCATGCCATCGGCGCGCCCAGCTTCGTGCTGCCTCCGCTCGATCCCGCGCGCGTGAAGGCCGATTACCAGGAGATGCTCAACGACAAGGAGCGCGAGGCCGCCGACGGCTTCGATGGCACCATGGTCGTTCATGCCGATACCGTGAACGCCGCGATGGCGCAGTTCAACAAGATGATGCCGCTGGCGCACCAGCTCGGCTACCAGCGCGATACCGCCATAGCCCCTGCCGACCTGATCCGGAGGCCCGAAGGCGCCATCACCGTGGACAGCCTGGTGACCGCCATCCGCACGACCCTGCGCTGCCTGGTGTTCCGCTGGCAGGGCAAGGCCTGGGTGGTGCAGGGCAGCCGTCTGCACGACCGTTCCTCCTTGCGCCTCGCCCTGCGCCTGCTCTGGCATTGGTGCCACTCGCGCAACGGGGTGGTCACCGCCACGGGCCTCGAGATCCACGGCGAATTGATCGGCTACCTGCTGCGCAAGGAGAGCGATAAGCTCTTCGCCGAGGGCGATGATCGCACCAAGGCCCTGGCCAAGCAAGCCGTTCAGCTCGCGCTCGATCTGGTGCTGGGCGATGCCGTGCCGCTGGAGCCGCAGGCATGAGCGCCTGCTGAATCGGTTGGGCGATTTCAGTTTTGGTCCCTACGGAAGAATGCGCTGATCCGATTTCCTATTTCTATGACATGTGCAAGTAGCGTGAGTACGGATTCCCGGAGGCGAGCACTGCCCAGAGGTGGTGGATGATCTTGCCGGCGACGTTGTTGAGGGCGACGATGGGGCGTTTGCCTTGCTCAAGCTTGCGCAGGTAGTAGTCGCGCAGGTCTCCGGGGCTGCGAGCCGCTGCGAGCGAGGCTAGGCGCAACAGGCTCTTTAGGCGCTTATTGGCACATGCAGAAGTGGCAGTGCGTCCGCGCACGCTGCTGCCGGATGATCGCTCGAAGGGAGCGCAGCCCACGTAGCACACCAGCTGCCGTGGGTTCTCGAAGCGCGTGAAGCCCTCGGTGTGGGCGATGAGTTCACTGGCCAGTACGGGGCCGATGCCCGTTACGGTTTGGGCCAACGCCTTCTTGCGCTGCACCTCTTCGTTGGCGGCGATCACGGCTGCGATGGTCTTCTCCAGCTTCTGGAGCGATTTCTCCAAGGCCTTGAGCTGCCGTTCGAGCTCGCTCCTCACCAAGGCCCGTATCGACTTGCCCAGGTAGAGCACATTGTCCTTCATCTGGGCGCGATGACCTGCGCGCTGCTTGATGAGGCGCTCACGCAGGGCCAAGAGGCTCCTCAACTCGGCAAAGCCCATGAACGCAGGCGTGATCAGGCGCGCCTTGTCCGCGTAGCGAGAGGCGTACTCGGCGATGCGCCGCGCATCCACCTTGTCGCTCTTGCCCCGTTGCATCCCGATGCTCAGGCGGATATCGTTGGGGTGCGCCATCCAAGTGGGCTGGCCCATGTCCAGCAAGGTCTTGATCACACCAAGGCTGTAATGGCCCGTAGGCTCTAGGCATACCAAGGTGCTCTTCTCGCACAGCCCGCGCCTGGCCCATGCTCGCAGCAGGCCGCGCAGTGCTGCGGGGGAGTTCTTCACCTGCTTCTCTAAAGCGATGCCCCGCTCATCGCGCAGGGCCACATCCAGGGTGGCTTTGCTCACATCTATCCCGATTGTTCTCATGGTGGGTTTAGGTTTGTTGTCCACTGAAGGGGCTGAGCAGGTGTCCTTCGCTTCAGAACTCTAACAGGCCGCGAGCCTCAATTTCTATTCGAGCCTTGGACACCGAGGAGCGTGAGGTCCCAATAGGAAAGCAGGACCTCATCCTGACCTTTTGCCCGGTTCACCTCACGCTCTGCTCGGCTTCCTCCAGTTGGTTGCGATTTACCAGCGCAAGCCTAGAGACCTTTTGCTCCGCCAAAAGGTGGAGCCAAAAGGCGACCACGATCCAAGTCCAGGCGGCTCAGCTACCACACCGGCTCTACGCACGGGCACGCCGACCGCCTGTCCCGCGCGGATCGTGGACGCCCACGCACTCACTTCCTGCCAATCAAGCGCCTTGGCGATACACGAAATGCGAGTCGAATCGAGCACTCCGCATGCGTAGGATGACTTCGCTTTGACCTGAGCACTACCCATGAGCACGCCGCTTCTACCTTGGCCGCGTGAGCCGCTGGGTGCCCGTTTCAGAACGCCTTCCCGATGATGGCCAGCGCGTGCTCTGCTATCTCCCGAAGAACACGGTGTTCCTTCCGGGCAAGACCGGCGCAACCGAAGAGCGGCTCGTGGTGGTGATGCGCTTCGCGCACGACTTCTTCGCGAAGAACCCGAGCAAGACGGGTTATGCCGGGCCGCCGCATTTCTGGCTGGGCGAAGGCACCAGCAACCGGTTCTTCCAAGAGGTGAGCCACTGGATGCCGCTGCCGGAGCGGCCTGAGCGGAGTTAGGCTCGACCGGCAGAAAACGAAAAGGTGCGAAGACCTGAGGCCTCGCACCTTTCCGGAATTTCTGTTGCGCCTACTGCTTCACCACGTCGAGCAGCTCGAGATCGAAGATCAGCGTGCTGTTCGCAGGGATCTTGCCGCCGGGTGCGCTTTGTGCGCCGTAGCCGAGATCGCTGGGGATGTAGACCTTCCACTTGCTGCCGATGGGCATCATCTGCAAGGCCTCCTGCCAGCCGCGCACGAAACCGTTCACCGCGTAAGTGATCGGCTCGCCGCGATCAACCGAGCTGTCGAATACGGTCCCATCGATGAGGGTGCCATGGTAGTGCACCTTCACCTGCTGCTCTGCCGTGGGCTTGGCGCCGCTGCCCATCTTGATGACCTCGTACTGCAGGCCGCTGGCGGTGGTAACCACTTCCTTGCGCTTGCCATTCTCGGCCAGGAACTGCTCGCCCTTCACGCGGTTCTCTTCGCCTTTCGCCTGCTCCTCGGCCATCTTGGCCTCCTGCAATTTCATCATGTAGCCCTGCACCACCTTGTTCACCTCGTCCTCGGTCATCAGCCCGGTGCTGTCAAGGGCATCGCCGAGGCCCATGGCCAGGGCCTGCACGTTCACGTCAGCGAGCTTGTTGCGCTTGAAGTTGGTGCCGATGTCGGCGCCGATGGCGTAGCTCACCGAATCGATCTCCGTGGCGAGTGCCACGCGGCCTTTCTGTCCCTGCGAGCAGGCGGTGATGAAGGCGGTGGCGGCAAAAAGAGTGACAAGGCGCATGGTCATTGGTCGGATTGGGGTTATGGTCCGCTGTGCGGGGGCGCGAAAGTAGGGCGGGGGAGCGGGCGCGGCTTCGCTTCAATCCGGATGATCGGCTGGCTCGCGGCCCGCGGCCTTAGGGTC
The DNA here is from genome assembly GCA_016712535.1 of Flavobacteriales bacterium. Classification (NCBI taxonomy): domain Bacteria; kingdom Pseudomonadati; phylum Bacteroidota; class Flavobacteriia; order Flavobacteriales; species Flavobacteriales bacterium. Next base: position 1,277,356 of record JADJQW010000002.1, read on the forward strand.
CAAGGCTGAGCGGTACGGCATCGGTAAGGCCTCAGACCGCCACCGGCACCCCGTCGCGCAGCTCCAATGCCCGATCGCAGAGGTCGTGTTCCGCAGGCTGGCGGTTGCTGGCCACCACCAGGGTGCGCCCGCCGGCATGCTCGCGCAGCAAAGCACGGAACCAGCTGATGGCTTCGGCGTCGAGGTTGCTCGCGGGTTCATCGAGCAGCAGCAGCGGCGTGTTGCTGAGGATGGCAAGCGCGAGCTTCAGGCGCTGCTTCATGCCGCTGCTGAAGTGGCGCACCGGTTTCTCCAAGGCGTGATCGAGGTAGGCCATGCGGGCCACGCCGTCCTCACCGATGCCAGGCCTGAAGGGCTTGAAGCGCGCATGGAAGCGGATGCACTCGCTCAGGCTCAGGTCCTCGTACAGGCCGAGGTAGGGCGCGGCGATGCTCACGTGGCGGTACACCCTATCCGCAGCGATGGCCTTGGCATCCACGGCATGCGTGATGGTCCCGCTGGAGGGCATCAAGGCGCCCGCGACCAGTTGCAGCAAGGTGCTCTTGCCGCTGCCGTTGGGGCCGAGGATCACGGTGCGGGATCCGCTGCTCAAGGAGAAGCTGGCCTCGCGGATCACGGCCTCGCGCCCGAAGGTCTTCGAGAGGGCGGCGAGGGTCACTTCCATTCCGATGCGGGAGCGCTGAGGGAAGGGTGCTTCGGATCAGAATGCGGCCAGCAGGATGTCGAGGTCCTTGTAGGGCAGCTTGAAGGCCTCGCCGAGGATGGGGCTGGTGACGGTGCCGTTGTAGAGGTACACGCCGTGGCGCACACCGAGATCCTGTTTGATGAGGTCCTCGAAGCCGCCGACATCGCCCATGTGCAGGAGCATGGGGCCGAAGATGTTGCTGAGCGCGGTGCTGGCGGTGCGGGGCACGCGGCTGGCGATGTTGGGCACGCAGTAATGCATCACGCCGTAGCGCTTGTACACGGGGTCGGTGTGCGTGGTCACCTCGCTGGTCTCGAAGCAGCCGCCGCGGTCGATGCTCACATCAACGATCACGCTGCCGCTCTTCATGTCCTTCACCATCTCCTCGGTGACCACCATGGGCGTGCGGCCTTGCTCCGGACGCAGCGCACCGATGGCCACATCGGCATTGCGCAGGGCTTTCTTCAGTTCCTCGGGCTGGATGACGCTCGTCCAGATGCGCTGGCCGAGATCGCTCTGCAAGCGGCGCAGGCGGTAGATGCTCTTGTCGAAGACCTTCACGCTGGCTCCAAGGCCCAGGGCGGCGCGCGTAGCGAATTCGCCCACGGTGCCCGCGCCGATGATGACCACTTCAGCAGGCTCCACGCCGCTGATGCCGCCGAGCATGAGGCCCGGGCCGCCCTTATCGGCGCTGAGGTATTCGCTGGCGATCTGGATGCTGGTATTGCCCGCGATCTCGCCCATGGCGCGGATGATCGGGTAGATGCCCTCACGGTCCTTGATGAAGTCCCAGGCAACGGCCGTCATGCGCTTCTCCATCATGCGGCGCAGCGTGTCCTTGGGCTGCACGGTGAGCTGCAGGGCGGAGATGAGCGTCTGCTTATGGCGCAGCATCTCGATCTCGGCGTGCGTGGGCGGCGCCACTTTCAGGATCAGGTCGGCCTTGAACACCTCAGCCGGGCTTTCAACAACGCTGGCTCCGGCCTCACTGTAATCGCTGTCCTGGAACTGCGCGGGCTGACCGGCGCCACGCTCGATCACCACTTCATGGTCGCGGCCCACCAGCACCGCCACGGCGGCAGGGGTGAGGGGCACGCGGTGCTCCTGGAAGGTGATCTCCTTGGGGATGCCGATGAAGAGGTTCTTCTTCTTGCGCCCCACCTCCATCACCTGCTCTTGCGGCAGCATGGCCGATTGACGGGCCAGTTGCTTGAGCAGCTCGGTGGATGGGTTCATGGCGTTCCGGAGGTGGATCGCGAAGGTACTGAGCAGGACGCGAGCGGGGATCCCGGGCGATCGGTCCGCTGGCCGGCACCCCTAACCAAAGTTCTATTTCCCGGTTGCAACCGAAGCAGCAGTTTTGCCCACGAACGAACCGACCCTACCCATGCGCAAGTCACGATACCTGTTCTTCCCGCTCCTCTCCGGCATGCTCGGAGCCTTGCACGTGAGCGCCCAAGGCTTCACCTGGGCCAGCAGCGGAGGATACGCCGGCATCGCCAATAGCTTCTCCGGGGCATTGGACCTGGCCCGCGACCCCCAGGGCAACCTGTTCCTGTTCAACGATGGCAACGGCGCGCAGCAGTGCCAGGGCGATACCGTGCAACCCAATGGCGGAGCGGGCAGCTCGAACGCCTTTGTGCACAAGTTCAACAGCGCCGGTGAACTGCAGTGGATACGCCCGGTGGGGCCACAGTTCCAGCCCTTCAGCATCCGCGCCGATGAGGCTGGTAATGCCTATTTCCTTGGCCGTGCCTCGGCAAGCACGATCATCGTCGGCGACACCACCGTGAACGTGACCGCCTTGCGCAACTACCTGCTGAAGCTCTCACCCGACGGGAACCTGGTGTGGGCTCACAACACGGGCATGTCCAGCACCGGCGGGGCAAGCCGCACCACCCTATTGCACTACGCCAGCGGACTGCTGTACTTCCAAAGTGGCAATCTCTCGATGGCCAGCTTGGACACCGCCGGCGTCCCGCAGACATCACTGGCCGCCACCTCCTACGTGCCCACGACCGCGTTTCCCAACCTGTGGTTCAAGAACGCGGTGAGCCTGAGCAACGGGGATGTGATCATTGCTGGCGAGCACCGCGGTGAACTGGCCTTCGGCACCGACCCGAGCCTGCCGGGCGATGCGTCGGCAGCTGCCCTGAACCGTAACTTCTTCCTGCGCTGCAATGCCGACCTGGATTCCATCCGCTGGTACCGCTCACATGGCAACTTCCGCGACCGCTTTGAGCACAACATACCGCTGGCGACAGACCCGTCCGACAACATCTACGCCTGCGCCACCCTCGGCTTCAACACGCCCATCACGTTCGGACCGGATGTGATCACCAACACCACCTTGGCTAACGGCATCGACGCCGTGCTGAAGATGGACGCCGATGGCACCCCGCTGTGGATGCGGCCGATCAACTCCACGACCTCCACCTATGCCTATGGCCTGGTCCTGAAGGACGATGGCAACACCCTGTATATCTGCGGGGAGCAGACGTCCGGCACCGCCACCTTCGGCCCCGCCGTGATCAACGCTGCGGCCACGGGCAAGGGCTTCATCGCGGAGATCAATGTGGATGGTGAGTACCTGAACGGTTTCCACGCCGGGGTGCCGGTCCAGCCACCCGGCGCCTTGCAGAGCTTCAGCTATGCGCTCGTGGCACAGGGTGATGGCCGCTACGTGGTGAGCGGCAGGTTGAACACCCTCTCGCCATGGGAGCTGAGCTGCACGGAGCGCATCCCGAACAGGGGCTTCTTCGTCACCGAGTTCACGGGCCTTTCCGATGACGTGCCCGAGCCGGAGATCGACCAGGTCGGCAACACGCTGATCGCCTCCCCGGAATTCACCGGCACCATTCAATGGCTGCTGAATGGCGAACCCATCCTGGGAGCCAACGGGCAGAGCTATGAACCCACGGAGAATGGCTCCTACAGCGTGAGCTACACCAGTGAGGAGGGCTGCGTGGGAACAGCCACCTCGGATGTGCTGGTGGTGATCACCACCGGACTCGGGATGCAGGCCTCCAACACATTGGCGGCTTGGCCCAATCCCACAGAGGGACCGCTGTTCCTGCGCGGCCTTTCGTCAAGCGGCACGGTGAACATCACCATCGTGGATGCCGTGGGCCGCACGGTGGCCGCGCAGAACACGGTGGGCCCCAACGCGTACATCGACGCCATGCCACTGCGAAGCGGGGTGTACTGGTTGCGCGTGAGCGATGGTGCCGGGCAGCAGGTGCTCCGCTTCGTGAAGCGCTGATCGCAGCGTCCGCCTCAACGGCTGATGGAGATGGTGCGCACGGTATCGGGCGCCACTTCCAACGTGAGGCGCAAGGTGCCCGGAGGAAGCAGGTCCGCAGCCAGCTCAGGCCATTCGATGAAGCAGTAAGCGCCGCTGTCGATGTACTCGGTGAAGCCGATGCCTTGCAGTTCATCGGCATCCTTCAAGCGGTAGAGGTCGAAGTGGTACACCGGCCCGCCATGCTCGGAGCGGTACTCGTTCACGATGGAGAACGTGGGGCTGCTCGCCTGGTCATGCGCCCCGAGCGCATCGCAGAAACCCTTGATGAGCGTGGTCTTTCCGGCGCCTAGATCGCCGTGGAGGGCGAAGATGCGTGCGAAAGGGAAGTCCGCAATGATCTGCGCGGCTACTTGCGGAGCTGACCGTTCATCGCGAAGCGAATACTGCGCTGGCATGGCCCGCGAAGTTCGTGGGCAGCGCACGAACAACCCTTTACCGGCTCCGCTTCAACCTTAAACCATCCATTCGCGCTACCTCGCCTTCAGCACCGCCCACGGCACGATCATCTCCTCCAGCGATATGCCGCCATGCTGGAAGGTGTCGCGGAAGTAGGTGACGAAGTGGTTGTAGTTGTTGGGGTACACGAAGAAGCGCGCGCCCTTTGCGAAGATGTACACCGTGCTCATGTTGGCCTTGGGCAGGTGGGCCTTGGCGGGATCCTTGATCACCAGCACATCGCGGTCCTCGTAGCTCAGGTTGCGGCCGTGCTTGTAGCGCAGGTTGCTGTTGGTGTTGCGGTCGCCCACCACCTTGCTGGGGTCGGTGACGCGGATGGTGCCGTGATCGGTGGTGATCACCACGCGGCCGCCGCGCTCGGCGATGCCCTTGAGGATGTCGATGAGCGGGCTGTGCTCGAACCAGCTCTTGGTGAGGCTGCGGTAGGCGGCATCATCGCTGGCCAGCTCGCGGATCACCTCCATCTCGGTGCGCGCGTGGCTGAGCATGTCGACGAAATTGTACACGATCACGTTGAGCGGATTGCCCATGAGCTCATCGAGGCTCTCCGCGAGCTTCTTCCCGGCATTCAGGTTGAGGATCTTGTGGTAGCTGTGCTTCACGTTCCTGCCCAAGCGCTGCAGCTGCCCGGCGAGGAACTCGGCCTCGTGCGCGTTCTTGCTGCCCTCTTCATCCTCGTTGATCCACTTGCCGGGGTAGCGCTTCTCGATCTCGGCGGGCATCATGCCCGCGAAGAGCGCGTTGCGCGCGTATTGCGTGGCAGTGGGCAGGATGGCGTAGAAGAGGCCCTGGTCCTCGGTGCGGAAGAACTCGCCGAGCACGGGCTCCAGCACGCGCCATTGATCCAGCCGCAGGTTGTCGATGAGCACCATGAAGAGCGGCGGCTGCTTCTCATCTATCAGCGGCGCCACCTTGGCCTTGAAGAGCTGGTGCGATTGCAGCGGCGCATCGGTGGCCTTGCCGCTGAGCCAATCGGGATAGCGGTCGGCCACGAAGCGGCTGAACTGCTCGTTGGCCTCGTTCCATTGGCTGCGCAGGATGTCGGCCATGCCGGGGTCCTGGCTGCCCGTGAGCTCCAGGTCCCAGCGCACCAGCTCCTTGTACAGCTCGGTCCATTCCGCGGTGCCCATGCGGCCGCCCAGCTGCATGGCAAGCTGGCGGAATTGCTGCTGGTAGCTGCTGGTGCTCTTCTCACTCACCAGGCGGCGGCCCTCGAGGTGCTTCTTCAGCGAGAGCAGGATCTGGTTGGGGTTCACGGGCTTGATCAGGTAGTCGCTGATCTTGCCGCCGATGGCCTCTTCCATGATGTGCTCCTCTTCGCTCTTGGTGATCATGATCACCGGCACATGGGGCAGTACGGCCTTGATGCGGTTCAGCGTCTCCAGCCCGCTGAGGCCGGGCATGTTCTCGTCGAGGAAGATGATGTCGTACTCCTTGGCCTTGCTCTTCTCCACGGCGTCGAGCCCGTTGTTCACGGTATCCACGGTGTAGCCCTTGCCTTGCAGGAAGAGCACGTGCGGGCGCAGCAGGTCGATCTCGTCGTCGGCCCAGAGGATGTTGGCGGTCATGTTCGGGATCAGGGCCCCTTTCGGCGCCGCAGGTTCTTGGGTGAAGGTTCGCATGCAGGGCCAACGGCCGATGCGCTCGGATGTTGCCCTGTACTTTCGGGGCGTGAAGGTAGTCCTTGATCATACCGCAGAATGATGGCCGCAGAGGCGCAGAGCCGCAGAGAAACGACCTCCATGCACATCCCTGCATGGCGCGAAACAACCTCAGTACCCTTTAGTTATCCGGCAGAGCAACTCATGACAGCCGATCAGGATCTGCTATGCCTCTGCGCCTGTGCGCCTCTGCGGCCCATTTCATGAAGATCCTCAACGACCCCATCTACGGCTTCATCACCGTGCCCAACGCGCAGGTGCTGGCGCTGATCGACCATCCATGGTTCCAGCGCTTGCGCTACATCAAGCAATTGGGGCTGGGCCACCTGGTCTATCCTGGCGCGCTGCACACGCGCTTCCACCATGCGTTGGGCGCCATGCACCTGATGGGCGAAGCGACGCCACGCTCCGCGGGAAAGGTCATGCGATCACCGACGACGAAGCGCAAGGCGCCGCCATCGCCATCCTCTTGCACGATGTCGGCCACGGTCCTTTCAGCCACGCGCTGGAGCACAGCCTGGTGGAGGGCATCGGCCACGAGGATGTGAGCGCGCTGGTGATGGACGCGCTCAACGCGGAGTTGAAGGGCGCGCTGGATCTGGGCATCCGCATCTTCCGCGACGAATACCCGAAGCGTTTCCTGCACCAGCTCGTCAGCAGCCAGCTCGATGTGGACCGCATCGACTACCTGAACCGCGACAGCTTCTACACCGGCGTGAGCGAAGGCGTGATCGGCGGAGAGCGCATCATCAAGATGCTTCAGGTGGTGGATGACCGGCTGGTGGTGGAGGAGAAGGCCATCTACAGCATCGAGAAATTCCTTGTGGCGCGTCGCCTGATGTATTGGCAGGTGTACCTGCACAAGGCCGTGGTGGCCTGCGAGATGATGCTGGTGGAGACGCTGCGACGCGCCAAGCAGCTCGCCACGGGCGGCATTGCCGTGTTCGCATCACCAGCGCTCATGCGTTTCCTCATTGCTGATCATGATCGCGCATCGTTCCAGGATCCTGCGGTGCTGGCTGATTTCCTGAAGCTCGACGACCACGATGTGATGGGCGCCGTGAAGGTGTGGTGCGATCACCCGGACACCGTGCTGGCGCGCCTGGCCACCGACCTGGTGCAACGCCATAACCTGCACATCCGCTTGCAGGACGATTCTTGGGACACCGACCGAATCGCCGCGCTGAAACGCCGCGTAGCCGACCACCTGAAGATTGAACTTGCAGACGCCGACCGCTTCGTGATCACCGGCAGCATCGTGAACAACGCCTACGACCCGACGAACGACCGCATCGAGCTCCGTTACAAGGACGGCACCCTGCGCGACATTGCTGAGGCGAGCGACAACCTGGGGATCGCCGCGCTGAGCAAGCCCGTGGAGAAGTGGTATTTGGCGTGGCCGAGGTGGGTGCAATGAGCGCAGTGCATCACTAGCGTCTGTTCCGCCCGGGTTAAGGTCGGCATCCGGCTACTGGAGCAGTCCTTATTGACGGAACAAGGTGCCTTCATCGGCTTGATTACATTCGCCACAAGGCAAGGCTGCCTTTGCGAAGGACAACTTTTTCTCTGTGGCCCGCAGCTAAAAGCCAATGCCTCAGATCAAGCAGCCTCTTGAAGATGAATAGAAACTTGGACCGGAGACCCTTAGTTCATCAATTGCGCCTAGTGGGCGCTTTCGTATGCGCTAGCGTGATGCTCGAGGCTGATGGACAAAACCCGAATCTGAGCTACGCGTGGCCGCGCCCATCTGACAGATCCGATGCGAACGTTCCGCGTTCGCCAACAGGTGCGGTCATCCTGCGAAAGGACATCGTGATCGCCGAGCAGTGGATTGAGAAGGACCATCGTCAGTTTGGCGGTCCGAACAACTTCCGCCTCGCCGGGTTTGATTACGGGAACTACGTGAGCCAAGAGATCATCACGGAGCGGACGCTTTTTCATGAAGATCTGTCCGAAGGCGAACTCCCTCTTCCTTGGCAACAGTTTGCTGGTGGCGGCAAGGTCACGGTTTGCGATGCGCGCATCACCATGGAAGATGGTACGGTCATCGACCTCGATTCCGCGGCATTCGAATGGGAGACGAAGTACTTCACGCATTTGCGAAGCCAGTACGTCGCTGTCCATTACAAAGGACCTCGCATCCGCGCCGGAGATATCGTGGATGTAGCAATGGCCTTATCCATCGAAGGGCGTTTGACGATTGACCAATGGGATGTGCGGGAACAGCACCCGATTCGTGACCTGAACCTCTTCGTGACCAGCTTGGCGAAAAGGAAGAGGCCCATGAAGGTTATCACCTATGGTGGATTCAACCATCTCTCCACAGATACACTTGACGGTACCGTGTACCGGCATTGGAAAAAATCGGACATACCGGAGTTGGCCAAGAGCCCATTTGGCCAACGGCTGATCGATGCGCCCTGCTTCTCCACGCGTGTGTTCGAGCATGATCATCCCGATTATCTCGCCTCCTGGTTCAGGTATCGATACCCCTATTTCCAGTATTCCCCAGCACGCAATTGGCAGGCGTTCGCTAATCATGTTGAACGACGTCGCAGAGTGGTCAAGGGAACTGCCCCGCTCGTTGCCGACATCATGGGCTTCCTCAAGGACAGCATTGCTGTTGTGCCGGAAACCGAGCTGCCGCCCGGAACATCCGTAGGAGTCCACTTTCACAATCGGGTCATGAGCAACGAGCAGATTGTCGTGCTGTACCGGCAGCTCTTTAACATCCTTGATGTCCCCTTGTACGCGTGCTTCACACGCGATCGCTATTCCGGCATGTTCAGCGATACCCTGTACGCCGAAGATGTGGACGCCATACTCCTTGCGTTCAAAGCTGAGGACGAGCGCTGGCATTACGTCATGCCTAATTCCTCGAAGGCTGCGTATCTATTGGATGAGGTCCCTTATTGGCTCGCTGGCCAACCGGCTTTTCTTGTGAGGATCAGCGAGACTGAACGAAAGGATGGCGCGCCGGAAAGGACCGTGCTGCCGATACGCCGGCACAGAGACAACCTCCAGACCGAGCATGTGCTGGTTGAATTCAGCGATGATTTGCGCACGGTTCAGGTAACCGGTCGCGGAACCTTGAGCGGTATGGCGCGCATGAGTATGAATGCGACATGGCTGAACTGGATGCCCAGGCCCGATCTGATTGCCCCGCATTCGAAGTGGAATCCACTTGCATTCGATAGCACCGCTATCTGGCCTAGCACCAAGCAGGTTTACCGATTCGGCCGAGCCCTTCCCGCAAGCAACATGGTTGCGGTTGGCGCTGACGGTATCACTACCATCGACCTGATTGATATGTTGTACCGCGAGGGATTCGGCCGCGATCCGCGAAAAGGGCATCCGCTCGCACTGCTCCCTTATCCGTTCACGCAACGGCAGGACATCATGTTGTCATTCCCCTTCGATGTCGAACTGGTGCCCGGAGCGGAGTGCTCCGTCTCAAATACAATCGGTCAAGTCGCTGCAACGATTACGCAAATAGGTCCTCGCATGATTCATTGGCACTTGGACCTGGTTATTGCGAACACGCATCTGGATGTATCGCTCTATAAAATGTATGAAGCACTACTTGAAGCGCTAGGTGAAGGCAAATGCACTAGAATTGCCTTGAAAAGAGCAGGCGGCGTATCAGGTTCTCACGACCCGCGAAACCAGGATTCTCCATCACGCTGAGCACACCGGTGGAAAAGTGGTACCTGTCGTGGCCGAGGTGGGTGGCACCCATTGAAAAGCACTGATGGCCGATGCTCATCCTGTTCCTCTTTGGCTTCATTGTCTTCGCACTCGCCGGTGCGCTGCAGGTCTACGCCGTGTGGAAACGCCGTCGGCAGCAGCGGGAGGAGATTGAACGCGCGATGAGGGCAGAGTTTCCGGACGAGCAGATGAAGAAGTAGGTTCGCCCAATGTCCATGACCATCCTCATCACCGGCGCCACCGCCGGCTTCGGCGAAGCCACGGCGCGTCGTTTCGCGAACGAAGGCTGGCGCGTGATCATCACCGGCCGCCGCAAGGAGCGCCTCGAAGCCTTACGCAAGGAGCTCGAAGGCTTGCACGGAACCATCGAAGGCCCGCCGATCATCCATCCCCTGCATTTCGATGTGCGCGACAACGCCGCAGTTGAGGCCGCGATCGCTTCATTGCCGGAGGAGTGGAAGTCCATCGATGTGCTCGTGAACAACGCGGGCCTTGCCGCAGGCTTCGATCCCATTTATGAAGGCAGCCTCGACGATTGGAACCGCATGCTCGACACCAACGTGAAGGGCCTGCTGCACGTGAGCCGGGCGGTGATCCCCGGCATGGTGGCGCGCGGAAAGGGCCACATCATCAACATCGGCAGCGTGGCCGGCAAGGAGGTGTATCCCAAAGGAAACGTGTACTGCGCCAGCAAGCACGCGGTGGATGCGCTCACCAAGGGCATGCGGCAGGACCTGCTCCCGCACGGCATCCGCGTCACGCAGATCGCTCCAGGGCTGGCCGAGACCGAGTTCAGCCAAGTGCGCTTCCACGGCGATGAGCGGAAGGCGACGCAGGTGTACTTGGGCATGACCCCGCTCAACGGCGCCGACATCGCCGACTTGATCCACTTCGCCGCCACGCGCCCGCCGCATGTGTGCATCAACGACCTGGTGGTGATGCCCACGGCGCAGGCCGCGAGCACGCTGGTGCATCGCAGGGGCTGAGCTACTTTCACCGCCCCATTCCACATTCCATGGACAACGGCAACTGGGCCAAGACCCTGCTCTTCGCGCTCATCGGCTTCGGCCTCGGGTGGGCCATCTGCTGCCTCACCTGCGGGCGCTGCGGGGGTGGCGATTGCCGTGGCGGGAGCTTCAGCCAGGAACAGAGCTGCCGTGCCGGGGCGAGCCAAGGGGGGCACGGCGGCACCTGTTGCAGCAGCAAGGGCAACGGCAGTGAGCGCGTAGAAGTGATCGTGGCCGACCTGGAGAAGGGCGGCTTCCAGGGCGATACCACCATCGCCATCGAGGATGGAACGGTTCACATCATGCGCTCGGTCGACAGCGCCACCGTGCGCGTGGAAGTGAGCAAGGAGGAAACGAACGAACACGCGCATTGACCATGTCCAAGACCCTGAAGCGGATCCTGATCGCGATCATCGTGGTCGGCGGCTTGCTGTACGTCGGCTTCATGCTCATGAAGCGCGACACCAAGAAGCACAGCCCTGAGGCCACCTATTCGTACTTCAGCGGTGAGCAGGAGCTCATCAAGGTGACCTACTGCCGGCCGTATAAGAAGGATCGCGAGATCTTCGGCGGACTTGTGCCCTACGGCAAGGTGTGGCGCACCGGCGCCAACGAGGCCACCACCATCGAATTGGCGGCTGACCTGGTGATCGGCGGCAAGCCCGTGAAGAAGGGCATGTACACGCTGTGGACCTTGCCCGGTGAGACGGTCTGGGAAGTCTACTTCAACAGCAAGATGTACCCATGGGGCGTTGACTTCGATGGCAATGCGCAGCGCGACCCGGCCTTCGATGCGGTGATGATCACCGCGCCTGTTGAGCAATTGCCGGAAGTCGCCGAGCAGTTCACGATCCATGGGCCGGAGGATGGCACCGCCCTCTGGCTCGATTGGGACCGCACGCGCGTGACCCTCACGCTGGGCACGAACCAGTAGGCCATGCAGTTCACCGCTGAGCAGATCGCGGAGCTCCTCGAAGGAGTCGTTGACGGAGATCCGCAAGTGCTCGTGAACGACCTGGCGAAGATCGAGGAGGCGCGCGGCGGCACGCTCACCTTCCTATCGAACCCGAAGTACACCGAGTACATCTACGGCACCAAGGCCACCATCGCCATCGTGGCGAAGGACTTCGCGCCGGCGCGCGCCCTGCCGAAGACGCTCACGCTGATCCGGGTGACCGATCCGCGCATGGCCTTCACGCAGCTGCTCGAGCGCAACTACCAATTGCAGTACGAGAAGAAGGGCATCGAGCAGCCCAGCTTCGTGAGCCCCAAGGCCAGGCTCGGCAAGAACGTGTACATCGGCGCCTTCAGCTACGTGGGCGACCACGTGGAGCTGGGCGATGGCGTGAAGGTCTTCCCCAATTGCTTCATCGGCGATGGCACCCGCATCAGCGATGGCGCACGGATCCACGCCGGCGTGAAGGTGTACCACCAGACGGTGATCGGCGCGCGCTGCGTGATCCACAGCGGCGCGGTGATCGGGTCCGATGGCTTCGGCTTCGTGCCCGATGCCCAAGGCGTGTATGAGAAGATGCCGCAGGTGGGCAACGTGGTGCTCGAGGACGATGTGGAAGTGGGCGCCAACACCACCATCGACCGCGCCACCATCGGCAGCACCGTGATCCGGCAGGGCACCAAGCTCGACAACCTGATCCAGGTGGGCCACAATGCTGAGATCGGCCGTCACAATGTGATCGTGGCGCAGACCGGCATCGCGGGCAGCAGCGTTGTCGGGGATCACAACCAGATCGGCGGGCAGGTAGGCATCGCGGGCCATCTCACCATCGGCGACCGGGTGCGCATCGCCGCGCAGAGCGGCATCGGTTCGGACATCGCGGATGGCAGGACCGTGCAAGGTTCGCCGGCCTTCGACAAGGGCCCGTACGACCGCAGCTATGTGGTGTTCCGCAAGCTGCCCGAGCTTCTCAAGCGCATCGATCGGCTGGAGAAGGAATTGGCGGAGCTGCGCGCGCGGAAGGGCGCCTGATTGCTCGCATCCCGGCCCCTACTTTCGCCGACCATGATGGCCGAAGCCAGCTTCACGGGCACCGTCAAAGTGATCCTCATCCTGCTCGCGCTGTGGTGGGTGGTGCGCTTGATCGTCCGCGCGCGCGCTCCTCTGGATGCTGCCGGCCCAAGAAGCGCCAAGCGGCCGGTAGGTGATGTGCGCATCGAGGAAGTGCAGAAGAATGAGCGTGGCCGGACGCCGGGCGGCACCATCATAGACGCCGAATACGAAGAGATCAAGTAAGCAACAGGTCATCGCATGAAAGCTCTTTGGAAGAACCTGCTGCCTGTGCTGGCGGCGCTGGCCGTGTTCTACGCGCTCAGCATCATCTACTTCAGCCCGGCGCTGGAAGGCAAGCGCCTGGTTCAAAGCGACCTGAAGAACTGGCAGGGCATGGCCCAGGAGATCATGGAGCACCGTGAGGCCACGGATGAGGATCCCTTGTGGACCGGCAGCATGTTCAGCGGCATGCCCGCATACCAGATCACCGTGCTCTGGCCGCAGAATCTGCTGCGCTTCGCCGACGATGCCTTCCATGGCTTCCTGCCCAGGCCCATGAGCTTCCTGTTCCTCTACCTGCTGGGCATGTACATCCTGCTCCGATGCTTGCGCGTGGATCCATGGCTCAGCATCGTTGGTGCCGTGGCCTTCGGTTTCAGCTCCTACTTCTTCGCCATTCTCGAAGCCGGCCACAACAGCAAGGCGAACGCGATCGGCTATGCACCCATGGTGCTGGGCGCGCTGCACCTCCTGCTGCGCGGCAACAAGCTGCTCGGCGCTGCTCTGCTCGCGCTGTTCCTCGGCCTGGAGGTGATGATGAATCACGTGCAGGTGACCTATTACCTGGGCTTCGTGCTGGTGCTGTACGCAGCTGCCGAAGCGGTGCGCTCGATCCGTGAGAAGCAGCTCGGCGGCCTGGCCGCGCGCGGTGCTCTCGGTCTGGGTGCCGCTGCCCTCGCGCTGGCGTGCAACCTGGGCGTGCTGTGGACCACGGTTGAATACGGCGCGTTTTCCACGCGTGGCAAGAGCGAGCTCACCATGCAGGCCGATGGAAGCCCTGCTGCCAGCAACCGGACCAGCGGACTCGATCGTGATTACGTGACCGGCTGGAGCTACGGCAAGCAGGAGAGCTTCACCCTGCTGATCCCGAATGCGAAGGGTGGCGGATCAGCCTCCATGATCCAGAGCCAGGACGACTTCCGCAAGCTGCAACCGGCAGCATTCCGCAATGCCGTGATGAAGGAATACCAGGACGGCAGCTACCTCAATGCCTACTGGGGCGATCAGCCGGGAACCTCGGGGCCCGTGTACGTAGGCGCTGTGGCCATGCTGCTCCTGCTGCTCATGGCCGCCAGCCGAAGCGGGCGCGAGAGCTGGTGGATGCTCGCTGGCGCATTGCTCATGCTGCTGCTGATCGCGATCGACAACAATGCGGTTCGCGATGCCGCGACCGGCGCTGCCACGATCCTGGGAATTTCAGCCAGCATCGTCATGGGCGTGCTGGTGATCGCCTGGCTCGGCGTTGGTCTCTGGGCCATGCGTGATACGCTCGTGTACGCGCTCTTCGCCATGCTGGTGCTCACCCTCATGCTCAGCTGGGGCCGCAACCTGATGCCGCTCACCGACTTCTTCCTCGACCATGTCCCCGGCTACAGCAAGTTCCGCGCGGTCACCATCATCCTCGTGATCGTCGAGCTGGCGGTGCCCGTGCTCGGCATCCTCTGGCTCGACGGCATGCTGCGCGAAGGCGCTTGGGACAAGCTGAAGGAGCGCCGCTTCCTGATCATCTCCGGCAGCCTCGCCGCGATCGTGCTCGTGATCGCGCTCGTCCCCAGCCTTTTCAATCTGATCAGCGATGCCGAACTTGAGAAGTTCAATGCCCGCATCGACGCCAGCCCTGCCGCCGAGGCCGAGGTGATGGCCCTGGTAGAGGGCCTCAAGGAGTTCAGGGCCTCCGTGCTCAGCGCCGACGCATGGCGCAGTTTCGGGTTCATCCTGGCTGGGGCCGTGGTGATCTGGATGCTGGGCAAGCGCAAGCTCTCTGCGGGAATCGGGATCGCCGTGCTGGGCGCCTTGATCATCGCGGATCAATGGACCATCGACAAGCGATACGTGAACAATGAGAAGGAGAAGGGGAAGTACGTGAGCTGGGAGGATGAGAAGGCCCATGCGGTCCCGCACAAGCCGAACGCAGCGGACATGGCCATCGTGCAGCAGGAATGGAACCCGAGAGCCGAGGAGCTGTTCAAGGCGGGCATGGACCGCTTGCGGGAATCGCGCAGCAACGCGCGCGGCAAGGACAAGATGATATCGAAGGAGGAGGAGCAGCTCCAGCGCTTCGCTGCACTGCGCCGCGCCACGGATCACCGCGTGCTCTGGATGGGCGATCCCTTCAACGATTCGCGCGTGAGCTACTTCCACAAGAGCATCGGCGGCTACCACGGCGCCAAGCTGAAGCGCTATCAGGAGCTGATCGAGTTCCATTTGCGCCCGGCCATCATGCGCGTTGGCGCGCAATTCGGCCCGGGCGCCACCATGGAGCGCCTCGATAGCGCGCTCGCGGATGAAGGCGTGCTCAACATGCTCAACGCGCGCCACCTCATCTACAGCAACGAGCGGCCGCCGCTGCTGAATACGAATGCCTTGGGCAGCGCCTGGTTCGTGGACGAGCTGCGCTGGGTGAAGAATGCCGATGAGGAGATCACCGCGCTGGGCACCATCGACCCTGCCCGCGTAGCGATCGCCGATGAGCGCTTCAAGCCCGAGCTGGGCGATGCGGCGATCAGCGCCGACCCCTCGGCCTCTGTCACGCTCGATGACTACGCCACCAACCAGCTCGGCTATACCGTGCGCTCCGGGAACGGCGGCCTCGTGGTGTTCAGCGCCATCTGGTACGGTCCCGATTGGCAGGCCTACATCGATGATCAACCCGTGCCGCATGGGCGCGTGGACTATGTGCTGCGCGCCATGCGCGTTCCGGCGGGCGAGCACAAGGTCACCTTCAAGGTGGAAGGCCGCACCGCTGGGAAAGCCAGGCCCGTGATGCTCGGTGCCTCCTTGCTGGTGCTTTTGCTGGCCTTGGGCACGCTGGCGCTTGAAGCGCGGAAGCTGATGAAGGCATAGCCCGCGATGAAACGCGTGCTCGTGATAACCTACTACTGGCCGCCCAACGGCGGGGTGGGAGGCCAGCGCTGGCTGAAGATGTGCAAGTACCTGCCGGAGCATGGCTGGCAGCCGGTGGTGTACACGCCCTCCAATCCCGAGATGGCCGCTGTGGATGAGGGTTTGCTCGGGGATGTCCCGTCGCAGCTGGAGGTGATCAAACGGCCCATCACGGAGCCCTTCAGCCTGTATAAGCGCTTCACGGGAAAGAAGAAGGATGAGCGAATCCAGACCGCCTTTTTGAAGGAGGAGGGAAGCAGCGCGCCGAACTGGAAAGAACGGCTCGCACTCTGGGTGCGCAGCAATGGCTTCGTGCCTGATGCGCGGGTTTGGTGGGTGAAGCCGTCCATCCGGTACTTGAAGGATTACCTGCGCGATCATCCGGTTGATGCCGTGGTGACCACCGGCCCGCCCCACAGCATGCACCTGATCGGCCTCGGGCTGAAGCGCGCGCTGGGCGTGAAGTGGATCGCTGATTTCCGCGACCCATGGACGGGCATCGACTATTACCAGCAGTTGAGCCTCACGCGCGTTGCTGATCGCCGCCATCGTCGCTTGGAGCGGGAAGTGCTCACGTGTGCGGATCAGGTTGTCACCGTGAGTTGGCGGTGGGCCAGGGATCTGGAGGAGCTCGGAGCGAAGGATGTCGCCGTGATCACCAACGGCTACGACCTCGCGGACCTGCCGGGCTCACCTGTCCCGGTTGACGAGGCGTACTCGCTCGTCCACTCCGGTTCCATGAGCCCTACCCGGGATCAGCCCGGCTTGTGGCGCTTGCTCGCGGGACTCTGCGCGCAGGACAAGGCATTCGCCGATCGATTCGTGCTCCGGTTCATCGGCCCTGTTGATGCGAGCGTGATCGCCAGCGTGCAGGCTGCAGGCCTCGGTGAGCATGTGGAGCGCATGGGGCGCATCCCGCGCGCGGAGGCGATGCGGGAGATCTCGCGCGCGCGCGTGCTCCTGCTGCCCATCAACACCACGGCCAACCAGCACGGCATACTGCCCACGAAGCTCTACGAGTACCTCAGCACCGGCAGGCCAATCCTCGCTGTGGGCCCTGAGGATGGCGACGTGGCTCGCGTGCTCGATGGCCGGCACCTCCTGATCCCTGTGAAACCGAGCGCTGAGGATGCCGCCCGTGCGCGCGCGCTCTTCGATGCTCAAGCCTTGGCGGCACCCGATGCACGCTACGCCCGGCGCACGCTGGCAGCCGATTTCGCCCGCTTGCTGTTTGAGCCGGTCCGGTCCAATTGAACAAGAAGTCACGATCACGAAGCATAAGGCACGCATGAACGACCTGGAGCGCTACTTCAATTCGAACAGCGGAAGGCTGATCCACAAATGGATGCACTTCTTCGAGGTGTACGACCGCCATTTCTCCCGTTACCGGGGCAAGGAGGTCGTGGTCCTCGAGATCGGCGTATTCCACGGCGGCAGCCTTCAGATGTGGAAGCAGTACTTCGGGCCAGGTGCGGTGATCCATGGGGTGGACATCAATCCGCGATGCAAGGAGCTGGAAGAGGAACAGGTCACCATCCATATCGGCTCGCAATCCGATCCGGCATTCCTGCAGCGCTTGAAGGCCGAGCTGCCGCCCATTGACATCCTGATCGACGACGGCGGCCACACCATGCGCCAGCAGAACATCACCTTCGACGAGCTTTTCGATGCCGTGAAGCCAGGGGGCGTCTACCTGTGCGAGGACCTGCACACGTCGTATTGGCTGCAGTACGAAGGAGGGCACCGGCGACCGGGCACTTTCATTGAGCGATGCAAAGGACTGATAGACCAGCTGAATGCCTGGCACTCGGAGCAGCGCTCGTTGAAGGTCGATCGATTCACCCGAAGCGCGCGCTCCATGCACTTCTACGATAGCGTGGTGGTGATCGAGAAGGACATCGTGGATGCACCGGTGGTGCGGAAGACCGGGACGCCCAGCTTCCCGGATGATCCTCCGAAGCAGCGTGGCGCATGGGGCCGGTTCAAGCTGGCCGCCCTGCGGGCGGTGAACGCCGGATTGCGCTTCCTTCATCTGCCTGGCTTCCTCTGGCGGTGATGGCCGCGGGATCGGCCTTGCCGCTGTGAACGGTACTTTTCCGCCGATGGGCATCATCGCCAGGCAGGCCACGATCAAC
Source organism: Flavobacteriales bacterium (assembly GCA_016712535.1). Taxonomy (NCBI): domain Bacteria; kingdom Pseudomonadati; phylum Bacteroidota; class Flavobacteriia; order Flavobacteriales; species Flavobacteriales bacterium. The sequence goes on from JADJQW010000002.1 coordinate 1,295,482, forward strand.
ACGCTGCTCGCGTACTTCGGCATCGGCCTGGGCTTCGTGAACGTGGTGTTCCTGTATCCGCGTGTGCTGGCGGCCGAGGAGTTCGGCCTCACGCGCCTGCTCGTTTCCATCGCCACCATCGCTGCGCAGGTGGCCCAGCTAGGAGCCGAGAACACCGTGATCCGCTATTTCCCGTACTTCCGTGATGCTGCGCGCAAGCACCGGGGCGCATTGGCCATGCTGCTTCTCTTCGGACTGGCGATGTCGTTGCTGGCCATGGTCGTGCTCTGGGCCTTCCACGGAACGCTCACCCAGGTCTTCGCGGATCGCAGTTCGCTTTATGGCACCTACGGCTTGCTGCTGCTGCCCCTGGTGCTCGCCGAGGTCTTCTTCATCCTGCTGCGCAGCTACAGCCGCTCCTTGCGCCGCACCGTGCAGCCCACCTTCATCCGGGAGTTCGTGCTGCGCGCGCTCCAGGCCGCGCTCATCATCGCGCATTGGAAACTGGAGCTGCCCTTCGGGAGCTTCATGGCGCTCTATACCTCGGTCTTCCTGCTCTGCACGCTTGCGCTTGTGCTCGACTTGAAGCGCTCAGGGCATCTCCGGATCGGTTGGAACGAGCGGTGGTTGCCCCGACGCCTGCGCACAAGCATGGCCAGCTATACGGTGTTCACCTTCGCAGCCAGCGTGGCGGGCATCATCCTGGGCAACATGGACCAGATCATGATCGGCGCCATCCTGGGCGATCAGGCGCTCACGCAGGTGGCGCACTACGCGGTGGCCTTCTACTTCGGCAGCGTGATCGCTGCGCCCGGACGTGCCCTGCAGCAAGTGGCCGCGCCCATGCTCGCCGATGCCTGGAAGCGCCGCGACACCGCCACGGTGGGACAGCTCTACAGGCGCAGCTCCTTCGTGCAATGGCTGGCGAGCGGGCTGCTCTTCGTGCTCATGTTCACCGGCATGGAGGATCTCTTCAGGCTCTTACCGCCTTCCTACACGGGCGCAGCGCTCGTGGCCTTCATCATCGGCCTGGCCTACCTGCTCAACAGCAGCATCGGGCTCAGCGCTTCAGTGATCAGCATGTCGCGCAGCTATTGGCTCGATGCGTTCAGCAGCTTGAGCATGGTGCTCATCAACCTCGTGGCCAATTATGTCCTCATCCAGCGCATGGGCGTTACGGGCGCGGCGTGGGCCACCTTCATCTCGCTCACCGCCGTGAATGCCTTTCGCACCTGGTTCCTTTGGTGGCGCTACCGGCTTTGGCCCTTCGATGGCCGCTTCCTGCTCGTGCTTGCGCTGATGCTCGCGCTGCTCTTCATCACGCCCTGGATCCCGCTTACCGGTAAGCCATTGCTCGACCTGCCCCTGCGCGCGATGATCGTTGCCGTGCTCTTCATCCCGGCGGCGTATGCGCTGGGCTTGCTGAAGGAGGTGGACGAGATGGTGAGGCGGATGATGAGGAGGTCAGGCGAGAATGTCTCGTAGCAGCGTCCATGCACCGTTGGCGTATCGCTGGTAGTAGCCTTCATGCCAGAGCCGGAGCGCGCCCGCTGTGCGCCGGAACAGGTTCCTCCGTTTGAATTCCATCCTCCTGCGTGCGATGTCGAGATGGCGGTCCAGCGCCGCTGCCATTCCCGGGTCATGCGCCGGTGCGTGGTTCCTGATCGCCGATGCAGCCATCGAATAGCGTTGAACGAAATGGTCGGGGGCTTGCTCGCGCATCATTCGCAAGCGCTTGCGCCAATGGGAGGGCGACAGGGCATTGAAGCGCGTGCCGCCGGACGTATTGCGATCATGGAGGCGATGCTTGATGAGGCGCTGAGGCATGGCCGCTATGGGCCCGGAGCCCCAGGCCACGAGGGCGCACCAATGGTCGTGTCCCCAGTAGTTCGCGAAGGATGCGGGAGTTCGGTTGAAGAGCTTGCGCACGAAATCTCCGTTCAGCGCCATCGTGCAGCCCTTGATGTCCGGGTTGGCGGCCACGTCCATCCGGTCGCGCTGACCGCCAGCATCGAGCTTCGCATGCTTGCGGGTGCCCCAGATGGTGCGCCCATCAAGCGCACCGTTCGCGTCGATGATGTCGCCGTCGTGGTAGGCGAGGAGCAGCGCCGGTTTCACTTCGAACAGGTCGCAGGCAGCCGAGACCTTATCAGGATGCCAGATGTCGTCCTGGTCGCAGAACAAGACGACATCACCTGTGGTATGGCGCGCGGCCTTGGCGAACGAGAGCGTCGCGCCGATGTTCTTCTCATTCGTCAGCAATACGGCATGCCCGATGCCGGAAGCCGCCAATCGGCTCATCGCGATTCCTGCGCTGCCATCGGTCGAGGCGTCATCCACGATGACCCATTCATCGGGCAGGCGTGACCCTTGCAGGATGCTCAGCAGCTGCTCATCCAGATGAGCCGCTCCATTGTGCAGGGCCAGCGCGATGGAGACCTTCATCGAGCCGATCCAGGCTTCTCGATCACCACCACGTAGCTCAAGGTGATGAAGTCATTCACGTACGGGAGGAGCAGCAGCGGAAAGAGCCCATAGGTCACGAGCATGTTCAGCTTCCAATGCTTATTGGTCTCGAAGAACCTGAAATTCCGTTTGGCCAGGTTCCATCGGCATCCAGGGCAAGCCTCAGCGAATTCCCGGAGATTGCGCCACATGAGCACCGTGCGGTGCGTCTTGTCGAAGATGCCGCGCTCATTGCGCTGCCACTTTCGCGTAAGGAAGGCCCAGAGCGTGTGCCAATGCCCGTAGTTGGGCACGGAGATGATCATGCGACCTCCAGGGGCGAGATGCCGGTAGAGTGATGCGGTGATGCGCTGGTAGTTCACGGTATGCTCGAGCACATCGCCCGCGATGATATGGTCGAAGCTCAGGTCCTTCAGCATGGCACCGATGTCGGTCTGGTCAAGGTCCGCGCTCCAGCCGTGGACCAGGTCGGGGAGAGCCTTGGCCAAAGCCGCGTCGTTGATCTCGATGCCCCAGACTTTGGCAGCTGGATGCCGCAGCTTAAGCGCCCGGGCCACCGCGCCGTTGTTGCATCCTACATCGAGCACGGCAGAGGGGCTCCTGAGCTGCGCGAGCAGATCTGGTCGTGGACCTTGGTAAGAGCGGTGATCGTGCATGCATGCTGCGCACCTGTCATGCGCAAGGCGCCAAGCTACTGACCGCGCCGGAGCTATGGTTCACCGCGAACCAAGTACCATGATCGGGCTTAAGCGCAGCCTAGTGCCTGCCTCATTCACTCTGCAGATCACCGTGTGCGCTCCCATATTGAAGTCCTTCTGCAACACGACGTTCGAACTTGATCGGGCGGGGAGGCTTGCTTCCAGTCTTCCACAGGGCGAACCAGTTCAAGAACGCCCGATCCGAAAGCCCGCGGGAGAGCTTTGCAATGCCATTTCGGCATTGGTCCTTGCGAATTTCATCTTGAGCAACGAATCGACAGAAGGCGCTAAGCTCAACGCACCCACGTCTGCGTCCTGAAGAAGAACGCGATGTAGCCGCGCACCTGCAGCTTCCCGTCTTCCAGCCAGATCTTGCAATCGTACACCTTGCCGGTCTCGGGATCGAGGATGGTGCCGTCCTCCCACTCATCGCCATCGGCCTTCATGCCACGGATGATCTCCAGGCCCACGACGCGTTTGTTCTTGCGGTCGTCGGGGCATTTCTCGCACAGCTTCTCCAGCTTGGCCTTGTCGGCGAGGTCCACGATGCGGCCGGTGAGCGTGCCGTTGCTGATGGTGATCTCCACCGTGCTGCGCGGCTTGCCCGTGTTGTCGTCAATGGTGGTCCATCGGCCGGTGACCCCGGCATTGGGCGGTTGCGCTTGCGCGCAGATCGAGCAAAGGAAAAGGAGGGCGGTGAGGATGTGCTTCATGGTGCGTCAGAAACTGCGGCCGATCGCGAAGATGTAACGGAAGGCGAGGTGCTCCGTCTCTGTGGCGGGCAGCGCCGAGAGCATGAGCGGCATGTCGAAGCGGATGGTCAAGGGCTTCAGGTCCGTGAGCGGCCCCCAGCGCTTGATGGTGAGCGCGAAGCCGAGGCCTGCATCGGCGCGCGGCAAGGCAAGCTCCTGCACGGTGCCCGATCCATCGGCGCGCCGGTAGCCCATCACCCCGGCATCGCCGAAGAGGTAGGCATCGAGGTGCAGGGTGCGGCCGATCTTCCCGGGGCTGAATCGTACGAGGCCGTCGAGGTCGAGCTCGCCGCTCACCGCCGCACCGGTGTTGCCCAGATAGGTGAGCACTTGATTGCCGTCGGCGTCGGTCTCCGGGGCGAGGTAGCCTGCGTAGCCGCGAAGGCCGAGGCCGCCGCCGTGCTGGAATTGGTTCACGTTGCTGCCGTATCCGGTCCAGTCGTAGGGCACCAGGCCAGCGCTGCGCACGTACTTGTTCTCCATCATCTCCTCTGGTGAGGCGCCGGCGAGGTAGAGCGCGCTCTCACGCGGAGTGCTTCCGCTGCCATACTGCGCGATGAAGCGCGTGCGCAGCTCGAGCCGGCCCTTGCGGTTGGTGTTGATTGCCGTGAGGCGCACCCAGCCGTAGCCCTTGGCAGAGCCGGGAGCGCTATTGCGGGCTTCCAGAAGCAAGTTGCCTTGCGTGCCCCGTCTATCGTAGCGGTGGCGCAGGCTCACGTTCACGGAGGCATTCAGCGCATTCAATTCCCATTGCTGGGGGTGCAGCAGATAGATCAGGTCGGTGCTGTCGCGGCGCCAGAAGTAGAGCGCTTCGGCCTGTGCCTCGGTTCGCCCATTGGGCAGGTCCCAGCGGAAGCCGCCGCCGAAGCGGTTGAGGCCATCGAGCGCGCGTGCATGCACGAACACGCTGGATCCCAGGAGCAGTTTCTCGGTTCCGTTGGCGTAGCGGAAGTTCACGCTCAGCCGATCGAAGCGGTTCGCGGTGCTGGTGCTCAGCGTGTCGCCGAAGGGCGATTCTCCTTGGCCGGGCAGATGCTGCGCCAGGCCGGTGTTGATCCAAGCACTCAGGTGCAGACGGTGCTTGTGCCGCATGTAGTGGCCGTTCAGATGGAAGCCCGCCTTCACGCCGTCATAGCCGTTCCACCAGAGGTCGGGGCGCGCGGCGGCTTCGTAGATCCGGCGATCGGGCAGATTGCGGATGTGGTGGTCGAACCCGACCTCCAGCGGGAGCGGCATCCGGTCGTTCAGCTTGTAGCGGTCGGCCAATCGGTTGGTGCTGTCGATCACCACCTCGGCGATGCCCGATGGGATGTCCACTTGCAGCGTGTAATCGCGGCGCAAGTCGCCGAAGCCGATCCAGCGCGGCAGCACGGTGGCATCGGTGCGCTTCACGAACCAGGTGTTGGGGACGTGGTAGCCGTAGGTCTTCCCATCCTTCGCGGTGATGTGCAGGTCGATGGGCATCTGCATGTCGCCCTTGCGCCGGAGCGTGATCGTCTGGCCCTTGTCGCCATGGCGCCGCGTGACGCGCTTCACGGCGTAGTCGATGGTCTTGTCGGTCTCGATCCACTGGTCGAAGAACCAGTTGAGATCCGCCTTGGTGCGGTCGATGAAGCTCTGGCGCATGTCCTGCACCGTGGGATGGCACATGCGCCAACGGTCGAAGTAGTGCTGCATGGCGCTTTGGAAGAGCGAATCGCCGAGCACGTACTGCAGGTTGTAGAGCATCACCGCGGTCTTGCTGTACACGTGGCCGAATCCGCCGTAGCCGCGATCGGTCCAGTAGCCGAACTCATCGCTATGGGTGTTGGTCGGCGGCACGCGAAGGCGCACGGCATCGCGCTGGTAGCCGTGGTACACCTCGCTCTCGCGGGCGAGTTCGGGCAAAGCGTAGCGCCGTTCGTACGCTGTGCGCGCAGGCTCGGACACCATTGTATCCCCATCGATCAGCTCCAGCCCCCAGGCGGTGAGGAATTGCGTGAAGCCCTCGTCGAGCAGAGCGCGGTAGGTCTCGTTGTTGCCCACCATGCCATAGAACCAGTTATGCCCGATCTCATGCACGAAGAGGCCGCGGTAGTTGGGGTCGTTGCCGCTGTCGAGGGTGAGCATCGGGTACTCCATGCCGTCGCGCGCATCGGCAACGATCATCTTCGGGTAGGCGTACATGCCGATGGATTCGCTCAGCGCTTTGATCGTCTTGGCGCAATAATCAGCGGCGTTCTGCCATTGGCTGGCGTGCGGTTCCTGCGCCAGGGCGATGCACTTCACGCCGTTCCATTCGGCTTCGCCGATGCGGTAGGTGGGATCGGCCGTGAAGGCGAAGTCGTGCGTGTTCTCGCTGTGGAATCTCCACTTCTTGCGCTTGCCGGCTGTAGGCTCGATCACGGTGCTCGGGGCCTCGTCCCAAGGCTTGTCCTTGAAGTTGCGGATGTCCAGCTTGGCCCTGAGTTCCGCTGGGAGGCATTCACCCGGGTTCTGCAGCACGCCCGTGGCGTCGAGGATGTAGTGGTGCGGCAGATCGAGGGTGACATCGAAGGTGCCGAAGTCGCCATAGAACTCGTTGCCCAGGTGCTGCTGCGTGTCCCAGCCGTGCGTGCGGTCGTACACCGCGATGCGCGGGTACCAATGCACGCCGTCATAGTGCTTCCAGCCCCATGCGTTGAAGAGCTTCATGCGGCGGTAGGCGGTGAAGCTCCAATGCGTGCTGAAAGCGATGCGGAAGGTGGCGCGTTCACCAGGCGGGAGCGGTTCGGCCAACCACGCTTTCAGGATGGTGTTGTCCTGCTCGGTGCGCAGGTCCGCATCATCCTGCCTGAGCTTCAGCACGCGTGTTCCCGCATATGGACCGTTGATGCGCGATCGCCAGCTCTCCCGCTCCTGATCCAGGTTGTAGGAGCCGGGTACATATGCTTCCTGATAAAGGTGGAAGAAGACATGCCGCAGCGTATCGGGCGAGTTGTTCCAGTAATGCAGCGTTGCTTCGGCGGTGAGCACATCGGTGCTGTCATCGAGCCGCGCATCGATGATGTAATGGACATCCTGCTGCCAATAGCCCTCGAAGGGCGGCCGGTTCTTCCAGTAATGCGGGTTGTCCGCGTTGCGGAAGGTGTTGGGCGGGCGTGTGGCATCGAAGCGCTGCGCCACCGCAGGGCCGCGGAAGGCGATCAGCAGGAGCACGCAAGCGAGGGTCTGAAGGATGTGCATGGTCGGGTTCGCAGTGCCCGGCCAAGGTATCCGTTCGCTCAGGATGCGGGCGCCTCGCGCACTTCGAGCCGGGTGCGGCGAAGGATCCGTGCGCGGGCGATGCTGGTGTTCAGCTCATAGCCCACCAGGATCGCGATCATGTTGAAGTAGATCCAGAACTGCACCGCCAGGATGGCGCCGATGGAGCCGTAGAGGGCGTTGTAGTTGGTGATGTTGCTGAACATGTAGGCCAGCGCCTGCGAAACGATCAGGATCAGCAGCACCGCCAGCAAGGCCCCCGGCGTGAACAGGCGGAAGCGCCGTGCGGTGGGATCGCCGGCGTTGTACAGCAGCGAGACCGCCGCGATGACCACCAGGATGGTGATGATCCACTTCCCCCCGAAGAGCGCGTAGGTGACCAGGCCCCCGGGCATCAGGCCCAGGTCAGTGACCCAGTGGATGGCGATGCCGCTCACGGTGAGCAAGGGGATGGCGATGACCGCGAGTGCGGTGAGCGCCACCAGGAGCCCCAAGCTCAGCAACCGCTGCTTCAGCGGGCTATGCCATTTGGTGATGTTGGTGCTTCCGCTGAAGCCGGCGAGTATGGCATCGACGCTGTTGCTGGCCAGGTACAGGCCGACCAGGAAGCTCACCGACAGCAACGTGCCGTGCTTCTTCACCACCAGGTCCTCAAGGGTGCTGTTGATGAACCTGAACACCTCCAGGGGCATCATGTCCTGGAAGGTGGAGAGCAGCCTCGCCTGGAAATCGGCGATGGGCACATAAGGGATCAGCGTGAGCAGCACGATCACCGCCGGGAAGAAGGCGAGGAAGAGCTTGAAGGCGATGGCCGATGCGCGCGTGACGATGTGCCCCGTGGCGAGTGCGCCGATGAAGAAGCGGGCGATCTGGTACACATTGAATCCCTCGAAGCCGGGCAGGATGATCCTCGAGGCCCACGCGATCAGCCGCCGGAAAGGCCGGGAATAGAGGATCCTGCGCTGCAGCCGCTCGATCATGGCTCAAGCTGCCTTCAGGCTCAGGTCGAGGCTGGGCGCGCTGTGCGTGAGCGCCCCCACGCTGATGAAATCGACGCCCGTTTCCGCGAAGGACCGAACGGTATCCAAGGTGATCCCGCCTGATGCTTCAGTCTCGAATCGGCCGCTGATCAGCTCAACCGCCTTCCGGAGCACGCCCGGGGTGAAATTGTCGAGCATCACGCGATCCACGCCGCCGTGGCGAAGCACCAGTTCCAATTCATCCAGACCCCGCACCTCCACCTCGATCTTCAGGTCAAGCTGGATGCGGTCCAAGTACGCGCGTGCAGCCGCGATCGCTTGCGGGATGCCGCCCAGCATGTCGTGGTGGTTGTCCTTGATCATGATCATGTCATAGAGGCCATGCCGATGGTTGGCCCCTCCTCCGAGCTGCACGGCCCATTTCTCCAGCGCGCGCAGGGTGGGGGTTGTCTTGCGCGTGTCGAGGATCACGCAGCCCGTGTCGGCCACGGCGTCCACGTACCGTCGCGTGAGCGTGGCGATGCCGCTGAGGCGCTGCATGAAGTTGAGCAGCACGCGCTCCACCGTGAGGATCGATCGCTGCGGCCCGATCAGGTGGAAGGCCACATCGCCGACGGTGACATTCGCGCCATCCATCAGGTACGGGCGGATCTGCAGGCGGGAGTCGAAGTGCTGCGCGATGGACGATGCCAATTCGACGCCGGCGAGGATGCCCGGCTGCTTCACCAGCAGGCGGGCCGAGCCCTTTGATTCTTCCGGAATGGTGGCCAGCGTGGTATGATCGCCAGCACCGATGTCCTCTGCGAGCGCACGCGCGATAAGCTCTTCGGTGCCTGGGGGGAGCACGCTCAGAAGTCGTTCTTGCTGTTCTCGATCCGCAGCTGCTTGACGAGGAAGCCGGACTCGCCCTTCTTCAGGAAGAAGGTGGTGCGGAAATAGCCCGTTCGCGTGCGCAGGATGCCGATGAAGTACTTGTCGCCGCTCTTGCTCACGCCGCTGTGCTCGATCACCAGGTCCACCGGCGGGTTCTCATTGAAGAACTTCCGGAGGATCTGCTCTGCCTGGGCCTTGCTGTACACATCGCTGGCATCCTTCACCGTGAGATCGATGCTCGCGATGAAGAGGGCGGACAGCTCTTTCGCGTCGCCCATCTTGATGGCGTCCACCACGCGGTCCTTCTCGGCATCTTGCGCCACAGCACCGACCATGGGGACGAAGAGGAGCGTGAAGAGCAACAGGCGTTTCATGCGTGCGGGAATTGGCTCCCAATTTTGCAACAACCGGGCCACCGTCATTCGCTCGTGAACAACGATTTACCAACACTACTAGGTCATGAGGATCAGGCTGTTGTTCGTAGGGCGCACCGACCGGGGCTTCGTTGCCGACGGGCTGATCGAGTACCTGGGCCGCATGGTGCGGATGGCCGAGGTTGAATCGATCATCGTGCCGGAGGAGCGGGGTGCTGATCCCGAGCGGCAGCGCGCTGAAGAGGGGCAGCGCGTGCTGGGCGCGCTGAAGCCCGGTGAGCGTCTGGTGGCTCTCGATGAACGGGGCGAATTGCTCACCAGCCCGGCATTCGCCGCCAAACTCGGTGCATGGCGCGATTCCGGAACCCGGCAGATCGCTTTCGCCGTGGGTGGCGCCTACGGCCATTCCGATGCCGTTCGCGCACGCGCTGACCTCATCCTGGCGCTTTCGCCCATGACCTTCCCGCATCAATTGGTTCGTGTGCTCTTCGCCGAGCAGCTCTACCGGGCGCTGATGATCCTGAACCGGCGGCCCTACCACCACTGAGGTCGGGGCTCAACGGATTCGCGCAGCACAGATGATCGAGGTGCCCCACAAGCGGCCCGGCAGTGCAAGGTGATCCAGGAAGAAGGCGCAGCCAAGCGCGGCGTGAATGGCATTCGCGAGGCCTTTAGGCCCTGAGAACGTCCTGCGCCCCTTAGACCATCTGGCTTGCAGCCATGCGAACGGATAAAGCGTGTGGAAGAAGTAGCAGGCCTTCCATCCGGGGTGGGCAGATGGATCCATGTGCATGCGGAGTGTTCGCGGATCGTAGCGCCGGAAATGCCGATTGAAGGTGTCGTGCTCGCTGAACAGCTCCTGGCGAGCTGGCACGGTGGCCACGATCCATTCCGCCTTGGGGAAGGCATTCCGGAGCTGGGCGATGAATCCGGTGGGATTCTCGATATGCTCGATCACATCGAGCAGGAGCAAGGTGCGGTAGAGCTTCGCTTCAGCCTCGGGGAGTGCGAGCGCTTCGGTGCCGGTCCGCACCCACGCCGATGCTCCAGCCGCAACTTCGATCTTGGCGATATCGACGCCCACGACGTCGTGGCCGCGGGCCCGCAGGTCGAGCACCACAAGGCCCTTGCCGCAGCCCACCTCGATCATGGGGCCGTTGGCGCCGATGCTCCGCAGCATGCGGTCAATCACCCGGTTGCGGCATCGGTTCCAGTAATGTCGCTCAACGCCCGCCGGGTATATGGACTCGAATTGATCCGGCGCGAAGGCGGTCGTTTGGCCAGGCATCCGCTCACACAGTGGCTTCGATGATGTAGCGAGGGCGCTGCTTCACCTCCTTGTAGATCTTCCCCACATACTCGCCGATGATGCCCAGGCTGATGAGGTTGATGGAGGAGAAGGTGAGCAGCAGCAGGGCGATGCTCGCCCAGCCCTCAATCGGGTTCCCGGTGAGGCGTGCGGCCACCACCCATGCCCCGAGCGCGAGGGCCAGCAGGCTCATCAGCAATCCGCCCACGAAGACCATGCGCAGCGGCGCGGTAGAGAAGGAAGTGATGCCCTGCCAGGCAAGGCCCGCCAATCTGAGGTAGGAATACTTCGACCGGCCTGCATGGCGCGCCTGCCGGGTGAAACGCACTTCAGCCGATGGATATCCGATGAGCGGGAACAGCCCGCGCAGGTAGAGGTTGGCCTCGCCGAAACGCTCCAGATCCGCGATCACGCCTGAATCGGCGCTGCGGAAATCCGCATGGTCCCGAACAGCGCGATGATCAATGGCATGCATGACCCGGTAGAACATGCCCGCGAGAAGCCGCTTGAGGCCGCCATCGACCTTACGGTCATTGCGCACCCCGTACACCACGCGCTTGCCCATGCGGTGATGCTCAAGCATGGCGCGCAGCACCGAATGGTCATCCTGGAGGTCTGCATCGATGGTGATGAGGATGTCCGCTTGGTGCCTGTTGGTGAAGAGCCCCGCGATCAGTGCATTCGGATGCCCGAAGCGCGCGCTGAGCTTGATGCCGCGAACCCGTCCGGTTTCGGCCGCGAGTTTCGTGATCTCTGTCCACGTGCCGTCGCGACTGCCGTCGTCAACGCAGCACAGGTAGCTATCCGGGTGCGCCAGGCCTGCGGCTTCGAGCGTATCCAATTCCGAGAGGAGCACGCCAGCCGTGCCGCTCACGACGCCCTGCTCGTCGCGGCACGGCAGCACGATGCACAACTTGAAAGGAGCGGCGTGGCCCGTTTGGTTCATGCTTGCGAAGGCGGCTGAAAGTAAGGCTGCGGCATTCCCCGGCCTGCGTCGCACGCTGCTTCGCCATTCGGACAAGGGCCTCCAAAGGTGCAATGGGGCGTCTTTGGCAGGTAAGCGTTATGCTTGCGGATGCCGTGGCTCCGGTCCCGGCACGATCGACGATGGAGAAACCTGTATCGCGCTACCGTTTCCTGGCCGTGGACCGTTGCAACATGTGCGGTTCGCCAGTGCAGCGGCACCGGGTGATGGGCAAGCGGCTCGATCGGCCGCAAGGTGCCTTCCCGCGCAAGCGCGTGGGCATCTGCACCACGGTGATGCAGTGCAGGGATTGCTCCCTCATCTTCGCCAACCCGCAGCCGGTGCCCTTCGATCTGCAGGACCATTACGGCGTTCCGCCGGAGGACTACTGGCGCGAGGAGTACTTCGCCGTTTCCGGATCATACTTCCAAGCGGAGATCGCAGAGGCGAAGCGGCTCCTTGGCTTCGCGCCGGGCATGAGGGCGCTCGACATCGGTGCTGGCCTGGGCAAGGCCATGATCGCGATGGAGAGATCCGGGTTCGAGGCGCACGGTTTCGAGCCATCCGGGCCTTTTCATGAGCGGGCCATCGCGCGCATGGGCATCCCTGCTGACCGCCTGCGCCTGGGAAGCTTGGAAGACCTCGACTACGAGGAGGGCCGCTTCCACTTCATCACCTTCGGGGCCGTGCTCGAGCATCTCTATGATCCGAGTGCCGCCATCGCCAAGGCATCGCGATGGCTCGCGCCGGGAGGGGTCATTCACGTTGAGGTGCCCTCCTCGCGCTGGCTGGTGGGTCGATTGATCAATGCGTCCTACCGCATCCAGGGCCTCGACTATGTGGGGAACATCAGCCCGATGCACCGCCCCTTCCATCTCTATGAGTTCGGCCTGAAGAGCTTCGAGCGCGATGGCGCGCGCACCGGGTACGCCGTTGCGCACCATGCCTATGAGGTGTGCCCTACCTACATGCCGGCGTTGATCGATCCGCTGCTGCGACTCGCCATGCGCCTCACGGGCACCGGCATGCAACTCACCGTCTGGCTGCGCCGCGTCTGATGCGCATGACCGCTCGTCCGCAGAACCGACCTTCGCGGCTGCTCCGCGAATCGCCATGACACCGCTCGTCTATGTCTTCTACCACGGCGACGTTTCGATCGAGCCTTGGGAATGGCTGCTCTCCTTCCTGCTGGTAGGCGGATTGTACGTGGTCCTCGCGCGGCGCCGCAACAGGCTCATCAAGGCCGCGCCGGAATTCAAGTACTACCTGTCGGGCTTCCTGGCCAAGGTGCTCGGCGGCATGGCCTTCAGCCTGATCTACTTCTATTACTACCCGGGCGGCGATACCACGGCCTACTACTACTCGGCGCTGGCCATGCGCAACCTCGCGTTCAGCGACACCTTGGAGTACTTCAACCAGATGATGGGAGACAATTCCATGCGCGCCTGGTCAGCATACACGGTGAACACGGCGAAGCCGTTCCAGTACGTGTTCTTCGAGGATCGCACGTTCGCTGTGCTGCGGCTCACGAGCATCATCGTGATCTTCTCCTTCAAGAGCTACCTGGTCACGACGGTGCTCACCGCCGTGCTCTCCTACCTTGGCGTGTGGGCGGGCTACCGCACCTTCGTCAGCTACTTCCCAGGCATCTCCGGGAGCCTGGCCATCGGCTTCCTCTTCATGCCATCCGCGGTTTTCTGGGGCTCATCCATCCTCAAGGATACCTACACGTTCAGCGTGGTCTGCCTCTGGGCGCATGCGGTGGATGAGATCTTCTTCAAGCGGCGCAACTACATCTCGCGTTCGGCCCTGCTGGTGCTCAGCGCCTTCATCATGGTGCTGATCAAGCCGTACATCTTCATGGTGCTGCTCCCCTGCACCTTGGCGTGGATCTCCTACTTCCGCGTGGTGCGCATCCGCAGCACGCTGGTGAAGTTCGTGGTGCTTCCGTTGGCCACGACCGTGGCGGTGGGAGGGTCCTTGTTCATCCTGAACCGGCTGAGCGGCGCACTCGACAAGTTCGCTCTCGGATCGGCCTTGGAGACGATCGAGGCCACGCACCGCGACCTTTCCGATGAGAAGCAGTACGGGACGAACCGCTTCGAGCTGGGCCGCTTCGATGGAACCTGGCAGGGCTTGGTCGGCAAGTTCCCGGTTGCCACGAATGCCGCGCTCTTCAGGCCCTACTTGTGGGAGTCGCGCAGCGTGGTGATGCTGCTCGCCGGATTGGAGAACGCCATGATCCTGCTCCTGACGATCTGGTGCCTGGTGCGGGCCGGACCGTTCTTCACCATCCGTGTTGTCACAGGGATCCCTCTCGTGCTCATGGCGCTCACCTTCGCGCTGCTCTTCGCCTTCGTCGTGGGCGTCACCACGCCGAATTTCGGGGCCTTGGTGCGATTCAAGATCCCGCTGGTTCCGTTCTATATGAGCAGCATATTCATCGTGCTCCACCTGGCGCGGATCCGGCGCGAGACACGCAGGCGGAACATGGGCTTCGTGCTCTCGGCATTCCGCATGGGCACGGGAGCGAAAGCACCGCCGCCGAAGAGTCCGAAATGAAGCCCGCCCAGCGCATACTGGTGCTCACCTATTGGGGCTACGATGAGGCGCTCGTGCAGGCCTACACGATGCCGTATGTGCGGCTGATGCTCGAAGCGGCCCCGGCGGGAAGCACGGTGCATCTGGTCACACTGGAGAAAGGCGCTGGCGTCCTGCGGCCGCGCTCAACGGATCCATCGGTCGTGCATCATCCCTTCCGGTACGCCCGTTTCGGTGTCGGTGGCGCGCTGATGGCCGCGCGGGTGCTGCTGCGGCTGCTTCGCGTGATCCGGCGTGAGCGGATCACATGCCTGCATGCGTGGTGCACCCCGGCCGGGGCGTTAGGTTGGGTATTGTCAGTGCTCGCGGGCAGGCCGCTGGTCATTGACAGCTTCGAGCCGCATGCGGAGGCCATGGTGGAGAACGGCACGTGGCCGCCAGGCGGCATCGCCCATCGACTGTTGTTCGCCCTGGAACGCTTGCAGAGCCGCCGGGCAAGCCGATTGATCGCCTGCGCCGAAGGCATGAAGGACTATGCGCACCGGAAATACGGGGTGCTGCTCGGTCAACGCATGGATGTGAAGCCGGCTTGCGTTGACCTCGACCGATTCGATTGGCGCAGCGTGAAGCGCCCTGACCTTCTGCGCCAATGGGGGCTTGAGGACAAGGTGGTGGCCGTGTACGCCGGGAAATTCGGTGGCATCTACCTGGAGCAGGAGGTCTTCGATCTGCTGCGTGCAGCGCGCGATCACTGGGGTGGCCGGCTGCGCGTGCTGCTGCTCACGCCGCATCGGCGCGAGGAACTGGAGCCGATGATGCGCAACGCCAGCCTGGATCCAGGGATCTTCATCATCCATGCCGTGCCGCATGCGGAAGTGGCTGATTGGATGGGCCTCGCCGATTTCGCCCTCACGCCCGTGAAGCCGGTGCCCACCAAGGCGCTCTGCACGCCGATCAAGGATGGCGAGTACTGGGCGCTCGGCCTTCCGGTGATCATCACACCCGGCATCTCCGACGATTCCGCGATCATCGAGCGCCATGGCATCGGCGCGGTGCTCGATGGATTGAACGCGGAAGCCTACCGCCGCGCGGTGAACAGGATCGATGCGCTGCTGACCTCAGGGTCTCGCCGTGCGCTCTACGATCGGATCCGGCCGGTGGCGGAGCGCTACCGTAGTTTTGGCATCGCTCGCACCATTTACCAGCGGATCTATGGAGGATAGCACGATCATCGTCACGGGGGGCGCGGGCTACATCGGCTCGCACACCATCATCGAGCTCATGGAGCGCACGCCGTTCACGGTGCTCTCCTTGGACAATCACGCGAACTCGAGCCCGCGCACGTATGGCCGCATCGAAGCGGTCACGGGGCGCCGCGTGCGCTCCATCCAGGTTGATCTATGCGATCGCGACGCCACCTTGCGCGCCTTCAATGAAGCAGGCCAGGTGAAGGGGGTCATCCATTTCGCTGCGTTCAAGTCGGTGCCGGAATCCGTGCGAGAGCCGGGGCTCTACTACCGGAACAACATCATCTCCTTGCTCAACGTGCTCGAGGCTGTTGGCGCCCATCGTGTGCCGCACTTCATCTTCTCGTCCTCCTGCTCCGTGTATGGCAATCTCGCGGAGCTCCCTGTCCGCGAGGATTCGCCTTTGGGCCAGCCTGAGTCGCCTTACGCGCATACCAAGCAGGTGGGCGAGCGCATCGTTCAGGCCCATGCCGAAGTGATGCCGGGCTTGAACGCGATTTCCCTCCGCTACTTCAACCCGGTGGGGGCGCACCGCTCGGGCCTCCTTGGAGAGGACCCGATCAATCCGCCCACGAACCTGGTGCCCGTGATCATGCGCGTGGCTGTGGGTCGCATGCCCGAAGTGGTGGTTCATGGCGGTGATTACGACACGCGCGACGGTTCGTGCATCCGCGACTACGTGCATGTATCTGACATCGCAACCGCCCACGTGAAGGCGCTGGAGCATTCCATGCGCGGGCCCATGGCCCCGAACCATGCCATCTTCAACCTGGGCACCGGGCAGGGCGTGAGCGTGCTGGAAGCGATCACGGCGTTCGAGTCAGTGGCGCACCAGCGCCTCAACTACCGCATGGGCCCCCGGCGCGCCGGCGATGTCGCCGCGATCTACACGGATACGCGCCGCACGGAGCAGGCCTTGGGATGGAAGGCCGAGCACAGCCTGAACGAGATGATGTCCACGGCTTGGGCGTGGGAGCAGCGCTTGCTCCAAGAGGCCAATGGCTGACCGCACTCAACGGCCGATCAGCTTGTTGATCACCAGGCCCGGTCGGGTCAACGCAGCTCGCGCGATCCACGGCAGCGCTTTCAGCGGCCGTCGCGCATTGCGCCACCAGCTCCCGCCAATGGCCCAATAGCAGCGCGCCATGACATCGCGCGCGAAGCCCTCATCGGCGAGCAGTCCGCGCTCCTTCGCTTTGCGCAGCATCAGCAGGTGGTCGCGCTCGAACAGGGCGATGTTGTGGCTCATGCTGCCGCCTATCACGCGGTAGCGGAACAAGGGCTCCGGTACGCGCACGCCCTTGAACCGGGAAGCCAGGCCCAGCACCATGTCCTTGTCCGCTTCGTTCGATAGGGCGGTATCGAAGCGCAATCCGTCGGCGAAGCAATGCGCGCGCGCGAGCAGGTTGCTTCCTGCACCGGGCACGGCGTGTCCTTCTCCAAGGAGGACGATCCGCGCATGGTCGCTGTCCGAGCCCCGTTCGGGGTCCCCGACAGGCCGCAATGCGGCATCGCAGGTCCACATGTCGCTGAACGCCCAATCCGCTCCGGTGCGCGCGAGGGCCTCCATCTTCAATTCCACCGCACGCGGCTCCATCGCGTCGTCCGCATCGAGGAACGCGATGGCGTAGCCGCGCGCTGCATCGATGCCCTTGTTCCGTGCGCTGCTCACCCCGCCGTTCGGCTTATCGATCACATGCACGCGGGGATCGTTGATGCTGCGCGCGACCTGGGCGGTGGCATCCTTCGATCCGTCGTTCACGACCACCACCTCCACGTTAACCCACGATTGCGCCAGCACGGAGCGGATGGCTTCCGCGATGTACCGTTCGGCGTTGTACGCCGGCATCACCACGCTCACCAATGGCTGCTGGCTCATCGTCGTGCGAGCGCGTTGCGGTAAACGGCCATCGTTCCCTCCCACATGGTTTCGAAAGCGTACATGCGCCGCGCGGTGGAGCGGCCGGCCTCTCCGATGGCGCGGCGGTCAGCGGCGAGCAGGCGCTCCATCGCCTCGGCGAGCGCTTCACCGCTGCGCTCTGCGGTGAGCATGCCGTTCACCCCGTCGGTGATGGCATCGTGCGCTGCACCGGTATCCGTGCTCACCACCGGCACGCCATTCATCATGGCTTCGGCGTAAACCAGGCCGAAGGGCTCGAGCACGGCCGCATGCAGGTACGCATCGAGAACTCCATAGAACGATGGCATCAGGCTGCGCTCGATGCGGCCGGTGAGCACCACATGGTCCTGGAGGCCCGCTTCCTCGATCCAGCGGCGCACCTCCGGCTCCTGATCGCCTTGGCCGCAGAGCAGGAAGCGCGCGCGCGGGTGTCGTTGGATGATGATCCGCGCAGCGTCCACGATGTGGCGATAGCCCTTCCATGGGATGAAGCGCGCAACGGTGCCGATCACGGGTGAATGCCCTGATATGCCGAAGCGCGCCCGCAGAGCGGCCATGGCCGACGGGTCCTGCGCGGTGTGCGGGCCGGGCGGGATGCCGTTGTGGACCATGGTGATCTTGGCGGCCGGCAAGCGTTCATGGTCGATCAAGTGCTGGCGAGCCTCATTCGAAACAGTGATGATGTCCGTGGCCATCCGCGCATTCCAGCGATCGACCCAGAGCCAGCGCCGTGCATGCATCCAGTGGAAGCCGGTGTCCTGCCGGGTGATCACGCGGATGGGCACGCCGGCCGCGCGCGCAGCGATCAGGCCGGGCACGCTATCGTCGAACAGGTTGCAATGCACGATCTGCGGGCGGTGCTTGCTGATGTGCCGATAGAGCGATGGCAACGCCCGGAGCAGGCCGCTCTTGCGATGGCGGTCATCGTACGGGATCCATTCGCACGCGAAGCCGAATCGCTGCATCTCATCGATCATCGCGGGCCGTTCGCGATGCATGTTAACGAAGGAGTAGCGCACGTTGCCCTCGCGCGCCGCGCGTTCGGCGAACCAGCTCAGGTAAGGCACCGTGGCGTTGTTCGCGAAGGTGTGCAGGACGTGCAACGGCTTGCTCATCGGCGTGAACCGTTGGATGCAGGAGTTCCCCTTCCCGTTGTCGGGCCCGGCCCGGCGTTGATCCTGATCCGCTTCAATCGCTCCAACCATGGGCGCTCGGCCACGCGGTAGAGGAGGTGGGCGGCGAGGAGCGCGATGCCGGTGTACACGAAGAGAAGCAGCACCTTGCCCCATGCCAGCTCATGCAGGCCTGTCACCCGCTTCAGGGCGCTCTCGCAGAAATAGCCGACGGGCACGTGCATCAGGTAGAGGCAATAGCTGATGGCCCCGAGCCAATCAGTGAAGCGCGATCCCAAGCCCGGCCTCCAGAGCAGCAGTCCCGTGGTAGCGATCGATAGCCCGACCGGGGCCCATTCATCCCTTAGCAGCAAGGCCGCCACCGTTGCGACGGAAACAGCGACGAAGGCGCGGGCGCCGATGCTGCCTTGGCGATGAAGGAAGGCCGCAACCCCAAGGATGAAATACCCGGAGTGCAGGATGAAGCCCTCGTTCACCACCAGGCTCAGGCCCAGCAGGGCGACCAGGATCGCGGCATTCAATGCGGCAAGCCTGGCCTGCAGCAGCATCGGCAGCGTCAACGCGATGGCGAAGTAGAACTGGAGCTCGACGGCAAGGGTCCAGAAAACGAAGTTGAACCAGCTGCTGCCGAGGAGCTGCGGATGGAAGAGCAGGTTGCCGATGACCGAAGCGGCATCGATCCCGGGCCAATCGTGCGATTGAACAGGGCGGCCAAGCAGGATCTTGGACAGCAGGTGATAGGCGATCATCAGCAAGGCCGAGAAGTACGCAAGCGGGGCGATGCGGAGGTACCGCTTCCACATGAACGGGCCCAATGCTCCCCAACCGTAGCCGCCGCGCACCATGCTGTAAGGGATCACGAAGCCGGATAGCACGAAGAACACCTCTACGCCGTATTCGCCGAAGGACAGCAGGCCTTCCAGCGGATGCGGCGCAAGCGTAGGGAGCACGACCCCTCCGTAATGGAACAGCACCACGGCCAATGCTGCAAGCCCGCGCACCGCATCGATGGTGCGCAGGGCCATTCGCGGCTTCGGTTCGATGCGGTCAATCATCAAGGCAATCCGAATCAGCGGCGGCGATGGTGCGTGGCTCCGGCGGCTTCAAGGCGAAGACGAAGGCTGTGCTGGTCGGGATGCCATGCCGGTTCCAGGTTGGGCGAGGTGCTCACGGTCGAAGGCTGCTTGGGTCTTCCGCTGCATGCAGTTTCCCGCCGATCAGCGCGCGAATATCGGAGGCTCGGACGATGAAGAGGTCGCCTATAGGGATGCCCATGCGCCAGCGGATGGCATGCAGCACGATGGCCAGCACCAAGGCATACGCCAAGGTGCTGGCGATGGCGGCCCCGGCGATCCCCATCCGCGGGATCAGCGCGAAATCGAGGCCGACGGTGCAGCACGCGCCGATCACCGCCGCGATGAGGTTGATGCGCTGCATCCCGCCCTGCACCACCAGTTGCGCGAGCAGCTTGAAGGCGCAGTTGAGGACGATTCCGGGAAGCAGCAGCCGCAAGGGCAGCACCGATCCCGCGAACACCTCGCCGAAGAGCAGCGTCACCACCAAGGGTGCAAGCACCGCCAGGATCAGCGCCAAGGCCAGCACGGTGGTGAAGTTGATGCGCGCCACCGCCTTGAAGCGCGCCAGCATCCCCGGATCGTGCGCGCCGAAGAGGTAGGGCTGCACCACACGGGAGAAGGGCTCAGGCACATGGAAGAGCAATTGAGCCAGGCCCACGCCCACAGCGTAGAGCCCAAGGCTGGCCGTGCCGTGATAGTGGTTCACCACCCAGGTGTCGAACCGGTAGTTGACCATGTTCACCAAGGTGCTCAAGTAGCCCACCATGCTGAAGGCGAGGATGGGGCGGATCACGCTCCAGTTCCAGGCCGGCACCGGTTTCAGGCCGATGTGCATGGCGTAAAGCACGCACGATAGCCCGGTGATCACCGCTTGGCCGGCGATGGTGACGATCAGCACGGCCGCCAGCATATGGTCCGGGTGGATCCGGTCGCGCACGATGAACAGCGCGGCGAAGCCAAGGGCGCTCGCCGTGGCCCCGATGATGCTCGAGATGTTCAGCTCACGGAAGCGCTTCTGGCTCAGCAGCATCGATAGGCAGGCCGTATTGAGCAAGGAAAGCATGATGCTCAGGTACACGAAGCCCCAATAGAGCCAGTGATCGGCGCGCATCGGCATCAGCACGTCGCTTGCGGCAGGCACCGCGCGCACCGCCGCCAGCAGCACCGGTGCGAGCACCAGGTTCGCCAGGAGCAGTGCCATGGCCGTGCCCACCACATCGCGCGCATTGCCGCTCTTTGCCGCGAAGTAGCTGATGCCGTACCCGATGTTGAGCGAGAGCAGCAGGGCGAACAAGGCCGCCTGGTTGGTGACCAGCGCATACTCGCCGCGGCCCTGGTCGCCGAGCAGCCGGGTCATGAGCATGCTCGCTGCGAAGTACAACAGCAAGGTGGGCACTTGCGTGAGCGAGGTGAAGAAGATGCTCCGCTTCAGGCTCATCTTGCGCGTTCAGCTGGCAATGCTGGGCGTGTCATAGGGTGAAGGGCAACCGGTCCAGGAGGTGATCATAGAGCAGTTCACGGGCATGTGCAAGACGCTGCTCTCGGAATGAGGCCGGCTCTCCGTGCAGGCGCCATTCACGGAACCTCTCCAAGGCGTCAGCGTGCGAGTCGGTCATCGTGATCAGCTCCGGTTGGCCCTCGTACTCCGATAGCCAGCTGCAGAAGAAGGGCTTGCCTTGCGCGAGGAATTGCACCACTTTCTGGCTCGAGATGCGATTGGCATCGAGGTCGGGCTTCATATAGAGGAAGCCGAAGCCGCAATGGGCGATCAGGCTCCGCAATTCAGCATAGGGAACCTGTCCCGTGAAGGTCACGTTCGGCAAGGGGTCCCGCTCAATCAGGCCTAGCGCATGGGGGTCGCTCACGCGGATCGGCCCAACCACCAGCCAGTGGATATCGGGGTGCGCCTCCATCAGCTTCCGCCACAATTCGAAATCATGCCTGTCATTCACATTGCCGATGTACAGTCCGTAGCCTTCTCCGTATGCCGTAGGGGTGAGGGGCGGTGCCATGTCCTCCGCCGATAGGCCATGAGGTACATGGTGCACCGATGCATTCAGCGCGGTGAATCGCGGCATGAGGTGCTTGGCGATGCACAGCACATGCTGCACGTTCGCTGCCAGCGTGCTCTCTTCATTCACGCCAAGGCGGTGGTCATCGGCGCAGTGGTAAACGGTGGCGATGGGATCAGGCGTTGCGGCGCCACCAAGCGGCTCGGGTCGAAGGTCCAGATCACCGGGCGATACCGGCCCGTGCGCTGCAGGAACCGGCGAAGGCGCCATTGCACGATGGCATCGTTCATCCCGCGCAAGCGCCCGCCAAGGAACGGCAGCGGATTGAAATAGGAGAGGACGGCGATGCCTTGCGGCGTGCTGCGCTCAGAGATCCGCCAGCGAAGCAGATTGATCGGCATCCAGCGCTTCGCCGGATCCAGGAAGAGCACCACGCGGCGGTCGGCCAGCGCCAATGCCGTGCGGTGCTTGCTGTACATGGGCCCTTCCCAGGCCTCGTTGGAGATGATCATGACCGGGTGCCCTGCTGGGATCCGCGGCTTGGCTGATGCTCCTTGCTCGGGCACCGGCGCTCCGCCGTCAAGCTCAGCCAGGATCCGATCCGCGAGCCGCGCGTACTCCACCGAATCCAGGTACTGGTCAACAGCGGCGGAATCGACGATGCGCTTGCCTTCAAGCACTTCATCGACCAGGCGCAGGAACTCGGCGGGGTCATCGGCCTTGAAGAAGCCTTTCTCTTCAAGCGCAGGCACATAGCTGTTGTTGGTGGAGACCACCGGCCGATGCTGTGCCAGATAGGTGAGCACTTTCAGCGGAGTCCGTCCGGCTTGCACGGGCTCGGCCAAGCGCGGCTCGAATTCGTAAGTGAGCAGGCACACCGCAGCGGCGCGCACCAGGTCGCGCAGCGCATCGGGGTGCAGCACATCGAGGTGATGGACATTGGGCAGCGCGAACAGCGAATCGCTGAGCGTTTGCGCGTGCTTGGGCAGGGGGAAGCGCTTGCCCGCCACGAGCAAGGGCATCTCGGGCCTGGTGCGCGCCAGCTGCAGCAGCAAGGGATAGTTCACCGATCCGCTCATGCCGCTGGCCAGCAGGGCGAAGCGGCCCCAGCGCGAGCGGTGCGCCTGCACCGCGGATTCATCGAACACGCGGTGCTCCGGCTGAACGCCGTGCGGGATCTCGATGCAGTGCGCGTTCAATCGGCCGTAGAAGCGGCGGTACCAAGGATTGATGGCCACCGTGAGGTCCGCTGCGCGGGCCACCGCCAGGTTGTTGGGCCTATCGATGTACGGGTCCACGACATGGTAGATGAGCTTGCTGCCGTTCCGCATCCGGTTAAGGTGGGTGGCCAGCGAGGCCGGGTAGAAGGACCAGAGCACCCATGGCGCATCGGGCAGGACCTGTTGGACCTTGCGTGCGCTGGAGGCGACGATGCGATCGCTCAGCCACCGGCTCAGGAATCGGAGCGGCAGGTTGTTGCGGTATTCCACCACGTGCACGCCTTCGGGCACACGGCTCACCTTGGCGCGGTAGGAGAACAGGTCTGTCCACCGCCAGCGGTCGGGGAGGCCCACGAAGTACACATCGTGCTCACGCGCCAACCGAGCGGCATAGTGGTGCTTGGAGTACCACATGTCGCCCCAAGGCTCCATGCTGAAGATGACGATGCAACGGCGCATGCTGGGCTCAGGCCCAGATGCTGCTGCGCAGAATCGGGTCCGGGCGAATGTAAACCGATGGCCCCTGAGCGGCGGGTCACAGCCCGATGCTCGCGGCCACCTCAGGTCGGCAGATCAGGAAGTTGTAGTGGGCGCTGCGGCTCAAGCGCTCGGTGCGCAGCGGTGGCCAGGCCTGATCGTCGATGTTGTAATAGGCATAGCCCAGGCCATCCACCAGCTCGGCTACTTGCTGGGCCACCGTGTCGTTGAGCAACTCGATCAGCATAGTCGGCTTGTCGCGGCGGATCAGGTCCACGAAGCCGCGGAGCACCGTGGGTTCGTAGGTCTCCACGTCGATCTTCACCAGATCCACCGTTGGCTGCTTCAGTTCAGACAGCACATCCATCACGGTGAGGCAGGGCACGTCGATCGGGGTCAGGTTCGGATCCTGCTTGTTCCACTCCGGATCAAGTGAGACGGAGAGCACATGGTCGGCCCAGCCCTGATCGTAGAGCACCGCGCTGCCCTTATGGTCGCTAGCGGCTGCGCGCAGGGCGGTGATCCCGCCGCCGTTGAGCGCGATGTTGTCCTCGAGCCGCACGAACACCCGGGGCACGGGCTCCAGGGCCGCGATCACCGCCTTGGGCGCCACGGCCTTCGCTACGAGCGCGTAAACACCGGTATTGGCACCGATGTCCAGGATCACCTGGGATTGGCGGCATAAGCGCGTCCACAGCTCCAAAGAAGTCTTCTCCCAGCCGGAGAGGCCCCGCCAGAAGAGCTCATTCTCGATCAGATGGCCGTGGTGCCTGATCCGGAAAGAGGCCTTGGCATCGACCTTCACCGTGATGATGCCCTTGAAGTGCAAGTGCCGGTAAACCGGCTCAGGCACAGGCACCACCGCTCGCAGGGCGGTGAACAGAGGCTGCTTGAAGGGCAGCGCAGCATACAGGCGTTTGGCGAATCCCTTCAGGGCGCTCATCGCGATCGGTCGTCTGAAGCAAAGAACGGACTTGGCGCGGGTCTCGCAACCTGTGATTCCCATTAGGCTCTACACTTGCAGCACCTGGCATGGAACCACGCTTCAATCGCAACAGGATCATCGTGGCTGTGGGCGCACCGTTCGCGGTGGCAGCTATTGGGGTGCTGGCGCACGCCGCCTGGGGCACCGTTGGCCTCGTCGCGCCCATGGCGTTGGCCACGGCCTTCGTCGTGCTGTTGCTGATCGACCTCCGGCACCACCGCATGCAGGTGTTCAACAAGCAATACGCCGAAGGCCGTAGCGCCTTCCACCAGATCGAAGCCATCATGGGCCTCAATGCGCTGTTGCGGCCGGAGCTGCCCTTGCCCGCTACCCGTTCGTGGGCAGCGGCACCTGACCTGTTGCGCGAAGTGGCTACGCATTGCCTCACGCGGAACGTGCGCTTGGCGGTGGAGGCCGGCAGTGGCGTCTCAACGCTGGTGATGGCCTATTGCTTCAAGCGCAAGGGGCTAGGACGCGTGATCGCGCTGGAGCACGATGCCAAGTACGCCGAACGCAGCCGGCAACTGCTCTCTGATCACGGCCTCAGCGATTTCGCCACCGTGGTGCACGCGCCCTTGGTGAAGCAGATGATCGATGGCCGTGAATGGCACTGGTACGACCTTTCCCGTCTCGCGTTGGATGCGCCGATCGATCTCCTGCTGGTTGATGGTCCGCCGGATACCACGCAGCCCCTGGCACGCTGGCCGGCGATGCCCCTGCTGAAGGCGCACCTGGCCGGAGGGGCCACCGTGATCCTCGATGACGGCGACCGGGATGATGAGCGCGAGACCGCGCGCCGCTGGAAAGCCGCGAATCCGGCCGCCACGCTCGATCACTTGCCGCTGGAGGGGGGCACTTGGGTGCTGCGGCTCTGATCCGGCTTCGCCGTGCCGGCACCGCGCAGCGCGCGCATCCGTAAAAAGGCCTCCAGCACCAGGCAGGCAGATAGCATCAGCACGAAAGGGAATTGCAGCGCGAGGTAACGCCATTCGCACATGCGGAGGCCGATCGGGAAGATGAGCGTGAGATAGAGCGCCGTTGATGGGATCAGCACACGGAGCAGCGTCCGCTCCTTGCGCCATTGCCATGCGAGCACCGGCAGGGCAAGCCAGAAAAGGCCGTACACGGTGATGAAGAGGGCCGTTTGCAGGATTTTGAAGAGCTTCAGCCCGAGCGGAAGCTCTGCGAAGGGCTGTAGGATCATCGATTCGGTGCCATGCTGCCCCATGAGGTTCCTGAACATGCGCAGGCGGCTCATCACATGATATTGGAAAGGAGCCTTTTCGCGGTACAGCGCGGCGAAGCGATCGAACCGCGCGTTCACTTCTTCAACGGCCCGAAGCGAATCCTCAGGCGTGAGCGCACCGCTCTCGATTACGCGCACGCGTTCACCGAACCAGATCAGGCTATCGCGGTCGTACCCTTCTACATACGCATAGGGCGGAGGTTCCTTGGCATCACGGCCCTCATTGTCCAGCGCGGCCCCTCCTTTCCATATGCCGAACCATCGGATGTCTGCGCTCGGATTCCACCAGATGTAGTCGCCGCCATAGCACTGAATGAATTGCATGGCATGGCCGCGGACCTCCCGCATGAAGTAGTCGGGCTGATAGCCTTGGTTGGTGAGCGGGCGGAAGCGGTGGTTGACCTGCCAATTGCGGATAGTCCATACGGAATCGAGAACCAGGAACGGCAAAAGCACCAGCACTGCCATGCTCCACCGGCGCCGGTCATCCCAATACCGCCAGGTGACATAGGCGGCAGGGACCAGCAGCAGCAAGCTGATCGGGCGCAGGAAGATGAGCCAGGCGATCATGAGGCCCGCCAGCAGCAGCAGGTCCTTGCGCTTCTCGGCCACCGCACGGTGCAGCAGCCAGGCATGCAGGATCATGGCCGAGGTGGACAGGCTGTCTGAAGAGATGACCGAATCGAACCACGCGCTGTATGCGCTCACCAGGAATACGGCATAGACCACCAAGCCTGCCAGGTGACGTCCGGTAAGTCGCCATGCCAGCAGGGCGAGGATGTAGGTCGTGATCCCGGAGAGCAGCCACTGCATGGCCACCATCGCTTGCCGGCTGGCCGTTGGGTCAAGGAACTGCCGGAACAGGAAATAAGGCGCGCCCACACCGGGCATGCGGTAATCGTCCTTGTAGGCGCCATGCTCGATCAGGTGGTCGATCGGGTCGAGGTAGAGCGATGCATCCCCCGATTCAACGAAGAGCCAGCCTGCGTGGTCATTGGGTGCCAGTTGGCTCATCGAGAGCACCAGGTACATGGCTCGTGCCGCCAAGGCGATCAGGATGAACGCAAGGGGCCGCCGTTGGAGCAGATCGGTGCTCTTGGACCAGGACAGCATCGGCAATGGCGGGTGCGGAAGGAAGGGGAGGCAAGGTTAGCTCAAAAGGCCATGTCGTGCCATTAGACGAAGCGGGGCGCCTGCCGCTGCTAGATTCGCCGCCACCGACCCCGGCCGCAGGAATGCCTTCGTCCCCCTTGCTCACGAGCGATCCGCGCGCTGCCTATCTGGCGCTCCGCCCCGAGATTGATGCGGCCATCCGCGAAGTGCTCGAAGGCCCCGCCTACATCCTTGGGGAGGCCGTGTCGCGTTTCGAATCCGGTTTCGCCGCATACAATGGAGCCCGCTTCGGCATCGGCGTGAACAATGGCACCGACGCTTTGCATCTCGCGATTCGCGCTCTGGGCCTAGGCGCTGGCGATGAGGTGATCACCGTTTCGCATACTGCGGTGGCCACCGTCGCGGCGATTGATATGTCCGGTGCCACGCCCGTGCTCGCCGATGTGGACCCGCGCACGCGCACCATCGACCCGAAGGCCGTTGAAGCGCTCATCACGCCGCGCACCCAGGCCATCATCGCCGTCCACCTTTACGGCCACCCTGCAGACCTGGGCGCGCTGCAGTCGATCTGCGCGGAGCATGGCCTCCGATTGATCGAGGACTGCGCGCAAGCGCATGCTGCCGAATGGAAGGGCAGGAAGGTCGGCACCTTCGGGCACGCTGCCGCCTTCAGTTTCTATCCCACCAAGAACCTCGGCGCCATCGGTGATGCTGGCATGGTGCTCACGGACGATGAGCAGGTTGCCGACCGCCTCCGGCTCTTGCGCCAGTATGGTTGGCGCGCGCCTCAGCACAGCGAGCTGCGTGGTTGGAACAGCCGGCTCGATCCGCTCCAGGCCGCCATCCTCAGCGTGAAGCTCATGCACCTCGATGCGTGCGCATTACGGCGCAGGCAGCTCGCGCAACGGTACCTCATCCAGCTCGCGGACCAGCCGCTTATCCTGCCCATGGTGAGCGATGGCTGCGCGCATGCCTATCATCTGTTCGTGGTGGAAGCGGCTGATCAAGCCATGCGCGATTCATTGCGCGCGCATCTTCTTCGCGCGGGCATCCATGCCGGCGTCCATTACCCGGAGCCGGTCCACGCGCAGCCCGCTTACCTCGGCGTCTCGCGTGGCCCGATGCCGGTGAGCGAGCGCCTTGCACGCACCGTGCTCTCCTTGCCGCTCTATCCGGAAATGACCGATGCTGATGCTGACCGTGTGGCGAGCTCCGTCCACGATTTCTTTGCTGCGCGCTCATGACCGAAGCCACCATCGATGACCTGCGCGTGCTGCGCTTCGGCTGCTTCACCAGCGCTGAAGGCACGCTCACCGTATTCCCGGACACAGGCGGATCTGGCCTCGACATGCCCATCCGCCGCGTGTTCTCTGTGAGCGGCGTGCCCGCAGGCGGGGTGCGCGGCAATCATGCCCACCGCTGGTGCACGCAAGCCGTGGTGTGCCTTCATGGCAGCGTGTCCATCGCGTTGGACGATGCGGAGCGCAGCACGACGATGAAGCTCGATGCGCCGGGAAGCGGGATCAGCATCCCTCCGGGCATCTGGAACAAGCTCACCTTCGAGGGCCCCGATACGGTGGTGATCGTGTTCTGCGACAAGCCCTATGACGAAGCCGATTATTTGCGCGACCGTGCCGAGTTCGAAGCCCTGAAGCGGTCATGAGCATGACCGATGCGGAAGTGGCACGCATGGATGAGCTCGAGGGCTCGCTCTGGTGGTACCGTGGGCTGCGCGCACTGATCACCTGGGCGTTGAACAGCCACGCCCCCAAGGCCGTTGACATCCTTGATGCAGGATGCGGAACGGGCGGCATGCTCAAGGCCATCGGTGATGCCCGGCGCGGGGCGCGCCTGCACGGCATCGACCTTTCAGAAGCCTCTTGTGCTTTCACGCGCCGCAAGACCGGTGCGCAAGTCGTGCAAGGCTCCATCGACGCATTGCCTTTCGCCGAAGCCTCCTGCGATGCGCTGGTGAGCCTCGATGTGCTCGGCTATCCCATGGACCGCGAGGCCGCTTTGCGGGGCTTCCATAGGGTGCTCCGTCCGGGAGGAATCCTGGTGCTCAACCTGGCCGCTTACCAGTGGATGCTGAGCTACCATGATGTGGCGGTGGGGCAGGTGAAGCGCTTCAACCGGAGCGAGGCCAGCGCCATGCTCCGTGAGGCGGGCTTTGAGGTGCTGCGCACCACCTACTGGAACACCCTGCTATTCCCGTTGATGGCCCTTCGGCGCAAGCTGTGGCCATCGCCCGAAGCCAGCGACGTCGCTCCCTTCCATCCGATCGTGGATAAGGCCTTCGGGGGATGCTTGGCACTGGAGCGTCGGCTCATTTCCTTCGGGGCGGCGCTGCCCTTCGGTGGTTCTGTGCTCTTGGTGGCCCGGCGCCCGCACCCATGATCTCCCTCTCCATCGTCATCCCCGTTTACAACGGGGCCACCAGCATCGAGCGCTTGGTGCATGAGCTCGCCGGCCTCCGCATCGATGGCGGGGTCGAAGTGGTGCTGGTGAATGATTGCAGCCCCGATCAGAGCTGGGAGGCGATCCGGCGCCTTTGCCTGGAAGCGCCCATGCCCATCATCGCCATCGACCTGGCGCGGAATTTCGGCGAGCACAACGCCGTGATGGCAGGCTATGCCGCCGCGAACGGACAGTACATCATCAACATCGACGACGATTTCCAGAACCCGCCCTCGGAGGTGAAGCGCCTATTCGAGCACCATTTGCTCCATGCCGAGCTCGATGTGGTGTACACGTATTACGAGCGCAAGCAGCATTCGCTCTTCCGCAACCTGGGCAGCCGCTTCAACGATGCCGTGGCCAACGTTCTGCTCGACAAGCCCAAGGACCTCTACCTGTCGAGCTTCCGCTGCATCAACCGCTTCCTGCGCGACCGCGTGCTGGAATACGGTGGACCTTACCCGTACATCGATGGGATCATCCTGGAGAACACCCAGCGCATCGGCCAGCTCAAGGTGCTGCACGCCCCCCGCGCTGAAGGGAGCAGCGGCTACACGCTGCGAAAGCTCGTGCGGCTCTGGTTGATCATGTTCATCAACTTCTCGGTGATGCCGCTTCGGGTGAGCAGCGTGATCGGCATCGTGGTGAGCCTGGTTGGATTCATCATGGCCATCACCGCCTTCATCGAGAGCCTGCTCACCGATACGCCCCAGGGCTGGGCCTCCATCATGGCCGCCGTCGTGGTCTTCTCCGGCATCCAACTGCTCATGCTGGGCCTCATCGGTGAATACCTCGGGCGCCTCTTCCTTATGCACAAAGGCAAGCCCATGTACACCGTTCGCGAGAAGCGTGAGGCCGCTCCCGGTGCTTGAGCCTCGGTTCAGCGGAGACCCATGGACGACCTGTCATGAAGCTGGTACTCTGCACCGGGAATGCTGGCAAGGTGGACGAGCTCAGGCTGCTGTTGCCGAAGGGCATCGACGTGATCTCCTTGACGGATGCCGACCTTCCCCTCGACCTTCCCGAGACAGGCGATACGCTGGAGGCGAACGCGCTGCAAAAGGCCCGCTTCGCGCACGAACGCACGGGCCTTCCCTGTCTCGCCGATGATACCGGCCTTGAAGTGATGGCTCTGGATGGCGCGCCCGGCGTGCTTTCCGCGCGCTATGCCGGGCCTTCGAAGGATCCCGTGGCCAACATGCGCAAGCTGCTTGATGAATTGCGCGGAGCTGCGGATCGATCGGCCCGGTTCCGAACGGTGATCGCTTTCGTGGCGACTAATCAGGAGCGCAGTTTCGAGGGCGTGGTCCATGGGACGATCATCGAAGCGCCGCGCGGCGCGGGTGGCTTCGGATACGATCCCATCTTCAAGCCGGAGCAGCACGCGCGCACCTTCGCTGAGATGGATATTCAGGAGAAGAACGCGTTGAGCCACCGCGCCCGGGCCATGCGCGCGGCGACGGATTTCCTCCGCACTCAGCCTTTGCGCTGAAGCATCTGCTCCACCAGGCCGTTCACCGCAGCCGCCACTCCGATGCCTGATACCTCGAGCATCTTCGGGAAGATGCTGGCTCCGCTGAAGCCCGGCGTGGCGTTCACTTCGATGGTCACCAGGCGATCGCCGGTCCAGATGTGGTCCACGCGCACCATGCCACGGCACTCGAGCAGCGTGTAGATCGCGGCTGAACGCTCCTGCACCAAGCGCGTCACATCTTCAGGCAGCGGCGCGGGCACCAGCTCCTGCGTGTCGCTCGCGTGGTACTTGGCGTCGTAGTCGAAGAACTCCTTCGAATGCACGATCTCGCATACGGGCAGCGCGCGAGCCGATCCGCCCAGGTCGATCACGCCGCAGGTGAGCTCGCGGCCGGTGACTCCCGCCTCGGCCATCACCGTGGCGCATTCGGCGAACGCCTTGTCGAGCGCTGCCTGCACATCGGCTGCCGACTTCACTTTGCTGATGCCGAGGCTGCTGCCGCTTCGGTCGGGCTTCACGAAGCAGGGGAACCCGATGCTGGCGACGCGTGCGTGCAGGTCGGGCATGCGCGGCATGAGCAGGGCCGAAGGGGCAACATCGAAGCCGAGCTGCCGCAGGAGCGCGGTTGTTCCGTGCTTGCTCATGGTGAGGGCCATGCACAGCACGCCACCGGTCTGATATGGCACGCCAACCAGGTCCAGGTATCCCTGCAGCAGCCCATCCTCTCCGGGGCTTCCGTGGATCGCGATCATCGCGCCGGCGAAGCGCTCGGGACCATGGCCTCGATCAACGGAGAAGGCACCGCGGTCGAATGCGACCGGGGCTTCCTCGGGCGATTCGCAGCTCCAGCCGGTGCGTGAGATGCTCACGAAGAGCGGGTCGAAGCGCGCACGATCGATGGCGGCCATCATGCGGGCCGCGCTCTGCATGCTGATGACCGATTCACCGGTGTATCCGCCGCGAACCACGGCGATCAGAGGAAGTGGCATGTGCTGGTGTGTGCGCGAAGATGGAACGGGCATGACCCGCCCGGATTGCGGTTACGGGATGATTCGCGCACCTCTGATCGTGGATGGCGTGCGCGATCTTCGCCCGCCCCGCTTTCTCCATGGCCGCTTTCCGCCCGCTCGTCCTGATGATCGCTTGTGCAGCCGCCGCCGCGGTGCACGGCCAGGCCATCGCGCGCAAGCAGCTCTTCACTTCGATCGGCGGGGGTGCTGGGCTGCTCACTATCCACGAGGCGGCCGACAGTGTTTCGGCGAATGCCGTCCTCAGTGGTGCCGTCGCCTTCCGCGTGCAGTACGCGTTCACCAAGCGGTTCTCCTTGGGCGTTCACTACGACCGCATCGGCTCCGACCGCATCGGCAAGGCCATCGACCAGGTCCGCTTCAGCACCTTCGCGATCAGCGGTGCCTACCGGCCGTGGATCGGCGGGCGCGCATTCGTCGAGGTGCACGGCGCGATCGGCACCGCGGCGCTCTCGTTGGAGCTCAATGCGATCTCGCTTCCGGTGGTGGGCCGCAGCGCGTGCAATTCCATCGGCGCGCGATACGTGCATCTGCTGTCCAATACGGTGTGCGGCTTCGTCGGCCTCGAGGCCACGGGCGGGACGCGGATCGCTGTGCAGCGCTATGACGGCATGCCCTTCATGGATGCCGACGGCAGGACCGGCGGACTGGATTGGAGCAGTCAGCGCGCGGTGGTTGGAATCGCGGTGCGGTTCTGAGAACAGCAGTTCTTCCTACACTTTGCTCAAGGTGGTGGCCATCACCTCCGCTTCCAGCGCATCGGCTCGTGCTTTCAGCGCATCGGCCTTCGAGAGCACATCCGCTTTGAACGCGGCATCATCAAGCCCCGCGCAATTGATGCGCACATTGAGATAGCCGCCCAATGCGCCCGCCCGTGCGCACAGCGCGCCCACACCGGCATCGCTCACGCTGGCGGGCAGGCCGTTCGTGGCCATGGCTTTCATCAGCGCCATGCTCTCCACGCACACCTGCATGGTGCGCAACGGCGTATTGATCGCGCCCTTGGTGGCCTCGTCGATCGCGGCCTTGCGCGCGGCCTTCTCCTCGGCGCTCCCTTTCGGCAGGCCCATGGCGGCCATGATGCGGTCGAAGGCGCGCGTGTCCTCATCCACCAGGTAGAGCAGTTCGTTGCGCAGCGCCTCGCCCTTCACGGCCCACTCGCTGAACTCCTGCCATCGATCGTCCCAGCCGCGCTTGTGCGCGCTGAGGTTCGCCACCATGGTGCCCAGCGCAGCGCCGAGCGCGCCCACATAAGCCGCAACGCTGCCGCCGCCGGGCGCCGGGCTCTCGCCTGCGGTCTCCTCGCTGAAGCGTTTCAGGTCCATGCGCACCAGGCGCTCGCTTCCGGCATCCTGCAGCATGTATTCGATCACCTTCTTCTGCGGGTCGAAGGGCGCGAGGTCGTCAAGGCCCAAGGACTTCACGGCGATCTTGATCTTCTCGCGCTCGGCGATGCCCAGGCTGCGCTGCTGGCGCGCGAGGTAGAAGTCGGCGGCATCGAGCAGCGCCTGCTTCGGGATCAGGCCCACGAGCTCGCTGCCGGTCACGCGGATGCCGCGCGCATCGGCGGCCTTGCACGCCTCATCGAAGGCGATGTGCACCGGCGTCACGGTGATGTCGGTGAGGTTGAGCGAGAGCTGGGCGATGCCGTACTCCTCGATGAACCAGCCGATGCCCTTCACGCTCTTCAGCTTGCCGGGCACCTGCGCTTCGCTGCCGTCGGCCTGCTTCACCTTGCGGCCCGCCTCGCGGATATCGAACGCGATGGCGTTGGCGCGGCGCGTGCTGGTGGTGTTGAGGTTCACGTTGTAGGCAACGAGGAAGTTGCGCGCGCCGACGGCGATGGCGCCGCTGCGGGCCACGCTGTCGGTGAACTCGGCCGGGCCGAAGTCGGGCTTCCACGCGGGGTCCTTCAGCTTCTTCGGCAGCCCTTCGTATTCGCCGCTGCGGTTATTGGCCAGGTTGCGGCGCTTCTCTTCGCTCGCGGCGGCTTCATACAGGTAAACCGGGATGCCCAGTTCGTTGCCCACACGCTCGCCCAGTTTCTTCGCGTGCGCCGCGCATTCCGCCATGCTCACGCCGCTGATGGGCACCAAGGGGCATACGTCGGTGGCGCCGAAGCGCGGGTGCTCGCCGCTGTGGTTGCGCATGTCGATCAGCTCTTGCGCCTTCTTCACAAGGCGGAAGGCCGCCTCACATACCGCTTCCGGCTCGCCCACGAAGGTGATCACCGTGCGGTTGGTGGCCTTGCCGGGGTCCACATCGAGCAGGCGCACGCCTTCCACGGTCTCCACCACGGAGGCGATGGCGTCGATCTTGGCGCGGTCGCGGCCTTCGCTGATGTTGGGCACGCATTCGATCAGTCGGCTGGACATGGATGGCTTGGAATTGGGGCGCAAAGATGGGAGGGGGGATGGGAGCTGCTCGTGGCTCAGATTGATATGAATGGGTGCAAGTTCATTTCCACCTTTTCCTTGATGAAAAGGTGGAGCCAAAAATCAACCACGATCCAAGTCCAGGCGGCTCGGCTACCGCACAGGCTCTACGCTCGGGCACGCCGACCGCCTGTCCCGCGCGGATCGTGGACACCCACCGCACGCGGTACCTGAAGGCTCTGCGGTGCTCTGCTCGCCTGTGCATGTCACGCCGGTCGCAGTTGCGCATGCTGAGACACTAGCCATCTTTACCGCCATGCGCCCGGTGTACAAGCTGGTGTTCCTGAAACTGCTCGGGTGGGAGCTGCGCGATGAGCGCCCCGCCCGGCTCGACCGCTTCATCATCGTGGTGGCACCGCACACCAGCAACTGGGATTTCGTGGTTGGCCTGGCCGTGCGCAGCATCGCCCGCCTCACCGATGTGAAGTTCCTCGCCAAGGATTCGCTCTTCGGACCGCTCACCGGCTGGTTCTTCCGCGGGCTCGGCGGCTTCCCGGTGGACCGCAGCAAGCACAACAACATGGTCGATGCCGTGGTGGACCTCTTCAAGCGCGGCGCGATCAAGAAGATCGCCATCACCCCCGAGGGCACGCGCAGCTACCAGCCGCATTGGAAGACCGGTTTCCACCGCATCGCCACCGGCGCCGGCGTGCCCATCATCCTGGCCACCTTCGATTACCCCAACAAGCTCGCGATCATCACCGCCCCCTTCCCGCTCACAAGCGACCCCGAGGCCGACATCGAGCGCATGAAGGATTGGTTCCGTCCGCACAAGGGCAAGAATCCGGAGGATGGCGTGCGCTGATGGCACGATGATCGAAGCGGTCCCCGCATGAAGCCCATCGCCCTCTTCAGCCTGCTGGCCTGCGCAACGGCCGCCCACGGACAGGACCGCTTCCCCACCATGCACGGCGAGCGTGCCGATGGCAGCACCATCGAATTGCCTGGAAGCCCCGATACGCCTTTCATCGTGATCGGCCTCGCCTACGGGCAGAAGGCGCAGCCCGCGCTGGAGGACTGGTACGAGCCCGCCTACCTGCGCTTCGTGGCCAAGCACGGCCTCTTCGCCAACGCCTACCAGACCGAGGTGTACTTCGTGCCGCTCTTCACCGGTGCGAACAAGGCCGCCTATGCCCCCAGCTTGAAGAAGTTCCGCCAGAGCGCCGAGCCCGAAGTGGCCGACCGCGTGGTGTTCGTGAAGGACGACACCGATGAATTGCGCCAGGCGCTCGGCCTGAAGGACAAGGACATCCCGTACTTCTTCGTGGTGGACCGAGAAGGCCGCATCGTGCACCGCGCCAGCGGCGGATTCACTGATGAGAAGTTGGAGGGGATCGAGGAGGTGCTGCTGCGCTGAACTTGAATTGCCCTCATCGCACCTGTCGTGCATCCTTTTTTGGGCCCGCCTTCCACCGCTGGCTATCGTTATCGTACCAGCGCACCATGGCACTTACGCCTTGGGCGATGGAGAAGGGGGCTTCGCCCACGGCGGCGATGGTGCGGTGCATGGGCGTGATGTAATCGCTGGTCATGCTGCGGTAGCGGCCGCTGGTGATGGGAAAGGGGAGGCCGATCGCCTTGAAGGCGTCGCCGGTGATGGCCAAGAGGCGCACCAGCCAGCTCGGTATGTAGCGCACGGGCTTGCCTACCAGCTGCTTCGAGACCTCTTCAACCCATTCCTTCAGGTCAAAGGGCGGATCGCCTACGTAGAGCACTTGCTCGTGCACCTTCTCTGCAGGCGCTTCGAGCATGCGCATGACCTGCCACACCACATTGCCCACATAGCCGTAGGAGCGCACCACGCGCTGCCGGCCGGGATGGAAGTAGAGTCCCTTGCGCATCACCTTGAACATCACGTCGCGGTAGCGAAGGCTCCACGGCCCCCAGATGGTGGTGGGTCGGATGATCACCCATTCGCACGACAGGCCCGCTTCGCGCGTGGCCAATTCCGTGAGCCGCTTCGATTCGCCGTACACCGTGAAGGGCTTGAAGTCGAGGTCGTGCTGGGGCTGGTAGCCTGCCTCGCAAACGAACTGCGTGCTGGTGACGACGATGCGGCGCACCGTGGAACATTGCTTCACCGCCTCGAGCAGCAGGCGCGTGCCCTCATGGTTCTGGCGGTAGGCGTCCACGTCGGTGGGCTCCTCGGTATCGGTTCGGGCGGCAAGGTGAACGACGTGCGTGGGCGCGAAGGCCTGCAGGGCGGCCGCCGTGGCTGGTCCGTCGAGGATGTCCCCTTCGCGCCAATGCTTGGCATGAATCGGGTTCAGCGGCGGATTCCAATCGAGGTTGAGCAAGGTGATGCCCTGCGCGAGGCACTCTTCCACGAGGTTGGTGCCGATGAAGCCCGAGCCACCGGTGATCAGGAGGCGCATATCGCTGGTCATGTTCAAGAGCAAGGCCTCCGGCGATTTCGGCCGGCAACGTGGCCTTGAACGGTGGACGCGCCGCGAAGATGCGTTGGGCGAGGGACAGGCCGGGACCCAAGGTTCGGCCAAGCGGAATACCTGCGCGCCCCTTGCGCGCTATTGCCAGATGACTTTGCCACGGATAGCCCCGGATGAACACGGACCTGAACTCAGTGATTCGTCCACGTCGAAGTACATGCACCCAAGCACCATTCGTAGCCATCCGCATCCATCCGTGTCAATCCGTGCGAATGCGTGGCTCAATCTGGCTATCCTACGTGCAGCAAGTCACACGATTGCCATCGATTGAAGCGCGCAGGTGTCCAGAGGTTCTCATGGGCCATGGTGAAGGAGCGCGCCGCTGGTTTTCGCCGGAGGGCGAAGAGCGTTCGTCGGTGGAATGCCCCGTTCGTCGGGAACGGCCTTTTCCCGGTCGAGTTTCACGAACGTTGGCGCGGGCAGGGTGGTTGAAGGGCCCAAGTTCACCGACCCATGCGACTCCTCAACACCCGGAAGCTGCTCTTCATCGTCACGGCCCTCACGGCCCTCACGGTGCGAAGCGCCACCTACTACATCTCGCCCACGGGCAACGACAGCAACAACGGTACGAGCCAGGCCACGGCGTGGCGCACCATCGACCGGGCCAACCAGCTCAGCAGCAGCTTCCAGCCGGGCGACCGCATCTTATTCCAGCGGGGCGGGGTGTACCGGGGCAAGCTGAGCATCATGAACAGCGGCGCCGCCGGCAACCTGATCCAGGTCGGCGGCTACGGCACCGGGGCCCAGCCCATCATCAGCGGCAGTGTGGCCGTGACCAATTGGACCCAGCACAGCGGCAACATCTGGAAGGCGCCCATCACCGAGGCGGTGAAGTACGTTTATGCGGATGGCACCCTGCAGGAGCTCGCGCGTTTCCCCAACACCGGTTGGCTGCGCGTGGACCAAGGCACCAGCACCAGCCTCACCGATAGTGAGCTGAACCAGGCCAGCGGCTACTGGACCGGCGCCACCGCCGTGATCCGAACCACCAATTGGAGCTACGACACGGCTTACGTATCGGCCTTCAGCAACAGCACCCTCACGCACACGGCCACTGGCAACAACCTCGGCACCTGGCAGTTGGGCTACTACCTGCGCAACAAGCTGGCCCTGCTCGATGCCCCCGGCGAATGGTTCCACGACCGCTCGGCCGGCATGCTCTACATCTGGTGCCCCGGCAACGCCAACCCCAACAACGTGCTAGTGGAGGCCGCCGTGCTCGACAACGGCATCTACGTGGGCTGGCAGCGCCACCACATCAAGGTCGATGGCATCCACATGCGCCACCACACCGCGGCCAGCTTGCGGCTCTCCGGCACCTCCGAACTGGAGGCCCTGAACTGCACCTTCACCGATACGCGCCAGGCCATCTACAGCACCGGCAACAACCAGCACTTCCATCACCTCGATGTGCAGCGAACCTATGGCACTGGCATATCGCTGCTCGACAACAACACCATCCTGGAGCATTGCAACCTGCTGAACATCGCCGTGGTGAAGGGCCTCGGCGAGCAGAACATGGGCTACCTCGGAATCGGCACCAACGGCGCCGGCATGGTGGTGCGCGACAACCGCCTGGAGAACGTGGGCTATTGCGGCATCGCCGTGAACAACAACGCCATCGTGGAGCGCAATGTCGTGATCAACAGCATGGCCATCCTGAACGACGGCGCCGGCATCACCTTCGACAGCACCGACGGGGCCATCATCCGCGACAACATCGTGCGCGACCTCAGCGGCGATGTGGAGAGCAGCGCCATCGGCTGGATCCACTCCGTGCCCATCTGCATGGGCATCTACTTCGGCAATGTGTACAACCGCAACATCCTCGTGAAGGGCAACACCGTGATGAACTGCAAGGGCTCCGGCATGTACGTGGACCACACGATGGAATTCACCGGCAACCGGATCGAGGACAATGTGCTCTTCAACAACCAGATCCAGCTCTTCATCTCCGACTACAGCAACTACAACGGCCCCGGCGCCACTGCGCCTTTCCATGTGCCCGCGTACAACACCGTGTACAGCAACAACATCCTCTACAGCCTCAACAAGGACCAGCTGCTCATCCAGCAGTACCACGTGTACAGCGCGAATTGGGTGGACTTCGGCACCTTCACGGGCAACTACTACTTCAATCCTTACAACGACCGCAGCATCTACCTGCGCAACTCCGTCACCGGCGCGCACAACTACTACACCTTGGAGCGCTGGCAGGCCGACCACAACGAGGACCCAACGGGCACCCGAAGCCCGCTCCGCCTGCCCAGCATGGAAGTGACGCAGGTGCTCGCAGCCAACACGGTGCCCAACAGCAGCTTCGGCAGCAACGTGAGCGGATGGACCGGCTGGCCCAGCCAGGGCGTCATCACCCACAATACCACGAAGCTCGATAACGGCTGCCTCAAGACCAGCTTCACCAGCAACGCCACCTACGGCACGCACAACCTCAACCATAGCGCCACGGTCGGCATCCAGAACGGTGCCTGGTACCGCATGAAGTTCAGCGTGGTGAGCGACATCATGGGCGAGTTCACCGTGGGCTTCAAGGCCAACAGCCAGGCCGATGAGCCATGGCGCGTGGGCGAACGGACCTATTCCTACGACACGGAGCGCCGCGATGTGGAGCACATCTTCCAGAGCGACCGCACGGATCAGGGCGTGTGCATGTTCACCTGCCGCTACACCGATGGCATCTATTACCTCGACAACGTGTCGCTGGAGCGCGTGGAGGCAGTGCCCGTGAATCCCCTCGAGCGCCAGATCATCCTGGTGAACGACCTGGCCACGGCGCAGGACTTCGACCTGGTAGGCTGCTGGAGCGATGTGGATGGCAACCTGCACCACGGCTCCGTCACGCTCCAGCCCTACAAGTCCATCATCCTCATCAAGGAGAACGACAGCGATTGCTTGAGCACCGCGGTTGAGGAGGACATGGCGGTTGCCGGTGCCGATGGCAGGCTGATCTATCCGAATCCGGTGGAGCGCGGCTCGGTGGTCACCATCGCAATCGCCGACAACGCTCCCGCCTTCGTGCAGCTCGTGGGCCTGCAGGGCCAGGTGGTCTGGAGCGGTCGCGTGGCAGGAGGACGGTCGAGCTTCAGCCTTCCTGAGCACATGAGCGCGGGCACCTACGTGGTGATGGTGGAGCAGGACGGTCAACGCAGCCAACAGCGCATCAGCGTGCTTTGACGCAGGCAGGATATCCGGAGAGGCCCGCTTCTAGCGGGCTTCTTCAGTTCAGGGCATTCGCCTGACCTGAGGCGCCGCGCGCGCAGAGCGGTGCGAGCATGCTGAAGAGGATCACGTGGCCCAGGTCGGTGCCGTAGCAGAAAATGTCGATCTGCCAGATGAAGAGCAGGTAGCAGAGGCCAGCGAAGACCGGGGCTTGGGAGGTGCCGCGCAGGTACTCCCCGCGGTAGTGATTGAAGCCCTTCCAGAATAGGACATAGAGCAGCACCACGCCCAGCACGCCCTGCGATACGAGCACCTCGGCGAAGGTGCTATGCGAATGGATGTTGTAGCTGTGATCGGTGCCCCAGAGCACGGCTACAGGATCATAGAGCCGCAGCGCGTAGTGCCCCTTGTACCCGTTGCCGAAGAGCAGTCCGGTGCGGTCGGTGGCCAGCCAATTGCCAATGGCCTCCCAGATGTAGCTGCGGCCGTTGAACGAAGTGACGTCCTCTTTCGACACGCGCCCGAGGATGGCCGCGAAGAAGGGCATGCTCACCACCTGGTACACCAGCAGCGAGAAGCTCAGCAGCAGCGGAAGCGTGAAGATGGAGATGGCGTAGAGGCCGCGCGCCACCTTAATGGCCTTGGTGACGAAGAGGGCCGTGAGCAGCAGGAAGATGAGGGTCGATAAGCGGCTGTTGATCTTCAGCATCAGGTAGAATCCGATGGCCAGGGCCGCCAACGCCAATGCGGTGGCAACGGGGCGCTGCGCAGCGCCGCGCATGCGCACCAGCAGCATCAGGGCCCACACGCTGAGCAGGTGAGCTCCGGTGTAGATGCCGCGCAGGAACGGGAGGTTGGCGCGCCCCTCGAACGCATGGCCGATGGCGCGCACGCCGCCGAAGTAGCCGAGCACGTTGATGGCTAGCAACGCGCTAAGGCCAAGGAAGAGCACCTTTCCGAAGTCGAAGCCGAGGTCTTGCCGGCCGTGTATGCACACCACGATGGCTGCCGCGAAGGGCATGACGTACAGCAGGCAGCTCAACAGCGCATTGCCGGTGAGCACTCCAGGTATGCCGCCGCGCAGCGCCACGAATTGCGAGACCGCGAGCGTGCCGATATAGGCAAGGCCCAGCCAGCCCGTGATGGTGACGGCGCGCCGCACTTCATGCCGGTACACCGCATCGATCCAATGGAGGAGCACGATCGCGACGAAGGGTGCGACAGAGATGATCATGCCCTGGCTGATGCTCCCCTTCAGTCCGTAATAGGTCCCGAACCCGAACACCGGGAAGCCCAGGATGAAGAGGGCGGTGAAGAGCTGGCTCTTGCGGATCACGGCTGCGCGATGCTCGGTTTCAGTGTCCTTTGATCTTGCGCTTCAGCTTGATGATGCCCTGCACCACTGGGCCGTCCTGCCCGCCGAGCGCATCCTTCACGGTGTTCTTCATGCGCTCCATCGGCGTGAATCCGATGTAGCGCTTGAAGTACTCAGCATCACGCTGCGCATCGAGCATGATGTGCTGCGGATGTTTCAGCGGGAAGGCGATCGCCTTCGCCGTGCGCTTGTTGCGCGGGTCATCGGGCCCGGTGGTGTGCGTGCCGTCGCCATCGAAGCCGATGTTGTCGATCTGGTTCACGTGGGGCACGATGTTGAGCGCGTGATTGGCGATGCGCGTGAGGTCCATCTGGTAGCTCCAGGAGTTCATGCGTCCCTCGTGCACGCGGTTGAAGATCTCCTGCGCGAGCTCTTCCTCGTGGCGGTCGAGGAAGAAGTCCTTGAGCAAAGGGCTCTCCTTCAAGGCGGGCCACTGCTTCATGTCCACATCGTAGTGCCGCCACACGCGGCGCCAGCTGGCCCAGCCCCATGGCGCGCCATAGCCGTGCGTGCTGAAGTAGTAGTCGCCCTCTTTGGCGCCGGCCCAATCGTCCATGAGGTTGTTGCCCATGATCACCCAGATGCGCTCATCGTGCCGGTAGCGCACGAGCAGCTCCTGCGCGAAGCGGAAGAAGGAGGGCACAGGCAAGGTGTCGTCCTCCAGCACGATGCCTTCCTCTTCGTTCTCGAAGAACCAGTTGATGGCGCTGCTCACGCCTTTGCGCAAGCCCAGATTCTGCTCGTTGAAGCGGGTCCGGAGGTCGCACGGCCAATCGACCAGCTGGGTGAGCGCGCGCACTTCCTCGCAGCGGATGCGCTCCGCGCCGTTGCGCGGCCCGTCGCAGGCGAAGTAGAGCCGTGGCGGCTTCGCTTCGCGCACCGCATCGAATACCTGGCGCAGCGGCCCCACGCGGTTGAAGCCGATGAGCAGCACGGCGGTGTCCAGGCGGAATGGTGTTTCAGCGGCGTCCATGCTGAGGCGGGTTCAAGATGTTGTTGCGGTGGAAGAGCTCGAAGTCGTGCAGCATGCTGATGGCATGGCGCGCCACATGGGCCGGACCTGCGAACTCATCGAGGAATCGGTAGAGGAAAAGAAGCATGGCATCGCGGCGGCGGTGGGCCACATCCTGCGCGAGGTTGCCGAGCCGGTCGTTCGGGAGGATCTCGATGCATCCTCCTGCAAGCGCTGTGGGCAGCAGCATGTTGCTGCCGTGCACGCCCACCACGATCTGGCTTCGTGCATAGGCGCGGCACCACAACCGCTCGGTCTCCGGGTTCATGGCACGCGTGCGCAGGTCCACGGCGCCTGCGGGCATGGGCGACGGATCGCCCAAGCCCACAACGCTGGCCGTGCACGCAGGGATGGCTTCACGCACCAATCGGAAGGCACGCAGGGCCATGCGCTCCTGGTCCCATCGGAAATAGGCATCGGCCATGCGCTTGAGGCCCAGGCGGCGCAGGATGCGGTGCTTCTCCTTGTGCAGCGGCGTGCGGTACCAGAGCCGGTCCTCGCGGAGCACGATGGTGATGTGCGGCGGCTCCGAGTCGAAGCGCTCGATCTCGAACGGCTTCACGCCCGTGTAGCGCTCGATGTCGATGCCGCTCTTGTCGGGATGGGCGTATCCCCGTCCGAGCCACACTTCATCGAAATCAGTGAGGAAGGATTTCACCTGCCGATCGATGCTGCGGTACCAGCCGTGCGCCTGGCTGAGCTTCTGGTCCACCAGCCACACCTCGGCAACACCCGGGGGCACCAGCCACTCGAAGGAGCGCGGGAGCAGCAGCACCAGCCCGAGGTCCGGATGCTCATCCAGGTAGTGCTGCGCGTTCCAGAGCTTCAGCAGCACATGCCCATAGAGGAAATCGAGCGTGTCCAGCAGCACCACGCGCTTGCATTCCCGGAGCACGCGGCGCTCGATGCGCACTTCGGCATCGCTGGGCGCGCGGAAGCCCTGCATCAGCGGGCCATGCACCCAATCGCGCACCTGCTTGGGATTATGGAGCACGCCATCATCCATCCCGATGGCGAGGTCGTAATCCACCGCGAAGCCAACAGGCAGGTCATGGCAGAAGCGGTAGCCGCAGGAGCTGCACTGGTATTCACCGAGGATGTGGATGCCGGGAAACGCGACCCCGAGCACGCGCGGATTCGATTGGCCGCACTTCGGGCATGCGCGATCGGCGTATGGCGCTGGCTTCAGCGGGACGAGATGGCGGGAGGGCGCAATCATGCGGCGC
Source organism: Flavobacteriales bacterium (assembly GCA_016712535.1). NCBI lineage: Bacteria > Pseudomonadati > Bacteroidota > Flavobacteriia > Flavobacteriales > Flavobacteriales bacterium. Next base: position 1,338,680 of record JADJQW010000002.1, read on the forward strand.
GATGGAACTTCCAGAAGGTGAATATGCCGGTGAGCATCAGGCGAAGGTTCTCCCGGGTGCGCGGAATGAGGAGGTCGAGCACGAAGATGCTAACGGAGAAAGAGATGATGGTGGCCCAGATGGCGCCGATGGAGCGGTATTCGGGGATCAGCAGCCAATTGATGCCCACGTTGAGCGCCACGCCCACCAGCGCCGTGAGCAGCGAGTAGCGGAAGAGCCCCTCGTTGGTGATGAAGCTGCGCTTGCCGGTGCCCATGTTGGTGAAGAAGAGGCGGATGGCGAAGAGGCCGAGGAGCACGCCGGCCGGCTCGAATTCAGCCCCGAAGAGCAGCACCACGATGGGTTCAGCGAGCAGGTACAGCGGGATCGCTGTAACGAGGAACAGCCCGAACATGAGGCGGTACTGGTTCAGCAATCGGTCGGTGTACAATGCGTGTGAGACTGCCTTGGCCTTGGTGATGGCTGGCGCCAGGGTGCTCTGCACGATCATGGGCAGGAAACCGAGCGCCTCGATCATGCGCAGGGCCACGCTGTACTGCCCTACCTCGGCGAAGGCAGCTTCTTCACCGTCGGTAGCGGTGAGCATGTCCTTGATCATCACCTGATCGATGCGCGCCTGCACGAAGAGCGCCATGCCGTAGATCAGCATGGGCCACGATTCGCTCAGCAGCCGCAGGGACATGTCGCGCGTGGCCTTCCAATGGCGCCATTGCAAGCCATCGTGCTTGAATATGGTGAGGTAGCCCGAAGACAGCACTACATATTCCAAGGCATACATCCACGCGAAGCCGATGAGCGCTGGACGGCCTTCTGCATGACCGGTATGCACCGCCCAGGCCAGTGCGAGCTTCGCGGAAGAGGAGATGAGGGCCTGCGCCATCTGCACCTTGGCCACAGGGCCTGCTTTCACCTGCGACATGAACCATTGCTCGATCACGCCGACGGGCCGCATCAGCTCAGCAGAGGCGATCACGATGATGAGGGTGACCGTCAGCCCATCCATGCCCTTGAGCAAGGACCCGGCAGTAGCGAGCAGGACCATCAAAAGCGCGCCGAAGAGCTTCATCAGAGCGGCGCTGCCGAGGAGCTCATCGCGCTTCTCGGGGTGTCGCACCAGGTCGCGCACGAGGATCTCATCGATGCCCATGGCGCCGAGCGCGAAGAAGAGGCCAACGAAGCCGGTGGCGTAATTGAGCTGACCGAAGAGTTCATCGCCCAGCGCGCGGGCCACCACCACGCCGGTGAGCAGCACGAGGCCCAATCGGAGGATCCGCTCAACGAAGAGCCACGATACGTTCTTCAGGATCTTCTGCGCGCCTTCTGACCTGAGCATGCGCAGGGCTACTTGGTGTAGTAGCCGTAGCCATTGTTGCGGTCCGCCCGCACGTTGTTGAACAGCACGTCCACGCGGCCGAGCTGCCCCGACTTCACCAATTCGTTCACCGTACGGAGCGATCCGCGGCGCGTATAGCGCTCGCGCACCACATACAAGGTGACATCAAGGTGGCCCATGAGCACCACGAATTCGCTCACTAGTCCCAGGGGTGAGGAATCAACCACGATGTGGTCGTAGCGCTGGCGAACGGTCGTCATGAGCTCGGCCATGCGCGGGCTCTCAGCCAGCTCGCCGGGGTTCGGCGGAATAGGGCCGGCACCGATCACATCGAGGCCCGGCACATCGCTGCGCACGGTGATGCCCGCGATATCGGCCTCGCCGATCAGCCAGGTGCTCAGTCCAGGCCCATCCGGGAGTTCCATGGTGCGGCTCACGTTCGGCCGGCGCATGTCCGCATCGATGAGCAGCACGCGCTTGCCGGAGACCGCGAGCACCGTGGCGAGGTTCACGGCGCAGAAGGTCTTGCCTTCGCCGCTTGTGCCGCTGGTAAGGCCGATGACCTGCCGCGGTGCGTTGGCCTTGAGGTATTGAAGGTTGATGCGCGCGGTCCGGAACGATTCGGCCAGCAGGCTCTTGGGCTCGTCGGGCGTGATGCGGCGTCGTTTGCTGATCGGGATCACGGCGAGCACAGGCAAAGCGGTGAGGCGCTTGAGCTCGTCGAGGTCGTTGATGCGGTCGTTGAAGAAGTCGAGCAGGACGATCAGCAATGCAGGCAGCAACAGGCCGATCAACAGCGCGCCGCCGAGCACCACCTTCTTGTCCGGCCCGATGGCGCCTCCGATGGACCTTGCCTGGTCCACCACGCTCTTGTCCACCTGGTCCGATGCGATGGCGATGCCCGCTTCAGCCTTCTTCTCCATCAGGTAATTGTAAAGGCCGCCGCTCAGGTCGAGCTTGCGCTGCTTGATGCCCAATTCACGCTCCTCTCGCGGGATCTGCCCGAGCTGGTATCCGATGGAATTGACGCGGCTGGTGATCTCGTTGTAGTCGATCTCCGCGCGCTCCACCAGGCTGGCAGCGGTCTGCTCCAGCGACTGGGTGAGGTTCTTGAGCTTGCGCTCCATGGCAATGGTGGTGGGGTCGTTCTTCACCCCGGTGGTGCCCGTGCGCGCGGCCAGGTCGGAGCTCAGCCGCGTGATCTCGAGCACGAGGTTGTTGAGCACGGGGTCGTCGATGCCGCTTGATGAAGGGGCGGGCACGTTGCGCATGTCGCTCTGCGAGCGGATCTTGTCGAGCACGCTGATGCAATAGGAGCGCCTGCGCTGGATGCTGCTGCGCTCGTTCTCCAGCCGCGATCGCTCTTGGGCGAGCGCATCGGCGGTGCCCACGACATTGAACATGCTGGTGCTGCTGCGCACCTGCTGCATCTCGTTCTCGGCGCGGCGCAGCGAATCGCCCACCAGGCCGAGCTGATCGTCGATGAAGTCGATGGTGCGCAGGCCCTTCTGCTGCTGCTTGTACAGCGCTGTTTCGATGAAGGCGTCCATCAATGTATTGATGAAGGCGATGTCCTTCGATGGCGAGGCGCCCGCCATGGTGAGGGAGATGACGTGCCCGTTGTCATCGGGCTCGCTCACGCTCAGGCGCCCGCCGTAATTCATCACCTGGGCGTCGAGGCTGTTGATCTTGAAGAAGTAATCGGTCTCCGGGCTGTATTCCCGGTCCTCCGGGAACTCGATGCGGAAGCTCAGGTGGTCGCCCACGAAGGGTTCGCCGATGGGCACGGTCTGATCCAAGTCGTACTCGGGCACATAGGCCTCCATGATCTCCTGTTTCTGAACGTTGTACAGCATCACGTTCTTCCCCTTGGCCGTGACGCGGTAGGTGCCTGTGGCGCGGTCGACCTTCACATGGATGGGTATACCGGTCACCTGCACGCTCACCGAATCGAGTTGCACGCGGAAGGGCGGGAAGCTGTACTGCTCCTGGGTGAGGTATCGCTTGGTGGTGTAGTAGCTCACGCCGAAATCGAGGCGGTTGAGGGTCTTCACCATCATGCTGCGCGAGGTGAGCAGGGCGATGTCGTCCTCGAGCTGCGAGTTGCCGCGCACCAGCGACATGCCCTTGAGGAAGTCCTCCTGACGCCCGCCGAAGCCCCGGTCGCCTTCGCCCATGAGCATGCGAGCGCTCACCATGTAGGTCTTGGGGGTGGTCTTCAGGTAGGCCACCCCGAGCCCACCGGCGATGATGCCCGTGATGGCGAACCACCACCATCGGCGCAGGATCTTGCGCACAACAGCGCGCAGGTCGATGACGTCGGAGGCTTGCGCGGCCATGCTATTGGGTGTTGTTCTTCACCACCGTGAACACCACGGCTGCAGTGCTCAGCGTGGTGAGGATGATGGAGAGTATCTCGAGATTGATGCGCGCTGGGCGTGCGCGCAGGTGAGGGACGAAGACGACATCGTTCGGCAGCAGATAGTAGTATTCCGAGCGCAGCACATCGGTGGTGCTCATGTCCACGTACAGGGCCTGCACGCCGCGGTCGCTCTGGCGCATCAGCGTAACATGGCCCTTGTCGGCGAGCTCGAGCGGCCCTCCGGCCATGCTGAGCGCATCGAGGATGGTGATCTGGTTGTTGTACACCATGTAGGTGCCGGGCCGGCCCACGGCGCCGAGCACGCTTACCCGCCAGTTCACCATCTTCATGATCACCGTGGCGTTGGTGAAGTACTCGTTGATCTTGCGCTGCACCAGGTCCTGCGCCTCGCCGACGGTGAGGCCTTGCAGCTTCACCTTGCCTACCTGCGGAAGATGAACATTGCCGGTCTTGTCCACGGAGAAGCCGTTCACGTAGAGCATGGCATCGTTCACGCCCATGCCGCCGCCGGGGCCTTCGATGTTGAAGTAGCGGTGCGTCTGGTCATCGAGGCCCAGTACACGGATGCTGAGCACATCGTTCACTTGCAGGCGGTACTCGAATTTCTGGTTCTCGAACAGCTTGCTGGCACCGGGGGTCAGCGAAGGGTCGTTGAGGTAGTTGACGCTGCGGCGGCTCACGCAGGAGGCCAGGAGCAGCAGCGCCAGCGGGAGCAGGAACCGGTTGGGTGAACGCATGCGGTGCGAGGTGTTGGGCACTGAGCCCGGGGCCCTTGGAGGCACGGCCAAATATAGACGGGGCGAATGCGGCGGTTATCCGCTGTGGATGAACGACCGTCAACGATCGCCCGGTGAAAGCATGGCCTGATGGGTTCAGCCCTTCAGCACGCCCCGGCTGATCACGATGCGCTGCACCTCGCTCGTGCCCTCGTAGATCTGGGTGATCTTGGCATCACGCATCAGGCGCTCCACGTGGTACTCTTTCACGTACCCGTAGCCGCCATGCACCTGCACGGCCTCCACCGTGGTGCGCATGGCCACCTCACTGGCGAAGACCTTGGCCATGGCGCTGGCCTGGTCGTAGTTCAGGTGCCTGTCCTTCAGCCAGGCGGCCTTCAGGCAGAGCAGGCGCGCGGCCTCGATCTCGGTGGCCATGTCGGCCAGCTTGAAGGCGATGGCCTGGTGCTCGCTGATGGCCTTGCCGAAGGCCTTGCGCTCCTTGCTGTAGGCCAAGGCGAGTTCATAGGCACCGCTGGCGATGCCCAGCGCTTGTGAAGCGATGCCGATGCGGCCGCCGCTCAAGGTCTTCATGGCGAAGGTGAAGCCGAAGCCGTCGGCGCCGATGCGGTTGGCCTTGGGCACCTTCACATCCTGGAACATCAGGGTATGGGTGTCGCTGCCGCGGATGCCGAGCTTATCCTCCTTGGCGCCCACCACGAAACCGGGCATGCCCTTCTCCACGATCAGGCAATTGATGCCCTTGTGCCCTTTCGCCGCATCGGTCTGAGCCATCACCAGATAGGTGCTGGCGGATCCGCCGTTGGTGATCCAGTTCTTGGTGCCGTTCAGCAGATAGTGGTCGCCCATATCGATGGCCGTGGTGCGCTGGCTGGTGGCATCGCTGCCGGCCTCGGGCTCGCTCAGGCAGAAGGCGCCGATCACTTCGCCCTTGGCCAGCGGAACCAGGTACTTGCGCTTCTGCTCTTCATTGGCGAAGTGCTCCAGGCCCCAGCAAACCAGGCTGTTGTTCACGCTCATCACCACGCTCGTGCTCGCATCCACTTTGCTGATCTCCTCCATGGCCAGCACATAGCTGATGGTGTCCATGCCGCCGCCGCCGTACTCGGGGCTCACCATCATGCCCAGGAAGCCGAGCTCGCCGAGTTGGCGGATCTCTTCTTTTGGGAATCGCTGCTCACGGTCGCGGTCGATCACGCCGGGCTTGAGCACGTTCTGCGCGAAATCGCGCGCCGCATCGCGCACGGCGAGCTGCTCTTCACTGAGTTCGAAGTTGAGTCCGGCTAGGGTGTCGGTGGCTTGCATGTGTGTGGCCCGTCAAGGGCTGGCGAATGTAAACCAGCCGCGCCCACCATTGTTCGGTCTTCTGGCATCAGGAGGCCATGCCTCGCAGAGCGGTGGCTCGTCCTCATACATTTGCCGCCCATCGGTGAACACAAATACTCACAACCACATGCCGCTCACGTACCTCTGTTCCGCGCTCTTGGCCCTCTCTGTTGCGGCCTGCTCCAGTAGCGATGGCGCGTCCGCGGACGACCAAACAACCAAGAAGAACGTGGAAACACTGCCCGAAGGCGTTTACGCCCGCATCACGACCAACAAAGGCGCGATCCTGATCCGATTCGAGCACGAGAAGGCGCCCATGACGGTGGCCAACTTCGTGGCATTGGCCGAAGGCAAGATGAAGAACACCGCGAAGCCGGAAGGCACGCCGTACTTCGATGGATTGATCTTCCATCGGGTGATCCCCGGCTTCATGATCCAAGGCGGCTGCCCGCTGGGCACAGGCACCGGTAATCCCGGTTATGCCTTCGCGGATGAGATCCATCCCGATCTGAAGCACACGCGGGCCGGCACCTTGAGCATGGCCAATGCGGGCCCCGCGACCAACGGCAGCCAATTCTTCATCACCAACGGGCCCACCCCGCACCTCGATGGCCGTCATGCGGTCTTCGGTTACGTGGTGCAAGGCCAGGATGTTGTGGATGCCATTGCGGGTGTTCCACGTGGCCGCGGCGACAAGCCGAACGAGGATGTGGTGATGCAGAAGGTGGCCATTGAGCGCGTGGGCAAGGCTGCCAAGGCATGGGATGCCGTTGCCGTGCTCAAAGCCAATCAGGCCAAGTTCGTGCAGCGTTAGCGCCTGCCGCCACGACCGGACCCTCGGCCTCCGCTTCGGCGGGGGCCGTTCCTGTTTTCACGCTTCCCGCCCTGCGGGTCGTAAGCAGGTCCGGGAGGAAGGCCGGCAGGCATGGGCATCTTCTTCACTTCATAGCCGATCAATGCCTCGATGCGGCCGAACTCCCGCATCTCCTTCTCGTTCACGAACGTGATGGCCGTGCCTTTGCGCGCGGCGCGGGCGGTGCGGCCTACGCGGTGCACATAGTCCTCGGGGTCCTTCGGCACATCATAGTTCACCACCAGGTCGATGTCATCGATGTCGATGCCCCGGCTCACCACATCGGTGGCCACCAGGATGCGCAGCTTGCGATTGCGGAAGGCGAGCATGGTGGCCTCGCGCTCGCTCTGGTCCAGGTCGCTGTGCATGCCGCTGCAGCTGAAGCCGCGCTTCTGCAGGTGCCGGTTCAGGTTCTTCACCTCCACCTTGCGGCCGGCGAAGATCACGATGCTGGTGGCCTCGTTGGAGCGCAGGATGTTCTCCAGCACATCGGCCTTCTTCATGTCGTACACCACGTAGGCCTGCTGGTCAACGCCTTCGGCCGGCTTGCTCAGCGCGATGGTGATTTCCACAGGGTCGTGCAGCACCTGCTTGGCCAATTCGCGGATGGCGGGGGGCATGGTCGCGCTGAACATCAGGGTCTGCCGTTCGGCAGGCAGGAACTTGATGATGCGCTTGATGTCGTCGATGAAGCCCATGTCGAGCATGCGATCGGCCTCATCGAGCACCAGGAACTCCAGGCCTTTCACGGGCACATAGCCCAGGTTGAGGTGGCTGAGCAGCTTGCCCGGGGTGGCCACCACTACTTCCACGCCGCTGGTGAGCGCCTGCTTCTGCTGGTCGAAGGTGTTGCCATCGCTGCCGCCATAGAGCGGGATGCTCGTGATGGGCGTGTAGTAGGCGATGGCCTGCATCTGCTGATCGATCTGCAAGGCGAGCTCGCGTGTGGGCACCACCACGAGCGCGCGGATGCTGCCTTCCTCCTTCGGCCTGTAGCCGGTGATCACATCGATGAGCGGGAGCAGGAAGGCAGCGGTCTTTCCGGTGCCGGTCTGCGCGCAGGCAATGAGGTCTCGGTGGCCCAAGGCAGCAGGGATCGCTTGCTGCTGGATGGGCGTTGGAACCTTGATGTTCATGGCATCGAGGCCCTGTAACAGGTCGTCGCTGATGCCGAGAGAATGGAAATCCATGTTTAGAGGAAGGCTGCGCAGGAATCGGTTCGCGCGCGTGCGCTCTGCTTTGAGCGGGGCCGAAGATAGTCGGCCATGTTCGGGCGCTCAGGATGCCTTGCGGAGGGCGAGGCTATCCGGCGCCAGATCCAGGCAGAAGGTGGTCTGCAGCCCTGGTGTGCAGGTGATGGAGCCGTTCAGCTGCCCTGCAAGCGCGCTCAGGAGCTCCATGCCGAAGCTTCCCTCCCGCAGTGAACCCGCTGCCATGGCACTGTCGTCGCAATACCGAAGGCTGAGGGCCGCGCCTTCCGCGCGCGCCACCATGCGGATGGAGCCGATGGCGTCCGGAGCGATGGCGTGCTTTAGGCTATTGGTGAGCAGCTCGTTCACCATGAGGCTGATCGGCAGCATCTCGGAAGCACTCAATTCAATGGCCTGCGCGTCGATGGACACTGATACGCGGTCGTGCCGGCCATGGGCCACCAGGACATTGCGGGCCAGGTCATGGAGCTGTTCGCGCAAAGGCAGTGCGCTATCGTCTCCGAGGCGGTAGATGGATTGATGCACGAGGGCCATGGCGCGCAACCGCCCGCTGGCTTCGCGCAGCAAGCGCTCAGCCGCAGGGTCGCTCAAGGCACCGCACTGCATCTGCAGCAGTGAGTCGATGGCCTGCAGGTTGTTCTTCAGGCGGTGGTGCATCTCACCCAATGCGATGCCGTTCCGCTCTTCGCGCATCAGGGTGTCGGCCAGGCGCATGTTCTGGCGCTGCAGCTCGAGGCTGCGGGCGTGGATCTCCTCCTTCTGCCTCTCGATCACAGCGCTCTTCAGCTTGCTCCTCTTGGCGGATCGCTGATGGCGGCGGGCCAGCACAAGAAGCGCCGCGCTGAGAACGGCCAATCCCGCAAGGGCAGCGATCAGCGCCCGGTTGTTGGCGAGTTGATCGGTCAATTGGGCTTCGGAACGAGCTGCGCGTTCGGCTAGTTCGTCTCGGTCCTGCTCATGGGCATCCTGTTCATGCGCCATGAGGATGCCGGCCAATGCCAGCTGCCGTCCGGCGCGCTGCGCGGAATCGCTCTCTTGAGCGATGCGCACCATCAGGTCATGGGCACTCTTCCAATCCTTGGCCGCTGCAGCAAGGCTGTACCGGGCTCGTTTCAGTTGAAGGCTGGTGCTCCCAGCAGGCAATTCGCCCGTGAGCTCCTCGGCTTCGCGAAGATGCGCTTCACCATCCGCGATGCGCCCGGCTTGCGCCGCCCAAGCCACCATGTCCATGGCCAGGTCGAAGCGGTCCTGCGGAGTCCCATCAGTACCGATGGAGCGTTGTGCCGAGACCAAGTGCGGAAGGGCATCGCTGAACCTGTTCTGAGCCAACAGCGCGCGTGCCACCAGGCAGCGCAGGCGGGCCTGTTCAATGGCGGGCAGCGCGGCCGTGTTGGCCAGGGACCGTTCGGTGCTGCGCAAGAGCTCGTCGTGCCTCCCCGCCCTGAGCAAGGTTTCCATCAGGAATCGCTCGGCTCTGGCAATCGCTGAAGCATCGCGCATGGGAAGGGTGATGGCCAAGGCCTGACGCGCATGCTCCACGGCCTGCTCCGAACGGTCGGCGGCACGGTAGCACTGAGATAGCTCCTGCAGATCGTTGCTCAACAAGGCAGCATCGCCGAGCGCCCGTGCGATATCCACCGAGCGGAGCGTGGAGTTCAGGTGCTCGGGAACCATGCCGAGCCGCAGCTGTGCGATGCGCTGCGCGGCCAGCGCCTGGTGGAGCAAGAGCTGATCGCCATCCATCTCTGCCATGCGCACGGCATTGAGGGCGTGCGCCAGTGCAGTTTGGGGATCATGCGCCAATACGCGGCCCGAAAGCTGGCAAAGCGCTCTGGCGCGCTCTGCGGCCGTGGCATCCGCATCGAGCACGAACCGCAGGCTGTCCCCAGTATCTGAGGCGTGCGCCGCGGAACCGGCTCCGGTGAGGAGCACGAGCACAAGTACCGCAGCGGCTATGGGTCGATTGGGCATGGCGCCTTGCTACGTTGCATTCAGCACCTTGTTGCATCGGCGGCGCTTATGTTCGCTGCATGCGGGTGGCTGTGGAGGTGTGCGTGGCCTCGTTCGCGGAAGCGGTTGCTGCGGCCTCCGCTGGTGCGGATACCGTGGAGGTATGCACCTGGTTGGCCTGCGGGGGCGTTACGCCCAGCAATGGCCTTGTGGATGCGATCCGCGGCGCTGTTAAGATTCCCGTGCGTGTGCTGGTGCGTCCTGCGCCCGGCGGCTTCGTGTACAAAGGCGCAGAGGCGCACGCCATCCTGGTCGATGCTGAGGTCTTCGGCGGCGGGGCCATGGGCATCGTAACCGGCGGGTTGACGGAGGCAGGTGCTCCGGACGTGGCTCTCCTCCGCGAGGTGATGCGATTGGCACCGGAGAGCGAGATCACTTTCCATCGTGCCATCGATCATGCAGCAGACATGCTGCGGTCCGTGGATGATTGCACCGAGCTCGGCCTGCATCGCATCCTCACTTCTGGCGGTGAGACGCTGGCCATGGATGGCGCTTCGCCTTTGAAAGCGATGGTTGAGCGCGCAGGTGATCGGCTCACGATCGCTGCAGCGGGCGGCATCAATCCGCGGAATGTGGTGGAGCTGGTGGGGCGGACAGGCGTGCGCGAAGTGCATTTCGCGGCGCAGAAGCCGAAGTCCTCTGGTTCGCACGGTGCTTCCATGAGTTCAACCAACGTGGGCGTCAGCTTCGAGACGGAACCTGACGTGGCCAAGATCGAAGGGGTGCTGAATGCATTGGTGAAAGCGGGGCTCAGATGAGGCGTTGGTTGGGGGTTGCAGGTTGGGTCGGGTTGAGGGTTGCTGCTCTCGGACAGGAGGTCCATATCCCGCTTAACGAAGAATGGAGCTTCACGCAGGCGGGCAAAGAGGATTGGCGCAGCGCCGAAGTCCCTGGCGTAGTGCAGACCGATCTGCTGCGGCACGGGCTGATCCCCGACTACATGCAGGGCAGCAACATCGACAGTGTGCAATGGATCGAGAACGAGGACTGGATCTACCGGCGCACGCTCTTCGTAGCCGATACGCTGTTACGGCACCAGCACCTCGATCTCGTCTTCAAGGGCCTCGACACCTTCGCGGAGGTCTACCTCAACGACTCGCTCATCGGCAAGGCCGACAACATGTTCCGCACCTGGGAGTGGCCCATCAAGCCCTTGCTGCGCCTGGGTGAGAATAAGCTGAAGGTCATCGTCCGCAGCCCGATCAAGGAAGGCGCGAAGCTGCGTGACTCCTACGGTATCCAACTGCCGCACGACAGCGATCCCAGCGGTGTCAGCCCCTACATCCGTAAGGCAGCCTACCAGTTCGGCTGGGACTTCTGCCCGCGCCTGGTGACGAGCGGAATCTGGAAGGGCGTGGAGCTCAGGGGGTGGAGCGATGACCGCATCCTACGTGCTGGAGCCTTCCTGAACACGGGAACGGAATCCCTCATGGCGAGCTGCCTGATCGAGACCACGGCGCTTTCGGACTCCGTCACCATGCTCATCGTGCGGCTGGGTGACAAGCACCAGCTATCGATGCGACCGCCGCACCGCTCGGCCAACGTCGTCAGATTCCTCTTGGACAGCGCTGACCTCTGGCAGCCGGGTCGAATGGGACGCGCTGCGACGCTCCCAATGGAAGTGCAGCTCCTCCAGGGTTCGCGCTTATTGAGCAAGTGGTCTCAGGAGTTTGGCCTACGTACGGTGGCGCTGGCGCAGGAAACCGACTCGGCGGGCAAGTCCTTTCAGTTCATCGTGAACGGCGTTCCCGTTCTCATCAAAGGCTGCAACGTGGTTCCGCCTAGTATGCTGCCCGGGCCGAGCGCGAACGATGCCTGGCTTCATCTCGTCCGCAGCATGAAGGGCGCAGGGATGAACATGGCGCGCATCTGGGCCGGCGGCGTGTATCCGCCGGAAGAGTTCCTGCATGCGTGCGATACCGCGGGCATCATGATCTGGCAGGACTTCATGCTCGGCAGCCTTGCTCCGTTCGACATCCGCTCGTTCGAGAGGAACGTAGGGGAGGAAGTGAAGGAACAGTACCGCCGGCTCTCCGTGCATCCTTCGTTGGCGCTCTTCTGCGGCAACAACGAATTGGCGGTGGCATGGCGGAACTGGGGCTGGCAGGATCGCTATGGCATCCACGGCGCGGATTCCGTGAAGGTGGAGTCCGTGAATGATCACTTCTTCAACAAGACGCTCGCGAAGTGGGTGGAAGAGATGGGCAGCCTCGATTACCTGCCCTCATCACCGGTGAGCAACTGGGGCAACGTCAAGGGCCTCACCGAAGGCGACCTCCACTACTGGGGCGTCTGGCACGGCGACAGCACCTTCTCTTCCTTCAAGAACAACGTGGGCCGCTTCGTGAGCGAGTGGGGCTTCCAGAGCTATCCCGATAGTGCGCTGCTGGCCAAGTACAACCCTGCGGACAGCCTGTACCTCGGTTCCTCCACGGTGAAGCGCATGCAGCGCAGCTACAAGACCGACCGGCCCATCTGGGAGGCGATCGACAATGAGATAGGGGATAGGCCCGAGACTTTCGGCGAGTTCGTGCAGGCCAGCCAATGGGTTCAGGCCAAGGCATATCAAATGGCCATTGATGCGCACCTGGATGCCCGTCCGCATTGCATGGGCACCTTGCTCTGGCAGCTCAACGACTGCTGGCCCGGCCCTAGCTGGAGCATCATCGATTACGAAGGCAACCCGAAGCCTGCCTTTGAGGCGGTGAAGAAGGCGTACGCAAGACCCTGAGGACTAGCGGCAAGGCACGTACGAATGAGCCTTCCAACAAGCGTTGTTGACAGGTAGTTCGAACGCGCTGAGATGGCAGGTTCAAAAAACTACCTTCGACGCCAACTCAACGGACCTAAAACCAAGACCATGTCTCGACTTGGACGCCTGCTCAGCGTTTTGCTGGGCTCATCGCTGATAGCTTCGGCACCAGCCCTTGCTCAAGGGAATTGCCAGAACGAAACCCTGTTCCCCAGCGGGGCCATCACCCCGGATGCTGGTGGCGCGGTCACCAGCATCTCAACTTGCAGCTACGAGTCGGAGTACTCGCAGGTCACTGGCATCCAGAGCGGCGCCACCTACCGCTTCCGCTTGGAGTCCGGTGGCTACATCACCGTTCGTGAAGGCGCTCCCGGAGGGCCTGTGGTGGCGCAGGGTTTTGCCATCGTGGATTTCACCGCCACCAGCACGGCAGACCTCTACCCGCACTGGACGGTGGATGATGCCTGCACACAAGAGTCAGGCACCTGCATCGAAACCAGCGTGCAGTTCTTCGGGAATTGTTCGCCTGTCCTGGCCTTTGCCACGGTGGTGGAGGATTGCGCTGGCGGCTTCTTCATGATCAACGTGGATGTCATCTCCACCGGCGATGGCGCCACGGTGACCATCACCTACGATGTATTCGGTTCGGTGCTTAGCCTGCCTGGCGTGGGCACCGGCATCACGGAACTGGGTCCTTTCTTCCCGGGCGAAGAGGTGGCCGTCCTGGTTGAGCATGAGACCAATCCGGACTGCAGCCAGGACCTCGGCCTGATCGTGGAGACTGGCGAGTGCCCGGTGTACATCTTCTGCGGCGAGGCAGCGCAATCCTTCGGCTACTGCTACAACAACGATGAGACGAAGGTGTGGAACTACACTTCACTCGGGGGCTCGGGCTCACTGATCCTCGATTTCATCAGCGGCAACATCGAAGCGAGCTTCAACGACCTGCTCACCATCTATGACGGAACGGACAACACCGCCCCGATCCTCTTCCAGCACACCGCTCAGGGCGACTTCGACCTGAGCGATGTGTTCGTGGCCAGTTCCAGCGGTTCACTTCACATGGAATTGATCACCAGCCCATTCAACTCTTGCGCTGATGGCCTTTACCAGAATTGGAACTGGCAGGTGCAATGCCTCAATTGCCAGCTGCCTCAGGCCACGGCCGTCAATGTCGATGACTGCGTGAACAACCAGTTCAGCGTGGACGTGGATGTGCTCAGCACAGGTGATGGCAGCTCCGTGACCATCGTCTACGCCGTGAATGGCGGCACGCCCGTGACCATGACCGGGATCGCGGCCGGCATCACCACGCTCGGGCCCTTCACCATCAACGACCTCGTCTCGGTCTTCGTGCAGCATGAAAGCGATTCCGATTGCAACATCGAGCTGGGCGTGATCACCGATGGCGGCGATTGCCCGAACCTGATCCCCTGTGGATCCCCGGCGCTGGTTGAGACCTATTGCTACGAGCCGAGCGACTTCCAGACCTGGGAGTACCAGAGCATCGGCACGGGCACCTTGCGGCTGCGGTTCATCCGAGGCACTATTGAGAGCAACACCTTCGACGACCTGCGGATCTATGATGGCCCTGATGCCACAGGCACACTGGTCTTCGAGCACACGAATACGCAGGCGTACAACCTCGGCCCGGTGGGCAGCGCCATCAACAATGCGCTCACGACTTATTACGGGGTCGAGATCTACAGCACCACCGGCCAGATCTTCATGGAGATGAGCTCGGATGGCTCGGTGCAATGCGGTGGGCCATTCCCCACCACCACCTACGACGCCTGGGAGTGGGAGGTGGTCTGCCTCGATTGCGAGATCCCGCAAGGCACGGTGACCGTGGTTGACGATTGCGCCAACGACCAGTTCAGCCTGGATGTGGACGTGACCAGCACGGGTGATGCCACCACTGCTTCGGTGATCTACACGGTTGATGGCGGTGCGCCCACCACGCAGACCGGCCTCCCGCTCGGCGTCACCACCATCGGGCCCTTCAACTTCGGGGAGATCGTGAATGTGACCCTCGCCCACGAGAGCAACAGCCTCTGTGATATCTCCAAGGGCAACTTCACCGACACCGGCACCTGCCCCGAGCTGATCACCTGCGGCACGCCGATCACCGTGAGCTATTGCTACGCGAACAACAACGATGTGCGCTATTACTACCAGGGCACCGGCACCTTCCCGCTCGGCATCCTCTTCACGGCGGGCACCGTCTTCGTCGGTGACCTGGTCGAGGTATACGATGGTGGCGACATCAACGCACCGCTCATCTACTCTGGTAACGGCAACGCCACGGACATCACGGGCCTCTTCTTCTTCACCACCAACCCCCAGCATCGCATGACGGTGCGGATCCTGGCCAACGGCTTCACCGATTGCGCCACGAGCGCGGTGCAGAACCCTGTGCAGTTCTCGGTGGACTGCCTCGATTGCGTGCCGCCTACGGCCACCTTCGGCATCGTGCAGGATTGCTCCAACTTCCAGTACTCGGTCTCGGTGAACATCAGCAGCCTGGGCAGCGCCAGCAGCATGCAGATCACCAACACCGGTGGCGCGGATGAGGTTACCGCGAATGCGGCCGGCACCTACACGGTAGGGCCTTTCACCAGCGGTACCCCTGTATCGGTGACCATCGTGAATGCAGCCAATGGCCTCTGCAGCATCTCTTCCGGCAGCTTGGTGAACCCGCTCTGCCCCACCTTCCTCTGCGGATCATCGCCGCTCACAGAGACCTACTGCTACGTGAACAGCGACAACCGTGCTTGGGCTTGGGAAGCGCCTACTCCAGGCGCCACGATCAACCTCGCATTCGTTCGCGGCACGGTGGAGAGCAACACGTGGGATGACCTGACCATCTACGATGGTCCCGATGCCAGCAGCCCGATCCTCTTCAGTCACGGAGCGGGCACCACGAACCTGGGCCCAGCGGGCAGTGCGATCCTGGGCGCGGCCTTCACCTACGAGACGGTGAACGTGACCAGCACCGGACAGAACCTCTACATGACCTTCACCTCCGATCCGTCGGTCGCATGCACGGGCAGCACCAATTACGATCCCTGGGAATGGAACGTGACCTGCACCGGATGCGCTGCTCCTGGTGTGAGCTACAACCTCATCGCTGATTGCCTGCACCGCTCCTATACCACTGAGGTGATCGTGACTGCAGCACCTAGTTCAGATGGAATGACCATCGAGAACGTGATCACCAGCCAGTCCCAGAGCGTAACGGCCATCGGTATCTACACCTTCGGGCCATACGAGGTAGACGACCTCTCGATCTTCGGCGTCACGGACCTGAGCGAGCCGGGTTGCACTTACCTGAGCGATTCGCTCACCTACCCGAGCGACAGTTGCCACATCGTATCCTGTGGCTTCGACAACTATGAGTACTGCTATGAGAACGATGAGGACCGGTGGTACACGTACGTGTCGCAGATCCCGGTGCCCACCACCATCCAGTTCCTGCAAGGTCCGATGCTCGCTGGTGACCGCATCATCGTATACAACGGTCCGGATGATGGATCGACGGTGATCTACCAGGGCAACAACGGCGGGAACCTCGCTGGTTTCGCGGTGAACTCGCAGAACGCGTCCAACACCATCACGCTCCGGATCCAGAGCAATTCCGCCGGGTCCTGCGATGATGGATTGGTGCCTCTCCCATTGCGCTGGTCGGTTGGCTGCGGAGCTGTCGGCATCGAGGAGGCTGGTGGCAGCGGGTTCAGCCTGTACCCGAACCCGACGGATGGGCTGCTCTACATCAGCTTCGGTGGCGTGCAGGGAGCAGCGCGCGTGCGTGTCCTCGACATGAGCGGCCGCACGGTGATCGATGCGCCAGCGAATCTCCAGGCGGGAAGCGTGGGCACCATCGACATGAGTGCCTTGCAGAGCGGCCAGTATGCCGTTCAAGTGAGCACCGCCGATTGGAACCGCGTGCAGCGCGTGCAGTTGGCGCGCTGATCAAGGTTGAGGAATTGAAGAAGCCCCGGCGCAAGCCGGGGCTTCTTCTTTCTGGGTGACGGCTTCAGGTGTTTGGATCGGAGGGCTCCGATGCGAAGATTCGACGGGCACGCGCATTCGAGCAGGTGTGGTGCGATGGCTTGCTATGGCCATCGGTCCGATGCAAGTGCCCGTTGTTTCGCGATCGATTCCTCCCAGGTGAAGGCGATTCGCGCACGCATCAAGTCCTGAGAAGAAGCGCATCATGCCATCCAGGCATGTTGCGCCGGGATCTGTGGCAGCCCCCAGCGGGGGCGGCGGCTATGATCGCGCAGCACCGGAAGTGGGATCCCAGTTCTGAGGGTGAGGCGCCCATGATGGATGCAGGCACCGGCGCGATGTCGCTCGCGGCGGTCGTCTGCAGCCCGTATTCTCGGTTCGCCCATGAGGGACATATAGCATGGCAGCAATCCGGGTGCGAGCGTCGCGATCTGATCGAGCATCTAGGCTCCGGATAGGGTGATGCCAGTAGCACGCTTGCCGCAGATGCAGTTCATTCCCGGGTTCATCGAATGGGAGTGAATGAGGTGGAAGGACCTACTCGATGCATTCGAGCGTGAGCGCATGCAGGCGGGCTGCCGTATCGGTCGTTCCTGGCTCAGCTTCTTGCAGCAGACTCTCAAAACGCAGGCGCTTCCCGGTCCATTTGAAGCGGTGAGCGATACCGACCTCAGGCGAACCAGGACCGTGCAAGAAGACGATATCGCCATCCTCCATTCCGAAGGCGAAATCCGTGAGCACTTCATAGCGGTTCATGACGAGGCCTGCAATGCTGCCTTCGGCATCAAGGACCACCACGCTCGAATCACTTGCGCGCAGGTAGCGGCCGGCGAGGGTGCGCGAGTTGATCGCCTCGTGCTCTGAGCGGGTCCGAACGAAAAGCATGGGCGTGCTATCACCACCTCGCCGTATCGAAAGCCGGTCCGGATCCTGTTCCGCCTCGATCAGCAGCTCGCCCCAGTCTCTATGCGGGTCATCTGAAGGACGACTTCTGAACGCCTTGGTCGCGGTGTCGAAGCCGAGCATGGCCTCCGTGCCGCCTTCATGCGTGCCGTACCAGCTCCAGCGCAGGCTATCACCGGCGGCGTTGCGCTTCATTTCCATGACGAGGATATCAGTGATCACCTCCCGGCATGCGAACGGTGAACGCTGCTGCTCCAAACAACGGCAATAGCCCTCAGGCATCCAAAGCCCCTCGAGGGCCAGAGCCATTGCGCGGGCCTCGATCACCGGATTCCTTTCCTGTGGCTGGTTGCCCTGCTCATTCGGCGAGGTGCACCCGAACGCCATGAGCAGGATGAAAGCACTTGATGGTCGATTCGGCATGCCGCAAAGCAACGCGGCCGCTCCATTGGAGCAGCCGCGCCGTTGAGGTTCGGAATGGATCAGCGTCCCATCACCAGTTTCTGAACGCTCTGGCCATGCGCGTTCTGGGCGCGTACCAGGTACATGCCATCGCTGAGGCCGATGGCGCGGCCTGCGATCTCGATGTTGTCGTTGCCCGTGGGCTGGTAGGTGTTCTGATAGACCACGGCGCCGCGCAGATCGGTGATCGTCACCTCGGTGGCATCACTGCCCATACCGTACACCTGCAAGGTGAATTGGTCGTTCGACGGGTTCGGGAACACCGAGATGAAATTCTCGCTGAGCCACTCCTGCAGGCCCACTGCTGAGCTGCCGAACTGGATGTCGTCGATGAACAGGTCGCCGGAATACCCGCTGCTGATGTAGCGGAAGCGGAAACGCATGTTCGCACCGAGCTGCGAGCTGAGCAGATTCATGGTCTTGAGCCTCCATGAGGAAGGGGGCGGCGGCATCTCATCGAAGTTACCATTGGTCACCAGGTTGGTGCCCGTGATTTCACCGGAGCTGGTGGTCCCAAGCAGGCCCCAGGTACGGCCGCAGTTCGAGCTCACTTCCAGGACGAGCTTCTCCGTGATGTTCGCCGTCACGTTCGTGTTCGTGCGGTACGCATAGCGGAAGCTGAGCTGGGTGATGGGCGCGCCGGTCATGTTGATGTGCGGAGAGACCAGGTCGTCGTAATCGCCGATGTTATCGGGCCGGATCAGCTCGAGCGGGTCGCGATCGCCGCTGTTGAGGCGGGCGCAAGCGTTGCCCGAATAGCCGCCGCCCTCGAAGCGCTTCCATGAGGTGTGGTTGTTCTCATAGTTGTAGCCTACCAGCGGGAAGAGGCTCTCGCCCTCGCCATTCTCGAAGTCGATCGCGAACGCGCTCAGCTCTTCACTGGAGTTGCCGGCGTAGATCGAGAAGTCCTTGGTCTCGGAATCGCTGCCTTGATCATTGCCCACGGTGAGCGTAACGGTCTTCCAGCCGCGCGAGGTGAATTGCACGATCGGATTGCGTGAGGTGGAGGTTGCCGGGTTGCCGTCCTGGAATGTCCACTGCCACGAGGTGGGTATCGCGCGGCTGGAGTTATCGATGAAGCGCACGTTGGTGTTGATGCAGGTCATGGGCGGGAACGGGACGGCTGGAGCGCTGCCGCCCGGTGAGGTGGAATAATCCACCTGAGCATAGAAATCGGCGATCGGGGCGCACTGCTGCACGTGCCCTTCGGCCACGCCCGTTGAGATCAGGTTCTGCTCCGTCCACAGATTGTCGCGCTCAAGCACCGGAGAGATCAGCGCCGTGCGGGCGCGCTCGCGCTGGCCTTCGGTGAACATGATGGAGCAGTAGGAGTACTCCATGTAGTTCTGCACGTTCTCGATGGTGCCGCTCTTGCCGAGCACCACCAGGCTGTCGATGCCGAAGTAGCCATTGGGGTCTTCAGCGTTGTAGGCGTAGATGCGAAGGGTGATGCCAGACTCGCGCAAACCGAAGCCTGTATTCGCCGGGTTCACGCTGATCACCGTGCCAGCATGCGCCGAATCGCCCGTGAAGAAGGCCACGTTTCCGCCCTCAGCGCTGATGCCCGTGGCGGTGCCCATCGCGATATTGGTGCTGTAATTATTCGCGCTGCTTCGGACCGCGAATGTGCGCGGGCCGTTATCGCTGCGCATGGCCTTGAAGGTGAGGCCGTAGAAGTACAGCTGCTGCTGCACCGGCGTATTGATCGTGAACTCGTAGTACTTGCCGGTGTTGATCGAGCCCGTGAGGTTGGCGTAATCCGCTTCGCCGTCATTCGCGCCCGTGTCCCAGTTCGAGAAGGCGAATGCGCCGGCAACAGCGCTGTTCGCCGAAACCCCGGTTGCGCTGAACGGTGAGAGCGGGATGCGGATATCCAAGCTGTCGAGCGAATCCGTGACCGCAGGGATGACCGAGAGGTTGTCGATGGATCCCGAGCTGGTCGTGACGCCCTCGAAATCGTACCGGACCGGAATCGATGGAACGATGAACGGGATCGAGCGGCCATGGTAGCTCTTGAAGCTCTGCTGATCGCAATTGCCCCAAGGGCGGGTCGTATTATCCGAATGCCCTGGGCCATTGCAACCGCTGGCCGGGCTCCAACCGCGCGTTATCGGCGTGTCCTCCACGCCATCATCGCCGCAATCGGCTTGCATGGCCCATGGCACGCCTGTTGGGCCGGGAATCCCGTTGTTCTCGCCCCAGACGTGGGCCAGGTCCAGGTAGTGGCCTACCTCGTGGGTGAGCGCGCGGGACAGGCCTTCGTTCCCTGTGAAAGGGATGCCACCAGCAACGCCTGCGCGGCCGACGTACTGATGGATGATCACGATCCCATCGAGCACGCTCCAGCCGCCAGGGGTGAAGTAGCCAGCGGCTCCGCTAAGGATCTGGCGCACCACGTAGACGTTCATGTACTTGTCGCGGGGCCAAGGGCGCAATTTGCTGGTGCTCTCACCGCGCAGGGTCTCGGTGCTCTGATAATGGATGATGCCGTTGGTGCAGATGCCCGCAGGGTCCGTTGTAGCCAGCTTGAACTGAACGCCCATGTTGGCGACACGGTCCTCCATGGAGGGATGGACTTCCGTGGTATCCGGGTTCAGCTTGGCCCAATCGCGGTTGAGCACGAGCATCGCATCCTCCACTTGCTCATTGCTGATGTTCTCCACGCCATTGAGGTGGATGATGTGGAAGACCACTGGGACGGTGTACACCACATCCCGGTTCTTGCGGCTGGCGTTCGTGGCCATCAGATTCCGCATCTCCGATCGGAACTGCGCCATCTTCTGTGCGAAGGCAGGGTCCTTGGCCATTTCCTCGGCCATTCGGCGATCGGTTTCGCACCAATGGGCCTGCTGTGCGAAGCCGCTGGCGATTAGCAGGAAGGTGGCCAGGCTGCTGAGTAGTGAACGTTTCATGGGTCCTCTGCGGTTGGGGGCTGTTGTACCTCGGTAAAGGCGGTCGCAAGATAAACGCGGCTTCGATCGGATAATGACGCCGTTGTCTGGGCCGGTGATGCCGCTGCCCGGTTCCGGGAATGCGCGGACCTCATCTTAGGCCCGCCAGGCAAGGGCAGGAGAGGAATCTTCCTTGATCCAAGAGGCCAGCAGGCCTTGTTAAGATCCCGGTGAGCTTGGTGATTCACGGATCTGATCAAGCGCCTGCTTGATGGTTTTGCAGGCGTGCAGCACTTCATGTTCGCTGATGATGAGAGGCGGAGCAATCCGGAACGCTGTTGGGCAGCTCAGGAACCAGAATCCAAGGACACCCTGGCCAAGGCACTTGTTCACCACCCGCTGAACCAAGCCCGCATCGCCCAGTTCAACCGCCAGCATCAGGCCCAGACCGCGCACTTCCTTGATCAACGGGTGCGTGAGATGCTGCTTGAAAAGGGAGCCCATGCGGACCGCGTTCGCTGTGAGGTCCTCTTCCTCCAGGGCATTCAGGGCCGCAAGGCCTGCTGCGCAAGCCAACGGGTGCCCCCCGAAGGTGGTGATGTGCCCCAGCACCGGATCATGACTCAGGAGGGCCATGCGTTCAGGCGAACTGATGAAGGCTCCCATTGGCAGGCCTCCGCCCAGCGCCTTGCCCAGGACGAGGATATCCGGCACCACGTCGAAGTGCTCGAATGCGAACCTCCTGCCTGTGCGCCCGAAGCCGGTCTGCACCTCATCGAATACCAGTAACGCACCGGTTGCCGTGCATCGGGCGCGCAGAGCGGCCAACCATGCCGGGGCCGGCACACGGACGCCAGCATCGCCCTGGATCGGCTCCACCACCACGGCAGCGGTTCCTGCGTCGATCCGGTCCAACTCGGCAGTGGAGTTGAAGGCGATGTGATCGACACCGGGCAGCAGTGGAAGATTGCGGAACTTCTTCGCTTCATTATCGGTGAGGCTCAATGAACCGTGCGTACTGCCGTGATAGCTCTTCCGGCAGCCGATGAGCCCGGTGCGCCCGGTGGCGCGCTTGGCCAGTTTCAAAGCGGCCTCCACAGCCTCTGTGCCGCTGTTCACGAAGTACACGCTATCCAATCCCCTCGGAAGGAGCCCCGTCAGGCGCTCAGCGAAGCCCACCTGCGGCTCTTGGATGAATTCGCCGTAAGGGATCACGTGCAGGTACCGGTCTGCCTGCTCCTTGATGGCGGCCACTACGCGGGGATGGCGGTGCCCCACGTTGTTCACGGCCAGGCCGGCCACGAGGTCAAGGTGGCGACTGCCATCGCGCGCGGTGAGCCAGCATCCCTCGGCCCGCACGATGTCGAGCGCAAGGGGCGAAGGGCTGGTCTGGGCCAGGTGCTTCAGGAATGAGGCATGCAGCGCGTCCATCTCGATCGGACGCGAAGGTGCGCAACACGGGTCTATGGTCGCCGCATGGGGCCGCCGCGGCCATCGCGCCGCTCGTCCATGCGCTCGCGCAGGCGCCGCAGCACTTCCCGCTGGAAATCGCGCTCCGCTCGGAACAGTTCCACCGTTTTCACGGGGCCAATGGCCTTGGTGAAGCGCTCCACGGAGCTGCGCTCGAGGTCGTATTCGCGCTGGCGGATCTGCAGTCCTTTGGTGAGCATCTGCTGAGCCTCCGATTCGGTGAGCGTCTCCGTTTGCTTGCGTGCAGGGCGCATGTTCTCACGCAGTTCCCGGCGGATCGCATCGCGGGCATCGTCAATCTCATTGTAGATCGGCCAGAATTGCTGGGCTTCCTCCGAACTGAGGCGCAATTTGGTGGTGAGATAGGCTGACTTCTGCGCCTTGATCTCGCGGAGGCGCTCCTCGGACAAGGAAGGCATGTCGTCGTCAGGGCCTTGGGCAAGAAGGCAAGGCGTGCCGAGGAGCAGCGCGCCGAGAACGAAGGTGCAAAGGCGTTTCATAGTTCTTCGATGATCAGGTCAAGTGCAAGTTCATCCTGCTCCAGGTAGGCGCTCAGCTCTTCTTCGCTGAGCGAGCTGGCCCAGCCCGGTTCCGATCCCAGGTCCGGGAGCGCGGCAATGAGGTCATCGTCGCGCACGCCAAGGGCCAGCAGGTCGTCGGCTGAGAGTTCATTCGCTGCGTATTCCGGTGCGGGCCGTGCTTCCCCGGTCAGGGCGATCTTCACAACGTACACGGCCAGTGCAAGGCCGATCGCGGCTGCGGATACGCGCCAAGCCGTGTGCGCCTCCCTTACGCGCTGCAACAAGGCTCGCCATCCCGAGGGTTGCGCGCTGATGGCCGCCTGCACCTGCATGGGGAAGCGGTCGAAGAAGCCATCCGGCACCACGAAGGGGTCGGCCTTCAGGATGCTGCGCAAGAGGGGCGCCTCGCTCAGCGGATCGGTGTCGTGGGGGTCAATCATCGGAATCCGGTTGCTTCGACGGCGGCATGCCCGCAATGGTTTGATCGTTCACCAGCCAGTTCTCGATCTTCTTCACGGCGATGTGGAAGCTGCTCTTGAGCGCGCCCACGCTGGTGCCCGTCACTCGGCTCATGTCCTCGTACTTCAGGGCATCGAAGTACTTCATGGTGAACACGGCGCGCTGCTTGGCCGGCAGGCGCATCACCGCCGCCTGCAGCTTGCGCTGGATGGCATCACCGCTGAAATGCTCGCTGCTGTCGAGTGTGGTGCTTAGGCGCTCAATCACCGCGTCGTTGCTCACGAATACCCGCCGCTTCGCCTTGCGAAGGTGGTTCAGGCATTCGTTGTGCGCGATCCGGTAGAGCCAGCTGAAGAGCTGCGATTCGGCACGGAATCCATCCAGGCCGTGCCACGCCTTGATGAAGGTCTCTTGGAGAACATCCTGCGCTTCATCGTGGTCGGTGACCATGCGGCGGATGAAGGCATAGAGCCTTCGCTGGTACTGGCGCACGAGCAGGTTGAATGCGTAGTGCCGGCTCTCCTCCTTGCGGAAGAGGGCGAGCAATTCGGCATCGCTCAGTTCATCGCTCATGCAGCTGCCTGCGTGATCCTTGGAGCGCGCGCGGCCACGAAGGTTCAATCACGCACGCGCGATCGCACGGCGCGCGGCCGCAACGATGTCCGCCGGCATGAGGCCGTATTTCTTCAGCAGCTGGTCGGGAGTCCCGCTCTCGCCGAAACTGTCATACACCGCCACCAATTCCTGCGGTGCGGGTCGCGCGGTGGTGAGCACTTGCGCCACGGCATCACCTAATCCGCCGTGCCGGTTGTGCTCTTCGCAGGTCACCACGCAGCCGGTCTTCGCCACGGAAGCGATGATCGCTTCAGCATCCAGCGGCTTGATGGTGTGCATGTTGATCACTTCTGCCTTCACGCCTTCCTTGGCCAGTTGCTCTGCCGCCTGCAACGTGTGCCAAACCAAATGCCCGCAGGCAATCAAGGTCACCTCGCCGCCTTCAACGAGCACCTGCGCCTTGCCGATCTCGAAGGGCAGTTCAGCCGGAATGAATACGGGCCACTTCGGGCGGCCGAAGCGCAGGTAGCAAGGGCCTTGGTGCGCGGCGATGGCGAGGGTGGCCTGCCGGGTCTGGTTGTGATCCGCTGGCACGATCACGGACATACCTGGCAGCATGCGCATCAGTCCGATGTCCTCGAGGATCTGGTGCGTGGCGCCATCCTCGCCCAGGGTGAGGCCAGCGTGGCTGGCGCAGATCTTCACGTTCTTGCCGGCGTATGCGATGCTCTGTCGCACCTGGTCGTACACGCGGCCGGTGCTGAAATTGGCGAAGGTGCCGGTGAAGGGGATCTTGCCGCCGATGGTGAGGCCCGCAGCGATGCCCATCATGTTCGCTTCAGCGATGCCCGCTTGGAAGAAGCGATCCGGGAATTCCTTCTCGAAGGCATCCATCTTCAGCGATCCGGTAAGATCCGCGCAGAGCGCCACCACATCCGGGTTGCTGCGGCCGAGTTCGAGCAGCCCGGCACCGAAGCCGCTGCGGGTGTCCTTCTGATCGAGCACGGGGTAGTTCATGGTTCTGTGCCGAGGCCTCGGCAAGGGTGTTGGCTAGAAGTTGATGGTGGCGCTGCGCCCGCTTTCAATGGTGATGTCCTTGTTCAGCGTGAGCTCCGTGCGGCGCGCGAATCCGCTGCGGTAAGTGACCGTGTAGATGCCCGGCTGCAGGCGGAACTGATTGCGCGCGTTCCCTGGATCCAGGTCTGTCACCCACACGAGCTCATCACCTTGCTTCTGGAAGATGCTGCCTGGCCCTGGCGCCTGGGCTTGAATATTCAGCACCCCGGATTTGGGCACCACGATGTCCGTTGACTTGCCCTGCTCAACCAGCACATCGGTGATCAGCGTGCGCGGCAGCGTGAGGACCTCCAGATCGTAGGAGCCGACGCGCAGGCGTTGGCTGCGGCCCATGTCCATGGCCATCAAGGTGCCCGGTTCGCCCTTGCGGCGCACGATGCAGCTTACCTGGCTCGCATCGGCCGGACCGTTGCCCATGCGCAGAGCCAGCGTGCCCATGCCGGCATCCACAGCGATGATGGTATGCGCCGGGTCGCACGGTGACGTTCTCCCGCACCGACGGCGGAACCGTATGGGCCGTGATCCGGTAGGTGAAGATGGGGTCGATGCTGAGCGTGTCCGGGAGGCCGCGATCGGTGAGCGTGTGCTCCATGTGGTAGCGCTGCTGCCCGGTCTTCTGATCGTAGAGCGTCACGGCCACGTCGGTCTCGGTGGGCTTGCCGTCCGCGGTCATGAGGCTGATCTGCGCGGTGGTGCTGTTGAGGGCTTGGGTCACCACCACGTCGAGCACATGGGCGAAGAGCTCCGGTGTGCTGGCATCGTAGTAGTTGCCCACGCATTGCAGGGCGAATCTGTCCATCTCCGTAAGGCCTACGCCGATCACGAAGGGCTTCAGCACGATGCCCTTGGCCTGCAAGGCGCGGCTCACGGCGCAGGGATCCTCGTCGCAGGCCTCGATGCCATCGGTGATGAGGATGATGATGTTCCGCACCGGACGCGCGCCCTTGCTCTTGTCGAGCTCCGGGAAATCCTTGGCGGCTTTCTCCAGCGATCGGGCAATGGGCGTGGTGCCCAAGCAGCGCGTGGCCATCAGCTTCTTGCGGATGTCCGGGATGGCATTCGGCGCGAAAGGCACTTCGAGCGCGTGTCGTCGCAATCCTGTTTGCCTGGGGCGATTGGTGTCTGGTGCCCATAGAGGCGCAGCGCAAGCTCGAGGTCGGGCTGGCCCTCCAGGCGCTTCAAGCTGGAGAGCAGCAGTTCACGCGCGGTGTTGATCTTGGGCTGGTTGCCCCAGAAGGCGTTCATGCTGTTGCTGGCATCGAACACGAAGAGCATGCGCGTGAGCGGCGGCTGGGGTGCCTCTTGCTGGGCGAGCAGGCGCGATGGATGAGCGAATAGCAGGCTGGTGATGGCCAATGCCACGAAAAGCAAGATGCCGTGGGAGCTGCTGGTGGTGCGCATGTTCCTCACCTTCGCCAAGCCCATGCCATCCCGGCGCAGAGGCGCAGGGGGCTTCATTCCGTGAGGAGCTGGCATGGCTCAGTAGTCGCCCAACGTCTCTTCGAGCTGGCCCAGTGCGCTGGCCAGTTGCGCATCGTTCGGGGCGATGCCGTGCCAGGCGTGGCTGTTCATCATGAAATCGACGCCCTGTCCCATCTCGGTGCGCATCAGCACCATCACGGGCTTGCCTTTGCCGGTGCGCCGCTTGGCCTCGGCCATGCTGGTGAGCAGCTTATCCATATCGTTGCCGTCGGTCTCCAGCACATCCCAGCCGAAGGCCAGCCATTTGGCGCGCAAGTCGCCGAGCGGCAGGACATCGTCCACGTCGCCATCGATCTGGCGACCGTTGCAGTCAATGGTGCTGATCAGGTTATCGACCTTCTTGCCAGCAGCGAACATGGCTGCTTCCCAGATCTGGCCTTCCTGCAGCTCGCCGTCGCCGTGCAGCGTGTACACCAAGGCATTATCGCCGTTGAGCTTCTTTGCCAAAGCCGCACCGATGCCCACGCTGAGGCCCTGGCCCAGGGAGCCGCTGGCCATGCGCACGCCGGGCAGGCCTTCGTGCGTGGTGGGATGCCCTTGCAAGCGGCCATTGATCTTGCGGAAGGTGGCCAGTTCGCTCACTGGGAAGTAGCCGCTCCGCGCCAGCACGCTGTACCAGACCGGGCTGATATGACCGTTGCTCAGGAAGAAGAGGTCCTGGCCGCGTCCGTCCATGTTCCACGCCTTGGGATCGTGGCGCAGGATGCTGAAGTACAGGGCGGTGAAGAAATCGGCGCAGCCCAGTGAACCTCCGGGGTGGCCGCTCTGGCACGCATGCACCTGCCTGACAATGTCACGGCGCACTTGCGACGCGATGCGTTGGAGCTCGCTAACGGAGCTGGCGGCGGAAGTGGCCACGACAGGTGATGATCGCATGCGCGTAAGACTGGCCAAAAGTAGCCGGGTGCCTCGGCGGCCTTGTCCGTGTGAAGAACTTTTGAAAAGAGCCGAACCACGCTGATGCTCGCGGGCAACGCCGAGGGTGCCCGGAGTTGTCTTATCCCCGTCCGGTGCTTTTGGTTTTGGACCGGTTCGTCAAGGAGCGGGGGCCTGATAGGCCCCCGTTCCTGTTTTCCCACGATGCCTTTCCTGCGGTTCTGCGCGCCGCTCGTTGCTGGTCCAGTTGAAGGGCAGCCTGCATCAGGCTCTGGTTCTCCTGAACGCAACAGCCCCCGCGCTGTTAGGCGCGGGGGCTGCGTTGATTGCGTTGTCGGAGCTTACTTCTGAATCACCAGGCGCTCGTTGTAGCTCTGGCTGCCGGCGGTGATGCTCACCATGTAAAGGCCGTTGGCGAGCGAACCGTTGAGATCGAGCACGGTGTTCACGAATCCATCCTGCACCGCGATGGTGCGGGCGATGGCGCGCTTGCCGTAGGCATCGAAGATGTCAATGGTCACGGTCTCCACGCCTTCCTCCACGCTGTTCACGTTCAGCATGACCTGATCGCCGCGGTTCGGGTTCGGGAACAGGGCCACGCGGGCCTCGTTCGCAGCGCCATCGCCGCCCTCTTCAGCCAGGCCGAAGCTGCAGGTGGTGGTGAGCAGGCACATGTCGCCCCAGAGCGGATCGCTCACGCTGTTGGGGTTCGGGGTCACCACGCACCAGGTGCTGCCGTTGTTGAAGCTGGCGCGCACATCCACCTCGTAGGTCTTGTTGCAAGCAAGGCCGTTGGTGTTCACCCAGTATTGCCCGGTGGCGCTGGTCTTCAGGATCACCACGTTCTCAGCAGGCAGGCGGAAGCGGAACTGGTAGCGGTTCGCGCTCACCCAATTGCAGTTGGCATTCATGCGGCGTACCGGCCGGGCATGCACCAGCGAGGTGGTTCCGATGGTGCGGGTCTGGCCGCAGCTCAGGTACTGGTTGGCGGGCAGGTCCATGAGCTTGGTGCGCGGGCACTGTGCCAGCACATCGTTCACCATGAAGCGGCATGCGCTGCCCCATGATTCATAGATGCCATTCACGCGACCGCGGACCTTCACGTTGTAGAACACGTTCTGCTGAAGCTGGTTGCCCAACCACGCATTGATCTGGAAGTGGCAGGCGCGGGTGGCGCTGGCCGGCAGTCCATTGCTGGTGTTGTGGCTCTGGAAGCGCTTGAAGCTGTATCCGCCGTTCGGGGCGTACCACCACATCTGGTAACCGCTGTTGGCGTTGTTCACGCCGTATTCAGCGCTCACGTCGGTGTTCTCATTGGCCACCACGAACTCTCCGCCGCAGGGGCTCACCTTCCAGTCGAGCCTATCGCAGCTGGTGTAGATCAGGCGGTCGCTGCCCAAGGGCAGGCAGAAGCCCTCGTTGCCGTTAATCTGGCTCACGCTGCCTGAAGTGAATCCGCCGTTGCCGAAGATGTCGCGGGAGTTGTCGATGATGCGGCGCTGGGTACCATCGCCTTCACGCAGCACATAGCCTCCGCCCACGATGCCGTCACCGCCCGCATCCATCACCACCAAGTAGTAGCAGCCGTCAGGCAGGCAGCTCTCGTTCGTCCATGCCGCATTGTTCGGCAAGGTGTTGGGGCCCACGTAGTACATGAGGGTGTTGGTGCCCTCCTGGCGGAACTCGTAGGAGATATCGTCGCCGTTCGCATCGGTCTGCACCTCCAGGTTCACCTCGTTGGTGCCGTAGTAAACGGTGATGTCTTCGGTATCCGTGCAGCCCAGCGAGCTCACCTCGATGTTGTAGGTCGTGGTGGCATTGATGTCGATGGCCGTTACGCTCGGCGTATTGTCAATACCGCCCAGGAAGGTGCCGCCGGTCCACGAGTACACGATCTGGTCAACGCCTCCCGTAACGTTGATCACGTAGTCCTCGGTCTCACCGAAGGCTCCAAGCACACAGGGGTCCACCTGGGCATAAGTGAGTCCATAGACGCACCGCACGCGCATGCGTGTTGGGCCGTTGAAGGCGGTGAGGGGAATCGTGACATTGCCGGCCGTGGTCTGGGGTTCCGGCGTCACGGCGAGGCGCTCCAGCACGCGCTCCGTGTTCTCAAAGACGCCGTTGCGGTTGTAGTCGATCCACACGGAGAGGTTCTCATCGTCACCGTCCGTGGTCACGCTGATGGGATAGGTGGAGCCAGCGACCACGTTGCCCTGTGGCGTGCTCAAGTTGATGTACCCAGCGGCGATATCGCAGAGCGAGGTCCGGTTGATGCCTGCGAAGGTCACGTTCCCTACATAGTCCGGGAAGGTGCAGCCTGTGGCGCCGTACGTCGGGGTGCAATAGGTGCCGCTCGGCATGGTCGCTGTCACGCTCAGAACGCTGTTGTC
The DNA here is from genome assembly GCA_016712535.1 of Flavobacteriales bacterium. Taxonomy (NCBI): domain Bacteria; kingdom Pseudomonadati; phylum Bacteroidota; class Flavobacteriia; order Flavobacteriales; species Flavobacteriales bacterium. Next base: position 1,368,385 of record JADJQW010000002.1, read on the forward strand.
ACCTGGGCAGACCGTGATGGGCTGAGCCCCGAAGCTGGTGATGGTCGGTGCCGGGTTCGCAGTTAGGGTATAGCCTGCAGGCGCAGAGGGGCAGCCATTGAAGGTGGCCACTACGCTGTACACCCCGTCATTCGCGCTGGTGATGTCGTTCAGCGTCACGCTCTGCGTGGTCTGGCCGCCAATAGGAGCCGGTCCGCTCCAGAGCCAGCTGGTCGGGGTTCCCGATACCGTGTTCGCCGTGAGCACGATGTCGTAACCGCCGCAGGTAGGCTGGTCAGGCGTCACGTTCACCACAGGCGTCTCGATGGAGCTCACCGATGCGGTGGCCAGGAAGCTGGCGCCGCAATCGTCGGTCACCAAGCAGGTCCAATCGCCTACGATGTTGGCCGATTGCGTCTGTGCGGTGCCCATCGTGTTGTTGCTCGGGTCGTACCACTGGTAGGTGAAGGGCGCCACGCCATCGCCAGCGTTGGCGGTGAGCAGCACGCTTCCGCCGGTGCAGTAGCTGGCCGTGGAGGGCGTGATGCTCGCGATGGTCAGCGGGGCATCCACCGTCACGAGCACTTCAGCTTCGCCCGCACAGGGGAAAGCATCGCCGGTGGCGGTCACCGTGAAGGTCTCCGTGTTGGGCACGCTGCTGGCCAGCGGGTTGCTGATGAAGGCGTTGTCCAGGTACACCGCAGGATCCCAGCTGTAGCTCGCGCCGGCGATCTCCGGAGAGCGCCAGCGGAACACGCGGCCTACAGTGGGGTAGGCTGCGGCAGTGGACCAGGAGCACGAAGCCGTATTGGTCGCACCAGCTGTCGTGCTGTTCCAGTTCGTGGTGGTCGTGCGGTTGTTGAATTGCGCAGCCGCGCTGCCGCCGAGGCCCACATGGGCAGTGTTGATTCCGGCGGTCCAAACCATGGTCCCGTAGTGCACCTCCACGAAGTTGGTGCCCTCGTACAGGCGGATCTGGAAGTTGAGCGTGTGGCCCGTGACACCGAAGTCCTTGTAGTTCTCCCACTGGATCACGCAGACCTGATTAGGACTGCTGCCGAGGGTCTGCACCCGGATGCTGGCGCCGGCTTGCGCCTGGAGGTCAGCGCCGAAACCAGCCACACGGTTGCGCAGGTGCGTCGGTGTGGTCACAGCCGTGCTGGCAAGCGGCGTGTATTGGCTCGTGGTGTTCATGGCCACCGAAGGGGTGAGGCTCGAACTTCCGAAGCTGATCCAGCCGTTCGATTGCACACCGATCCGGTCGTACACCGTGCCGTTGTAAGTGAAGTTGAAGCCAATCGGCGTTCCGGGTCCCGTGACCGCGCTGGTCAGCGGAGTGGCGGGGTTCGTGAAGTACGAGTCGTCCGTAGCGGTATTGCCGAACGATACTCCGCCGGAGATCGGCGTATAGCTTCCCACGAACTGCTCGAAGGCATAAGCCGGCACCGCAGGCGGCGTCGCGCTCACGGCTGTGGCTTGCAGCTGCGTGCTGCCGTAGGGGCAGATCACCGTGGGATCGGCAGAAGCGATCACCAGCGGAGGTGCCGGTACGGCCAGGATGGTGGTGGTGCCAAGGTTGGCGACGCACTCGAGGTCATCCTCGTTCTGCAGGAGCACTTTCACCACATCACCCACAGCGAAGGGCCCGATGTTCTCCAGGTAGGGGCTGTTCAGGCCCGGGATGAAGACGGTGTCATTCGTGTTCACGATGTAGCCGATCCGTGCTGAGTTGCCGCTGCCGTCGAAATCCAGGCTCACGTCAATCGTGCTGGTGCAGATGTCATAGGTGGCCGTGCCTGCAGGGTTCACGCAGGGCTGCGTGCAGATCACCTCGAACTGCCAGCTGGTCTGGTTGGCATCCTGGCAACTGTTGCTGCCATCGGAATCGATCACGAGCATCAGGGTGTCGTTGGTGGATTCAACGATGAGCTGAGGCGCACCCAGATCGGCGTAAGAACCGCTGCCCAAGGAGGGGCTGAGATTCTCATCCGTTCCGGCATAGAAGCGGATGATGTCGTTCGGTTCCATGGTGCCCGCGATGAAGGTCATCGTGAGGGTGCGTTGATCATCGCTCGCGATGAAGATGAACACGCGCGGGTCGTTGTTCCCGTAGCAGTGGTTGATCTCCGTCGGCGGCGTGTCGCAGGTGATGATGATCGGGCAGTTGCCGTAGAAGGAGCCCATATCGAGGTCGCTCACCGTGTTATTCGTCACAGTGATGGCCACGATGTCGTCGGGTTGTGAGAATCCGGGACCAGAGGGGGGGATCAGGTTGGGGCCTAGGCTTGCAGGCACCACCACCGGTGTGCCGTTGTTCACCGTGTAAATGATGTCGCCCGGAGTGCCGCTGCCGAAGTCCGCGATATTCACCGTGATCGAATAGCGGCTCGTGGAGCAGCTATCGTTGATCGCGGCGGTCGCGCTTGCGGCTACCGGAGGCAGCGTGATGTTCACGCAGAAGTCCTCGCTCTCGCCCCAGGTGTAGTTCGTCTGAGCGAAGTTGGTTCCGCTCACCCAGTCCTCAACGTTCACCACGCGCATGCGCGTGATGCCTAGTGGTGCGCTTCCTGGAACCGTGAAGGTGCCGGTTGCGATATGCGGTTGCGCGACCTCTGCAGGGGTCTCGTAAGTCATCTCGCCGGCATCCAGCCAATCGCCATCCTGGTTGTAATCGATGAAGATCTGGAAAGCGTTGGTGAAGTTGCCGCCGCAGGTGCCGCTGCGCAAGCGGAAGGGCACCACCTCTCCTTGGTACAGGTTCACAGCCGCGATGCTGCCGGTCCAGTTGCTATAGCGCGCAGCGATGGAACCGGTGCCCGGTGCCGCCGTCGCACAGGTGCTCACGCCCTGGACCAAGGTGCCCACGTACACGCTGTCCATCTCCGTATCAGCCGCACTGGTGGCGTAGAACGCCGGATAGACGGCGCACACGCAATTGTCAGTGATCAGGTTCACCAGCACAGGCGCGCTCGGCGTGGGGCCACCGCCCGGGTTGGTGCAGGTGACCACGCAGCGGTAGTACTTGGAGCTGGTCTGGTTCGTCACCTGGGTGTTGCTGGTGCCTAGTTGCGTCACGTTCACAGTGAAGGCCGCGTCATCCGCGCTCTCCCATTGGTAGGTGATGCCGGAGAATGGATAGGAGTTCTGCAAGCTCAAGGTGAAGTTGGCGCCGGAGCAGACATCGCTCGCGCTCGAGAGGGTGGTGTTAGCCGCCGGAGGCGCATCGCAGGCAGGGGGATCCTCGATCGTGATGCAGAAATCCTCGCAGGTGCCGCTGCCCATGCTGGCGAGGCAGCCATCACCGGCGCCATTGATGTTGCCTTGGCCGCGGCTGCGCACGCGCATGCGGATTGTCCCGATCGTCGCGGTGAGCGGCACCGGAACGTTGATCGATCCGGTGGTTCCCGTGGTGAAGGGCTGGAACCACTCGCTCGCCTCGAAGACGAAGTTGTTGTTCCAGTCGAACCAGACCGAGACGATGCCGCCACCGTACACCAGGTTGTTCACGTTCACCGTGATGGGGTAGGTGAGGCCGCGTTGGAGCGTGGTGGTCTCGCCGCGGAGGGTGTATCCCGGGTTCGGCACGCAGGCCGCCGTGGTGCTGTTCAAGGTGTTGATCTGAACACCGATGATGCATGCGCCGTCACCGTTGTTCGTTACAGCGCAGTATGCGCTGCACTGGCAGGTGCCGCCCATGTTCACCAGGATCGGCGTGCTGTAATCGAATTCAGTGGTTGCGGTGCAGGTCACCAGGCAGCGGTAGTACTTGGCTGCGGTCTGGTTCGTCACCTGCGTGGTGGCAGTGCCCAGGTTCGTGAGGTTCACAGTGAAGGCCGCGTCATCGGCGCTCTGCCACTGGTAGGTCACGCTGCCACCCGGAACCACGTTCTGCAGGCTCAGCGTGAAATTCACGCTCGGGCAGGCGTTGGTGGTGGTGCTGAGCGTGTTGCCCGGCACCGGCTGCGAGTTGCACGGTGTGATGGTCGAGAACCAAGCGTAATACTCCTCACCATCCACGATGGGGCCAGGGGCGGTGGTCGCGGTGGTGCGGTTGCCGCTGGCGGCCAAGGGACCGGCACCTGACGCTACGCTGCGAGCGGTGTAGCTGCCCACGGTGTTCGTCGCCGAGGACCCAACGAAGAGGTTCGGCTGATCGCTAAGACCAGTCAACGCGTCAACGCCATTATAGCACAAGCGGAGCGTTGGTAGGTTGCCGAAAAGGCCGCCGAATTTCTCGATGCGCAAAGCGCGGCTGCCCACTGCGCCGGGTGTTGGTCCAACCGGCAGGCTCACGAAGGTGCCCTTCACGCGCGTGATGGTGCTGCCTTCCGTGAGCACGGTGGTGGCCGAGCCCATGCTCAGCAGGTTATTCACCGCGCCGATCGCGTCGTAGCTGTTGAAGGGGAAGAGTCGCGTTTGCGCGGCCGTGCTGCCGAACATGCGGTAGCTGATCGAACCGTCCACATAAAGCGTCGGGCTGCCAGCGGCCCCAGTGTAGGTGGGGTGGTCGAAGGCGAGCGTGTTGCCGCCCATGAAGATCGGGCCACCGAAGGTGGTGAAGGGGGTCGCGCCGTACAGGGTGATATCACCACTGAATGTGTAGCCGATCCCGACCGCGTTCACGAGGCTGAATGCATTCACGCGGCGGTTGGTGGGCACGAAGCTGCTCTCCGTATGGGCCACGTTCGTGGGCGCCGGCGCGAAGAAGTTGTTGATCATATTGTAGATGCTCGCACGCGAAACCAGGGTGGCGTTCACCGTGGCGCCGCCCGCACCGGTGGCCGGGTTCAGGCTCACCGTCGGAGCCGCCAAGTAGCCGAAACCGGGGTTGGTCGTGGCCACGCTTACCAGCATGCCTGTGGGCACATCAACGGTGGCACTGAAGGTGGGCAGGTGCGCAGGGTTGAACACGCAGACCGCGCCAGCGCCGCCTCCGCCCGTCAGGGTGATGGTCGGAGCAGAGAGATAGCCGGTGCCGCCACCCGTGATGTTCACCGAGGTCACCTGGCCCCGGGTCACCACGGCGGTGCCGGTGGCTTGCGTGAGCGCGCCGCCGCCACTGAAGGTCACGGTGGGTGCGCTGGTATAACCGCTGCCGCCGGCGCTGCCTACGTTCTCCATGAGATTGAGGAAGCCGGTGGGCAATGAGACCCCGATGCTCGGAGCGGAGGTGTAGCCCGTGCCGCCCGCCGTAACGCCGACGTACACGCCTTGGTTGGAGGGGATGTTGACCCCGCCGGTAATCGTCGCCGCGCCGCTCTTCTGACTCTGGCACACCGTGCCATACATGAAGCTGCTGTAAAGGTGCGCAACAGCCGTGGCACCGCTGCCTGTGCCGCCGGAGATGGTCACGGTCGGCGCCGTGCGATATCCGTTACCGGGGTTGGTGATGGTGATGGAACGAAGCGTGCCCGTCAGGTCATCGATGTTCGCCACACCGGTGGCCGTGGTACCGCCTGCTGGCGCGACGGTGAAGGCGACGGTCGGAGGGGTCGCACTGTTATAGAGCGTGCCGTGCGCGTTCACCGTCACCGTGGCGATGCTCCGGTTGATGAGTCCGCCGTTCGAGCGCGCGGTGTTGTCGATGTGCAGCTTGTTGTTGGTGGTGAGCGTCCCCGCCGTGGCGCCCAGGTTGTTGGTCACCAGATCCTGCGTGGTGGACACCGTGTTGTTCGCGAGGTTGGCGAAGAGCAGGTTCTGGATCATGCCCCGACCCTGTGTATCGGCTTCCCAAGTGCCGGTGCCGCCCAAGGTCTGCGTCCCGCTCGTTGCGAGGAACCAGAGCACCGTGCCTCCCGAGGCCAGGTTGGCGTAGCCGTTGTTGGTGAAGTTGCCGAAGATGTTGATCGTGGCGCCACCGGTCGTTGCGGTGCCTGCACCCGTTGGCCCATGCGCGCGGAACTCGCCCGTGGGATCGATGGTGAGGTTGGTGCAGGTCAGGGTATTGACCGTCGCGCTCGGTGTGGTGGTCGTGATCCACTGCATCTTACCGGCCACGGTGATGTTGCCGTAACTGAGGCTCTGGTTCACCACGATCGTGGAGCCCGCAGGGATGAGGATGTCGTTGCCGCCGGGAGGCACCACGCCGCCTACCCAAGAAGCCGGGCTGTTCCAAAGGCCGCCCAGCGCGCTGGCTGTGTAGAGAGAGGGAACAGCAGATGTCAGTACGACGTTGTCAATCGCCACCGGAGGCTGCGTGCCCAATGAGGTGTCGCTCTTCCAGGATATGATGAGCCGGAAGGTGGTGCCCGCGAGGGATGGGGGCAGGCTCAGCGTCGCGGTGTTCACGACGCCCAATGGCAGCACTTGCGTCGTTTGAAAAATGTGGGTCGCCCCAGCGATGCTGGGCGGCACCACGGCCGCGCCGGAACCAGGGTGCGTGGCTTGGCCCACCGGGATCACGGAAGTAGGGGCCGTGAAGACTTGCAGCGCATCCCAGCCTGTGTTCTCGCCCTGGCCCTGCCAATTGAAGGTCAGCGTGATCACTGACTCACCAGCGGGCACCGTCACATCGCGCCAGATGTAGTTGACGCATGGATTAGCGAGATTATAGGACCAATCCGCAGGGTTATTGGTCTGGGATGCGTAGGCGCTGTTCCCTGCGAACGGTGCGCCCGTTGGCAGCGTGCCGATCACCCAGGGGTTGTTGGCGCCACTGGACATGTTCCAGTTGTTCGCGCCGAAGGTGGCGCCCAGATCGAAGTTGCCGCCGTTGGTCGCGTCGATGTGGAAGGTCTGCGCGCCGGCGGAGCCGATCAGCGCCATGAGGGCCAGCAGCGAGGCGATCCTCGTCCACCATGCCGTGCGCACTGGGGTATTGTTCGGGTTCTTCATTGGTTTTGGTTTTGTCGTCTGGGGCGTGGTAAGGGGTCGGCGGGTTTATTCGGGAACGGGTTCAGCCAAAGGTTCTGGCTCAACGAATGGCTGCAATGGCACAGGGCCTTTGTCTTCCATGGGCTCTTCTCTCTTGCGCGCCGGGTCATCGGGCGATGCAGGCACCTTGCTCAGGTCCTGCTTCACCTCGCGGTTCAGCGTTGGTGCTGCCGTGCCATCCTGTTCCAGGACGGGCAGCTCGGTGCCGGTCCTTTCGGGCGTGGCCTCATCGGTCCGGCTCTGGGCCATGCTGGCGCTTGCCAGGAGCAGCGACCCTGCTGTGAGGAAAGCGAATCGGAGGTTGTTGGCGTGCTTCCGGTGACGGGGTTTGGCTAGGGTCATTCGGGTCTCGGTTTAGGCTGAAAGCATGTTTGCACAGGGAGGCCGGCGTCCAAGGCTCTTCCACGAACGCGCATGATGCGGGCACAAGGCGGTGCATGGAGCACCTGGGATGCGATTCGTTCGCGATTGGCCATTCCGGGTGGTCAATATTAGAATTCGGATATCAGCGGTCCTAAAACAAAATTTTTATCCACCGGAGGCAACTCATGGCGAAAGCGCCGTATTGGGCCTTGAAAGCAATGGCGGGGGCTGGAATATTCAGCCCCCGCCGATGCCAACGGTTCATCGCGCCACCGTCACGGCTGCACCACGAGGCGCTCCGTGAAGGTCCGGTCGCCGGCCGAGAGCGTGGCCATGTAAAGCCCGGTGGCCATGCCCGCCTGCAGGTCGATGCGAGCGTTCAACATGCCATCGGCCACCGCGATCGAGCGGCTGAGCACCAGCTTGCCGAACGCATCGTACAGTTCCAAGCTGGCCTGCTCCACCTCCGCGGGGATGTTGGTCAGGCTGATCGTGAATTGGTCGCCTTGGTTCGGGTTCGGGTACAGGCTCAAGCGCTGCTCGGGGGCCGTTCCGCCGATTGGCTGTTGCGCCATGCCGAAGCTGCAGGTGGTGGATAGGGTGCACATATCTCCCCAGAGCGGGTCGCTGATGCTGTTGGGGTTCGACGTGGTCACGCACCAGGTGCTGCCGTTGTTGAAGCTCGCGCGCACATCCACCTCGTAGGTCTTGCCGCAGGTGAGGCCGTTGGTGTTCACCCAGTACTGCCCCGTGGCGCTGGTCTTCAGGATCACCACGTTCTCAGCGGGTATGCGGAAGCGGAACTGGTAGCGGTTGGCATTCTGCCAGAAGGCGTTCGCGCAGGGTGGGCCATCATTCACCAGGCGCTTCACCGGACGTGCATGCACGAGCTGGGTGGAGCCGATCGTGCGGCTCTGGCCGCAGCTCAGGTACTGGTTGCCGGGCAGGTCCAGGAGCTTGGTGCGGGGGCACGATGCCAGAGCGTTGTTCAGCATCATGCGGCAAGCGGGGCCCCAGTTGTTGTAAACCCCGCCGACGAGGGCGCGCACTTTCACGTTGTACAATACGCCTTGGGCAAGCGGGAGGGTGCTGAGCAAGCAGTGCGTGGAGGCTTGGGCGCGCTTGAAGCTGAGCCCGCCGTTCGGATCATAGAACCAGAACTGGTAACCGGTCGCCAACGGATTCGCGTTGGCCACGATGAAGGCTTGGCCGCATGCGTATGGCGCCCAGTCGAGCTTGTCGCAGCTGGTGTAGATCAGGCGGTCGGTGCCCACGGGCAGGCAGAAGCCCTCGTTGCTCGCGATCTGGCTGGTGGCTCCGCTGGTGAAGCCGCCGTTGCCGTACTGGTCGTAGAGGTTATCGATCAGGCGCACGCTGCTGTTGACCCTCAGGAGGTAGCCGCCGTTCACGATGCCATCGCCCGCGCCATCAGTGACCACGAGGTAGAAGCAGCCGTCAGGCAGGCAAGTGGCCTCGGAGCCGCTGCCGATCAGGGCGCCGCCGCCGCTCTGCATCAGGTTGTTGGTGCCTTGCTCGAAGATCTGCCACGTGAGATCGTCGTTGCCATCGGCCTGGTAAACGAAGTCCAGGTCCGTGGTGCAGATGAATGGCGGGGTGCCAGCGCAGACGCAATCGGGGCCGTACACATCGTTCTCCGTGCCTGCATCGTTATCATCACATGCGGTACCGGGGAGCGCGGCTCCACCAAAGGCGCCAAGGCAATCGGGCTCTTCCACGCAGATGGTGAAGGCTCCGGTCCCACCGGCCCAGCCATAGACGCGCACCAGGTAGGTCTCACCGATGGTGAGGCTTCCTAAGGTGAGCACTTCGGTTCCGCCGTCGACGGTGGCATCTCCGCAGACCTGAGACGTGCCGTTGCACGCGCCTGTGCGCAGGTCGACAACAGCATCGAATGCTCCTTGGCCTGCCACAGTCACTCGATGGGAGGTCCGGGTAGCCACGAAGCTGTACCAGACATCATTTGCCACCGTGCTGGTGAAGCCGGAGCAGGTGCTCGGTGCCACCGATTGCGAAGCTCCGACGTTGGTGCCCGCCACTGGAGCGCAAACGGGGGCCGGGGTCAGGCTGATGGCGTCGGCGCAATCATCATTCGCTGGGGGCGGGATCGGGCAGATCACCTCGAATGCCACGGTGCGCCCGGTCGTCTCCTCCACGTCCCACATGATGTAATAGGTGCTGCCCGCGGTCAGGTTCAAGGGCACCCCGCCGTTCGCGATATCGCCCGGAACAGGGCCGATCGCATTCACATCATCCAGATATGCCCATCCGGCATTGTTGCAGCTGCCAACGACCTTCCAGTAGAAGTCGATGTATTGAACAGCCGTGCCGCTGTATGAAAGGACATTGATGGTGTGGACACCGCTGATCGTGGGCGTGAAGGTGAAGATGCGCTCGATGCCAGGGGTCTGGAAGGGGCCTCCGAGCGTGTTGTTGCTCCATGCGCCGGTTCCAGCAGGAACGGCTACCGGGCCGGTGCTCACTGCGCAAGCGCTGATGTTGGCGATGCTCGCGCAGGGATCGGGCGGAGGCACGCCCGCGCTCACGCAGATCGTGAAATTGCCGCCTTGCGCGCTCGCTGATGCCATGCGCAACCAGTAATCGGTGTTCGGTGTCACAACGAACGAGTTGCTCAAGGCCGATGCACCCAGTGCGCAATGCACGGAGGTGCCGGCGCAGCCGCCCTCGAACACTTCGACGAAGAGGCTGGTGAACGCGAACGACGTGAAGCTGTACGCAATGGCGCTATTGGCCCCTGAATTGAAACGGTACCACTTGTCCAGGAAGGGGCCAACGCTGCCGCTGCAGGAGAAGAGGCCGCCATCCTGTGTGGCTGTGGCATTGCTGCCGGGCGTTCCGCCGGCCGGGCAACCGCCTAGCCCGTTCACGCTGAGCAGGATCGCGCCCACGCACGCCTCACCCGGGATGCAGGTGTTGTCATCGGTGAAGTCGCCGAAGCTGCGGTCGCAACTGCTGTTGCTCTCATGCAGCAGGCGGATGTTCACCACATCGTCGATGGCGAAGGGGCCCAGGTTCTCGATGTCGGTCTCAAGCAGGCCGGGGATGTCCGTGGGGTCTCCGCCGTTCACCGTATAGCGCAGGGTGGTGGTTGTTCCGCTGCCGGTGCTGATGATCTCCGCATCAATGGTGAATTCGTAGGTGGCGCAGTCCGTATTCACCGTGATCCCTGCATCGGGGTCAAGGCAAGCGGGCGTGCATTCCACCTCGAATACCCAGTTGCTCTGTTGCCCATCGCGGCAGCTGTTGCTGCCATCGGAATCGATCACCAGCATCAGCGTATCGTTCGTTGAAGCGATGGAGAGCTGAGGGGCGCCGAGGTCGGGGTACGAGCCGCTGCCCAAGGAGGGGCTGTTGTCCTCATCCGTGCCGGCATAGGCGCGGATGATGTCATTCGGGTCCATCGTTCCTGAGATGAATGTCAATGTCAGGGTCTGCTGGTCATCGCTCGCGATGTAGGTGAACACGCGCGGGTCGTTGTTCGCATAGCAGTGCGGCACCGTGATGGTTGTACCGCAGGTCACCGTATCCGGGCAATTGCTGAAGTGGCTGCCCAGGTCGAGCTCGCAGACCGTGCCGTTGGTGACGGTGACGGCCACCTCTGTGCCGGCCTGGAAATCGGGCAGCGTGTTCACGCCCAATGCGGCGGCTTGGCTGCCGGGGCCTCCAGGCGTGGCCACCCATTCAATGGTCAGCGCTCCAACAGGATTGCTGGTGATATCGACTTCCAAGGTGAACTCATCGTTGACGCAATCATCCACCACGGCTGCGGTGGCCACCGGCGCGCCGCACACGTTCACCGTGTAATCGTGTGTCTGCCCGAAAGGCGCTGTTCCGCAAGGCGAGGTCCAGCTGAAGCCCGGGGACATGTTCACCCGGCGCACGCGCATGCGCTTATCGCCTGGCGAAGTGCCGTTGGGGATGGTGATGAAGTCGTTGAGCGGATCGGGGAAGAACGCAGGCGAGGTGTATACGAGCTCGCCCGGATCGTCGAAATCGATGTCATTGTTGAGGTCCACCCAGATCAGGAGCGAATCGAGGCCGAAGTCGGTGGTGCGGTCCACGGAGAATGCGGTGGGCACGCCGGGCGCCACGAAGGCCGTCTGCGCCGTGAAGTTCAGGTAGCCCGCGGTGGAGGCGTTGCTGTTATTGATGCCTCCATAGGTGAACTGGGAGATGATCGGGTCGTTGTTGAAGGGCGCGTCGGCCACGCAGTAGTCCTGCAGATGGGCGATCGGTCCGACCCATGGGCTGAGGTTGCCGCCGCCGCAATCGGCGCGCACGTACACTTGGTAGCTCTGTCCGAAGGTGAGGCCGGTGGCAACGATGGAAAGCGCACCCGTGCTTCCCGCGAAGGTTTCACCGCCAGTGCCGGGCAAACCGCCTTGACGCACCTCCACATCGTAAGTGATAGCGCTCGGAGCAGCCAGCCATGAAATGTTCGCCGTTGTGGCCGTGGCTGTGCTCGCCGCTATGCCGGAAGGCAATCCGCAGGTGGGCTCGGGCAGCACATTCAAGCCATAATCCTCCACTTCGCCGAAGGAATTGGTTCCGCTTCCGCAGGGATCGAAAACAGGATTGAACGCATTGTCGTGCAAGCGAATCCGCATTGTGGTACGGCCCAAGGTTGCGCCCGACGGCACTAGGATCGTAGCGGTGAACGGACCAGTGCCCAAGGGTGATGTGTACATCAGCTCCGAGGGGTCGTTCGCGAAAATGCCGTTCTGGTCCCAATCACACCAGATCTGGATCTGGTCGGTGCTCGCTGCAGCAGATAGGCTCACGGTCACATCAAAAGAGTTGTTCTCAAGCACGTCTCCGGAGAGCCCACGGAAGTTCTGGTACACGCCAATGGCATCCAGGGAATTGTTGTTCACGGTGTTGCCCGAGCCGTAGGACACGTTGGCGATCTTCTCAAAGAAGGCATTGTTGGTGCCGTTCACGCCTGCCGCGCATAATGCGCACAAGTGGGATGGTGCCGTAGGCACGAAGAGCGGGTTGCTTGCCACCGCTGGCGGGCTGCTCGGACAGCTCACAAGGCAACGGTAGTACGTATCGCTGGTCTGCGTGGCCCACTGATTCGGGTGCGTGCCCAGGTTCACGACGTTCACGGTGAAGGCGGCATCATCGGCGCTCTGCCATTGATAGGTGACATCGGGGCCAGGTGTGGCATTCTCCAGGCTCATGCTGAAGCTGGTGCCAGAGCAGCCGCTGCCCTGAACGAAGAGCGTGTTGCCAGGAGTGGGCGCGCCGTTGCAATTGGGTTCGCCAATGAGTTGGATCGCCGCGCGGAAAGTGGATTGCGAGAGCGTGGAAACGCCTACGACCGGGGCCGCAGCGTTATTGTAGCGCCGGCAACTATTCACGCCGGCGGTGACCGCCGCATAGAATGCGGCGCCCGGATGCGTCACGGCTTCGCTGCGCAGCACCAGCAGCTGGAGGTTGCCTGATCCTGTGCTGTATGCGAAGGGCGTTTGCAGATTGGCGCCGCTCCAGCCGCTCTTGCTCCAGGTCATCGGCCCATTGTACACCAACGTGTAACCGCCGGTGCCCGCATAGACAGCGGTCGGCAGCGTAGTGTTGGCGGTGTGGCGCAGGTAAAGGCTCACGCTGCCATACGTGTCGATGGGGCCGGTGCCGCCAGCGATCGCATTCTTGAAGTTGATGCGCGTGATGGTGTAGTCCTGGCCGATCTCCGATGCGAAGTACAAATACTCGCCGGCATGATTCTGCAAGATGCTCAACGGGCCGCCGTTCGTAGTGCTGCCGCCATCGATGGTGACGGTTTGGGCCTGCAGGCGCGCAGAAAAGAGCGCGAGCATCATGGTGATGAGCAGCAGCGGAGCGCTCCGCTGCGGCATGCGCTTGAAGGTATCGAGGATGTTCATGTTCGTTCTGGTATCAAGGGTTCGGTTCAGGGCTCCCGGGTTTGCAAGAGTGCATCTTCCGGATCGGACTGGTGCGGGCTGGTGCGCCGCGCTGTCTTCATCGGCGCTCCGGCGGTTTGCGTACCGGCTGAATTGCTGAGCGCACCGCCTTCACCGGCCTGTGGTGATGGCACCGGAGCAGCCGTCTTCACTTCTGCTTTCGATTGCTTCACATTCGCGGGCGGCAGATCAGGTTTCGCCACAGGCGCCACCGTGGTCTCGGTGTCAACCGCAATGCTCTGTGCATGCGCGCTGGACTGTGCTAGCAGCAGGCCAGCCAGCGCGCTCGCATGCAGCGCTCCTTTCAAGACAAGGTTCAGGTTCATGTTGAAGGGTGTTGGTTAGGGTTTCGGAGGGGAGCGGGCCATCATGCCAAGCAGCGTGAATCATGCGCATGAGCGCGTTTCACATCAACAGAGAGCAAGATGGATGGCGTATCGGAAAGCGGAGGCGAAGGCCGTGGTTCTGGGTTGGTCAGGGTAAGGGGATGCCGAAAGTATCGGGTCGAATGGTGTGATGCAAGGGGTGTGGAAATCTTGGGGCTGGGCCGTCCGCGAGTTTCCCGGCTTACCGGTCCACGGGTACATTGGCCGCATGAGCGCACACCGGACGGCAAGGCCCCCATCCATCTTCCAAGCGCTGCTGCCCGTGGTCGCGCTCGTAGCGCTGCTCGCACAGAATGTGCTGGTGTTCGGCGACAGCGGGCTCGATGGCCCGAACCAGCTGGCATTGCTGTTCGCTGCGGCAATCGCGATCGGCATCGGCCTTTACAACGGATCGTCATTCACCGAACTGCTCGACCACATCGTGCGTGGGATCACCACGGCCCTCGGTGCCATCCTCATCCTCTTGCTGATCGGTGCGCTGGCTGGCACCTGGCTCATCAGCGGGATCGTGCCGGCCATGATCGATCACGGCTTGCTGCTGCTCTCGCCCAAGGCCTTCTTGTTCGCGGCCTGCCTGGTCTGCTGCGTGGTGTCACTCGCCACAGGGTCATCATGGAGCACCGCTGCAACGGTGGGCATTGCGCTCATGGGCATCGGCAAGGCCCTGGGCTTCCACGAGGGCATGGTGGCGGGCGCCATAGTCAGCGGAGCCTACTTCGGGGACAAGCTCAGCCCGCTCAGCGACACCACGAACCTGGCACCTGCTGTTGCAGGCACGGATCTGTTCTCGCACATCCGCTACATGCTCAATACCACTGTGCCGAGCATCATCATCACGTTGTTGGCTTTCCTGGGCATCGGGCTGTTCGCCGCTCCGGATGGGGCCATCACGGGAGTGGAGGAATTGCGCGCCGCGATCCATGGGCGCTTCAGGATCGGCTGGTGGCTGTACCTGGTCCCTGCTGCGGTGGTGATCATGATCTGGCGGCGAATGCCGGCCTTGCCGGCCCTTTTCATCGGCGTGCTGCTAGGCGCAGCAGCAGCGCTCATCTTCCAGCGCCCTTTGCTCAGTCATCTAGCCGGCGGCGACTCGTGGCAGCATCTTTATAAGGTCATCATCGGCACCATGGGCTCTGGCGCCACCATTGAGACCGGCAGCGCCATCGTGGATGAGCTGCTCAGCGCCAAGGGCATGTTCGGCATGCTCAAGACCATCTGGCTCGTCCTGTGCGCCATGGTCTTCGGCGGCGCCATGGAAGGTGCCGGGCTCTTGCAGCGACTTGCAGCGGCCATACTGACCAAGGCGCGGACCGATGGCTCGCTCATCGCGGCTACGGCGGGCAGCTGCGTGCTGGTGAACGCCACCGCATCGGACCAGTACTTGAGCATCGTGGTGCCGGGCCGCATGTTCGCGCCGGTATTCGCTGAGCGCGGCCTGCATCCCAAATTGCTCAGCCGGACACTGGAGGACAGCGGCACCGTTACCAGTGCGCTGGTTCCTTGGAATACGTGCGGGGCGTACATGGGCAGCGTGCTCGGCGTGGCCACCATGACCTACCTGCCGTTCTGCTTCTTCAACCTGATCAGCCCATTGATGACGGTGCTGCAAGGCGCTTTGGGCTGGCGCATCGCGCGCATCGCGAAGCCGGCCGGGTAACCGAGCGCAGGCCATTGCCGTAGAACCAGCCCGATGAATGTGCCACGAGCGCTCATCCTTTGGGGGGGGCTTTCACTGACGACCGCTTGCGCTGCGCAGCCCGATACGCTGATGCTGGCCGCTGATGAGCTTTATGTGATGGGCGATGCGGGAGAGGACCCCGCGCCGGACCTCAACGCGTACGAACGGTACAATCCGGTCACCGCCGGAGACAGCGTTCGCCGCTGCAACGGCTTTCCGTGCACGGGGGCGGTGGAGGACAAGTACCCCGACGGCCAGCTGAAGCACAAGGGCTATTACGACAATGGGCTCCTTGTCCTGTACAAGAATTACTATCCAACCGGGCAGCTCGAACGCGAGTTCAGGCGCACGGACGATTTGCGCGCCGTGCAGCGCTCATGGCACGCCAACGGACAGCCGCGCTCCGAGATCCGTTATGCTGAAGGACAGGTGGTGCTCTACAAGGACCATTATATCAACGGCGTGCTGAGGTATGCAGAGGAGCGCCAGCGCAATGGCGGCTGCTATACCCGCATGGAGCTCTTCGATGCGGAGGGGCGGCCGATCAGCACGCTCGTGCTCGCGGATAAGGCCAAGGGCCTCATCGACATCAGCGAGTACCACCCTGGTGGGGCGCTGAAAAGCCAAGGCCGCGCACGATGCGACAGGCATTCGCTGGAGACCACGCGCATCGGAACCTGGACCTACTTCGATCCCGCCGGCGCGACCGTGCGCCAAGAGGATTACCTCGATGGCAAGGTGCACGCCGTGCGCTGAATGGGCCGACCGAGTGGAATGAGCGAGCCCCGCGATGATCGCGGGGCTCGCTGCTTGGTGCTTGCCGCAAGCCTCGGGTCGGGAAGGTCCGACCCCTACTTGCTGTCCTTCACTTCCTCGAAATCGACATCCTTCACCTCGGAGTCGGTGGAGCTGGCGTTGCCTGCATTGCCGTTTCCATTGGCTTGGCCTTGCTGCGCAGCATTGTACATCTCCTGGCTGGCCGCTTGGAAGGCGGTGTTCAACTCGCCCATGAGCTTCTCGCAGGCATCAGCGTCTTGCGCCTTGTGCGCGTCCTTCAGCCGGCTGAGCGCCTCTTCGATCGGCTTCTTCTTCTCGTCGGGGATCTTCTCGCCGTAATCCTTGAGGCTCTTCTCGGTCTGGAAGATGAGGCTGTCGGCGGCGTTGAGCTTGTCCACGGTCTCTCGCGCCTTCTTGTCGGCATCGGCGTTGGCCTCTGCCTCCTTCTTCATCTTCTCGATCTCCTCCTTGCTCAGGCCGCTGCTGGCCTCGATGCGGATGCTCTGCTCCTTGCCGGTGGCCTTGTCCTTCGCGCCCACGTGCAGGATGCCGTTGGCGTCGATATCGAAGGTGACCTCGATCTGCGGCACGCCGCGCGGTGCAGGAGGGATGCCATCGAGGTGGAAGCGGCCGATGGTGCGGTTGCCGTTGGCCATGGGGCGCTCGCCTTGCAGCACATGGATCTCCACGCTGGGCTGGCTGTCGCTGGCCGTGCTGAAGGTCTCGCTCTTCTTGGTGGGGATGGTGGTGTTCGCTTCGATGAGCTTGGTCATCACTCCGCCCATGGTCTCGATGCCCAGGCTGAGCGGGGTCACGTCGAGCAGGAGCACGTCCTTCACATCGCCGGTGAGCACGCCGCCTTGGATCGCGGCGCCGATGGCCACCACTTCGTCGGGGTTCACGCCCTTGCTGGGCTCCTTGCCGAAGAACTTCTTCACGGCATCCTGGATGGCTGGAATGCGGGTGCTGCCGCCCACCAGGATCACCTCGTCGATGTCCGTGGTCTTGAGGCCGGCGTTCTTCAATGCGCTCTCGCACGGGGCGATGGTGCGCTTGATGAGGCTGTCCGCGAGCTGCTCGAACTTGGCGCGGGTGAGGCTGCGCACCAAGTGCTGCGGGATGCCATCCACCGGCATGATATAGGGCAGGTTGATCTCGCTGCTGGTGGTTGAGCTGAGCTCGATCTTCGCTTTCTCGGCAGCCTCCTTCAGGCGCTGAAGGGCCATGGGGTCCTTACGCAGGTCGATGTTGAATTGGCCCTTGAATTCTTCGGCCAGCCAGTCGATGATCACCTGGTCGAAGTCGTCGCCGCCCAAGTGGGTGTCCCCGTCGGTGCTCTTCACCTCGAACACGCCATCGCCCAGTTCGAGCACGCTCACGTCGTGGGTGCCGCCGCCGCAGTCGAATACCACGATCTTCTGGTCCTTGTGCTTCTTGTCGAGGCCATAGGCGAGCGCTGCCGCCGTGGGCTCGTTGATGATGCGGCGCACTTTCAGGCCAGCGATCTCGCCGGCTTCCTTCGTGGCTTGGCGCTGGGCATCGTTGAAGTAGGCAGGCACAGTGATCACGGCCTCGTTCACCGTGGTGCCCAGGTAATCCTCGGCGGTCTTCTTCATCTTCTGCAGGATCATGGCGCTGATCTCCTGCGGGGTGTAGTGCCGGTCTCCGATGGCCACGCGCGGGGTGTTGCTCGCGCCGCGCTCCACCGTGTAGGGCATGCGCGCGATCTCCTTCGCGCACTCATCGAAGGAATTGCCCATGAAGCGCTTGATGGAGGAGATGGTGTTCTTCGGGTTGGTGATGGCCTGACGCTTGGCGGGGTCACCCACTTTGCGCTCGCCGCCCTCTACGAAGGCCACGATGCTGGGCGTGGTGCGCTTGCCCTCGCTATTGGCGATCACCACAGGCTCGTTGCCCTCCATCACGGAGACGCAGCTGTTGGTGGTGCCCAGGTCGATGCCGATGATCTTGCTCATGTGTATGCGCCGAGGTCCGGCGCCGGTGTTGGTTTGTAGGACAGGTTGTTCAGCGGCGCGGCAGGATCAACCACCATGCCACCGGACAAGAAGGGAGAGAAGCTGCCATGATGCACCGAAAGGCCCGCCAATGGGGGCCATGGAACGCTGTCAGCTTGGCATGTCAGGGGCAGACGAAGCCATCCTGCGGGGAGCAGAAGCGCAGGTCGCCCGTATAGTTGCCGTCAATCAGTTCATTGAAGGACTGCGTGCTCAATCGTTTGCCTCGGGTGGTCTTCTCATACCGGCTGCCCCAGACTCCAATGCCGTTCTCGAGGTTGCTGTACGCGGGCCTATCATTCACGATGCCGGTTACGGGCTCGGTTAGGGTCAAGTAGGTGTGGAGGTCGTCGTTGGCCACGGAGACCACGAAGTCGATTCCCCGGAAAATGCGGCGATCCACGCTCTCCCAACCCGACTGGCTCTTGATCTGGCTTTCCACAGCGCTATAGAAGGTCTCTCCGGCAAGACGCACCGCCATGTCCTCATTCACGAAGGACGAGACTTTCGGAGAGCCGATCTTCTGACTGATGCTGCGGGCCACGGTGTCCGTTCCGGTCACTTCATCGTATCGGAACTTCCACTCCACCACGAAGCGCTTGCAATCAGCCCGTGATGTCCAGTTGAACTCGTAATCCGAATAGCTGTTGCCCGCTGTGTTCCTTAGAGCTACGCGAGCTCCATTGGCCACTGTATCCTGATCCACTGGGTCCACCTTGAAGTCATTGGTGATCGGGGTCTCGGCGGTGACGGTCTTGCCGTTCACGTTCATCACAAGCCGGTAGCTGTCGTCCTGCCAGAGGAACATCCGCACTCCGAGGTTGCTGGCGGGAATCGTCTGGGTATAGGGCGACACGAAGTACTTGAGCTTCTGCACCGGTGCATAGAAGGTGCCCGGCTCGCGGTTCACCACGACCGTGTCCAGCAGTGGGAAGGAATCGAGCAGCGCACCGGAACTGCTCACACGGAAAACCTTGGCGTAGGAGATGGCCTCGCCGCTGTATTCACTGGAGTCGCGCACTTGGGCCATGTCGAGTGCGTTGCCGGTGCCCAAGAAGGCCTTGTTCACCTTCACGAAATGCACGGAGTCCTTCTGGTTCAAGAGCCCGTACACGATGGTGATGTCCTTGTACGGCTCATTGATGTCGAGCTCAGTGCTGCAACCGGTGAGCAAGGAGGCGGCCAGGAGCGCGAAGGGGATTGAACGGTGCATGCGGTTGCCGATGGAGGCGGCCAAAGATAGCCGCGCGAGCTTCCCAGCCTGATCGGCTTGACCAACGGCCTGCTGTGGGCCATGAGCGGCGCGGGCTAGCTTTCGCCACCCATCCATGGAAGCATGAGCACCGGATCCGCCGACGCCAAGCGCGTCACCACGCACACCTTGCAGGAAATGAAGTCCGGAGGCGTGCCCATCGCCATGCTCACGGCCTATGATTACTCGCTCGCGCGCTTGGTCGATGCGGCGGGCATCGATGTGATCCTGGTGGGCGACAGCGCCAGCAACGTGATGGCCGGGCACGAGACCACCTTGCCGATCACGCTTGATCAGATGATCTACCATGCAGGCGCCGTGGTGCGCGGCTGCCAGCGGGCACTCATCGTGGTCGACCTGCCCTTCGGCACCTATCAAGGCAACACCAAGGGCGCGCTCAACAGCGCCATCCGCATCATGAAGGAGAGCGGCGCGCATGCCGTGAAGCTCGAGGGCGGGCGTGAGGTGATCGGATCCGTCGAGCGGATCCTCACGGCGGGCATCCCCGTGATGGGGCATCTGGGACTCACGCCGCAGAGCATCTACAAATTCGGCACTTACGTGGTGCGCGCCAAAGAGGAGATGGAAGCCCAGCGCTTGCGTGAGGATGCCAAGCTCCTGGAAGAGGCCGGTTGCTTCGCGCTGGTGCTCGAGAAGATCCCGGCCAAGCTCGCGGAAGAGGTGGCCAAGAGCGTGAGCATCCCCGTGATCGGCATCGGCGCGGGCGGCGGTGTCGATGGCCAGGTGCTGGTGCTGCACGACATGCTGGGCATCAACAAGGAATTCAATCCTCGCTTCCTGCGGCGCTATGCTGATCTGCACACGGTGATCTCCGATGCCGTGGGCGGCTACGTGCGCGATGTGCGCAGCAAGGATTTCCCCAGCGCGAAGGAGCAGTACTAGCGTTTTGCCGCACCGGTCCCGGCTTTCGCTGGGATGACCCGTTGTCGTGTGATCATGGCCCCAGCATCGATACCGGTTCTCTTCAGCGACCCTTGGCTGCTTGCCGTGCGCAAGCCCGCAGGCGTGCCCGTGCAAGCCGATCCAACAGGCGATGAGGACCTGCTCTCGTTGGTGCGGATCGAGCGCAAGGAGCCGGCACTGGAACTCGTGCACCGCATCGACCGTCCTGTGAGCGGCGTGGTGCTGCTTGCGCGAACCGCCGAGGCCAACAAGGCCCTGCAAGCGCTCTTCCGCGAGCGGCGTGTGGAGAAACGCTATTGGGCCATCGTGGAAGGCCGGGTTGAGGAGAAGGGCTCCGTGGCTTTGGTGCACCGGCTCGCGCAGGATGCTCCCAATCGGAGGGCACGCGTGAGCGAAGTGCAAGGCGATGAGGCGTCGCGCACGCAGGTGCAGGTGCTTGCACGGGGCGATCGTTACAGCTTGGTGGAGTGCATGCCCGAAGGCGGCGCCTTCCACCAGATCCGCGCGCAGCTCTCAGCTTGGGGCCATGCGATCAAGGGCGATGTGAAGTACGGCGCGCGAAGAGGGGAGAAGGACAGGAGCATCGGGCTCCATGCGCGCGAGATCCGGTTCGTGCATCCGTTCACCGGAGAATCTATTCGGGTAGCAGCCCAAGCACCGGAGCTGGGTATCTGGCCGGCGCTCTGCGCGGCTGCGGGATTTGCACCTTCGGAATGAGCGGCTACCTTGCCGCTCATGAAGCGTCTGTTCCTGTCCATCGCCTTGGTCAATGCATGCGTGCTGCAAGCGCAAGTGCTCATCAGCGATTCGCTGATCTCGTCATTCACCATCGCCGAGTTGGCCGATCAGGGCATCGCTGGTGCGGACAATGACATCGAGACCTATCGCGTGGTGTACAACACGGTCGATCCCTTCGGGCAGCCCACCATCGCCAGCGCGGCGGTGGCGCTTCCGGTGAACACGCCTTGCACGCATGCCATGGCCGCGTACATGCATGGCACCGTGCTGAACCGCGAAGGCGTGCCCTCGCGCCTCAGCGATGAGATCGTCGTGGCTTACTACCTCAGCGCGTTCCGCTATGTGGCCGTGCTGCCGGACTACCTAGGCCTCGGCGATGGCCCCGGACCGCATCCGTACATGCACGCTGCCAGTGAGGCCACCGCCGGCCGCGATGCGCTGCGCGCCGCCCGCGAGCTGTGCGCGGCGAAGGGCGTTGAGTTGAATGGGCAGCTCTTCCTCACCGGATACTCACAGGGCGGTCACGCGTGCATGGCCACGCACAAGCTCCTGCAGGAAGCGCATGCTGATGAGTTCACCGTCACTGCCGCAGCACCGTGCAGCGGGCCTTACGATGCCAGCGGCGTGCAGGCCGAAGTGATCATCGCAAATGAGCCCTACCCCGCGCCGTATTACCTGCCATACGTGCTCTTGTCCTATGGCCATGTGTACCCGTGGCTCTACGACGAGGTGGACGAGGTGGTGCAGGAGCCTTGGGCCACGGAGTTGCCGCCGCTCTTCCAAGGGAACAATGGCTCCGGTGTCGTGGATGACATCATGCCCGAGATCCCCAACCAGATCCTGGTGCCTTCCATGCTGCAAGCCTTCATCGATGATCCGGATCATCCCTTCCGCCAGGCGCTGCGCGATAACGACCTCTACGACTGGACGCCCCAGTCGCGCTTGCGCATGTTCTACTGCGAAGCAGATGACCATGTGTTCTACCAGAACAGCATCGTGGCGCGCGATGCCATGCAGGCCAATGGCGCTCCGGATGTGCAGGCGGTCAGCGCGGGCTCCGGCCTCGATCACAACGGCTGCGCCTTCCCGGCGCTGCTCTTGGCGAAGGGGGTCTTCGATGCGCTTCAATGGCCGTGCGGAGGGATCGGCGTTGAGGAGCACGACAATGGCCGCTGGAGCATCGCGCCCAATCCGGCGAGCGGTCGTTTGCGGATCTCACGAGCCGCAACGGATGGCAGCGCGTCATTCAGATTGATCGCTTCCGATGGCCGTTCGTTGCACCATGGCATCATGCCCGATGGTGCATCAGAGTCATGGATCGATGCCTCTTCGGTTCCGCCAGGCCTGTATCTGATCGAGCTGGTTGATCCGCGCGGCCGCGCAGCGTTGCGCGTGGCCGTGGAGCGCTGAGCTCACACCGGATCCACATCCGCCACAAGTTGCACGGCGCGGTGCTGGGGCAAGGCGAACACGCGATCGATGCACTCGCGCACGAAGGCTTTCTCTTCGTGATGCGCGCTGCGGCGCAGCTTCACCAGCAGGTTGCGGATGTGGCGGTCCTTCACCCAGGCCACGGCTGGGATGTCAGGGCCGAGCACGCGATCGCCCAAGTGCTCGCGCAGCGCTGAGGCCAGATCGGCTGCGGCTGCGGCCACGCGCTCCTCGTTGCGGTGGCGGAGGGTGAGCGCCAGCACGCGCAGGAAGGGCGGGTATCCGTGCGTGCGGCGGTGCTCGATCTCGCGCTGGTAGAAGCCTTCCACATCGTGCCGCGTCACCAGGTCGAGCACGGGATTGCGCACCTCATGCGCTTGGATGATCACGTTGCCGGGCTTGTCCCTTCGGCCCGCGCGGCCCGCCACTTGGGCCATGAGCTGGAAGCCGCGTTCGTGCGCGCGGAAGTCGGGGAAGCGCAAGAGGCTGTCGGCGCTGAGGATGCCCACGGTGGTGACCTGATCGAAGTCGAGGCCCTTGGTCACCATCTGCGTGCCTACGAGGATGTCGATGGCGCCCTGCGCGAAGCCGGTGAGGATACGGTCGAGCGCCTGACGGCCCCGCACCGTGTCCTGGTCCATGCGGGCGATGCGCGCCTCCGGGAAGATCCCCGCGAGCTCCTCCTCGATCTTCTCGGTGCCGAAGCCGATCATCCGCAAGCGGTTGCTGCCGCATTGCGCGCACTGCGTGGGCGGCGGATAGGTCCTTCCGCAATAGTGGCAGCGCAGCTGATGCAGCTTCTTGTGGTAGGTGAGGCTCACATCGCAGTGGTCGCAATTGGGCACGAAGGCGCAGCTCTCGCATTGCCACACGGGCACGTACCCGCGCCGGTTCTGGAAGAGGATGGCCTGCTCGCGCTTCTTCAGCGCGGCATCGATCGCATCGATGAGCGGCTGGCTGAAGTGGCCGCGCATCTGCTTGCGGCGCTGGGCATCGCGGAGGTCAACCAACGTGATGATGGGCATGGCGACGTCGCCGTAGCGCGAGAGCAGCTCCGCGTATGCGTATTTGCCCGAGTGCGCGTTGTACCGGCTCTCTAGGCTGGGCGTAGCACTGCCGAGCATGGTCTTGGCGCCGTGCAGGGATGCGAGCACGATGGACATGTCGCGCGCGTGGTAGCGCGGCGCGGGCTCGTGCTGCTTGTAGCTGGGATCGTGCTCTTCGTCGACCACCAGCAGCTTCAATCCGCGAAAGGGGAGGAAGAGCGCCGAGCGTGCGCCTACGATGATCGGCGGCGCGTCCGTGCCCTGGGCCATTCGCATCCAGAGCTCGGCGCGATCACGCGCGGACATGCGGCTATGGTAAACTGCGATGAGCTCGCCGAAGCGCGCCCGCAGGCGCTCGATGATCTGCGCGGTGAGCGCGATCTCCGGCAGCAGGTAGAGCACTTGTCCGCCATCGCGCACGGCCTCGTCGATGAGCGTGGTGTAGATCTCCGTCTTGCCCGAAGAGGTGACGCCGCGCAGCAGCACGACATCCTTAACGGCGTGCCCGGTGCGGACCTGATCCAGCGCTGATGCTTGCGCGGCGGAGAGCGTTGGACCGGCCTTGTCGATGAGCGCTTGCGCGGGCATGCCGGCTTCGCGCTCATAGGTCTCGAAGAGGCCTTTCTCGATCAAGGGCTTCAGCGCAGCGGGGGAGGAGCCGCTGAGGTGCAGCAGTCTGTTCTTCTCCACTTCGAGCGGATGTTCGCTCATGCAGCGGCTCAGCTCTACATAGCGCATGAGCAGGTGCAATTGCTTGGGGGCCTTCTTCTCCAGCTTGTCGAACCATTGGTGAAGCGCTTCTTCGCTTTGCGCCGCATCAGTGAGCTTCACATAGGTCAGGGTGCGGGGCTTCCAGGCTTCGCGCAATTCCTCTTCCACGGTCACCACGCCTTCATCGATCAGGCGCTTGACCGCGGGCATGGGGTCCTTCAAGCCGAGCAGCTCCCCGGCTTCCTTCATGCTTAACGCCTCGCGTTCAAGGAGCGCGGCGATCAGCACCCCAGCGCGGTCGGTTCGCACCGGCTCTTCCGCGATGAAGGGATTCACCACGATGCGCGTCTCGCTGCTCAGGGTGAGCTGCCCGGGCAAGGCGGCGATCATCACTTCGCCCAGCGTGCACAGGTAGTGCTCGGCGATGCGCTCCCACAAGAGGAATTGCCGCTCGGTGACGATGGGCGCGGCATCGAGCACGGAGAGGATCTCGCGGGTGCTGGTGATGGGGGCTTCGTCATGCACCCGGCGCACGAGCCCGCCGTAGAGCTTTCCGCCGCGCCCGAAAGGCACCGCCACGCGCATGCCCGACTTCACTTCAGTTCCTTCTGGCAGGCTGAACGTGAAGCGTCCAGGCACGGCGAGCGGCAGGATCACATCGGCGAAGCGAGGCATTGGGCAAAGGTGATCGCGCAGCGCATCCCGGCGATCATCCGTCATGCAAGTGTCAATGTGCTTGTTCAGTTCTGCTCTCCAGGGCAACAAAGCAGGCGGTTCGATTGTCTAGGGGGCATGGCACGCATGAAGGAAAACAAGAAGAAGCTAGAGGTGCCTAGCGAAACGTTGAGCGCCTCGGTATATGAGCAGCCTACGCCGATGTGGAGCCGGTACTACCACGCCATGCGCAAGCGGATCCGGTTCCCGCGCTATTACAAGCGGGCCGTGAACTGGTAGCGATCGCACAGGTGGATGTTGGCGGAGGGCCGACGGAGCCGGGCATGGTGATAAGGCCACGGGTACTTTCACCGCCGCATGAGCACCAATTCGCGCGGCACGGCAACGGCCATCATCATCCTGGGCGTTCTGTTCTTCCTTTTCGGCTTCGTGACCTGGCTGAATGGGCCGCTGATCCCCTTCATGCGCATCGCCTGCGAGCTGAGCGATTTCGAGGCGAGCATCGTGGTGCCATTCGCATTCTACGCTTCCTATTTCGTGATGGCGCTTCCAGCTTCGGTGCTGTTGAGGCGAACTGGCATGAAGAACGGCATGGCGCTCGGCCTCGCCGTGATGGCCGTGGGTGCCTTCCTGTTCATCCCCGCAGCGCACGCCCGTTCGGCAGGCCTCTTCCTTACGGGCTTCTTCACCATCGGGACCGGGCTCGCCGTGCTGCAAACGGCCAGCAACCCGTACGTCACCGTGATCGGGCCGATCGCCAGCGCAGCCAAGAGGATCAGCATCATGGGCATCTGCAACAAGCTGGGCGGTATCGTGGCGCCCTTCATCCTGGGGGCGTTGATCCTTGTCGATGCTGATCAGCTCAAAGCCGACCTGCTCACGCTGGAAGGCCCTGCGCGAGCGCTCTTGCTCGATGAGCGGGCACGCCTGGTCGTGATGCCGTACACGGTGCTCGGTGCAGGCCTCTTGGCCGCTGCGGTGCTGATCCGGGTTTCACCGTTGCCTCCTTTGCAAGAGGAAGAGACAGGCGCATCCCGGAACGGAGCTTCCCCATGGAGGCATCCGCAATTGGTGCTCGGGGTCGCTGCGCTCTTGGTGTATGTCTGGGCCGAGGTTCTGGCCGGAGACAGCATTGCCGTGTACGCTGAGCGTCTCGGCACCCCGCTCGACATCGCCAAGTCGCTCACCAGCGTCACGCTATCCGCCATGCTTGTAGGCTATGTGATCGGCATTGCGCTCATCCCGCGCTGCTTGTCACAGCGGTGGGCGTTGGCGCTTTCTTCGTTGTGCGCGCTGGCTTGTGTCGCTGGAGTGCTCGTATCCGATCCTCAGAGCGCCACCATGTTCCCGGTGATGGACTTCGCGCGATTGCGCCTGAATTGGGTCGACCTCCCGGTGTCGGTGGTCTTCGTGGCCTTGCTGGGCTTAGGCAATGCCTTGATGTGGCCGGCCATCTGGCCCTTGGCGGTCGATGGCATCGGTTCTGCGCTGAAGACGGGATCGGCCCTGCTCATCATGGCGATTCTCGGAGGCGCGTTGGCCATGCCGGTCTGGACAGCCATGTCGTCGGGCGCTGGCGCAGCCGCTTCCCAATCCGCATACTGGCTCCTTGTCCCGTTCTACGGCTTCATTGGCTGGTATGCCCTTCATGGCTCGCGGTTGCGGGCATGGGCCACGGGCGGCTAGGCCTTCCGTGTTGAAAACTGCCCACCGGTGCTCAGAATGCCCGCGGAAGCCGCTTCTACCTTCGGCACCGCATCTCCACCCATGAATCGAATGGAACCCAAACGCATTGCCCTGCTCGCGCCGGGATTCGCTCTGCTGCTAGCCGCTTGCGGCGGCGGCGAACCTGGCTCCACGCCGGGCAACGATTCGCTCTCAACGCAGGCCACCGATAAAGAATCCGAACTGATCGGCATCGGTGGCAGATTCTTCAGCGTGCCTTCTCCGGTCCAGGCTGCCATCGCTATCAAGGAGGCGGGCCTCAAGTACCAGAAGGACCTGACCGCTCCGCTGGAGAAAGGCGATGCCATGACCGCCCGGATGGCCCAGGCCATGATGATGGGCGTGTACGGGGCCGATATGTCCTACGCCACCGTGCACCGCGATGCGCAGCGCGCGCTGGCTACCTTGGAGACCATTGAACGGCTCAGCGCCAAGCTTGAATTGAACAATGCCTTCGACAAGGCCCTTGTTGAACGGTTCAAGGCCAACATGGGCAGCGAGGACAGCCTGTTGCGCTTCAGCGGCATGGCCTTCCGCGCCGCTGATCAGTACTTGAAGGCGAATGACGCTCTGGACGTGAGCGCTTGGGTGCTTGCTGGCGGATGGGTGGAGGGCATGCACCTCACGCTGGCGGATCCCGCCGCGGCCAAGAGCCCTGCGCTCTTAGCGCGCATCGGCGAACAGAAGGGCACCCTCGATGGCCTTCTCACGGTGGTCGACGGCATCAACAGCGATGGCGCGAGCGATGCGCTGATGAAGGGTCTGAAGGAATTGCGCCAGGAGATGGAAGCCGTGAAGACCACATACGTGTTTGAGGCGCCAGTGACCGACGCCGCGAAGATGACCACCTACATCAACAGCAAGAGCACTGCGGAGGTGAGCCCCGAGCAGCTCGCCGCCATCGCCGCCAAGGTGGCCGCCTTGCGCAACATGATTCTCGCTTGACCATGAAACGCACCCTCTTTGCACTCCTGCTGGTCTCCGCCGCCGCCTCCGCTGGCGCTCAGGGCATATGCCAGGGCATAGCGGCCCGTTGCGAGCAGCACATCGCAGCCAATTACATCCCCGATGGCCAGTTCTACCGCGCGCTCTTGCAGGGCGATGAGGTGGCCGAGTTCGGCCTCACGTTGTTCGGCGGCACCACGTACCGTGTAGCGGCCTGCAGCGGAGACACCGATGGGAACCTGATCTTCAGCGTGTACGACACGGCCAAGGAGCGCAACCTGCTCTTCACCAACAAGGACCATCGTAACGCGCCTTATTGGGACCTGGCCATTGCCAGCACACTGGATGTACTGGTGGAGGCCACGCTCGATCCCAGCAAGGCGGGCAGCGGGTGCGCTGTGATGCTCATCGGCTTCAAGCGCTAGCGCGTCCAGCCGGAACTTTGGGCGCCCCTCCCGTTGAGAGGGGCGCTCTTCTTGGGACCTGCTTGGATCCCGGCTGGGGCGGTGCGCATGAGCGAGAAGATACTCAAGGCCTTATTGCAGCTGTTCGCGATCGTCGCCAGGGGCGAGGCGGTGGGCCTCGGCGCGCGCCCGGAGAACGCGGCCATCCTCGAGCGCTTCCTGCGCAAGCAATTCAGCCCGGAGACCGCAGCAGCGCACATGGCGCGCTACCAAGCGTTCGTGCAAGCCTTCCACGGCATGGGCACCGGTCGTGCTGCTCGCAAGCGCACCTCGCTCAATTCGGTGAAGGTCCTGAAGATCTGCACCCAAGTGAACGAGGAGCTCAATCAGCGGCAGAAGTTCGTGGTGCTCATGCACCTGCTCGAGTTCATCCACGCCGATGGCATCGTGAGCCCCCAAGAGGATG
The DNA here is from genome assembly GCA_016712535.1 of Flavobacteriales bacterium. NCBI lineage: Bacteria > Pseudomonadati > Bacteroidota > Flavobacteriia > Flavobacteriales > Flavobacteriales bacterium. The sequence continues at coordinate 1,396,736 of JADJQW010000002.1, forward strand.
AGTTCGTGGCCATCGTGGCTGATACGTTCAACATCGCGCAGCCTGAATTCGCGCGCTGCCGTGCCTTCGTATGCGCAGAAGAGGAACAGCGCCTCGATGCGGAGCAACTGCTATACATAAACAGCGCGGCCACCTGCGGCCTGGTATCGGCCAAGCACCTGCATGCGCACGGACTGGATGGCGAGGTCCGCGTGCTGCATGTGCCAAGCGTGCACCTGTATGTGATGCGCTACAGCGGCCGTGACGAATTGCTGCTCAATGGCCAGCGCGTGGGCGCTGGCGGCCATTACGTGCTTGAGAACGGAAGCAGCATGCGGCCTCCTGGCGGGGTGCCCATCTACTACAGCGACATCCTGCAGGCTTTCATGGCCAAGCAGGGCCGGCCCCGCATCGTGTTCCGCGCCGATGGCATCGAGTATGAATTCCCGAATGGGCGCATGGGCCTTCACGAGCTGCACCTGGCCGAGACCAGCGGCAAGCTCATCGGCATCATGGGCGGCAGCGGCAGCGGCAAGAGCACCTTGCTCAACCTGCTCAACGGCAACCTGGTGCCAACGCGCGGCCGCGTCACCATCAACGGCATCGATGTGCACCGTGAGCGCGATCGGATCCGGGGGGTGATCGGCCACGTGAGCCAAGACGACCTGCTCATCGAGGAGCTCACCGTTTACCAGAACCTGTTCTTCAACGCCAAGCTCAGCTTCGGTGACCAGACAGATGCGCAAGTGGCCGAGCGCACCCTGCGCATGCTGCAGACCTTGGGACTCTACGAGACGAAGGACCTCAAGGTGGGAAGCCCCCTGGAGAAGACCATCAGCGGTGGCCAGCGCAAGCGGCTGAACATCGCCCTGGAACTGATCCGCGAGCCGAGCGTGCTCTTCGTGGATGAGCCTACGAGCGGGTTGAGTTCGCGCGATAGCGAGAACATCATGGACCTGCTGAAGGAGCTCGCGCTCCGCGGGCGTGTCGTTTTCGTGGTCATACACCAGCCCTCATCGGACATCTTCAAGCTGTTCGATAAGCTGCTGCTCATGGACCAGGAGGGGCACCCCGTTTACTGCGGTGACCCCGTCGATGCCGTCGTGTACTTCAAGCGCGTCACTGGGCAGGTCGATAGCGAGCAGGGCCAATGCGCGGCGTGCGGCAACGTGAATCCCGAGCAGATCTTCAAGATCCTGGAGGCACGGCTCGTTGACCAGTACGGAAGCGAGACCGATCAGCGCCGCATCAGCCCAGACGCTTGGAACGAAGTGTTCCGCGCACAGATGGCGGTGCGCGTGGCGCAGGTGCCTGATGAGCGCTTCGTGCCGAAGAGCACGTTCGCCATCCCCGGACGGCTGCGCCAATTGCGCGTGTACTTCAAGCGCGACCTGCTCAGCAAGCTGGCCAACCGGCAGTACGTCCTCATCAACCTGCTCGAAGCGCCCGTGCTGGCCTTCTTCATGTCGTTCTTCCTTCGCTATGCCGGCGATGGCGGTTACGTGTACCGCACCAATGCCAACATGCCCCAGTACCTCTTCATCGCGGTGATCGTGGCGCTGTTCCTGGGGCTCACCGTGAGCGCGGAAGAGATCCTGCGCGACCGCAAGATCCTGGCGCGGGAGAAGTTCCTCGACCTCAGCTGGCTCAGCTACCTGGTGAGCAAGCTCGGCCTGCTCTTCGCGATATCGGCCATCCAAACGGGCCTCTTCGTGCTGGTGGGCAATGCAGTTCTTGGCATCGCATCGCTGGGCTGGGCGCACTGGCTGGTGCTCTTCAGCGCGAGCTGTTTCGCCAATGCGCTCGGACTGAATGTGAGCGCGAGCTTCAGCAGCGCCAAAGTGATCTACATCCTCATCCCAGTGCTCATCATCCCGCAGCTGCTCTTCAGCGGGATCATCGTGAAGTTCGATCGCCTGCACCCGCTCTTCGCCTCGGAGAAGAGCGTGCCCTGGATCGGCAACGTGATGGCCAGCCGCTGGGCCTACGAGGCGCTCGCGGTGACCCAGTTCAAGGAGAATCCCTATGAGCGTGAATTCTACGCGTTCGACCAACGGATGAAGACCGCCAATTGGAAGAAGGATCTATGGCTGAGCGAGCTCCGTAACCACTTGGACCGCGCGCAGGCCGCAGTTGATGGCCGCGCAGGCGGTGAGCCCGAACTGGCCGCCTCACTTGCCCTCTTGCGCGATGAATTGAGCCGGGAAGAGCGCCAGCTAGCAGGCTTCAATGTGCCGGAACTGGCGATGCTCGCGCCGGAAAAGGTGAATGCCGCGGCGATCGCGGCCGTTGCAGAATCACTGGAGCTGCTCACCAAGCACTACCGCAGCGTGTATAAGGAAGCCGAGCGCGCCAAGGAGCAGCGCATTGCCGAGCTGACAGCCACGACCGAGGCGCGAGCGGCGTACTTCGCCCTGCTTGACGCGCACCGGAACGACGGGCTCGCCGACATCGTGACCAATAAGAACGACCTGCGCGTGATCGTGGAGCACGATGGCGAGCTGATCCGCAAGAGCGACCCCGTTTACATGGAGCCGCAAGGCGGAGGCCTGCTCAGCGCTCATTTCTATGCCCCTGCCAAGCTCCTCTTCGGAGCGCCGATCAGCACGCTGGCCGCCAACGTGCTGGTCATCTGGATCATGACCCTGATGCTCTGCGGTGCCCTGCATATGGAGCTGTTCAAGAAGATCGGCCGCCTGCTGCCGGTTCCTGTGCGCAAATCGCGCTAGTCGCCGTTCACTTCGGCGATCTGGATCATCTTGAACGGGATGTTGATGATCCCCGAATAATCCTCCCCGGCCTCGAGCATGTCCTCATCATCGGCCTCGTAGTGCCAGAGCACCGTGACTTCATTGCCGGCGCTGCGGATGGGTTCCAGGCGCTTGAACACATCGAGGATGCATTTGCTGCTGCTGGTGTTGAAGTACTCGAGCTGCACATGCAGGGCCGTCTTCGGATTCGGGGTGCGGCTGTATCTCTCGATCCAATCGATCAGCGGCTTGTAGAAATCGATGCTGTTCTCCGGGATGGAGCGGCCCTTGAGCTCCAATAGGCCCGTGACCGGGTCGAAATGCACATGCGGGGTCTTTGGGCTTCCTTCGAGTTGGAGCGGTTCCATGGTGTTCAGGTCTAGGTGTTCACGTTGACATTCAGGCTGAAGAAGGCGCTGTCCTTGTCATAGGGCACGAATGCATAGCCCAGTTTCCCGCCGCTGCGCCGTGCGATATCGATCATGCCCAGGCCGCCGCCGCCAGCTTCGGAGTATTTCCCATCGGCGAGCTTTGCTCGGTACCATTCGCGCAGTGCATCGGTATCGAGCGCATTGATCCGGTCGAGATGGCTCTTGAGCTGATCCACGTCGCCGCCATGCATGAAGTTGCCTGTGAGCACGGAATAGCCGGTATCCGTGCGAGCGATCATCACCACGCCATGCGGCTCGGCGGTTGGCTCAATGCCTTCGCTGGCTGCGCGAAGATGCCCGTTATGGTGATACAGGTTCTGCAGGCACTCCACCACCACGTTGAACACACGCTTGCGCGACTTCGCGTCCGGCTCCATTCCGTCGAGCTTTCGCTCCACCAGATTGAGCAGCACCGTGATCAGGTCGGGCGATAGCCCGCCTTTGAAGGAGAGCATCACGCGGTGCTTCTCCAGTTCGTCATAGAGATCGTGAATTCGTTCGAGCAGGTCGGACATGCAGGATGGTCGGAGAGCCTTACAAAGCAAGGCTGTGCAGGTGCTGGCCGCCGTTGCAGCGCTCCCGGAGTTATCCACGCGCTGGTGTCAGCCTTGACCGAAGCCCCCGGTTACATTCGCCGCTCCGATGGGCTGGTACAAGCACTGGTTCGGCACCCCGTACTACAAGCTGCTCTATGGTCACCGCGATGAGGCCGAGGCGGAGGCGTGGGTGGATGCGATCCTGGCCCGTTGGGTCCTGCAGCCGAATGCGCGCGTTCTCGACTTGGCGTGCGGTCGTGGGCGTCACGCCCGGTGGTTCGCCGCAAGAGGCATGCAGGTCACGGGTGCCGATATCTCCGAGGAGAGCATCGCGGAAGCGAGGATCGCTGTCCCTGACGGCGATTTCCTGGTGCACGACATGCGTGAAGCCTTGCCCCGCGAACGATTCGAGGGGATCTGCTGCCTGTTCACCAGCCTGGGGTACTTCGACGACCTTGCGGATGACCAGCGCGTGATGGATGCCGTATTCGCCATGCTTGTTCCAGGTGGCCGCTTCGTGCTTGACTTCATGAACACGCCCGTGGTGCTCCGAGACCTGGTGGAGTCGGAATCGATCATCGCCGGTGGGCTCACCTTCCACGTGCAGCGCAAGGTGGAAGGGGAGGTGCTCGTGAAACGGATCACGCTGAGCGACGGCGGATGCACGCACGCTTTCGAGGAGCGTGTTCAAGCCTTACGGCCATCGCAGATCGAGGCCATGGTCGTGAAGGCCGGATTGCAGGTGGTTGACCGGAGCGATGGCCCCGGTACGCTCCCCTTCGACCCGGGACGATCCGCCCGTTTCGTTCTTTGGGCCCGCAAGCCGCTCGCATGACCTGGATCGTCGTCCTCATCTTCTTCGCGCTGCCCATGCTGGCCGGTGCGGCCGTGCGCCTGCTGAGCCCGGACCAGCGCTGGTTGCGATTGCTGCTCTCATTCAGCGGCGCCTTCCTCGTGAGCGTGGTGTTCCTGCACATGCTCCCGGAGCTCTATGAAGAAGAAGGTGCCATGATCGGCGCATGGGTGCTCGGCGGCTTCCTGCTGCAAGTGGTGCTGGAGTTCTTCAGTGAAGGGATCGAGCACGGGCACATCCACATGCACGCTGGGCAAAGCCACGCGCTGCCTTGGATAACGCTCGCGAGCCTCTGCCTTCATTCGTTCACCGAGGGCATGCCCTTCGCCGACCCGGATGTATCGGGCAACATCCCCTTCCTTGCAGGTGTGGTGCTGCACAAGGTGCCCATGGCCATCGCCCTTGCCACCGTGCTGCTCCGGTCCGGTGTGCCATCGGCATCGAGCTGGCTCATGCTGGTGCTCTTCGCGTTGGCCGCGCCGCTCGGCATCGGCAGCGGGATGCTCGCCGGTGATTGGATGGACGGCCGCTTCCTGCATCGCATGCTCGGGCTCGCCATCGGCATGCTGCTGCACATCGGCACCACCATCATCTTCGAGAGCGCGCCCGATCACCGCTTCAACGCCGCTCGATTCGTGGCCGTGATCGCTGGGGTAGCGCTGGCCGCGCTGGCGGTTCACTGATTTTTTTCCGCCTGCTGCATACGGATCGCGGTCGCATGTCGTTACTTTGCAGTACAAAGTACTTTGCTCATGAACGAGAAGGATCACCTCGACGAGCTTGCCCGCATCCGTGGGCTCATGGACCGCAGTACGCGCTTCCTCAGCCTCAGCGGCCTCAGCGGCGTGATCGCGGGTGTTGCGGCGCTGGCCGGGGCCTTCGCGGCGCGCGAGCATCATAAGGCATTGCTTTGGTCGGGTTCCGATATGGGCGGTCTGAATCGGAACAGCTTCCGATTCGGGGGGGGGCTGGGCTTCGAGCAGCGCTGGTGGGACCATGTGGCCTTCCTGATGACCGATGCGGCCATCGTGCTCCTCGTGGCGCTGCTAGGGGCGCTGTGGTTCACGTGGCGGCGGAGCAAGCGAACAGGCCAGGGCCTTTGGGATGCGAGCGCGCGCCGCATGGCGGTGAACCTCTTTCTCCCGCTGATCGGAGGTGGGCTTTTCTCCTTGGCACTCATCCTGAATGGAGCTGTTCATCTGGTACCGTCGGCGACGCTGGTGTTCTACGGCGTGGCCTTGCTCAACGCATCGAAGTACACCCTCGATGAGGTCCGATGGCTCGGGCTGAGCGAAATGGCGCTCGGCGTGGTGGCTGCTTTCTGGGCCGATGCCGGCCTGCTCTTCTGGGCGCTCGGCTTCGGGGTGCTGCACATCTTCTATGGCGGGCTCATGTACCTGCGCCATGAGCGCGGAGCAGAAGCATGATCGAGCAGCTCAATAAGGCCTTCGAGAGCCGGGTGCGCTTGGGCATCATGGCCGTGCTCGCCGTGAACGAATGGGTGGACCATGCGCAATTGAAGGAGCTGTTGAGCGTTACCGACGGCAACCTCGCGAGCCACCTGGCGGCCTTGGAGGAATTGAAGTACGTGCAGGTGCGCAAGCGATTCATCGGCAAGCGCCCCAACACCAGCTACAAGGCCTCCGCTGCTGGCAGCCGCGCATTCCGTGACCATCTCGACGCCATCGAGCGCCTCATCCCCAAACCCTGACCCATGAATGCCATTGCCAATTGGATCCAAGCGCGGTCCACGCTCATCATCGCTCTGCTAACTGCCTTCATCTTCGATCGCCTCTTCTATCAGCTTGCGCTTGGCGCCAACCTCTGCCTCTTCGCGCTGCTGATGAGCGCATTGGTCGTGCATCGCGTGGGTTGGAGCAAGCTCTCGTGGCCGGCGCGATGGGCCTTGCTGGGTGTGCTCATCGCCTCGGTCATGGTGGTGGTGCACCACAGCGTCGTAGCGCCGATTGCGACGGTACTTTGCTTGCTCTGGTTCGCGGCGCTTGCCGGGGAACCGGGACTTCGCAGCCTGCCCTTCGCCATGGGACAAGCGCTGGGCAACTATGTCACGCTCCCTATAACGGCCTTCGACGGCATCGGCACTGTTGCTCCCGAGCGATCGGCCGCGCGCTCGGGATGGCGCTGGGCGCGATTGACGGTGCTGCCCGTGATCGTGCTCGTCATCTTCTTCCAACTCTATCGGGTGGGCAATCCGAAGTTCGATCACCTCACTGCCGGGTTCCTCGAAGGACTATGGGAGGCGGTCTCGGAGTTCTTCTCGGTCATCTTCACGGCGCATGTGCTCTTCTGGCTCTTCGGCGCTTTCGTTTGTGCTGGCCTGCTCTTCCGCTTCGCGCCGAATCTCGTGCTGCAATGGGAGGAACAGCATCATGACCTCATGCGGCGGATGCGGGTGCGGCGTCCGCATTGGATGGCGCCGCTATCCATGAACTCCTTGGAGCGCGAGCGACGGCGCGCAGTGATCCTGCTGGTGCTCGTGAATCCCTTGCTCGCCGTGGTGAATGCCATAGACATCAACTGGGTGTGGTTCGGCTTCCAGGTGCCCGAAGGCTTCAGCCTGAAGCAATTCGTGCATGAAGGCACCTATGCGCTGATCTTCAGCATCCTTCTCAGCATGGTGGTGGTGCTCTGGTACTTCCGCGGCAATCAGAACTTCTATCAGCGGGATCCCTGGCTGAAGCGGCTGGCCCTGCTCTGGGTGGCGCAGAACGCGGTGCTCGGCGTCTCGGTGTTCCTGCGCAACTGGCATTACATCAGCTTCCACGGCCTGGCCTACCTGCGAATCGGCGTGATCGTCTTCCTGCTGCTCATGGTGGTGGGGCTCATCACCCTCTTCCTCAAAGTCAAGGAGCGCAGAACGCTCTACTACCTCCTTCGAGTGAACACGTGGGCGGCGTTCGCGGTGCTCATCGGCCTCACCACCGTCGATTGGGACCGGCTCATCGTGCGCGTGAACCTGGAGCACGGCAACCCAGGCGAGATTGACATCGACAACTACCTCGCGATGAGCGACAAGGTGTTGCCGCTGCTTTACGCCAATTTTGACCTGGTGGAGCAGCAGATGGCGCGGCACCGCAACAACCGTGTGCGATGGGTGGATCATCTGGAGCCGCAAGCGTTCCGCGATGCGCTCGATGCGAAGCGCGACCGTTTCATGATGCGCATGCATGCCCTGCAATGGCAGGAATGGACGTGGGCTGATGCGAGGACCATGGCTGCACTGAACGAACAGTCGATCCTTGCCCCGCGATGAAGGACCTGCGCTACATCCGGTGCTGGCTGGCCGGCTTCGTGGTCGCGCTGGTGCTCAGCGGCCTCACAGCAGTGCCCTTGGTCCGGCTCACGGGCCTGCTTCAAGCTTGGACCGATCCGTTCGGCGGCCCTCTTCACCAATGGGCGTCGCACGCCGCCGATGCCGTTGCGCATGTCGATGCCACCTATCCGATCCTCTTCTACGGCACTGACTGGCTCGCCTTCGCGCATGTGTTGATCGGCCTGGCCTTCATAGGCCCATATCGTGATCCGATCCGTAACAAATGGGTGGTGGAGTGGGGACTGTGGAGCTGCGGCTTGGTGGTGCTGCTGGCATTCGCATGGGCGCCCGTTCGCGATATCCCCTTCTTCTGGCGCTGCGTCGATGCCTCCTTCGGCGTATTCGGCGCCTTGCCGTTGTTGCTGGTGCTGAAGCGGATCCAGAAGCTGGAGGCGGAACAGCAAGCGAACCCATGAATCATCGACGTCAGCTCATCTTCTCCTCGCTGCTGCTCGCGCTCACTTGCGGTCTGGCCTTCGCGCCCGATGCGTACCTAACCATGTTGGCGCGTGCATTCACGCTATGGTGGGCCATCGGCTTCGGGGTCACGGCGCTCGTGGTACTTTGGAAACGGTGGTGGTGGGCCTCCTTTTCCTCCGCGATGGCATCGGCGATGCTGCTGCCGGTGCTGCACATGCCCGGTCTCGACATGGTTGAAGCGACCGGATCGCCCGACCTGCGCGTCGCGCACCTGAATGTGCTGCAGCCGAATTCGCGGCATGCGGATGTGCTCGCGGCCATCAGGCACGCCGATGCCGACCTGGTGAGCTTGCAGGAAGTGAGCCCGCAATGGGCGGCAGCGCTTGGCAAAGGGCTTGGTGAGGATTTCAGCTACCAACTGGTGATGCCGCGCACCAATTGTTACGGCATTGCGCTCTTCAGCCGCTTGCCGCTTCATAATGCCCGGGTGATCGTGCTGGCGGGCGCTCCGTTCATCGAGGCCGAAGTCGAAGCCGATGGCCGAAGGGTGCGCTTGCTCATCGCGCATGCCACTTCGCCGGGCAGCCCGGGCCAGTTCGCACGACGCAATGCCCAGCTGGGCGCACTTGCCGATCGGATCGCGCGGAGCGCATTGCCCTCCGTGCTCATCGGCGACTTGAACACGGTGCATTGGGACGATGCTTATCGGCGGCTCTGCGCTGACAGCGGGCTCCGTCCATTGAATCATCCACGCATGGCCACCTGGCCTTCCATCGGCCCGCTCGCGTTCATCCCGCTGGATCATGCGCTCGTGCGAGGCCCGATACGCGCCTCAACCATCCACTCCTTCGAAATCCCCGGCAGCGACCATCGCGGGCTGCTCGCCGATCTCCACTTCGTGCATGCGCCCTGACATCCGCCGCGCTTTCGTCTGGATGACCGCCTTTTACGTTGCCATGGCCTGCCTGGAGAGCGCCGTGGTGGTGTATCTGCGCGCGCTATACTACCCGTCGGGCTTCGATTTCCCGTTGGTGCCTATGGAGCGCTCGCTCATCGGAACAGAGGTGGTCCGTGAGGCTGCCACCATCCTCATGCTGCTCGCACCGGCAGCACTGCTCACGCGCTCCGCATTGGAGCGCTTCGCTTGGTTCTGCTTCGGCTTCGGTGTATGGGACATCTTCTACTACGTATGGCTGAAAGTGCTTCTCGGATGGCCATCGAGCCTGATGAGCCGCGACTTGTTGTTCCTTATTCCGGTGCCGTGGGTGGGGCCGGTGTGGGCGCCGTGCGTGATCTCCATCGGTTTGATCACCCTGGCCCTGGTGATCCTCCGGGGTCGGTCGCGAGCTCTGCATTACCGATTGGACGGCGCTTCGTGGGCCCTTTTGATCAGCGGCGCTCTGCTCATGATCGTGTCCTTCACCATTGACCCCCTTTTGCGTGTCGAGGGCCTCAATGCACTCGCCAGCGTTTCCAGCTTGGGTGATGCCGGCGCCAAAGCGTTGATGCAAGGCCGGAACTACGTTCCGCAGCACTACCCATGGCCATGGTTCGCTGCCGGAGCGGGTCTGGCAACCCTTGGAACACTGCGCGCGTCTAGGGTTGTCGCGCCTTTTCCTCCGGATCGAGGCTGTTGAAAAAGTGTAACCGACGATGCGCAACCCCGTTGAAGCGGTGCGTCATCCTCATGGAAAACAAGACCAAGATGCTCGCCGAGGCCCGCCTCTTCATGCGTTTGGGGATACTCTCCACACTGGGTTTCATCTTCTATTATGCCCACTTGTTCTTCGGTCTGCTGCAGAATGTGGTGCTCTTCAAGGTGCTGGCCATCACCTTCCTGCTTGCGACCATCCCCTTGCCGATCATTGCGATCAACAATAAGCTCCTATTCCCTGAGCTCTCCAGGAGCGGGAAGCAGATCCTGGCGCTCGCAGCAACCATGCTGCTCTTCCATCACTTCCTCATGACCTTCATCTTCGTCATGTTCCTGCGTGGCGAGTCGGTCCTTTGAACGCCCTTGGACCCAGCGCCGGTAGATTCGCGGCGTGTGCCTCATCACTTTCGCATACAAGGTCCATCCAGGATACCCGCTCATCCTTGCAGCTAACCGCGACGAATTCCTCGATCGCAGGGCTGATCCGGCGCACTTCTGGACGGACCATCCTCTGATACTCGCCGGTCGCGACCTCAAGGCGCATGGCACCTGGATGGGCATCACCACGCTAGGGCGATTCTCCGCAGTGACCAATTTCCGTGACTTGCGCCGTGCACCGGTCAACGGTCCCTCGCGGGGCTTATTGGTCCGGGATGCGCTGCTTGCTGAGCCTCCTTTGGACCATGCACCGATGGAAGGCTACAACCTGCTTCATGGGCCTGTGGAGGACCTCCGTTGCCGTTCGAATGTCTCGGGTGCGGATGAACGCATACCGCCGGGGGTGCATGGCCTGAGCAACGCATTGCTCAACACGCCTTGGCCGAAGGTTCGCAGGGCGGTGAGCGCCATGCACGACGTCTTGGAATCAGAGGAGCCCGGATTGGATACGCTTTTCAGCATTCTTGCGGATGATCGCAGCGCAAGCGATGCGGAACTCCCCGACACCGGCCTCGACCTTGCACGCGAGCGCGCGTTGAGCAGCATCCGCATCGACATGCCTGGTTATGGCACGCGCTGCTCAACGGTCATACTTGTAAGCAATGATGGTGAGGTGCGCTTCGAGGAGCGCACCCATGCCACCGGAATTGCGGTGCGCGAGCGCTTTTTTATCCGCTGATCGCAACATCCGGCACGATGCTCGCGTTGCAGGTTCAGGTCCGGTAAGGGACCAACGGCATATCCGGTCACAAGGGGCGAGGCCCAACGGCGTTTGAAGCCCCCTTCCAGGCCCGTAAGCCTGGAGACCGGAATACCAGGAACCCGCCCCGTAAGGCGGGTTCCGCCGTTTCAGCGGATCACCTTGGCGACCCCTTCGGGCAACGAGACGAGCAGGAGCCCGGTCCATTCGCCCGCAAGCACAAGTTCGTTGCCGGAGCCTGAAGCGCTCAGAAGAGTTCGGCCCTGCGAATCGAGCAATCGCACGGTCCCCACAGGGGTTCCGTCGGATCGCCGGATGAGGATTCCATCCGGAACCGGGACCACTGAGGTGTTCATCACCGGCAGCATAGCCATGCCATTGGTGCCGTCGATGCAAGGTTCATGCACAGCGAAATCGAGCCCGATTGGCAACGACCATGAAACAGGCCAGGCTTCGGTGCTCTGCCAGCCATCGGCCGCAACCATGTACATGGGATTGCCTCCTGCAGGAGGACCGAGCGGACTCACCTCCATCACGTAATCGCCCGGAGGCAGGCAGATCGTGTCGGCATCGGATTGCTGCGCATCGGCCAAGGTGAACTGGCCCATGGCGGCAACGCTAGGCCCGTTGTAGATCACCCAGTCATAACTGGCGGTGATCAGCGCACCGCCGAGATTCCCGATGCTGGGGTACACGGTCACGCAAGGTGGCGGCGGGCACAGATCGAACTCCAGGTCCCATGAGCAGGCCATATCCGTGGTGAAGCCGATCCACAGTTCCAGCCTGCCATTGAACGGCGAATCAGGAACCTCCACCCCGTCCATCACGCGCATCGCATGCCAGCTGTCCTCACCGATGCCGAAGAAGTTCACGGTCTCCTTGGCCAAGGTGTCGCCACTTGCGTCGAAGAGTATGAAATTGGGGTAATCGAACAGCTCATTCACCGTGTTGCTGTTCTGCACATGCACCACGATGGCGGTATCTGTGAAGGCGTGCCATTGCACCGAGACAAGTTCGAGGTTCGAGCATGGGTCTCCCCCGGTCACGGTGAATGCGTGCTGCGGCACAGGTGCACCATCGAGTATCCCGAACGAGTTCAGCGTGAATGCGATGGTGTAATCACCGGCAGGCAATTGCCCGACTGAGATGGTCTCCGTGTGGGGGACAAGGACCGTGAGCCCACCTGTGCTCGCTGCGGTCACTGTGAGTGCAACGATGCTGCCATTCACCTGAGCGTCAGCGCTCACAATGTAGGAGCCGCTGCTGCTGAGGTTTCCTATGAGTTGGATGCTCACCTCATCCAAAGTGGTGGGGTTCGGCGGCACAATCGAGATCTGGTCGATGTAGAAGTAGGTCTGCGCTTTAAGGATAGCGGTGAGCAGCAGGCCGAGGAGGGTGAGGTTCGCCTTCATACGCGGGATTTCTGATGGGATGACGTGCGGCGAGGGTGATGCGCTGCCTAGGAAAGCGCGATAGTTCCCACGGCTGCTGCGGCGAAACCAACCGCAACAAGGATGGAGTAGGCCATCAGCACGATGAGGCTCTTCAGGATCGTGACTCCCCATGGACGCCGGTACACGGTGCGCATCATGCGCATCAGCGCGCCAATGCCCAGTCCAATTGCCAATGCCGTGAGCTCGAATGGGGTGTCGAACGCAGACCACAGAAGTCCCGTGATGGAAGCTGTCACAAGCAGCAGCAAGAAGAACAGCGTGTGGTAATGGAGCGCGAATACAAGATGCTCCGTGTAATAGAGCTTCCAGCGCCAATGCACCAGCTTGAGCAGCAGCGCGAACAGGGGCAGGAGCACGAACATCACCTTCGCGAAATTCTCGCGCAAGGCTGATGTGTATTCGTCCAATGCCCCGCTGCCACCAGCCTCCAGATGCATCGCTGAGCGCAGCAGGTTCCGACCGAGAGCGGTAGGCTCGTCACCGCCGGCCATCAGCACGCTGTCGATGACAGCGTCCGTTAGCCTGCCTTGGCGCGCGAGGTCCGTGAGGCGTTCCGTGGTTGAGTCTGCGCCAGCGGTGAAGCGCATGCCGCTGCTCGACTTCGTGGGATCATCCGGTGGCTCCGGGAGCCAGGCGATGGCCACGAAGTACAAGAGGCTGGTGAAGAGGTATAGCCTGAGCGGCGGCACGTATCGCGCCCGCTTGTTCTCGTTGTAGTTGCGCGTGGCGAGACCTGGGGGCCAGAAGAGGTCGCGAAGGGTGCGCAGCAGCTTCGTGTCGAAATTGAACAGACCCCCCAGAAGGTCCACGATGAAATGCCGCACCGGGATCTTGTGCGTGTGGTTCTCCTGGCCGCAGCGCGCGCAGAAGTTGTCCTCAGTGCGGAGCGCTAGCCCGCAGTTGGGGCATTCGGGCCGCTTCTGCCGCTTGCGGGCCATGCTTCAGCTCTTCATGTTCTCGAATTGCAGGGGCAGCTCGAAATCCTGCTGGCGGCACAAGGCCATGACCGCCTGAAGGTCGTCGATCTTCTTGCCGTTCACGCGGATCAGGTCGTCCATGATCTGCGGCTGCACCTTCAGGCCGCTGTCCTTGATGGCCTTCACGATCTTCTTCGCTGTTTCCCGCTCGATGCCCTGCTTCACCTTGATGATGCGGTACAAGGTCTTGCCGCTGGGCACGGGCTCCTCCTTCAGGTCGTAGCTGCGCACATCCACCTTCTGCTTGCCGCTTCGCTCGAGCAGGATGTCCACGATGGCATCGAGCTTCATGTGGTCCTCCGTGCTCACCTTGATCGTCAGGGCCTTCCTATCGAGCTCCACGGTGCTGTTGGTGCCGCGCAGGTCGTAGCGGTTGTCGATCTCGCGCTTCACCACGTTCACGGCATTGTCGAGCATCTGCAAGTCGACTTTCGAGAGGATGTCCAGGCTGGGCATGGTTTCCGGATTGCAGCGCCAAAGATGCGACAGGCGCGAAAAGCGAGCGGCCGCATCAGAAGATGCGGCCGCTCGTTGCAGGAGAGGAGCGCTTATTTGTTCAGCTGCACTCGGAACTCGGCGGTGCGGCCGTCATCCGCTGCGACCTTGAACACGTACATTCCATTGGCCAGGCCAGTCATGTCAACCGTGAGCGTGCCATCGCTGCCCACCTGGGCGCGCTGCTCGATCACGCTGTTGCCCTTGGCGTCGAACGCGTTCAAGCCCACTGCGCCATCGATGCCCTTCAGCGGGATGCGGATCCAGTGCGCGGTAGGGTTCGGGAAGGGCGTTGCCTCCAGCATCGCTTCTTCATCAATGCCGATCGTTGTGGCATCAACAGCGGCGATGGTGAGGGACGGTGCGCCATCGAGGCCGGTGAAGCCATTGTACCAGGTGCCTGCATCACGGATCATGGAGATCGGCTCGCCCACGATGCCTTGCGTGCGGTCGAAATTGAGCGTGCCGGCCCAGCCGTGCCAAACGTTGCCGCTGTAGCTGTCGAGGCAGAGCAGGTAGCGTGTGTTGTCCACCAAGGTCACGGTCTCGTCGAAGGGCACGTAGATCGGGGTATTGGTGAGGTCACTGGTGAAGGTGTACACCCCGAATGTGATGGGTGAGAGGTCCGTGCCATCGGGCAGTTGGATCGGATCAGTGACTGCTGCAGTCCATTCGAAGAGGGTGGCCTCCACCAATTCGTCATTGAGGACGGCGGTCGAAGGCCGGCTTGCGGTGAACCAGAAGCCCGTGGCTGCTAGTCGTGATGCGTTGGGGTCGCGGAAATGCACGCAAGACCGCCAGCCGGCGGTGTTGTTGGCGGGGACCACGTGCGTACTGCTCTGGATGGCTTGGGTGGCCGGGTCGCAGAGCGCGTAAGTGAGCTTGTCGTTCACCACGGTCAGGTTGATCGTGCGAGTGTCATTCGAGGCGAACTCGTCGGGCTGGTCTCCGAGGACGCTGTACACGATCTCGTAACTGCCAGAATAGCTCGACTGGCTGAAGGTGGGCAATGTCACGTAAAGGCTGTCGCCCGAGAGGATGTCGGCGCTGGCCGAGGTCTGGTCGTACACCACGCTGGCCCCAGGTTGCTGGGTGATCACGCAGCGCGCACGTGCGTTCGGCATGGTCTGCGCCCCGTAGTTGTGGATGTTCACCCCTAGATCAACACTGTACTCCGATGCGTTGGTGTGGATCACGCTGTGGATAGCGCCGGTGCGAGGCACCAGGATGTCGCCTCCGTCAAAGCCCAAGTTGTACTGGTAGAAGCCTTGCTGACTCCCGATGAAGAGCTCCAGATCGTTACAAGTGAGGATGGCATCGCGAAGCTGCGCACCGGCCTCTTGCGAGATCATCACGGCCGGAATGGTCACATTCGGTCCGACAGCCCCGGCTCCCATAACGACCGGTGCACCGGGCTGGTTATTGATCACCACCACGGCGATGGCCCCTGCATCCTGCGCGTTCATGCTCTTCATGCCGAACTCGCATACTCCGCGGTAGACCACTGCGATCTTGCCGGCGATGCTGGCCCCGTTGATGAGCGCATTGCAGCCCAAGCTGTCCTCTGCGGTCCCGTCATCCACGAAGCAGGCCTGACCGACGATGTTGTTGGCCGGGTCGTTCATGTCAGGCATGGCGCCCCATTGGCTCCAGGTGAATTCCAGCGGCCCTTCCAAGGAGGGCGGTTGCTGCACATAGACAGTGAGCTGCGCATGCAGCATGGCGGTGCAAGCGAATGCAGCTGCCAGTGTGAGTAGGGTCTTCTTCATGCGATTGGGTTTAGGGTTTCTCTTAGCCGCGCACAGCAATCAGGCACGCAGGGCAATGTTAATCACGCTGCCCACAAGTCCAACCATCTGGCCCAGCCCAGGTATTTTGCCATTCTTGCTCGCAATTGGCCCTGCCGGCCACCACCTTCGCCCGCATGGGCATCCGCATCCAGAAGCTCGAATCGGGTGATTCGCTCGCCCACTACCTGAGCGTGCCGGGCTCGGTGAATGACCGCCCGAACCGCGTGCTGCCCTTGATGGCCGATGAGCGCGCATTCCACGATCCGCGGCGGAACTCGACTTTGGCCAAGTGCGAGGTGGCCCGCTTCATGGCCTGGCAGGGGGAGGTTCCGGTTGGCAGGATCATGTGCATCATCCATCCAGGCCACAATGCCGCGCACAAGGAGCGCACTGCACGCTTTTTCCAGCTCGATTGCGCCAAAGGCCCTTTCATTGCGCAATCCCTCTTGGAGCGCGCGGAGGCCTGGGCTCGCGAACACGGCATGCACCGTCTCATCGGGCCATTCGGCTTCAGCGACAAGGATCCGCAGGGTTTGCAGGTCGAAGGATTCGAGCACCTGCCGGTGATCGCCACGCCATCGAACCCAGCTTGGCTGCCGCCCCTGGTTGAGCGATGCGGTTACCGGAAGCTCATGGATGCCGTCTCCTACCGCGTGGATATCCCGGAGACGCCCCCGGCGCTCCATGAGCGCATTGCAGGCCGAGCACTGCGCAACGGCCGGATCCGCTTGCTGAACTTCAGGTCGAAGAGCGACCTCAAGCCGTGGATCGTGCCGGTGCTTCGCCTGGTGAATGAGACCTACACCGCGCTCTTCGGCTTCGAGCCGATGAGCGAGCAGGAGATGCGCGGGCTAGCTGCGCAATACATGCCCATCCTCGATCCCGCCTTTGTGCAGGTGCTCGTTGATGCGCAGGATGCCCCGGTGGCCTTCGTGGTGGCCGCGCCGGACATGAGCGAAGGGCTCCAACGCGCCAATGGCCGCCTGCTCCCGCTGGGCTGGTGGCATATCCTGCGCGCCATGAAGAAGAGCAGGCAGCTCGACCTCTTCCTTGGTGCGGTGCGCCCGGACCTGCAAGGGCTTGGCCTTACCTGCGTGCTCGGCATCGCGCTGATGAAGGCGGCCCGGCAGCGTGGGCTCACGCACATGGACAGCCATCTGGTGCTGGAGACCAACCACCGCATGCGCGCGGAATTGGAGCGCTTGGGCGGAACGGTCTGGAAGCGCTACCGGATCTACCAGAAGACGTTGTGAGCCGCGGTCGCTAACCTTGCAGCATGGATGTCTCCGTCGTGGTTCCCCTGCTCAACGAGCGCGAGTCGCTGCCGATCCTCATCGATCGGCTGCATCGGGTGCTTGCCAGCATGAGCATGGCTTACGAGGTGATCCTGATCGATGATGGCAGCACCGACGGCTCCTGGGCGGAGATCCAGAAGGCGGCCAAGGCCGATGCGCGCGTGAAAGGGATCCGCTTCGGGAGGAACTTCGGCAAGAGCCCTGCGCTCAACGAAGGCTTCATCGCTGCGCAGGGCGAGGTGGTGATCACCATGGATGCCGACCTGCAGGACGACCCGGACGAATTGCCGGAGCTGATCCGCATGGTGCGAGAAGAAGGCTACGACCTGGTGAGCGGCTGGAAGAAGGAGCGCTTCGACCCGATCACGAAGACCATCCCCACGAAACTCTTCAACTGGACCACGCGGCGCGTGAGCGGCGTGAAGCTGCACGACTTCAACTGCGGGCTGAAGGCCTACCGGAAGGAAGTGGTTAAGAGCATCGAGGTCTTCGGCGAGATGCACCGGTACATCCCCTTCATCGCGAAGAAGGAGGGCTTCGGGCATATCGGTGAGAAGGTGGTGCAGCACCATCCGCGCAAGTACGGCAAGAGCAAGTTCGGGCTCGATCGGTTCATCAACGGCTTCCTCGACCTGCTCACCATCACCTTCGTGTTCCGCTTCGGGCGCAAGCCCATGCACTTCTTCGGAGCCGTGGGCACGCTCATGTTCGTGGTGGGCCTGCTGAGCGCATGCTGGGTGGTGGGCGAGAAGCTCTACTTCGTGCATGCGCTGGACAGGGCCGCGCCCCGCGTGAGCGATCAGGGGCTCTTCTTCGTGGCGCTCACGGCCATGGTCATCGGCGTGCAGCTCTTCACCATGGGCTTCGTGGCGGAGCTGGTGCGGCGCTACAGCCCGGAGCGGAATGTTTACCGGGTGAAGGAGCGCGTGGGCCTCTGACGCCCTGGCGCTGGTCATCTTTGGCGCATGCCGCGAACGCGCACCGTGATCACCATGCTGGTGGTGCTGGCCCTTGCGCGTTACGCGGCGGTGTGCTGCTTCATCCATCCCTTCGCCGATGATTTCAGCTATGCAGCCATCGGCATGCGCACGGACCTGCTCCCTCGGCTCGGTGATGAGTACCTGAACTGGAACGGGCGATGGTGCAGCAATCCGTTCATGCTCCGCGGACCGTTGGTGCTCGGCACCGGTGCCGGCCTGTGGCTGTATCGCTGCGTGCCGCTGTTGCTCATGCTGGGTGCATGGGCCGGTGCAAGACGGCTCCTGCGTGCAGTGGCCCCGCTGCTCCACAGCCGCGATGCAGCGCTAGGGTCTGGGTTCTTCCTGCTGCTCTTCCTGCAGCTCATGCCCGATCTCAGCGAGGGTGTTTATTGGTACACCGGCGCTGTGAGCTATCTGCTGCCCGGGGCCTTGCTCCTCTGGCTGACCGCGCTGCACGCCGAGGCCTGGAGCAACGATTGGCGCTTCTCATGGCCCCGAGCTTGGTGCATCGGCTTGTTGTCCGCTGCGATCGCAGGCTTCAATGAGCTGCACATGATGCTGGTTGTGGCGGCGCATTCGGTGCTGTTCGCTCTCCATTGGCGCAAGTACCGTCGCACGCATGGGCCGATGCTGCTGATCACCGCCCTTACGCTCGCCTCGGGCCTGATCATGGCGCTTGCACCGGGCAACTCCGTGCGTGGCGAGCTCTTCCCGCTACGGCACGACCTCGGGCGCACGTTCTCGGGAGCCGCATTGCAGACCGCACGCTTCGCGCTCGTCTGGCTACTCTCGCCGGTGCTGCTGCTGGTTAGCACGCTTTTCCTTGCCAACCTCCGCACTTGGATGCGGGCTTCCCCGGTGCTCAGCGAACGGCTTCCACGGCCTTTGCCCATCGCGATCGTGCTTGGGGTTGCGTTCTTCGCGTGCATGGCCTTGCCTTTTTGGGCAAGCGGGTTGCTGGGTCAGCACCGCACCGTGAATGCCGCTTTGCTCGTGCTGCTCCCCGGTTGGCTGCTGCTGCTCGCGTCGTTACGGGTGGAAGTGCTGAAGCGGTCGGCGCGACCTTGGCCTCTGATCAACGAGGGCGCGCAGCGATGGGTGCTCGGTTTGCTGCTGGTCACGTGCATGGCCACAGGAAGCGGTGGCCGAGTTTCCGCGGACCTCTTGAGCGGGCGCTTGGCACGATTCGACGCGCAGTTGCGATCGCGCTACGCAAGCATCGGTGAGGCGAAGACCAGGAGCACGGATATCCTTGAGTTGCCGCCGCTCGCTGATCCGCCGCGCTCATTGCGCTACCTCGATGCCACCGGTGATCCTGAGCATTGGATCAACCGGTCACTGGCGAATTACCTGCAGGCCGATTCCGTGCGCATCATCGTGCGATGACCAAGCGTTGCGCACCAGCGGACGTGATGAAGAGGTAGCAGCCAGGGTCAAGGCTGCCGATGGAAATGGTTGAAGCGCCCCTGCTCAGGGTTCCCCGTGCATGCACGCGGCTTTGGGCATCGACCAACTGCCAAGGCGTTCCGTAGTCCGCGGCCACGCGATCGAGCTGCACGAAGTCGTCAGCTGGGTTAGGCCGGATGCCTGCCTGGTTGAATCCCAGCGGTTCCAGCACATGCACGTTCAGTTGGTCCAGCCATTGGAGCGCATCAAGGATGTGCTCGCGGAAGATCGTGTCGCTCGTGTAATTCGATACGGCGTGCCCGAGGGCTGTGCAGAAGACTCCGCCACCGGTCGGCAGTTCGCGGTACCAGCTCATCGGCCTTGGTGCATCGTAGGTGTTCACCAATCCGTTCGGGCCGACGGTTTCTTCCACGCGCAGCACTTCCACATTATCCGGACCGTAGTAGCCGCCTTCCCAGTAGTAGTACTCCTCGTTCTTCAGCCACGGGTCGGGCACATCATCGGTCGAAGGATGCGGAGAGGCATGCGAGAGCGCGTACTGCGGAGTCCCGTTCACATGATTGGGATCCTCCTGCACGCTGGCACCGATCAGCTCGGCGTAGAAATCCCACGTGCCCGTATTCCCCCCGTTGGCGCTGCTGTGCCTGTAGGTGTCGCTCGCTGCGTGGATGCCGAGCACGCTGCCGCCAGCAGCCACCCATTGCTCGAAGTTCGCCCGTTGCTGCGCATTGAGGATGTTGTCGCCGCTGGTGTTGCTGAACACGATGATGCCATACTGGCTGAGCGTTGCTGGATCACTGAACGGGTCGCCCGTGGCGTCATCATCCACGGCATAGCCCGATTCAGCGCCGATGGATTGGAACATCGCGAAGGAGGCCGCGCGCGTGTCGTGATCGTAGCCGGAGGTCTTCGTGAAGTGCAGGATTCTCGGCTGGGCCGATGCTGCGATCACATGGATAAGGCTTATTAGGACGAGTGCCCGCATGGCCGAAGGTATTCCGGCCGGGATCGAACCCGGGAGTGAATGCCGTGTACCGCGTGTGCAAACCGGCCGCCTTCCGCATCACTGGAGGGGACCTAAATCCACAACGCCATGAGAAAGCATCTCGTCGTCATCGCCGCGTTCGCCGGCGCAGCGGGCATCGCAGCCCTGTTGATTTCCTTCCGTACCGCCGGTCCGTCGGGCTCCGTCCGGCCGGGAGACGTGACCGGCTGCCACGCCACCAAGCCCAAGCCCAAGGGATGCGTGTTCATGACCGTGTATGAAGGCGATGGCCTTGATAGCACCTTCGTGCTGGAGGCTCCGGCCGCGGTGCTGCAGAGCGAGCAGCGTGCGTTGAGCTGGCTGGTGAAGGCCCAGGCGAACGATGGTGGGTACGGAGCAGGCACGCACGCGCGGCAGGACATCACCGACCCGCACGCGGTGAGCACTGATCCAGCCACGTCGGCCATGGTGGCCATGGCGATCATGCGCATGGGCAGCACGCTCGATGATGGTCCGCATGCCCAGCAGTTGGCGCGCGCCACCGAATACCTGCTCAAGCAAGTGGAATCAGCGCCGAAGAACGCCATCAACATCACCCAGTTGCAGGGCACGCAGATCCAGGCCAAGCTCGGCGCCAATATCGATGTGGCCCTGACCGCGCAATTCCTGAGCAATCTGGTGGCCAAGCTCGATGAGCAGCACCCGAAGCGCCTCCGGTGCATGCGCGCGCTGAACACCTGCGTGGACATGATCCAGCGCGGGCAGAACAGCGATGGCAGCCAGCGCGGCGATGGCTGGGCCGGCGTGCTGCAGAGCAGCTTCGCGGCCAGCGCGCTGGAGAGCGCCAGGTCGCAAGGCGCTGATGTGGATGATGAATCGCTCAAGCTCGCGCGCGACTTCCAGAAGAGCAATTTCGATGCAGGCAAGGGCACTGTAGCCACGGACCGTGCGGCGGGCGTCACCCTCTATGCGGTGAGCGGCAGCACGCGCAACAGCGCCGCTGAAGCACGCGAGCTGAATGAAGTGGTGATCCAGGCGAAGAAGGAAGGGAAGATCGCCAAGAACGCGCCGATGAACGTGGAGACGCTTGAGAAGGCCGGGGTGTCGCGCACCGATGCTGAACGCTTGAACACCGCATATCAGGTTTATGAGACCGCCAAGGTGCAAGCGCAGTCGGAGAATGTGATCAGCGGGTTCGGCAACAACGGCGGTGAGGAGTTCCTCAGCTTCCTGCAGACCGGTGAATCGCTCGTGATCGCCAAGGACAACGGCTGGAAGGACTGGTACCAGCAGACCACCGGCCGCTTGGTGAGCATCCAGAACAACGATGGCAGCTGGAACGGCCACCATTGCATCACCAGTCCTGTCTTCTGCACGGCCACATCGCTGCTGATCCTCAGCATCAACAACGACATCGAGCATCTGCTCGCGCAAGGCGCCGTGAAGTACAAGTCCAAATAGCCCGATACACGAGCGGCTGTCTGGTGGTGGCTGCGGTGGATGGGTGAAGGGAGAGGTCCGGACCTTTGCGCCGGACCTTTCCTCATTCACCCTTGCGATTCATCCGACGCATGCTCTGGATCCTGCTGGGCTTTTTGGCTGCCTTGGGCCTCGCCCTCGTGCTCTACTTCTCCTTCGCTCCGCGCATCGGCGCCGATCCCGATGGCGCGCGCTTGGAGCGCATCAAGGCATCACCCAATCAGGTTGATGGCAAGTTCCGGAACATGGTGGAGACCGATATGGACATGCCGGTCGGCACCATGCTCGGCGTGCTGTGGGAATTCGCGAAGGGCGCTGAAGGGCGAGAACCGAAGGACACGATTCCAACGGCCGATTTCGATCCTGTAGCCTGGGCCGGCGTGCCCGACAGCGCCATTGCTATTTGCTGGTTCGGGCACTCGTCGCTGCTCATCAAGGTCGATGGCATCACCTTCCTCACGGATCCTGTCTTCGGGGAGCGGGCCAGCACATTCAGCTTCGCTGGGCCCAAGCGCTTCAACTACCTGCAGCATATGCGCGTTGATCTTCTGCCGCAGGTTGATTTCGTGCTGCTATCGCATGACCACTACGACCACCTCGACCATGAGACCATCCTTCGATTGAAGGATAAGCGCTTCATCGCGCCGCTCGGCGTGGGCGCGCATTTGGAGCATTGGGGCGTGCCCGTGGATTCCATCACCGAGAAGGACTGGTGGGAGAGCGTGGGGCTCGGGCCCGTGAAGCTCACGCTCGCGCCGTCGCGCCACTTCAGCGGTCGCGGATTGACCAATCGCTTCAGCACGCTGTGGGGCTCATGGGTGATCGAGGGCCAGCGGAAGAAAGTCTATTTCGGCGCCGATTCCGGCTATTCACCCGCCTTCAAGGAAGTGGGCGAGCGCTTCGGGCCATTCGATCTGGCCTTGCTCGAATGCGGCGCCTACAACGAGCGCTGGCCCAGCATCCACATGATGCCCGAGGAGACCGCGCAGGCCGCGGTGGATGTGAAGGCCAAGGTGCTCATGCCCATCCATTGGGGCAAGTTCAGCCTGGCCATGCATGCGTGGAAGGAGCCCATCGAGCGGGTCTCCATCAAGGCTGGCGAACTGGGCGTCACCTTGCTCACGCCCCGCATCGGCCGCATCGTGAATGGGCCCGACCTGAGCCTCAGCGAGCGTTGGTGGGACGAGGTGCGGAAATAGGAAGCGCCGCTCCGGAGAGCAGCGCTTCGCTTCAATGGGGCCTTGGGCTCAATGCGCGATCACCACGCGTTGCTCGGTGAGCAGTCCGCCGCGCTGGTCGTTCAAGCGCAGCACATAAGCGCCGGCCGGAACCGAGGTGACATCCAAGCGTCCTTCAGCAGCAACCGCATGACGCAGGACCTCGCGGCCTTGCGCATCGAAGAGCTGGGCCATCTCACCGCCCTGCGTGCCTTCCACGATCAGGAAGCGATCGGCCGGGTTCGGGAAAACAAGCGATTGTGGCACCGGCTCAGCATCCGCGACATCGGTATTCACCTCCACCACGATCCGGCCCTTCATGCCCATGTTGGCGTGCGGAACGCACACATAGTAGTAGGTGCCCGGCACGGTGAGGGTGAGCTGATGGGTGCCCGAATTGAAGTTGAATCCGCCTCCGAGCGGTGTGTTGCCGTTGGCATTCCAAGTGGCCTCACTCACCTGTGTGAAGGTGTGCGTGGCGCCGATGTTGATGGTGATCTCCGTCCCAGCCTGTACGGTGAGCAGGTTGGGGTTGAAGCTGAAGTTCGACTGGTTGATGACCTGCGACTGCACCGTGAAGGCGGGAAGCAGGAGCAACGAAGCGGCGAGTGTTCTCATGTTAGGATCCGGGTTTGGTGCGTTAGACACGGCAAGATGAAGTTTCGTTGCCGCGGCCGCGAAATTCGGTTCCTCGGGGCCAAGGTCGGTCGGGTGCTCGCCGTCGCCGTTCACCAGCGCCAGGCACCGCGCTTGAAACCATCGAACACCAGGATCAGGTCCATTCCAACCGCGCGTTGGGTCCGAGCGGCGCCGAACTGAATCACGCCATGGCATAGAGCGCTGCGCCGATCACCCAAGTGAGCAGGAAGGCTATGTAGGCCAATCGGAGCGGCCTGTACTTCGAGCGTGCGATGTACCGGCCGTGCGAGTGCAATTCGTCCAGGATCGCATCGTGAGTGCGTGGCGGCGACGAGAGCACCGTGTGCATGCGTTGCTTGTAATCCTCCGGCGTAAGGGTGATGAAGGAGGTGAAGAAGAGCAGGTTGAAGCCTTTGGGCAAAGGACCGTTCTCCTTGATCCGCCGCTTCAAGGATGGCGATTTGGGCATTGTGGCGTACGCGCACAGCAGGATGGTGGTCAGCGCGCCGATCACCATCACCCAGTAGTGGGCCTTGGGCCCTGTGAGCGCATGGTCGCTCACCTTGCTCAGGGCGAATTGCAGGAGAACTGCGCTCAGCGTGAGCATCAGGTTCGCCTTCAGGTCGCTCATCTGGCTTATGGCCATCAGGTTCACCCGGCTCTGGATCAGCAGATAATCACGATGGTCAGCCGTATAGGGGTCCACATCCTCGTAGCGCACCGGGGGAAGCTTGGGGGCCTCTTGCTGTTCGATCACGGGTGGTGCCTGACCTTGCTCTTCTTCCATGGTGGCCAAGTTATCAACGGCCCCGCTGCGGGGCCTTCGAGGCTGTGCGAGCTGGCGGTGCCAAGCCTCCCTCAAGCATCAAGCTCAAGCTCCGCACCCATCTTTGCCGCCCATGGCAACACACCTCGTCACCGGCGGCTGCGGCTTCGTCGGCCGCAACATGGTCAAGCGCCTTCATGCCCAAGGGGCCAAAGTGCTCTTCATCGACGACCTCAGCGTGGGCACCCACCCCGACACCTGGATCGGCAGGCCCCTCAACTTCGAGCACCGCGAGCTGCGCATCTACGGCGACGATGAGCGCCTCCTATTCATCCAAGCCGACCTGCGCGATGTGCTGCGCGAGCTGAACAAGGACCCGCAATACTTCCAGAAGCGCTATGGCCTCAACGTGGCGCTCTTCGACGATATCTTCCATTTCGCCGCCATCGTTGGCGGGCGCAGCAAGATCGATGGTGATCCCATGCTGGTGGCGCAGGACCTTAGCATCGATGCCGAGATGTTCCTCTACGTGTGCCGCAACAAGCCGCGCCGTTTCCTGTACCCCAGCAGCAGCGCCGCGTACCCCATCGACCTGCAGACCGAGAGCAACACGCTCAAGCTGAAGGAGAGCGACATCGACTTCAAGAAGATGGGCGAGCCCGACATGACGTACGGCTGGAGCAAGCTCACCGGCGAGTTCCTGGCCAAGATCGCCGCGAGCCATTACGGCGTGCATGTCACCTGCATCCGCCCCTTCAGCGGCTACGGAGAGGATCAGGACCTCAGTTATCCCGTGCCGGCCATCGCAGCACGAGCAGCGAAGAAGGAGAACCCCTTCGAGGTCTGGGGCACCGGCAAGCAGGGCCGCGATTTCGTGCACATCGACGACGTGCTCGACCTCACGCTCCTGGCCATGGACAAGATCAGCGACGGCCGAGCCATCAACATCGGCATGGGACGGCTCACTTCGTTCCTGGAACTCATCGAGGTCTTCACCGGCTTCGCGGGCTACAAGCCGACCATCAAACCCTTGCTCGACAAACCCGTGGGCGTGCACAGCCGCTATTGCGACATGAGCTGGGTGGAAGAGAATCTTGGGTGGAAGGCGAAGATCACCATTGAAGAAGGGATGCGGAGGGTGTATGAGGCGGCGAGAATGCGGATCGGATGATCATCTCATTTAGTCATCGATGATCGTCTGCTTCGGCCCTGGCCCAAAGTTCAAGGGCGGCATCGCGCAGTACAACACGGCCTTGGCGCGGGCGCTGAAGGATGAAGGCGCACAGGTCAACATCGTGAGCTGGACGCAGCAGTACCCGGCGATCATCCCGCGCGAGTTCGTTGACAAGGCCAGCCGGAGCGATCTCCTCGAGGGCTACGACATCCCCGTGCGCTACCTCACCAACTGGAACGACCCGCGCACGTGGTGGAAGACGGCAAAGGCCATCACCGACCTGAAGCCCGACAAGGTGATCCTGCAGTGGTACAACCCCACGCAGGGCATTCCGCTGAACACGATCGCCAAGTATTTGCGGAAGCACACGCAAGCCGAGGTCCTCTTCGACCTGCATTTCGTTGCCGCCAAGGAGCAGAGCAGCCTGGATGCACGGCTCACCCGCATGGCGCTGCGGCATGGGCACAGCTTCATCGTTCACGCATACAAGACGGCCGAGGAGCTGAAGGCGTTGATGCCGGAGAAGACCTTTGAGGTGACGTTGGATGGGCGCTCAGAAGCGCGGACTTTGGTCTTTGGTCTTAGGTCCATGGCAAGAACTGACCATGGACCTAAGACCAAAGACCTAAGATCTTCGACCATCCTCAAGCTCTACCACCCCATCTATTCCCTCTTCAAGCCCGATCCGGCTTTCGACATGGAGGCGTGGAAGTCACAGCACGGATTGCGGAAGCATGTCTTCCTCTTCTTCGGCTTCATCCGCAAGTACAAGGGGCTTCATCACTGCATCGAAGCCTTCGCGGAACTCGCCAAGCAGCGCGATGATGTGAGCCTGATGGTCGTTGGCGAGCGCTTCTGGCAGACGGTGGATCAGAGCAAGCTCAGCACGAAGCTGAAGAACGCCGTCTTCGGCACGCTGAAGAAGCTCTTCCTGAAGAAGGCCGACGATGAGCGCGATTACGATCCCTTGGCGATGATCGGACGCTTTGGACTGAAGGAGCGCGTGCTGGTGGTGGATCGTTTCATCCCGAATGAAGAGGTCCCACCCTACTTCCAAGCGGCCGATACCATCGTGCTCTTCTACGAGACGGCGACTCCCAGCGGCGTTGAGAGCCTCAGCTACAACTTCAAGCTGCCCGCCGTTGCCACGCGTGTGGGGCACTTCCCCGAGACCATCACCGATGGCTTCAATGGCTACCTAGCCAATCCGAATGACATCACCGACATGGTGCGCGTTATGAATGCGAGCATCGAGAAGCCCATCCCGCGCGAGAATGTGGTAGAGGCCACCAAGGCGATGAGCTGGGCGAACTACGCGAAGGCGGTTCTGGCGGGTTGAGGGATGCTGCCGTGAGCAGCCTGAAACCAGCCCAGGCATTCAGCTTCTGCACTGGCCGAAGCGCCGCCCCCGTCTGTCGAAGAAGCTGCACCATCCGGCAACACCTGCCGTTGCAGGCTCAAACACCGCAACATGGCCAGCCGCTCCCCATCCTTCCAACAAGCATCTGCCTTCTTCGCATTCCTGCTTGCAGGCGCTGCATCTGCCGCAACGCCGCCTGCCAACCGCGCCGACAAGGACGAAGTGGTCCTCACCGGCTGGATGCACGTGGAGGACCATACCTGGCGCGATGCCACAGTGAGCGTTGAAGTGGATGGCGTGGTACAGGTCGCTCGTGTCAACGAATCGGGCCGCTTCGACCTGCGCGTGCCGGCGAACACCGAGGTGCTGCTGCGCTTCGAGAAGCCGGAGCACCTGTCCAAGGAGGTGGTGGTGAACACAGCGTATTCTGCCATGGGCCAGGCTGGTCGCCACAAGCGCCATGTGAAGTTCGCCGTGATCCTTGAACTGGAGCGCCACATGGCCGGCTTTGGCTATCACAGCCCTGTTGGAACCATCGCCTTCGACAAGGATGGCGGATGCCTGGCTGTTACGCACCGCCGGGAAAAGATCCCCCCCGGCCGCAACAAGCCGATGGAATTCTGATCCGGATATTGCCGCAACAACAGCGCAGGGCCTTCTCATCGAAGGCCCTGCTCGCGTTCTTCAGATCCGCGCTCGCTATTCCTTCAGCACACGGCCGAGCATGAGGCTGCGGTCCGTGCCCGCGAGCCGAACGGTGTATGGACCCGATGCGAGCGGCGCGATGCTGATCGCAGCAGCGCCCTGCACAGATGTTGTGAGCACCGTACGCCCTTGCGCATCGATGAACTCGAGATTCCCGGACAGGTCGGCGGGGAGCGCGATGTTCAGGATATGGGACGCCGGATTCGGCCAGAAGGCGGCGCTTGCGCTTTCAACGCGCGTGATTCCCGCGCCCACATCGAGGTCGAAGCCCATGTCCTGCCAGGTGCTGCTCGTGGTGTTGCCCGTGACCGTGCCGCTGGTGTTGGAGTAAAGCTTCCTTCCATTGTTGGGCGTAGTGCCGAACGTGCCGAATGCCGCGGCGGTGGTGGTCTGGAATTCGATCTCGATGATGAGCGTTCGGTTGGAGTTGTACAGGAAAGGCGTCTGCAGGTCGATCGGGAACCAATCGCCCGTGGTACCGGCCGGTATCGTATAGGAGGCCGATGCGAGCACGGTGCTCAGCCCGGTGAAGTAGGTGTTTCCGCCGGCGAAGGCCACCTCGTTGGTGAGGCCCAGCTTGATCGTGAGGTTGCCGAGCGTGACGCCCGTGGCCTGCCCCGTGCTTCCGTACCGGTAGTAGAGCCGGGTGATCGCACCGCTCACCGGATTCACCAGGTCGCCGGGCAGGTAGAGGCATTGCGTGCGGAGCGCCGTGAGATTCCCCAGCAGGAAGGTGCTGTTGCTGGTGCCGAAGCCTTTGTACACCTGTTGGGCGCTGCCAGGGATCGCGGCGAGTTGGAGCAGGGCGATCGAACAATAGGAGAGAAGGGTCCTGCGCATGGGGACGGGTGTTGGTCTCATCAAAGCTATACGGGCGATCCGAATGGCAAGGAGCACGAGGCGCCAATGGGTCCGCACCTTGTGGAACCGGCTCGCGCTTCCCCGTACGTTTCCTCAAACGCAGCACGGCCACCAAGGCTTGCCCTTGATGGCCGTGCTGCTTGTGCGCCGCTAACCGCTCACAGCTTGAACAGCTTCACGCTTCCGCCATCAACTAGGTAAACGGCGTTGCTGAAGGCATCCACCTCATACTTGGGGTTCTTGTCGTTGCCCAAAGGGATGGAACCGACCACGCTGCCGTCGCTCTTATTCAGCGCATGCAGCACATAGCTGCCCTTACCGGCATCGCTCATCAGGTAATGGATGCCCGCGGTGCTGGTGCTGGCCTTGAACCGCGCGTTCGCTTCCTGGAAGAAGCGCTTCGCGGCGCCTGCGGCCATCTGTGCCCCTTCACCATAGACATCGCTCACGGCCCCGGTGATGTCGCGTGCGGCGGCACTGCCGGCATCGGTGACCTGAATGCTCTGGCTCGCCGCGCCGAATGCCGCGCTCGTGTACCCGAATGCGGCGGCATAATAGGCGGCCCGCACGGCGCTGGCATATTTCAGCGCACGCACCAGGCCGCTCTCGCGCGGTGCCGGGAAATACTTGCGGTAGATCTCCTTTCCATCGGCTCCCAGCAGGGCCAGGTTCTGATCGCTGCTCACCACGAGCCCCGCATCGGTGTGCTCCAGGCGCGTGGGCTTCTCCTTGCCCTCGAAGGCGAGCGGCGCGGTGCTAACTGCGGTGGCCGCACCGCCGCTCGCGGGCACGTTGTACAAGAGACCATCCTTCGTGTTCACCACCCAGGTCTTCCCTACGCTGGTCGTCACGAGGCCCGCTCCGCCCTTCATGGGCTTCTCCAACCGGGAGAGGCCCGTTGACAGATCGATCACCTCCACTTCCTCAGCACTGGCCACGAGCAGGTCACCGCCCAGCATGGTCACTTGCTGCACCACGCCATCGAGCTTCACGGGTTTCTTCCAGACCTCGGTGCCGCTGGCGTCCACCAAGGTCACTACGCCGTCGTCCTTGCCGCTGGTGAGCAGGGTGCGGTCGCCCAATTCCACGGCGCCGGCCAGGATCCCCTTCACGTTGATCCCCTTGCCATTCTTGCCCCACTTGCCGCTTCCGCTCGAATAGTCGAGCAGGTCGACGCTCCGGTTGTCGCCGGCGCCCACGAGCAGGCCGCTCTTCAAGGGGACCAAGGTGCCCAGCTTCTGCTGGAACTGCAGCGGCGCGCTCCAGGCATAGCCGCCATCGGCGATGCGGAAGGCATTCACGAAGGTCTTGTACGTCACTGTCACGGTCTTCTTGCCCTGCGCATCGGTGGATTCCTTGCGCTGCTCGGTCTGCATGCCCATGAAGCAGAGATCGGGCGCGTGCGGCGTGGTGATGAAGACGCCACCGATGCCGGGCATGTTGATGTTGGCGCCGCCCTTGTCGAGCAACGCCGTGAGGCCCGACATCTTCTCGAAGGCGGGGTCGGGGCTCTTCTTCCAGAGCTCGGCGCCGGTCTTCGCATCCAGCTTGTACGCGAAGAAGAGCGTGCTCAGCAGGATCGCGTCGGGACCAGCGCTGTTGCAGGCGGTGAGCCGGCTGAAGCTGTCGTCCTTGGTCCAGCGCACCTGTCCGGTGCCCATATCCACGCAGGCCATCGCCGCTTTCTTATCGGCCTTCTGTCCAACAAGGACGATGGCGTTATTGGCGTAGAGGAAATACTTGCTGGTGATGTTGCTGATGCCGGCTTCATCGCTGCTGAAGGCCACCGTACCGCTGAAGGGCTCCACGATGAAGAGCGCTTCCGGCCGGCCATTGGGCACGAGGGTCACGAAGGGCGAACGGTCCACCTCGGTGTATCCGGTCTCGGGGGCTCCGGCCAATTCCTTCAAGGTCCAGGACACATCGCCCGTGGCGGGATCCACGCCTTTGAGGCCTTCGGCGGTGCAAACGACCACGGCTCCTGCTGCCGTGGTGCGCATCCATTGCACGGCACCGGTGTTTGCGGTCCACACGGGGCTCAACTGGGCAAAGGCCGAGATGAGCTGTAGGGCGAAGAAGGGGAGGAGGAGCGGGCGTAGTGAAGCGTTCATGGGGGTACGGATTAGGGCGTGCGGCCTGACAAGGTATGTGCCGTTATGCCGAACGGACCGCACCCGGCAACGATCCGCACGAACGGACGCGCGCTACTCCGCGGCTACGGCGCTGGTCACCTTGCGCTGGGCATAGTTGCCCAACAGGTGCCGGCGCACGAAGCGCGGCGTGGCATCGGTGCCCACGAACTTGTTGTAGGTCTTGGGCGGCACGCCATAGAAAGCATGCGTGCTGCCATCACCGAAGTGCAGGCGCAGCACCTGGCCCTTGTACTCCCAGTTGGAGATGCCGCTGGTCATGGTCTGCTCGAATTCGCCGGCGCGGGCCGAGAGCGTCTCCGGATGCATGCCTTCGAGGAACTTGTAGGCTGCGATGATCCGCTGGCTCATGGCCTCCGCCTCGGCGCGCTCAGCCTCCACTTGGAAGCGGTCGGGGTGGTGCTGCTTCATCAGCCCCTTGTACAGGAGGTTCAGCTCTTTCAGGCTGATGCCTGCGGTGGCGCCCAGCAGTTTGCGGCTTTCCAGGATCTCTTTCATGGCGTGCGGATTTCGGAAACGGCCGCGAAGGTCGGCTTTTCCCGGCTTCACGTAAAGCGTGTCCAGAATCCAGGCCTGAACAGGGTTCAAGCCCGATCATTCAGCCTCCGCCACTGCACCGCCTGCGGGCACCACATCCACCCAACGGCCCAAGCCCCGTGCATGGATCGTGTGGTCGTACATGGCCTCGCACACCGCGCCCGGCAAGTAGTAGCTGCCGTTGTAGCTGGCGTTGAGCAGCACGCGGTAGGTGTGCGTCTGCCCGCGCCACAAGTGGAAATACGTGAGCACGCGGTCGTCGCGGATGTCCTGGTAGGTGAAGGGACCTTGCGCTGCACCGGCCAATGTGCCTTCGAGCCGCGTGTTGCGGATCTCCCAGCCGCTTGGGAACAGCTGCGAAAGGGCGAGCTGCTGGTAGCCGTTGCTCACGCCCGGATGCGTCACGGTGACCACCGCCACGAAGTCGGTGCCTTGCTCGATCCGCGCGGGATCGATGATCGTGCCATCCATGAGTGTGTACGACACGGAAAGCCCGAGGCCGCTGCTGCTCGCTTTCTCCTGACCGGCCAGCGGGGTGCCCGTGCGCACCAGGCGCGCATACAGGAGTGCCTTGCCCGTGTTCTCGATCTTCACGCTGGCCTTGCCATCCGGCACGGGCAGGTCGATGCGGCTGATGGCGCGCTCGCTGAATTTCTCGGTGCGCTTGCCATTCAAGGTGATCGCGTAGTTCATGCCCTTGCCCAGCTGGCTCTTCTCGGCCAGGCGGCTCACCGCGAGCAGGCCGAAGGCGGTGCTCTGCGTGCTCCACCAATCGTTGCTGCTCAATCGCTTGGCGATACGCTGCACAACGGGTGCGGCCTTCTCCATTTCGCCCATGGCGATGAGGGCGTCCACGATCATGGCCTCGTCGCGCAGGTCGCTGCCGTAGGTCCAGTACTGTTCGGCGTAAGGCGATACCTGCGTGCTAGCGCCGTTGACCAGTTGCTGCGCCACGTCCTTGCGACCGGCGTGCGCATAGGCTGCTGCGAGCATCCACTTCGCTTGCAGGCCGAGGTCGCTCTGCTCGCGCAAGCGATTCATGGCGGGCAGCTCATGTGCCTTGGCAAGCGCGAGCACATAGAGGCGATAGGCCTGCACCAATTGCGTGGCATTGCGGCTCCAGCTCTCTTGCACCACGCCGTTCCATTCGCGCGCCTGCTTGCGCTGGAAGGCGAGCCAATTGCTCTTCACGTTGCCGGGCATGGCGTAGCCGGAACGGTCGGCCTCCACCATGAAGTGGCCGGCATAGATCGAGGTCCATGTGTCGTAGTGGTCGCCGCCGGGCCAATAGTTGAAGCCGCCATCGGCCCGCTGGAACTGCACCATCTTCCGCAGCGCGGCCTCAACGTTGGCGCGCGCCATCTGCTCGCCGCGCACGGGCAGCTCCATCACCTTGGCGATGAAGAGCTGCGGGAAGGCCTTGCTGGTGGTCTGCTCCAGGCAACCGTGCGGATAATCGAGCAGGTATTGCAGCCTGCGGCCCATGTCAACCGGCGGGATGCTGCTGATCTCGAGGTACGCGCTGTTGGTGCCTTGCACGCCGAGGGCGGCGGGCGTTGCGCTGAAGCTCTTGCCGGCATCCACCAGGGCTTCGGTGACTTCCGTGGCCGGCAGGTTGGGCTGGCGCACCTGCAATTCGATCCTCTCGCTCGCGCTCTCACCGGCGCCGCTCACGCTCACCTTCAATTTCGCCACGCCCACGGCCTCCTTCACCTTCACGCGGAAGCTCACCACCTGATCGCCGGTGCTGCTGAAGCGGATGGCCTTCTGCGCTGGTCCTTCCGGGATCAGCAGTTCGTTCGGCTCGATCTTCACGATCACGTCCTTCACCTTCGGGTCCATCGCGAAGACGGTCACCGGCAGGTCCGCTGTTTCGCCGGGTGCCAGCACGCGCGGCAGTGTGGCCAGCACCATCAAGGGCTTGCGCACGGGCACGGCCTGTTCAGCGTTGCCGTATGACTTGTCGCCGTCGGTGGCCACCACCATCATGCGCACGCTGCCCACATAGTTGCTGATGGTGAAGTCGTGCTTGGCCTTCTTGCCGCGCTCGAGCTTGAAGGGGCCCACGAAGCGCACCACGGGCTTGAAGCGGTTGGCGCGCGCCGCATCGCCCTTGCCGGCATCGTCGCTTCCGCCGAGGGCGAGCACGCGCTGCAATTGCCTGCCGTACGCGCCGATCACCTGGTCGTAGAGGTCCCAGGTGCGCACACCGAGCGCCTCGCGGGCATAGAAGTGGTTCCACGGGTCGGGCGTCTTGAAGCGCGTGAGGTCGAGCAGTCCTTCATCGACGATGGCGAGCGTGTAGGTCATGGCCCTTCCGCTCTTCTCCGCCACCTCCACGCTGAAAGGCGCATCGGTCTTGATCTCTTTCGGCGCGGCGAGCACGGGTGCCAGATGCGTGAGCGGGTCCTCCACCAGGATCGGGATCACGCCATAGAGCCTCATGGGCAGGTCGTTGCCCTTGCCGCCTTCCTTCTCCGGCCGCGTGAGCTCCTGCGGCTGAATGAGCATCACGTGCGCGTACACGTTGGGCGCCATGTCGGCGGTGATGGGGAAGGAGTGGCGGGTCTCCTTCGCCTTCAGGTCCACCCACACCGCATCGAGCACGCGGCTGCCGGTCTCCAAGCTCACCAGCGCACGGCCGGTGCCTCCGCTGGGGATGATGAGCGTGCAGTTGTCGCCAACCTGGTACTTCTCCTTGTCGGCATTGAAGCTGAGCACGGCGGCCTGGTCAGGGTCCTGCCTGCGGCTGCGGCCTTCCCATCCGGGCCAATCCATGTACACCTGCACGGCGCTGGCATGGCCGCTTGCGGGATCGGTGATGCGGATGGCGAAGCGGCCCCATTGCGGCCTGTCGATGCGGAACTTGAAGGTCGTCCTGCCCTTCGCATCGGTGGTGAGTTCCTTCTCCTGCTGCAGTTCGACGCTCGGCGATGAGATGTAGCTGGCTGCGCCGGTGATCCCGCCATCCCACCACCAATTGTAATTGAGCTTGTACACCTGCGCCTTCAATTGGTGCTGCGCGATGGGCTTGCCCTTGGCATCGATGCTGGCGATGCTGAACTGGTAGCTGGTGTCGGTGGTGTAGGTGCCCCAGTTGTTGCGCGATTCGGGCGACTTGATGCCCACGTAGCTGGTGTAGGGGTAGTAGGGCACGCTCACGCGGTCCATGCTGGCATCGCCGCCGGCCTCGAATACGCGCGTTACGATGTTCGTCTGCACCACGGCGGGAGCGCTGCGGCCCATGTGCAGGTCGAGGTCGAATTCGGCTTCGCCCTTCTCATTCAGTTGGCCCTCGAAGGCCACTTGCTCCTCATCGGGCACCCAGGTGCGCAGGTCGTTGAACTCGTACTTGTCGTAGCCCTTGAAGTCTGTCCAGCCGTGAGTCATGGTCACCGTCACGCGGCTCTTCAGGTTCTTGGCTGGCGCGCCATGCAGCCAGTGCGAGCGCAGCTTGATGCTCGCATCGCCATCGGCGCTGAGTCGCTGGCCTTCGGTGCCGCTGGGCCCATCTGGGAAATCAAGCAGCACCTTGAGGCGGTTGGGCTTCACCGTCTCGATGCGCAGGCTCTTGTGGAAAGCGGTTCCGCCCACGCGCACCACGGCGTTCCAGTATCCGGTGGGCGCATCGGGCACGGTGGCGCAGCGGAAGGCGTAAACCCCGTTCACGCTGGTGGTGCGCACATGCTTCTGATCCAGCCGACCGCGCGGATCGCTGATCTCCAGCACCACGGGATGGTCCTTCGGCAAGGTGTTCTTCGGGTCCTGGAGCATGAAGCTGAGGTAGAGCGAATCGCCGGGGCGCCACACGCCGCGCTCGCCGTAGAGGAAGCCCTTCAGCCCCTTCTCGATCGCTTCGCCCTCCACATCGTAGCTGCTCACGCTCAATGATCCGCCATCATCGAGCTTCAGGTAGCCGCGCTGCGCGCCTTTGCTCGCCACGAGCAGGAAGGGCTTGTGCTTCGAGGCGGGCAGGGTGGCCAGGCCCTCGCCATCGGTCACGGTCTGGCCCATGCTCTTGCGCTGGAAGTCGAGCAGGTCGAGCTTCACGCCGCTCAAGGGCTTGGCGGTCTTCAGGTCGCTCACCGCGAGCAGCATGCTGCCGTCGTTTCCCACCTTGGCGATGAGGCCGATGTCGCTCGCCAGGATGTTGCGTGCCGCGGTGGTGTTGCGGAAGTAGTAGCTGGCCTTGCAGGGGTCCTCACGCTCCTGGTAGTTGTACCCTTCGTCGTAGTCATAGTATTCGTAGTCGTCGTAGTACCAGTAGTCCTGCTGGTAATCGTAGGCGGCCTGCTCTTCCTCCCAGCTCTTCTCGCGCGGAGGCTCCACCGGATCACCGCCCTCGCAGGGGTACACGCTCTGGTGTCGACCGAAGGAGAGCTCCACGCGGTACACGGCGCCGGGCTCGGACTTGATGTGGTCCGCGAGGTCGAGGTAGTAGGTGTTCCAGCGGCCCAGGTCAGGGCTGTCGGCGGTCTTCAGGCTGATGGTCTTGCGCGAGACCAGGCGGCCCACGCGCGCCAGTTCACGGTTGCCATCGAGCGCATTCACCTGCAGGAACTGGCCTACGTTGCTCTCGTGCACCTTGATCACGCGCACATCAACGGCCTTCAGGTTCACGGCCTGGAAGGGGAGGAGCAGGCCATCGGTGCTGGGCAGGATGGTGCCCTTGCCAGTGAAGCGCACGGCGGGCTTCAGCTCCTCGAACACCAGTTCCACGCTCACCTCCTTGCCCAGCGCGCGGCCGTTCACGTTGCGGAGGCCGGCGCTCACGTAGCCGTCCTGCTTGCCGCTGAGGCGCGTGGCGGGATAGAGCACGAGCTTGTTGCCATCGTGCGCGATGCGCAGGTCGTCGACGCCGGCTATGCCCACCAGGCCGCGCAGGTCCTGCGCGGGGTCGAGCGGATCGCTGAAGAGGAGGGTGGCGTACTGCTCGCCATCGCTGAAGGTGGTGGCGCTGATCAGCGCGAGCTCACCGATGGCGGGCACATCGAAGGGCAGGGTTGCAGCATCCGTGCTGCCGATGCCTTTGCCATTCCAGCTGATGTCCACGCGCGAGGCCGCATCGCCGCGCTTCACGCTGTCCACCGTGAAGCGGTGGTAGCGGCCGTTGGGCTCATGCTCCCAGGTGAGCGGCAGGTCGCGGCCCTCCTGCTTCGCGGAGAAGCAGCCTTCGAGGTCCTGGCCGGTGGCATCGTCGCTGGTGTACACGCTGGCGATGAGCCGTTGCCACTTCAGGTCGGTGGCGCTCAGCGCTTGCATCTCGTTCACGCGCGCATCGATGCCCTGCTTGAAGGTGCTCACCTCGAAGCGGAAGTCCTCCAATCCCTTGGGCACCTCGATCAGATCACCGAGCTTGAAGCGCACCGCGTAGGTCTTGTCCTGTGCCAATCGCTCATCGGGCACGAAGGCTAGGGTGAGCTCATCGCGCATCTCCACGCGGCCCTTCACGCTGGGCGATAGGTCGAAGAGCTCCTGCAGGGCCGTGGCCGAGCTATCGCGCCAGCGCTGCCCCGTGGCGATGCGCACGATGATGGGCGAGCGCGCGCTGATGTGCCCGCCGGTGAAGGCGGGGATGTAGGGCGTGAAGGCGGCATCGGGCCGGGCGCCCTTCTCGTTGTTGCGGCAGGCGGAAAGCACGAAAGCGCACAGCACGGCGAGGCCGAGCGCACGCGAAAGGCGAGGCAGAGGAGGCATGGTTCGGGATGTGGGTGGTGAAAGTAGCGGTGCGGGCTTGCCTGCTGAATGGCAGGTTCCAAGGCGCACGCGCGTTCCGAGCGGAGCAACGGAAGCGGGGAAGCGGCTATTGCAAGAGGGAGAGAAAATACTACGTGACATGCATGTGCCTCAGCGCCACTATTCGCGTCAGGGCCTCGGCAAGGATTGGAATCGCTACCGCATCTGCGGATCTACTCCACCACCACCCGTTCGTAACAGTTCCCCTCTTTATCCGTGAAGCGCACCACGTAGGTGCCCGAGCCGAAGCGCGATAGATCCACCTCCTCCGACTCCCGGCCTTTGGGGAGAGGGCGCTGGAACAAGAGTTTGCCCATGCCATCGTACACGCTGTAATAGCTCTCGGCCATGAGCGGGTCGTTGAAGGAGATGGTAACGCGGCCAGGGGTGGGATTGGGGCGGACGCGCATGCGCTTCTCCCTAGTGAGCGCATAAGGCGGAACGCTGTTCGCCACCTCGCATGCGTCATACACCGCAATAGGCGCGAATGTGGTATCGCTCGCAAAAGCGGGATGGACTGTGGCCCCATCGACAGAGGTCAATGCAAAACTGCTGTCTGTGGGGAAGAGCTCCAGCAACTGCACCGGATGCACCCACTCGGAGCAGGAGAAATGACCGAGGGAATCCGTCTTGAAGATATACGGTGCGCCCATCCATGTGTCTGGCAAGGAGCCTTCAACTATGCCACTGAACATGAAACTGCCGTCCGAGTGTGCTAGCAAATCGCGCGTGTAGTAGGTGTAGCCTTGTGCTCCCATTGACCTGGTCCACAGAGTATCGCCGTTCGTGTCTATTTTGAACAGGTACGGGCGATAGAAACTGCCGTTTTCTTGTTGGCCAAGCGTGGCCAATACCACGAAGTTGCCGTCGAGTGTGCGCTCAATCCTCGACCATTGTGGAACATACCAGCGGAACGGATCGCTATCGTAGCCCCGGCACCATTGTACTATGCCTTCATCATTTAACTTAATCATGAAGAGCTTCGGATGGCTTGCGGCACCTGCATAACCGGTAATGATGAAGGACGAATCGGATTCGATAATGGCGTCGTGCATCCTACCCCAAGGCCGCATGTAGTTCTTACACCAAACGAAATTGCCATTCCCATCCAAGCGGGCAACGCATGCGCCGATTCCCTCGACATCGAACCCAGTAAGTAGATCGCCCCCAGGAAGCTCCTTCACGAATCGAATTGAGCCAGGATCGTCGAACCGTTTAGCCCAAAGCGGATTCCCCAAAGAATCTGTCGCGAAGACCAAGAACCGGCCCTCTCGGCCCCAAACAACCGCATTCCCATTCGCCATCAGTTCCAAGTCTCCGGCGAAGTTGACACAAGCGGCATTCAAGTCATAGTACCGGAGGTAGTCAATGTTGCCAAGTGAGTCCATGCGGCCAAGCGCCGGATGTGTGAATGGAAGCGTTAGGGATCCTAGTGCAGAGCAGGAGTCCTTTCGATAGCTGGTTACAAAGTAGAACTGGTTGTTTGAGAACTTCTTGATCGAAGCCATATTCAAGACAGAGTCTCCATAGAAGCACTTCGAATGAGAAATGCTCCCGTCAGGCTGTAAGAGGGAAATGCCCGGGTACCACCCCCAGCCCATCACGATGGATTGACTGGAGAGTTCAATGAGATTAAGCTGATAGGAGGCGCCAGACAGGTAAATCTTACTGAAGGGTTGTTGGGCTGCCGCTTGTGCAAGCAATAATGCCAAACACGACACACTCAGGTAGGTTCTCATGGCTCAGTGAATGATGAGTTTCTTCGTTCTCGAATGAGCGCCGTCTGTCACGCGAATGGCGTACGCGCCTCTCGCCAGCGGATCTAAGGAGATACGGAGTGAGGTTGCTGTAATTCCTGCCCAAGCGCGGAGCCGTCGGCCCATTACATCCAGGAGCAGTATATCCATCGTCAAGTCATCAGGCAGGCCAAGCACCAGTTCGTCATGCGCGGGATTCGGGAACATGGTGAAGTCCAAGGCGTGCTCGACCGCAGGCGGATCATCCTCTTGTGGTAGCCGTCTCGCTTTGACGAATGGGTCGAGGGTGATGATGTACGCGTAGTCCGCGTGAAGAGTATCCAAGAAATACTGGACCGTATCGCCAAGCGGCGCTGTGCTCAAGTCGAGCAATAGTGTACCATCGTTTTCCGCAGTCCGCACGGTATCAATAGGCACAATCGAGCTTCCCAGCCAGGTCGGGAACCAAGTGATGTGGTATTCAGTGTTCGGCAGGAAGCCGCTCAACAGTATGGCTGTGTCCTCCGGAGCCGTGCAACCCAGGAAGTTCTGCGTGGTGTCAGTATTCTTGTTGTAGTAGTAATTCTTCACCCACGAATTGCGGTTGTGTACCCAGCCGATGGCGATCGTGCTGTCGAGGCTCTTCAGATAATAGCTGTCAATCAGATTGGCATCGGTCTCGTCGTAATAGTCGTGCGCCGTGTAGTCGCCGTTGAAAAAGTCGTATGCCGTCCAACTCGGATGGGCCAGCAAATCGGCCAAGGGCCGGAAGTGGTGATGAACACTTCGATTCTTGATTGGTAAAGGAATGCCCAAGCCGAGGTCAAGATTATTCACTGCACCAAGGGTCTTTGAGAAAGGGCCATTTTGTTCGCCGTTATTCGAGTCGCTTGGCGGTTGCTCCACCGAATGCCGCCACCAGTAAACAGTTCCGTAAATCCATGATGTGCCTGCTGCATACTTGCCGCTGAGCGCCGCTGCCCACAATTCGTTGTGGAAAGAGACCCAGTAATTGTGGAAGATCTTCTCAATATTTCCGCCGTAACCGGGCATGCTCACATAGTGCGTGAATTCTCCGTGGGTGAATGGCTTGCGCGATAGACCGTTCGGGAATAGCCCTCTGTAGTCGTCAACTCCAGATGAGTACGCGTGAATATCCCACCACGCACCCAGCCCTTTGTGCGCATCAATGAGGTCGATTTCCGGATTCGAATAGAGGGTATAATACTCTTCGGCATCCGGCATGAACGGAAAACCTCCCGCATAGCTGGCAGTGAACAGCTTGCACGAATCACCCAAGGCGGAATTGGCTGGGTCAGTGGAATTTGCCGCAGAACGCACGTACCTTATAATATCCGTAGCCCATTTGTCGATTGTGGGCCGCAATTCTGGGTCAGCCGGCCAAACAATGTTGTTCTCGGGGCAAATGCCACCTCCTGTAAAATCTCCGTCGGAGTATGTGAGCATCTGGTCGATCTCATTGAAGAGTTCAATGATGGGGACATTCACGGAATACCCCCATCGACTCATGATGTACTTGAACCGCCTTTTCCAGTATCGGAATGAACCTGTGTCCAAGTTCAAAGTATCTCCATCTAAATAGAAGAACTTTTTCAAGTCGTACAGATTCGTAATCGGATCGCGCGGTTTAACGAAACTGTTCAGATAGGCGTCATTGTGCCACCCGTTCGATTCATAGGCGCCGAGAGGTGGATAAGGGATAGTACATAACTGAATGTACAGTCCTTGTTGCCGTGCACGGTCAACGACCTGATCGAATGCCCAGCATTGAAACTGGGCATTCCCGCGAACGACTGGACTATCAAGGTCGCACGTAAGGCCATCACGATATCGGTCATATACGCCGAGGTTCACATTCTCAGGGGCGAAAGATTTGTCGCCAAGGAAGACCCGGATGAAGTTGCCGCCGGAGGCGTGCAACTGGCTCATGGCCTGAAGCATACTATCAAGTGCTCCCCTTTGCATGCGGTAGTTATTCACGTCCCACCAGAGCCCCGTTCCTATGGAGGCAGGATTCAGGTTGGTGCCCAAGGCCATGAACGACTCACCTGCCTCGAACTGCAACGTGCGTTTGTTGGCCTCGTTCACGCGGAGGGTGCCTTTGTTATCCTCAAGGGGCGGGTCACAAATCA
Organism: Flavobacteriales bacterium; assembly: GCA_016712535.1. Lineage (NCBI taxonomy): Bacteria > Pseudomonadati > Bacteroidota > Flavobacteriia > Flavobacteriales > Flavobacteriales bacterium. The sequence goes on from JADJQW010000002.1 coordinate 1,437,727, forward strand.
GGTTGAACCCGCTATACTGAACAAATGGCAACAAATCGTTGGAACTGCTAGTCGTGAATGGTGCTCTCAGTGAAAGCGCTACTTGCCATGCGCCCACAATATTTGGCGCGAAGCGGAAACGGACGTGAAAAGGATGCAACGGATCTGCGAAGTCTTCCATAAGAAGCGCCATCATGTTGCTGCTGGCCCACTTCGCCTCCTTCATGAAGAAACCCCATTTCGTATGGCTTGTGCCATTCGGATCAGTCAGGGTCATCACAAGTTGTAGCGAGTCGTCTGCGTAGGGATTCAGGTCATGCTGTACATCTACGTTGTATGGGCTTGCACGGTCGATATCGGTACTGTCGGAATAGTAGTGCGTGAAGAAGCTGTCAATTGCATTTTGATAATCCTGCGGCAGCTTCAGCCCCAGCTCCAGCTTCTCCCACTTGTGCACATGCACGATGTTGTCGGCGATGTACGAATAGGGTTCTTGCGGGATGATGATCAGGTCGGCCACTTGGCCCAAGCCCTGATCAATCCGCGCCCTGAACCTTCCGCCGCCGCTGAGCCCACCGGCATGGAAGCCCGGCGCCAAGCGCACCGAGGTTGCCGATACGAATTCGGCATCGGCCGTGCCCGAGATGGTGGCGGGCAAGTTGGGCGCGCCAGGAGAGAGGATTCTGTTCGAGACCGCGTAATGGTGCGTGCCCTCGGTCCATGCCACATCCTGTACGGTCAGTTCGGGGTAGGGCGTTTGGGCCGTGGCGCTCATGGCGATCAGAGCTGCCAGCAATCCAGGTATCTGCTGGTGCGCGCGCATCACTTCGACGCTTCAAGGGTGCTCAACCGCTGCTCCAAGCGCGCAAGGCGTTCTTCTGCTTTGGCGGCACGCTCTTCCAATTGCAGGATATAGAGCGCTTGCTCTTCCACGGTGCGCGTGAGGGCACGCGCATGTTCGGCCAGGGCCACGCCGCCCTGCGCATCGAGTTCCGATGCAGAAGGAACATGCGGCAGGTGCCTGTGCCGTTGCAGAAAATCACGGAGCTCGTTCAAGGGAAGCAGGGAGTAACCTTCGGCGAAGACGTAATCGGGCCACGGCGCATGCTTCACCAGCACATCGGCCGTGGCGATGCCATCCGCGACGTAGAGCCGCCAATTGGTGATGGCGCCTGCTGGCGGCGCGGTGCCGATGCCCACCTTGCCGTTGGTATGGATGATCATGCGCTCGGCATCGGCCGTGATGATGCTGAGGGCGTGATTCGTCCGCGTGCCGAGAACGGGTTGTTCTTCCGGGCAAAGGTCATCGAAGGCGTTGCCTCGCGTTTCCCAGTACGGGTATTCGCCGAGAACGCGGCAAAGGCCCGGCGCAATGGGCGGTTTGCTGGGCGGGAAGCCGCCACCGCGCAATACTCCGTTGGCATCGATGTACACCACACCGTTATTCAGCATGGGGCTGGTGAGCTTCACTTCGCCATTGCCCAGCAGCCGCAGCCGTTCTTGTCCGTTGCTCTTGAAGACGAAGTCCGTTGAGTCGCTGGTGCCGAGGTAGTGCTGGTCCGGGTCGGTGCCGGTGTTCCCATCCATCCGCCAATCGCTGCGCTCGGGTTGTGTGAGGGTGATGCGCTCGGAGTTCACCTGGCATCCGTTCGCATCGGTCACCGTCAAGGTGTAGGTGAGTGCGCCCAAGCCGCTGCGATCGGCCATTGTCGCGTTATCGTCCCATGCATAGGTGTAGGGTGGAACGCCATCAGTCACCGTCACGTCGATGCTCCCGTTGTAGCAATCGTGGCAGCTCAGGTTCAGCCCGTTGGGGTAGGTGAAGGGCGCCGCAGCGAGGCGCAGTGCCGTCGGCTCGGTGAGGGTGATCTCTGCTTCGGCAACCTCATTGAGCGCGTCGGTGACCACCAATCGGTAGAAGCCGGAGGCTAGGTCGGCAAGGTCCTCATCGGTGCTCTGGTTCGACCATGAGAATGCGTAGGGCGCAGTGCCGCCGCTCACTGTCGCGTCAATCGTGCCATTCTTCTTTCCGAAGCACGTGATGTTGTACCCGTTGTAATTGGAAGGGGTGAGGCTGACGGTCATCTGAGCTGCCGCTTCATGCGCGCAGAATGCAATTAGCGCCAGCAGCCAAGCCCTCAAGCCCTTGAATCGCGATGCGTGATGCGTGATGCGTGATGCGTGATGCGTGATGCGTGATGCGTGATGCGTGATGCGTGATGCGTGATGCGTGATGCGTGATGCGTGAACATGACAATCGGTATTGGAAGAACGAAGTTGAGCGCTTGAACCGGGTGCTCCAAATATTCAGGGGGGTCATTAATGACCCCCTTCGAAAAGGCGCAGTGGCACGGTTGGTGTGGCGCGCAGCAGGCCAAGCGGCATGGCCATGCAACGCAGGTCCGTTCGCTTCAAGTCGTATTGGCGCTCACTCAACTTACCGATAAGCCGCTCCATTTTCTCGGCAGGCACCATCCGGCCTTCGATGCTGCCCGCGATGGTCGGTTGCGCGAAGCCGTGCTTCCAAGGCGCACGCGCGTTCCGAGCGGAGCAACGGTGGCGGGGAAGGCACTATTGCGGAAGAGGTAAGATTCCGATGCGAGGCGCGAATGCGTGGTGACCGCGCGGGCTCTTCGGTGACAGGAAGATGGCGGCGCTTGATATCGACTACGCGGATGAGCGCCCGCGGAAGCCGGCAGGCCGCGGAGCAATCCAGGAAGAGGTTGCGACCTTGTGGACTCCCATCCCAATGCGAGTGCGCAGCCGCCATTGGGCCCGCGCATGATCCACGGGTTACCTTGCCGCACCGCATCACCTCAGGTGCGCCTCAACCGCACCGGATGCTCTCATCACGCCATTCCCTTTGCTCGTTCTTCACCATCGCGTGCATCGGGTTCAGCGCTCAGCAGGCGCGGTCCCAGAAAAGCACGGCCGTCTGCACCCTGCCCAATGGCGACCTGCTCTTGGTTGGCCACAAGGACCATGTGCCCTGGATGGCCATCCACACGGCTGCTTGGGTTGAGCAGCCCAACCCGGAGGGCGCACCGGCCAAAGGTGAGTACACCGCCGCCTGCACCGATCGGCTCGGCAACCTCTACCTCGCGTTCGAGGATGAGGGCAATCCGAAGAAAGATGTACACGGACTGCTGCAGCGCGTGAACGGCGCATGGTCCACTTTGCCGGCCTTGCCCAAAGGCTGGAGCAGCATGTACGATCCGGTGGCGATGGGGCCCGATGCGATCTGGTACCACTCCTGGCACGAAACGGAGCGGCGATCGGTAATCGTGCGCTGGGATGGCAAGTCGTACACGGAATTGCCGCTTCCGTCCAGCACCAAGGAGGTGCATGCTTTGCTGCTCGATGCCGACGGCACGCTCATCGCCGATGGTGACATGAGCAACGATGCCGGCGCATACCGCTTCGTGAACAATTCCTGGGCGCCCATGGGCGATGCCATGGATGGATTGCATGTTGACCGTTTCGTGCATTTGAGCGATGGCACCTTGGTCTGCAACGTGGCGCGCGGCTCGTACAGCGAAGCGAAGACCGCGCTCTACCGGTGGGACGGCAACGCCTGGAAGCCGCTCAAAGGGGCCGATGTGCCCATGAAGCAGGATGTCGAGGACTTGTGCGCAGGTCCCGATGGACGCCTCTTCCTCCTGATCGAAGCGGGCGACGAAGAAGGTGATCCGCAACGCTTGGCCTGCTGGAAAGAAGACCGCTTGCGCTGGTTCAAGGGAACTCCGGAAAGCGCTGTGCAGAAGGACTTCAGCGGCATGGTGCATCTCTACAACCTGGCCTGCGACCGCACCGGCCTGCTGCACGCGCGCACGTACCGGGCGATGGTGGCCTTTCCATGGGCGGAGTTCGATCGGGCCATGGACGGCTATCCGCAGCAGGATGCATCGGCAGCCGCGCTGTGGTCGTTGTTCCAGCGGCTCGAGCCCGACTACTACACCAGGACCGCTGCGCTGGTAACAGCCTACCGCAACCACAACGTGGCCAGCAACGAGGCGAACAGCAAGCGGGTGAGCAGCGCGAGCGCCGCGCTGAAGACGTGGGTGGGCGCCGCCATGGACAGCGTGGGGCGCATCGCACCCAAGCGCACGAACCGGCTGGCCGATCGCTTCGGCACCGTGCTCGAGCATTGGCGCAAGAGCGCCGAGGGCATGACGGCCCAGCTAGCCGGTAGAGCAGCAGGCAAGGACGAGGAGGAACAGGATCGCCTGAAGACGCAGACGGTCCTGGCTTTGGGCAACCTGCGCGACGCACAGGAGCTGCTCGATGCGGAATTGGAAGCGTACGCCGCGCGCAATGCTTTGGCCGCACGCGTGCTGCCCGCATCGTACGCCACGCGCGATGGTTATCCAGCGAAGGACGATCGCGCAGCGGAGGTCTTCACGGCCGAGCAGGCCAACATCGGCGAATGGAACGCCTTCATGGCCGCGAGCAACCGCTGGGTGCACCACATCGGCACCTCGCGCAACGCCGCCACCGGCCAAGTGGTGCTGCAGGATATCCACGACAATTTCCGCCCTTGGATGCTGAAGGAGAAGGCGCGCATGGAGGCGCTGGGCATGCCTCCCGATCGCAACCGGCTGTACGACGCGTACATGAAGGCGCTGCTGGAAGGCATGTACCTGATGAACACCATCGAGGGCCTCGGCGACATCATCACCGGCTCCTATGCGCACGAGACCTACAACGAGGCCGTGGAGCGGTTCCACGATGCGCACCGCGAAGTGAACTACGCTGTGCAGCAATTGGAAGGCCTTATACCCGCCTATCGGGTGCGCAACGGGCTTTGAGTCCGGTGCGGGGACTGAATCCCGATGCATGCAACGAGCGTCGCACGCGTGCTGCTCATTCTATCTGGCTCCGAGGAGGTGAGACCTGCTCATGATGAGGCAGCGGTGGCTCATGCCCATCAGGCCATCTTCTTCGTGATCCAGCCTACGTGAGCCAGTTCACGATACGATGCCCCCGAATCCATGCCGTAACCCACCAACCAATAGTCATCGATGCCGTTCTCGACCAGGAATCTCTTGTCGAGCCCCAGGTCTAGTCCCACATGATCCGCCTTCACGGCCACATTGATGTACTTGTTGATGAGCACAGCCGAATGCACGGCCTTGGGACCAGCTTCAGCCACCATGCCTTGCACGGCTTTCAGCGTAGAGCCGGAATCGACCAGGTCATCCACGATGAGCACGTGCTTGCCTGCCAGTGACCCTTGCCGGAGCTTCCCGAATCTGTGAAAGGCATTGTCCAGCAACTTGTCCTCCTTCGTCGCTTCCATGTGCACCGGATGCACATAGCACCGGACGCCATTCATCCGCTCCATCGAAGCCACCAGATCCTCCGTGAATGGCCTTGCACCGAAAATGATGGAGACCACATGCAGTTCGGTGGCATTGTCCTGCTTCATCCATTCATGCACCTCCGCAGCGATGCGCGAAACGGCGTTCGCGATCTCCGAAGCGGACATCACCACTGGCGAGCTCACGACCTCCGCCCGCTCGCTGATCAATTGATTCGGCTCCGACAGCTCCCTATGGGCCATGAAGATGATGCCGAATACGCCGACGACCATGCCCGCCAGAAGCGCTAGGAAGCCTCCTTGATGCGCGCCGAGCTTGCTGGCCACGATGTAGTACTGGGCCCACATGCTCAGGAAAATCAGCACGTACACTCCATTCACCATGTGCGAGGCCTTCCACACCAGTTTGCGCTTCATGTTGATGCGCTCCTTCTGGAAATGGATCTCCGTGGTGAGCCCCACCCGGAAGCCCTCTAGGGAAAGTGCTTCCAACCTGGAGGCCCGCAATACGGCCACGAGCAGCATGCGCTCGTAGTATCGGTCCAGCACGTAAATGGCCCCGACATAGATGCTCAATGTCAGCAGCGCGAACAAGAGGGCCTCAGGGCTCAGCGCTGCCACGCTCACCGTGCTGCCCGCCAACCCGGCGATGCCCGTGAACAACAGCGCGAATACGGAAAAGCCCAGCGTGCGAACCCGGAGCAAATAATCATCGAACCGGGCTATGGTGCGGCGGCATTCGATCCATTCCTGGAAGATATGCTCGGAGCGGCTGGACATCCGGTGAGCAATCTAGGTGATTCATAGGATAGCAGTGTCTCCACAAGCGCGCGCATCTCAAGATCTCCTGTGTGCGGGCTTCATCGCCACACAGCGTGCAGCAGTCCAGGGCCTGCGCAAGACCTCCTGTGGCACGCAGGCGCTCCGCGCGTTCATGCTCCTGCACTTCAAGGACCCGAGTGCGTAATCCCTGCAGGAGCTTTCGTATTTTCAAAGTCAATTGTCGCCGCATTGACGAACCGGTCATGCCGCCGGAAGCGATTGCGTTATTTCGCTGCACCTAGCACACAGCCCGCCATGCGCAAACTCATCGCCGCCGTCCTCTTCCTGTTCACTTGCCTCCATACCGGCGCGCAGATCCCGTATTCGCAGACGTTGCCGAACATCCAAGGCTCGCAGCTCAACAGCTGGGTGGAGTTCACCTTCCCGAACACCACGGCGCCCACGGGCGGCAGCGCCACGCTCGATTTCGGCTGGCTCGCCTGCTGGCAGCAAGCCTTCGGCGGAAGCAGCAAGATCTGGATCGAACTGGAGACCGGCGCGGGCGCATGGACGCAGGTGTATTACGAGACCGGCAACGTGACCGAGTGCACCACCTTCAACCGCACGGCGAACATCTCCAACACGAACCTCACCAACGCGATCGCCACCGGCGCGGGCTCCATCACCGGCCGCGTGCGCGTGCAGGATTCGTGCTATCCGGGCGTAGGCTGCTCCTTCACCAACGACCCGGTGGTGAGCGGGCTCACCTTGGAGTACGATGCGCACGCCGCCAGCTTCACCGCCAGCGATGTGAGCTTCTGCCCCGGCGGTTCGGTCCAATTCACCGATGCCAGCCTGGGCTCGCCCAGCAGCTACGTGTGGTACTTCGAGGGCGGAGTGCCCACCACGAGCACCGATCCGAATCCGCTGGTGCTGTATCCCAACGCCGGGAGCTTCGATGTGGTGCTGAGCGTGGTGACCGCCAACGGTCCCGATGAGCTGCAGTTGAGCAACTACATCGTCGTTCATGCCCCGCCCATCGCTTCGGCCGGGCCTGATGAGGATGTCTGCATCGGGCAGACCGGACAGCTCCAAGCCTCAGGAGGCAGCGGCTACCAATGGTCGCCTAGCACCGGGCTGAGCAACCCCGCTATCACCAACCCGGTGGTCACGGTCACTGAGACCACCACTTATACCGTGGTGGTCACCGATGCCAACGGCTGCCAGGACGACGATGCCGTGACGGTGACCGTGCACGAGCTGCCCACGGTGATCGCCTCGGCAAACGACAATCCCCTGTGCCCCGGCGATACCGCAACGCTCAGCGCGGTGGGTGCGCTCAACTACCAATGGAGCCCCAACCTCTTCATCAGCGGCAACACCGGCGATGCCATCAGCGCTTGGCCGCCGAGCGATTTCACATGGACAGTCTATGGCACCGATGCATTCGGTTGCGCGCACGATACCACCGTGGCGATCGATGTGCTTGCTGCGCCCGCCGTTCCGGTGGTGACGAACCTGGGAATGACCATGAGCTCCACCGCTGCTGCAACGTATCAGTGGTACCTGGATGGCGTGCTCATCGCCGGTGCCACCGATCAGGAGTGGGCGCCGTTGGCGAACGGCAACTACAGCGTGGTGATCACCGATGCGAACGGATGCCAGAGCACGAGCGCGCCGGTGTACTTCGGCACGGTGGGCGTGGCCGATGCGGCAGCCGTTGGACTGCGGGTCTATCCGCAACCGGCCGATGAGACCATCACCGTGACCGGTGCGGCGGCCAGCACGGAAGTGCGGCTGCTCGATGCCACAGGCCGCGTGGCCGTGGCCAAGCGCTCCGGCTCCAACGGAACGCTCACCCTCGATGTGCGTGCCCTCGCGCCGGGCGGCTATGTGCTGGAGCTGGGCAGCGGCGATGCGGCGAAGCGGATCGCCGTGGTAGTGGAGTGAATGTGGCGCTCGGCCGGATTTAGGGCCGAAGATGATTTGTGCGCATCCGTACGTCGGGCGCGATGCAAGGCACAATCCCGCTGCTTGTTGGGCCATTGCGTTTGCCGGGCACTGACTCTATTGCGCAGCACGAAATCGGTCTTCTAGATCGGTGCCATCAGTGCTGGCTCACACTTTGAGCATGCTGCACAGTGGTCCTCGCACTCACCGCCGTATAGATCCGCGCCTGATCATTCTCGAAGCTCTGCCGGAAGCGTCCTTCCAATAGAACCGGCCAAGGATGCTTGCTCACCAATTGGTCCTTGTTCCTGCCGAGGACCAGGATCTGATCCACTTGCGCGGGGATGCCCTTGCGCCAATGCCGGAGCAGCCAATTCGGATCGCGGGTGATCCGGTACCAGTCGTTCGGGTCCTGAACCGTTGCCGGAATGGTGGAGAGGAGGAATTCGCGCGGCGCGATGAAGATGCCGCTGTGCTCCATGGCCGCGAAGGCCGGCATGTGCTGCTGCAAACGATCGGTGCCGGCCAAGGCCACCAGCACCATGCTGTTCGGCCGCAGTTCAGCGCTTGCTCGCATCATGGAGCGGTGCGGGCCGGCGAGCTGCGCCAAGGCGCTTTCCGCGCGGTGCAAGCGCAGCCCGTTCAGGAGCATGGCGCAAACCGCGGTGGCGCCGATGATGCGCAAGGTTGCGCCGCGCGCGTGATCGGCCATGGCGATGAGCCAGAGCACCAGGGCCAGCAGCGCGAGCCAATGCGCGCGGTCCGTGCCCACCAAGCGGCGGCCATGCGGCGAATTGCTGAGCCAGGCCACTGCTGCCAGCGCGAGGAAGAGGAGGATGAAGAGGTCGTGCCAGTGGATGCTCCGGCCGCTTCGCCAACGCGCGCGCACGGCTGCTGCCACCGCGATGAGGAGGAGCGCACCGATACCGTACACGGGGGCCTGCTCGCGAGAGCGGTCCAGGATAAACAAGGACTTGAGTAGGAATGCGGGATCGCCTGGCAGCGCACCGGGCGTTGGCGCATCCACGATGCCGAGCACGCGGTTGAATTGGAAGGCAGCGATCAGCAGGATCATGGCGGCGATCAAGAGCCACGGGCGGCGATCGTGGTTGGGTGAGCTGCGCCGTTCCCGCCATTCCATGGCGAAGCTCAGCAGGAACAAGCCGCAGAGCAGGAGCGGTGCGGTGCGATGCGTGCCCCAGGCAAGCGCGGCACCGAGCAGCAAGCCCGTCCAGCGGAGCATCGGTTTCTCCCGCTGCCATTTCCACCAGGCCACGGTGCCGAAGCCGATCGCCGCGCCGAGCAGGAAATGGAAGAGGCCCAGGATCAAGAGCGTGCTGAAGAGGAGAGGGGCGAGCCACAGGACGGGCAAGCCGATGGCGGTGCCGTGGGCGCGGAGGAAGGCGAGGCTTGCCAGCACGACCGCACAACCGACCAGCGCGGCGAAGAGGTGGTGGGCCTGTTGCGGCGAGCAGAAGGCCAGGAGCGCCGCCGGGATCAGATTGCCGAGGGTACGCAACGCGGGGATGTACGTGGAGCCCTGCGCTCCGTGCGCGGCTCCGGACCAAGGCGCTGGCAGCAAGGAGCCATGCAGCACGTGCACCGGCCCATCGATGGTGATGAAGTAGCGGAAGATGAGGATGGATGCCGCATGCGCCAGCAGGATGCCCGTGAGCACCAGGGCCAGGCGTGGCGGCTTCATCGGCAGGAAAGTACCGATTCCTTTTTCAGCGTTGCCATCCGCTGGAAATGCAGGAGCCCCGGTGCTTGCCGGGGCTCCTGGAAGCGATCGCCGCTCACAGCGCGTTCACATCATCAACGAACTGCTGCAAGGTGGTGGGCGAGAAGGTCATTGGCACCACCATGTTGGCGGTGATGGTGATGGGCGTGAAGGACGAGGAGTACCCGTTGGCCTCCTGCTTCAGCCCCACCACGACCGCTTGGTAGCCGATGGGCACCGCTTGCCAGCACTGGTAGAGCTGGTCCTGCGCCCAATAGCCCATCGAAATGACTGAAGGCTCCGATGGCAGGGCCAGCCAAACCGCCGTACTGTCCGGTGCCTGGCCAGCAGGAATGGTCGCGGAGACTATCGTGGTATTCGGATAGCTGGCGAAATAGTCGCAGTTCAGCCAGTTCAGGTCGGTATTCCCGGCGATGTTGTAGTAGAACTGGTAGGGGAAGGTGTAGGTGTAATCGGTGCTGTCGTAGTAGGCGGAATCAACGGTGATCGGTTCGTTGACCGGATCCCAGATCATGGCGCCATCGCTGTTCTCGGTGCCGCGGAACAAGGCCATGGCCGGGTCGGGCGAGCTGGTGGGGATCTTGGCGATGAGGCCGCCATTCGCGATGCGCACCGGGGTGCTGCCCTGGTTGGCGTATACGTTGAGGGCGCCGCCACTGCGCAGGATCCGCAAAGTGCCGTTGTCGTTGCCCACGGTCTGCTTGTTCAGCCAGATCATATCGCCCACGGTCAGGGCCTCCACCAGCGAAACCGTCACCGAACCGGTCACCGGCGTGCCATCTTCATAGGTGAATGCGCCGGGCTCGAAATCCAATTGCGTCCCGCGCGGGCTGATGAACATGCCGCCTGCCGCCGCATTCACATTGAAGGTGCGCGTGGCATCGGCGATGTTGTCCGCGAATAGCTCAGCGAAGACCGATTCGCTCGCGGGCGTTCCCGATGCTGGGGCGGGCGTGGAGTCCTCCACGTCCTTCTTGCAGCTCCAGATCGTGGCGGTGACCGTGATCGCGATGAGCACTAGGCCAAGGATGTTCTTTCGGGTCATGGGCAGGGGGTTGGTTTGGTCATTGAGCGGACGCTGTATAACACGGAATCGTTGTCCCGAAGGTTAGGTCGACCGGTGGACGCAGCGGGCTGAGATCGGTTGCCGGTTGATCGGGCAATCCAACTTGAAGCAGTCCCGGACGTGGCGGTCAATGCACGCTGATCACCATAGGCGGGAAAGGCGAGGGCGCACGAAGCTTCAAGGCTTGAGTCTCAAGGCTCAAGCTCCCATCAACCCTCAACCGACCCAAGCTACTTCCCGATCAAACTATCCGCATCCTCAACCGGCACGATGTTGCCGTTGACGGAGCCGACGACGAAGGCGTCGGTGAAGCCCTTCAGCTTGATGGCCTCGAGGGCGTCGGCGGCCTCCTGGCGCTCCACGAAGCTGCCGTAGTAGTAGCGCACGGTGTTCTCACCGCTCACGGGCTCCACGTCGCCGAGGCCGAGCAGCTTGTCCATGGCGTCCATGGGCACGTTGCCGGCGAAGGTGGCCACCTGGATGCGGTAGCGGATTTTTTCACGCGCTACGCTGCCGGTCGTTGCCGTGGTCCGCAGGTCCTCCGTACCGGTGACGCGCGCGCCGGCTTCCTTCATGCTCACGCGCTTGCCTTCACGGAAGGCCACGAGGAAGGCGCCTTCGAATCCGTCGAGCAGCATCTGCACGCGGTGGTTGGCGGCCGGGTTCACCTGTTTGAAGGAGCCGGTGTAGTAACGGGTGAGGCCATCGTCGCCTTGGATCACCACCAGGTCCTTGATCTTGGAGAAGATGTTCTTCGAGAGCTTGTTGCGGAAGGCGCCGAGCTGCACGCGGATGATCACGTCGCGGCTGTCGTCGCCGGCGCCCATGCCCGCCATCTTGGCGCGCTCAGCGGCGCTCTCGGTGCTCACGTCGATGAGCTGGCCGCCCTCTTCGGCCATCACTTCGCTCTGGATGCCCATGCCCTTGAGCTCGAGTTCGCGGCGCAGGGCCTCTGGTATGGCGTCGAAGCTGCCCACCACATAGAAGGTGGTATCGCCACGCTCGATGGTGCGCACATCGGGGATGCTCAGGATCTTCTGGATCAGCTCTTCGCTGATGCCTTCGGTGTGCGTGCCCACCTTCACCACGTACACGCGCTTCACGGGCGGCTTGGCGGGCTTGTTGCCGCCCACGCTCTCGACGCGCGAGGCCACCATGTTCACGTTGCCGCTGTCCTTCCAGGCGAGCCACGATTTCAGCAGCGACTCATCGGTGATGGTGACGCCGCGGCCATCGACCAGCGCTCCGGGCGCTGAATTGAGCTCATCGTCGCGGTCGTCGGGCACGCCATCGCCATCGCCATCGAGCGCGCAGCCCTTGGCATCCACCTTCACGCCGGGCGGTGTGCCGGGGCAGGCATCGGCGAAGTCCTTCACGCCGTCGCCATCCTCATCGTCGGTGAGCACGATGGCATCGAGCTGGTTGTTGTCGAGCGGGGTCTGGAAGCGCGTCTTCTTCGGCTTGCGCGACATCGGGATGGTGTAGCCGAGGCTGAAGCCGCTGTAGAGGAAGCGGTCGTTGCCGGTGCTGCCCGCGCGCTCGCCGAGGCTCTTCTCCGTGATGCCGTCGATGAGGTCGGTGGTGGTGAAGTGCATGGTGGCGCCGATGCGCAGGTCGATGCCGTGCCCGATGTCCATGCGCGCGCCCACGCCCACGGGGATGGCGAAGGCCTGCTCGCGGTACTTGCCGAAGCCGTCGCGGTTGAGCTCGCGCACATCGCTCTCGTAGGTGTAGTCGCGCTGGATCTCCACGGCGCTCGCGGCGTTGGGCGCATCCTCGGCGATGTCGCGGATGGTGCCATCGCTCCAGTAGTTGTAGCGTCGCCCCTGCGCGTCGAAGAGGTCGGTCTTGGTGAGGAACTCCACGCTCTCGAAGCCCACGGTGAGGTAGGGCTCCACCACGCGCTCCCGGTTCACCAGCGGCTGGAAGTTGTAGCGCAGGCGCAGGCCGCCCACGGTGATGCGCGAGTCGAAGTTCTGGTTGCGCGTGAAGTCGCGCTCGTTCACGCCCAAGCGGCCGTGCATGGCGTAGAGGTCGGCCTCGAGCCAGCGCGTGAGCGGGGCCGAGGCGCGCACTTCGTAGCCGAGGCGCGTGACCAGCGGATCGCCGCCCTTGTGCTGATTGCCCACATCGCCATAGAAGCTGAGCATGCCGGCGCCGAAGCCGATGGTGGGCCGCAGCCAGGGCTCGGCGGCGGCGGCAGGAGCGGCGGGCGCCGGTGGGGCAGCCACGGCTGGTGGCAATGGGTCGGTCCCTACCGGTGCAGCGGTGCTATCGGCAGGGCCAGGTACGGCTGTGGAATCGACCTGGCCGAACGCCGTTGCCGGAAGCAGCAGGGCCAGCGCGGCGGCGCGGATCGATGCGGACAGGACCTGCTGTGGGCGGCGCATGGCCAAGGGTTATTGCACCCAGCGCTGGTTGCTGATGGCGAGTGCTTCCTGCACGGTGATGCGGTCGCCGTTGTTGTAGGCGGTGACGAAGGGGCCAGGGAAATTGTGACCGGCCTGCACATAGTTCACGCGCTGGTCGCGGGCGTCCTTGTATTCCACGTAGCCGCCGGTCACGTACTTGATCCACCCTTGGTGGCGCTCGATCTGGAAATCGCCGCTGTATTGGTGGCGGGCCTTGAAGTACGATTTGCCCACCTCGCGGTGCGCAGCGGTGATCTGCACCTTGTAGGTGACGCCCTTCTCCGGAGCTGGCACGCTCGGGGTGACGCGCTGCGCTGCGGCTTCTTGCGCGGCCTGCTTGCGCGCGCGCTCGGCTTCAGCGGCCGATGCGCTGGCAGCGGCCTCAGCTTCGGCCTTCGCTTTGCGCTCGGCCTCTTCCTTCAGCTTCAGCGCCAGCGCGGGATCTTCAGTGCTCTGCTGGCCCATGCTGACCGGGTCTTGCACCAAGGCCTCGAACGCGCGCGCGCCCACGAAGAATTTGCTGCTTCCGAGCACGGCCTTCTGCGTTTCGTCATTCAGCAAGTAGCCGAATTCGCCATCGATCGTGTACTCGCCGTCGGGGCGCTCGTTCGCGCGCAGCTTGTACACCACTTTCACCTCGTTGCCAGCGGGCAGGTTGAGCCAAACGAACTTGGCGATGCGGCCCTGCGTGGTGAAGATGGCCTCGGCGCTGTTCTTCTCGATGGCCGTGAACCCATCCGGGACCACCTCTTGCAGCTTGCCGAATCCGCGGATGCTGCCTTTGTTCACCACCACCTCCACGAGCATTTCCTTCTCGGTCACCGGCGTGATGGTGCGCGTGCCGCTCACGCCGCCTGCGCCTTGGATGGGTGCGACGCCGCTTGCGTTATCGATCACCGCAACGGCCACCTTGCCTACCGGAGCCGCGCCGGCAGCGCTCACGATGTCGTTGGCCGAGGCATCTTCCGGGATCGCTTGCTCGATCACCGGTTCCGCAACCGCCACCGCGCCGGGTGCGCCAAGGTCAACGGTGGATGGTGAGAGCTCCTGCACTTTGCGCTCGTTGCCTTCGATGAAGCTGAAGCGGCCGCCGATGCGCTGCACGCCGGAAGCGCTTGCTGCGGCCGACAGGGTATAGGTGACCTTGAAGCTGGGGCTCGAGGGCAGCGACATCCAGATGAATTTGGCCTTGCCATCGGCGAAGGTGAAGGAGGCGCCCTTGGTCTCGATGGCCGTGGCGGTGAGGCCTTCGGGCAGGTCGATCTGCAGCTTCGCGAAGCCGGTGAGCTCGCCTTTCTCGATGGACACCGTGACTTTGGCCTCGGAGCCGGGCGCCATGGTGGCCGGGATGTTCTGGTTGATGGTGAGCGGGCCTCCGGTGAGGACCTCGACGATCAGGATGCCGATCACGTTGATCAGCAGTGCTAGTTGGTTCAGCATGCGCTCTTTTGCGCCGCGCGAGCATCGCGCTGGCTCGCGACCAAAAGTACCCGGCCCCCTTCCCGCGCTCGGGAAGCCGCATGGCGCATCTACCAACAGAGGGGTGTTGAACAGGGAAGCAGGAACATAGAGGAGCAGGAAGGTGAAGGCTGAAGACTGAAAGACGGCCAACGTCGGCTCATGGGTTAGCAGCTGGCTCAAGGCGCTCCTGCATCCGGACATCTGCGTTGCTCGTTCGGCTTTCCTCATTCAGCGTTCAGCCTTTCCAGCAGGGCAATACGCCCCGCCTATCTTCGTTGCCCACCCGGATGCGCAAGAACCTACTCCTTCCACTGCTCTTCATTCCCGGCATGCTCAGCGCCCAATTGGGCGGGCAACAGGTCTTCCGGGTGCTCGACATCCCGGCCTCGGCACGGGCCTCGGCCCTCGGCGGCAACTACATCGCCGTGAAGGACAACGACATCAACCTCGGCCTCTTCAATCCGGCGCTGCTCAATCCGGAGATGGGGCGGCAGGTGTCGCTCAGCTGGCTGCCTTACTTCGAGGGGATCAACGTGGGCTACGCGAGCTACGCGCACCACTTCGACAGCTTGCGCACCACCTTCAGCGGGGCGGTGCAGTACGTGGACTATGGCACCTTCAACCGCACCGACGCCACGGGCAACGAGCTCGGCCAATTCCGCGCCGGCGAGTATGCGTTCCAGATCGGCGCTGGTCGCGCCATCGACAGCCTCTTCAGCATCGGGGCCAACGTGAAGTTCATCACCAGCAGCCTCGACACCTATACCAGCAGCGGCATCGCCCTGGACCTCGGCGGGACCTACCACAAGCCCTCGAAGGGCGTCACGCTCTCAGCGGTGGTGCGCAACATCGGCTACCAGACCAGCAGCTTCACCAGCGAGCGCGAGAAGCTCGCCACCCAGGTGATGCTGGGGATCACCTACAAATTCAAGCACGCTCCCTTCCGCTTGGGCCTGATGCTGGAGAACCTGCAGCGCTGGGACCTCACCTATCCCGATGCCGCGCGCGACCGCCAGATCGATCCCGCCACCGGCGAAGTGGTGGTGAAGAAGACCACCAACGCCGAGAAGGCCCTGTTGCATGCGGTGCCCAGCGCCGAGATCCTGCTGAGCAAGAACTTCATGATCCGGCTCGGCTACAATTTCCGTACGCGCTACGAGATGGCGTTGTCCAGCCGCACTGGCGCCGTGGGACTCAGCTTCGGCATCGGGCTGCGCGTGAGCAAGGTGCATCTCAGCTACGGCTTCAACCAGCTGCACCTCGCGGGCATCCGCAACACCATCACCATCGCGGTGCGCTTCAGCGATTTCAAGAAGGTGGAGGGTTGATCGCTGCGATCACGGTTGCTCAGGGCGATCTTCGCCCCCGTGAACCCCATCACCATCGCGATAGACGGCTTCTCGTCGTGCGGCAAGAGCACGCTGGCCAAGCAACTGGCGGCGCACTTGGGCTACACCTACATCGATAGCGGCGCCATGTACCGGGCGGTGGCGCTGCATGTGATGGAGCAGGGCCTTGCACCGGGCGGCGTCCTGGATCGCGGCGCGCTGCTGGCCGCGCTCGATGGCATCCGTATCCGTTTCGAGCACGATCCCCTGAGCGGCCACAGCGCCACCTGGCTCAACGGCCGCAACGTGGAGCACGAGATCCGCAGCATGGCGGTGAGCCAGCACGTCACCCTGGTGAGCCCGGTGCCCGAAGTGCGCGCCAAGCTGGTGCGTTTGCAGCAGGAGATGGGCCGCGCGAAGGGCGTGGTGATGGACGGCCGCGATATCGGCACGGTGGTGTTCCCCGATGCTGAGGTGAAGCTCTTCATGACCGCGCGGCCCGAGGTGCGCGCGATGCGTCGTTATCACGAGTTGAAGCAGAAAGGGCAGGAGGTCGATCTCGCGGCCGTGCAGGCGAACATCGCCCAACGCGACCTGGACGATACCACGCGCGCCGCCGATCCCTTGCGCAAGGCGGCTGACGCGATCGAGATCGACAACAGCGACATCACCGCCGAGGAGCAGTTCCAGCGCGCGCTCGATGTGGTGCTGGGCAAACTGGCCGCCGTGGGCTACGAATGACCCACGCGATGCGCATCGGCATCTCCTTGCTCCTGGCCGTGTTCGTCCATGCAGGCGTGGCGCAGCAGCCAACGCTCGATGAGGCCGCTGCGCGCGAGGCCGTGTACCGGATCGTGCGCCACAGCGGACTGGTGCCCAACTTCGTGGTGCGCGCCAGCAGCGAGACGCGCACGGCCATCGCGTACGTGAAGGACAAGCAGCGCGTGATCGCCTACAATCCGCAGTTCATGGCCACCGTGCTCGACAGCGCGCGCAGCGATTGGAGCGCGATCAGCATCCTCGCGCACGAAGTGGCGCACCACCTGCTGGGCCACACCATCGATCCCGCATCGCTCCGTCCCGGCGATGAACTGGCCTGCGACCGTTATTCGGGCTTCGTGCTCTTCGGCATGGGCGCTGCGCTTGCCGATGCGCTCTCCGCCCAGAGCGCCATCGGCGATCCGCACGGGACGCGCCGCCACCCGCCGAAGCATGCGCGGCTCGAAGCCATCCGTCACGGCTGGGATGAAGCGCGCCGATTGCGCGAGGGCCTGCCGCCGGAGTCACCACGCGATCCCGATGGCCTGCAATACGTCCTGAGCTTCGTTGACGATGCCAACACCTACTACGCCGACAGCCTGGGCCGCGTGGTGTGGTTCGATCAGAGCGCCTGCGCCATCCCCTTCGGCGAGCTGCGCGATGGCGGCAAGGCCGGTTTCACGCTGCAATGGATGGACGAGTCGTTCGTGATTGACGGGCGCATGGCCATCTGGCGCAAGAGCGCGCACGGCATGCCCTTGCAGGTGGGCAGGATGGAACGGTACGCGCGTTAGGCGCTGAAGCGCATGGCTTTCCGGAGCGCCTCGGGCAGCGCTGGGATCTTGCGCCGCTCGAAGAGGAAGCTGCTCAGGTCCGCGATCTCCTGGAATATGTGGTGGCTGTTGAGCGCGCCGGCGAGGTAGCTCTTGCCGGTGCTGCCGCCGGTGCCCACGCGCAGTCCGATGGTGCGGTGCACCATGCTGAGGTGACGGTAGCGCCAAGTGGCCAGCGCTTCATCGATGTCGAGCAAGCGCTCCAGCAGGCGGAAGGGCATCTGCAGGATCGGCTCGTCGCGGTAGAGCATGATGAAGACGGCAGCGCGTGAGGCGGCAGGAGAGAGGCGACGCCCTTCACCGGTGACGAAAAGGCTGTCCCAAAGCGCGAGGTTGCTCTCTTCGCCTTTCACGAGCGATGCGGAATAGATGGCCTTGTGCTGCTCCCAGAACGGTGTCTCGCCCTGTGGCCAGTAGCGTGCATCGAAGAAAGGCATGCGCTCCAGCCAGGCGTTCACCAGGTCGAAGAAGGTGGGCTGGCCCTCGAGCGCTTCGATCTCCGCCTTGTGCTCGGGCTTCAATTGGCTGGTGTAATACTGCTTGCCGAAGCGCTGCTCCATGCGCAGGCCGAGCTTCGCCTCGAGGATCTTGAACTGCATGCTCTGGAAGCCGCTCGCGGGGCGCAGCATGTCGCGGAAGTCGAGGAAGTCGAGCGGCGTCATGGTCTCCAGGATGTCGATCTGCTTCACCAGCACTTGCAGGATGCTGTGCACGCGGCCCAAGCGGTGCACGGCGATGCTCAGCTCCCCGCCGTCATCGTCCACATGCCCATCGGCGAAGAGGTCCATTACGCTGCCCACCTCGTGCAGCACCTGCTTGAACCAGAGCTCGTAGTTCTGGTGGATGATGATGAAGAGCATCTCGTCGTGCGCGGGTGCGCCGTGCTTCACGCTCTCCAGCTCCTGCGCGTTGAGGATCTTGTCGAGCTGCAGGTAGTCGGGGTAGTACACGTTGCTCATCGGTGGGGCGCGTTCGGGCGATCGCGGCGAATGTAGCCGCGGCCTTTGCGGCGGGGCTAACTTTGGTCATGCGCTTCCCGGTCCTTGCCCTGCTTCTCTTCGTGATGGAGGCCAACGCGCAATTCGGCATCGGCATCCAGATACCGGTGGGCCGCAGCACCCAGCGCTTGGGCACGGTGCCCGACAGCCTTGCGACGTACGCGCCGAAGGAACTCGATATCCAGCCCCAATGCACGGTGGAGACCGTGCGCTGGCTGGGCTTGCTCGCGAGTGATTCGCAATGCGGTTCAGAGACGCTCGCTGCGGATTGTTACAACGGCGAAACCGTCACCCTGCGCTTCACCGTGGAGCGCGATGGATCGGTGAGCGAATTGCAATTGGTGAAGGGCGGGTGCCCATCGCTGGAGCGGCGCATGCAATGCGGGGCGCAGCATGCACCGCGCTGGCAGCCGGGGCGCATCGGGCATCACAAGGTGCGCACGCGGATGCAGATCCGCTCGTGCATCCTCCTGCGCTGATCTTTATTCCTGATGGGCCGGCTTCGCCTTGCGCTCCTCGCGGGCCTTCAGTGAGGCATCGCGCTGGGCCTGCTTCATCTGCTGCCACTGCGCCCACTGCTCTGCGGTCATCGCCTTCTGGATATCCGCCTGCTTTTTTTCGCGCAGCTCGATCGTCCTTGCGCGCTTGGCCTGCTGTTCGAGGTTCTGGCGGTTCAGTTCGAGGTAGCGGTCGCCGTATTCGCGGTCGACGCGATTGAGGTCCTCTACTTGCGCATCGGTGAGGCCAAGTTCCTTGGCCATCGTCTGCGGAGTGGCCCTGGGCGGGAGCACAGGCGCAACAGTGGGCTGCTGCTCGGTGACCGGCTTGGTGGGCTCTTGGGCTTTGGCGGCAGAACCGAAGCCGAGTGCGAGGGCGAGGAGGGCGTGCTTCATGCGGCGAATTTAGGATGGGCTCAGCGCGCTATCGCGATTCGGACGGTGGCCGTGCCGATGCTCAGCGTGTAGGCGCCTGGCGCCAGTGCGGATACATCGATCCCGGCCGCTGCGGCCCGGACGGTGGTCTGCAGCGCGCTCCGACCAGCGGCATCGAGCAGCGCGACCGGGGCGTCAGGGTTCAACAGGTGAGCCTGCGTGATGAAGATCCTGTCTGCGGCCGGATTCGGGTAGGAGGAGAGCACTGTGCGCGGGATCTCGGCAAGGCCCACGTTCTGGTCAACGTCGATAACGCCCAGCGAAGAAGTGGTGGCGTTCACGAACCAGATGCGGCCGTCGGGCCCCACCTCGATGCCCATGATGCCGGCTGCACCGGTCTGGATGCGACCCAGCTCCGCGAAGCTGCCGCCTTCACTGATGTCGAAGATCACGATCTCGCCGCTGGCGTGGTCGCTCACCAGCATGTGGTCGCCGCTGAGCGCGATGCCTGCAGGCTCCACCAGCCCGGCGGTGATGATGGTCTCCCAGGTGTGGCCGCTCATCTGCGTGTACTCCACATAGCTCTCCCAAGGCCCGAAGGATGCGGCGCCATCCACGCTGCCGCTGCGCGTATCGAGGCGCAGGATGCGCTGGTTGCCATGGTCCACCACGTAGAGCCAGCCGGTGCGCTTGTCCAATTCGCAATGGCTCACGATGTGGTCGTTGGGATCGCGCACGATGGTGACGCCGCCGTAGCGCCGGATCACCGCATCGCCATGCCAGGTGTTGCCCGGACCGTGGTCCTCGCGGAAGTCGTTCAGCACTACATCGCCGTTGTGGCCATCCACCACCCAGTACCTGTTCCAACGGTCGTGCGCGATGCCTTGGCTGCGCGGGTTCACATGCAGCATATCCAGGTGGCTGCCCAGCGGGCCTTGGCCGGGGAAGGCGTAAATGGTGGGATCGGCGCTCCACAGCGTGGGACCGGTGAAAGGGTCGCCGCCATTCTGGTTCGCGTCGAAGATGCCCGGGCAGGTGGCGAAGTTGCCGTTGTCGCCCATGGCGATGCCGGTGGGCAGGCTCATGAAATGTCCCGCATTGGGATCGCGCTGCCAGAGATGGGTCTGGTTCGGTTCGCCGGGATTGAAGAAGCGCACGGTGCTGCCACCGGTGCCGGCCACATCCTTATTGATGGCCCAGATCTCATTGCGCGCTGGATCGGGATGCCACGCGAGGTCGCGTGGGGTGAGCAGGTCCTCGTCATCGTCGGCCACGATGGTGACGACGGGCGTTCCCACGAGGTATTGCGGGACCAGGTCAGGGATGGCCGCATTCACCCACAGGTTGGCCGAAGCCGCATCGTTGGCCGGGTCCTCGTCGGCGCTGCCATTCAGGTCGCTCGCCCAAACGGTGAGGACAGCGGCGCCAACGTCCGCCGGCATCCACGCATCAGCCGTGAGGAACTCGAAGTTGTTGCCCGAGCCGATGCTCATGCCGCTGAAGTCCTGCGTGAAGACGATGTCGCCGTCGAGCGCGGCATTGAGCGTGAAGTCCGTGATGGTGGCCGAGCCGAAGTTGCGCAGCACTCCGCTGAAGCGTGTCTCGAGCCCGATGCGGTTGTAGAGCGGCGTGGTGAGCGAGGTGACGCCCATGTTGAGCGCGAGCGGCTCCTGCACGAGGAAGGTGAAGATCTGGAAGCCGCCATCCTCGTCGTATTCTCCGATCACCGCGCCGTTGGCCCGCACGCGGAAGGTGGCCTGGCCGTCGCCGTAGCTATCGATGCTGATGATGTTGTACTGCACGCCCTCGTTCAGGCACCATGGGCCCTCGGTGAAGGTGCTGTTGCTCGCGTAGCCGCCTGCGGGCGAGGTCTGCGTGCCTCCGCTCGCGCAGCCCAGCGCCGTGGTGTTTCCGCCGATGAAGATCGGAGCCTGGTTGCATGCGTTGCCGAAGGGCACCAGCTGCCAGTAGGTCTCGTTGCCCCAATCGTCGGTGAGCACCTCGATGGTGATCTCCATCTGCCCGGCGGGGCATTGGGCGAAGAGGGCCGCCGTGGGGATGGAAGCCAGGAGAAGAGCGGAAAGGGCGCGCATTCGTGGATATCGGTTTGGGCGCCAAGCTAACCGATGCGCACAACGGCTCGCGAAGACTCGGCGAGGGCTGTGCTGCTTTCCTTGGAAGCCTTCAAGCAGCCGACGGATCCATCAGTCCGAGGCCAGGCGGGCGTACACGGCCGAGTCGAGTTGCTTGCCTTGCCAGTGGAGGTTGCCGCGCAAGGTTCCCTCGTACCGGTAACCACTGCGCTCGAGCAAGCCACGCGATGCAGCGTTGGCTGGATCCGTGATGGCTTCGATCCGCCAGAAGCCCATGCCGAATCCATGGGCTGTCACAGCGGTCAAGGCTTCCCTCATCAACCCTTTGCGCCAATGATCCGGACTGAGCAGGTAGCCCACCTCTGCCGTGCAATGCTCGGGCCGGAGCCGGTAGAAGCCGATCGTGCCGATGAGCCTGGGCGAATCGGGAAGGCTGATGCCCCAAGTGATGCCGCTCCCATTGCTTCGGCCCTCAGCGATCTGTTCGATGAGTTCGGCCGCATCCTGCTCAGTGCTGGCGCGCGGGCGGGCCAGATGCCGCATCACGCGTTCATCGGTGCGCAAGGCGAAGAGCGCGGGCGCATCGGCCGCGGTGATCTCGCGCAGCACCAAGCGGTCTGTGCGCAGGACCGGGAATTCGGAGAAATCGAGTTCAAGCATGGTTCACGCGATTCGCTTGAGGAACATTGACACCTCTGCATTGAAGCGCTCCGGCGCCTCCACCGGGCTGAGGTGCGCGGCGCCCTCGATCACCACCATGCGACTGTCGGGCAACGCAGCACGCATGGCTTCGCTGGTAGGCAGGGGCATCAAGGCATCATCGCTTCCGGTGACGATCAGGGCGGGCTTGTTGAGTTCCCGAAGCACGCGCGTGCGATCGGGGCGCAGCGCCATGCCGCGCGACGCCGCCGCGATGGCTTCAGGCCGTTGGCCTGCCATGATCGCTTCAACGCGTGCGGCCGCTTGAGCCTGCTCCCGCCGGGTGCGTTCACTGAGCACCTTCGGGATCATCGCGCGGGCGATCACGGCGGCGCCTTTTTCCAGCGCATCCGAAGCGGTCTGCTCGCGCGCCGCCTTGCCTTCTTCGGTGTCGGCGGTCGATCGGGTGTTGCAGAGGATCAGCCCTTGCACGCGCTCCGGCCAACGATCCGCGAATGCCATTGCCACGTATCCGCCCATGCTCAGGCCGCAGAGCACGGCGCGCTCCAAGCCGTGCGCATCGAGCAGCGCGCGCAGGTCATCGGCGTAGGCTTCCATGGACATGGCGCTGGGCACTTCGCGACGGTCAGCGCCGAAGCCGCGCAGATCAGGCGCGAGCACCTCAGCTATCGATGAGAGGCCTTCAAGCTGCTCCTGCCAGAAGCTGCCGTCCAAAGGGAAACCGTGGATGAGGAGGAGGGATTGCTTCATGCCGGCAGTCCATCGATGCTGCGCATGTTCTTCTCGGCTTGATAGGCACGCACCCCGTCCTCGCCCTTCTTCACCGCCCAGTCGATCAGTTGCTGCCGTTCGCCTGCATGCTTGTACAAGGGCACCCCGAATCCGCACGAGGTCTGCACCGATCCTATGTGGAGCAAGATGATCTGCCGCTCGCCGGGGATCGCATCGCCGAAGGAAGGGCGCAGCGCATGCCAGCGGTCGTCGGCAGGCCTCAGCACCTCGCCGGTTCCGTACAGTCGAAGGATCAAGGGCGAACCCTCGAACGCGCAGAACATGAAGGTGAGCCTCC
Source organism: Flavobacteriales bacterium (assembly GCA_016712535.1). Lineage (NCBI taxonomy): Bacteria > Pseudomonadati > Bacteroidota > Flavobacteriia > Flavobacteriales > Flavobacteriales bacterium. Next base: position 1,461,029 of record JADJQW010000002.1, read on the forward strand.
CGTTCTCGCGCAGGTGCGCCGCCGTTTCGTTTCCGCTGCCTGTCAGGTCCAGATAGCCCGACAGCTGCGGCGAGAGGACGCGGAAGGTGTTGAGCCCTTTGGGCGATAGGTTCACCCTTCCGTGGTTGGGCGCCGTGCCGACGAAGAACATCCGTTGCGCTGCGATGAAGGCCGTGAGCCGGTCATCGAGGCGGTCCATGAACTTGGCCATGGCGCCAAAGTATCGCCGGGAAGCCCGTGCTAGCTTGCGCGGCATGCGCGCCGCCACGCTGTTCATCCTGCTCCTGTCGCTGTGTGATGCATGGGCCAAGGACTATATCGTTCCCGCCAACGATGTCGCCGGCTTCTTCGCAGCGATGCCCAAGGATGCCGCGCGCGTTTCGTTCTCTGCTGCCGCGGTCTACAAGTGCAACACCGACATCGTGCTGCCCGACGCGCAATTGCTGGTGATCGACGGGGCAGGGGCGAAGCTGTTGCTCGGCCCCAACAGCAACGGTTTCACACGCGCCATCAAGGACCAGAAGGATGCGTTGGCCCGTGTGGGCAGCCGTTATGCGATCCGCGATTTCGCGGCCATCGAGGGCGGCAAGAAGGCCATCGACCTCAAAGCCACGCTGGGCAGCGTGATCGAGAACGTGCGCTGCGTGGGGCAGGGCGAGGCGGCCATCGACCTGCGCTTCTGCCTGATGACGCGCGTGAGCAACGTGCTGGTCACGAACCCCAAGGCGCGCGGCATCGTGGTGCGGCAAGGCGATTGGCCAGGCGCCAGTTGGAGCAACAGCCAGAGCAATCACACAGTGCTTGAGCAATGCCGCGTGTATTGCGCGGCCAGCACCACGCAAGCCTTTTGCGTGCTGCACAGCAGCGGCGTGCGCATGGCGGATTGCATCAGCGAGGGCGCGCCCTGCGATCACGACCTTTTCCTCAGCGCCGCGATCGACGGCCGGGAGGACCAGCCTGCGCGCAACACCGTGGTGAAGCAGTTCGCGCTCTCGAACTTCCATGTGGAGCATGCCGCGCGCAAGGCCAGCATCCATGTGAACATGCCGCCGCGCGCTGCAGTTGACCTCAGCGGCATCTACTGGAATGGCAGGATCAGCGCGCCGGTGATCGACTACATCAGCGGGCAGCTCAACCTCAGCAGCATCGGCTGGTGGGACGAGGGCTTCGTGATCGCCACGCGGGTGTCGGCGCCGCGCATCTCCATCGATCGCTGCAACGCGGCGCTGAAGGCGGGGTCGGTAATGGGCGGAGGCAAGCGCGCCGGTGCCGTGCAGTTGCGCGAGCCGCTTCCGGGGAATGATGTGCTGAAGCTGGACTATGTGAAGGTCACAAGGCCAAGCATGTGAGCATGGGCGTTACGAACCAACGCATCGTGCGCTTCTGCGCCATCGCCTTCGGCTATACCTGGCTGCTCGCGGGCCTTGGCTGGCTTTTCGGGATCAACGCGGACTCCGGGCTCGGCTACCTGGCGCTTGCCGCTTTCTGCATGCTGGGCCCTGCGATCGCGGCGATCATCTGCCAACGCCATTTCGACCGCCGATCGTGGAGCGGTCTCGGTTCGCGCATCGCCGGAACGAATGGACGCATCCTCGTCGGTACCATCGCCGTGGGCCTCTCCCTATCACCGCTCTATTTGCTGGTTCAGCATGTCTTCGGTGATGTGCTGGGCATCGCATTGTTCGGCCATGCCGAGGTGAGCACCGCGCGCCTGGCTTCGGCATTGCTCGAGTTGAGCGCCCAGTTCGGCGCGTCACCGGCTGACGCGTTGAAGAACGCCTGGCTGCTGGAGATTCCTGCTTGGCTGCTGCTCGTAGGTGTGCAGGTGGCGGCCGTGCTCTCGGCCTTCTCTTTGAACCTTGTCTTCATGCTCGGCGAGGAATTGGGCTGGCGCGGCTATCTGTACCAGGAGCTGCAAGAGTGGAGCACGCTGCGGCGGATCGGCATCACGGGTGTGCTCTGGGGGCTGTGGCATGCGCCGTTGATCGCCATGGGCCACAATTATCCGGGCTACCCGGTCATCGGCATCGGCATGATGGTGCTGTTCTGCCTGCTCGCGTCCTTCATCTTCGATTGGTCGCGCGCACGGAGCGCCAGCATCTGGTCGTCCGCTGTGCTGCACGGCATCATCAACGGCAGCGCAGGAGGCGCCGTGCTCTTCGCGTGGGGCGGGCATCCGCTCGTGGGCTCGGTGGTCGGCTTGGCGGGCTTCATCGTGCTGGCCTTGGTCATCCTCGCCATCCTGATGCTCGATGGCTCCTATCGGCGGTCGTTGCTCGGCAAAGTCGCAGCGATCTAGACCACCACCTCGATCCTCGCTCCTTCGCACTCCACCACCTGCCCTGCGCGGATCTTGTTGGTCTTGCGCAGCTCCACTTGGCCATCCACTTTCACGCGGCCTTCAGCAACAAGTTGCTTGCCCTGACCGCCGCTGTCGCACACGCCGGCGAGCTTCAGCAATTGGTTCAGCTCGATGAATTCGCCGCGCAGCTCGATGGTGATGGTGGCCATGCCGCAAAGGAAGCGCGGATAGTGCCCCGCCGCTCGCCCATCAGATCGGCTTGATGAAGTGGTAGCCGCGCTTCGCGAAGCCATGGCGCTCATAGAAGCGATGGCCCGCCGTGTTCTCCAAGTAGGCATCGAGCATCACACGCACGCAGCCTTCGCGTTGCGCGATGCGGATCAGCTCGTCCATCAGCAATTGCCCGATGCCATGCGAACGGTGCTTCGCATCCACCACGAAGTTGTCGATCTCGAGATAGCGCCCGCAATAGAGCTTGTGCCCGATCCAGTAGCCGCTGAGGCCCAGGCAGGCATCGCCCTCGAAGGCGGCGAGCATGGCGTAACGATGCGGTACCATGGCTTCGAGAAGCGATCGGTATTCCGCTATGGTCAAGGAAGGCGTGAGCTGCTGGATCAAGTTGAGGTGAGGCAGCATCTCCTCCGCGTTGGCGAGCGTGCGCAGTTGCATGCAACAAAGGAAGCGCCTGAGCTGTGGCCTGTTACTTTTCAGGCCGGACTGTTCGGCATGAATTGTTCACTGTTCGCCCTGCTCGCGCATGGCATGCTTTCAATCGCTGCTGCGACTGCGCAGGAGGCGGTGCCGCTGGTGCTTGGTGAGAAGCGCGTGCTGCATTCGGCGGCGCTGGGCGAGGAGCGCGTGCTGCACATCAGGCTTCCCATGGATTACTCGCCGGACAGTGCTGCCCGGTATCCCGTGATCTACGTGCTCGATGGCGGGCTCGACGAGGATTTCGTCCATCTGGCTGGGCTGGTCGATTTCGCCAGCATGCCCTGGATCGCGTGGCTCCCGCCGAGCATCGTCGTTGGGGTCGTCAACACCGACCGGAAGCGCGACTTCACGCACCCCACCACCATCGCGAAGGACAAGGAGCAGTTCCCGACCACCGGGGGCTCGGCGAACTTCATCCACTTCCTCGGTGATGAGTTGATCCCATTCATCGATTCGGCGTATCGCACCACAGGTGAGCGCACGTTGATCGGCCAATCGCTGGGCGGGCTGCTGGCAACGGAGGTGCTCATGGAGCGGCCGGAGCTCTTCACGCGTTACGTGGTGGTGAGCCCGAGCCTTTGGTGGGACAATGGATCGGTGCTGGCCCGCGAGGCCGCATTCATGAATCAACCGGCTTCCGCGCCCAAACAGGTATGGGTCGGCGTGGGGAAGGAGGGGAAGGTGATGGTGCAAGGAGCGAAGAGGCTGGCCCGTCTGCTTCGAGGGAACCCGGAGATCCAGGTGCGGGTGCATGTGATGCCTCGCCACGATCATGGCAACATCCTGCATCAAGCCGTGCTTGATGCCGTGCGTTGGATGAAGCAGGGCGATTGAGCGGGATGGCCGTCTATATTCGACCATTCACCATGCGGATCCATTTCGTCCTTCTGGCGTGCATCGCGCCCAGTCTCCAAGCGCAAGCGCAGACACACGGAATGGTCTGGCAATTCGGCTACGACGTCGGCATCGATTTCCATTCCTGTCAGCCTGATGTGATCACTGGCGGTAATGATGGATTCGAAGGATGCTCGGCGGTGAGCGGCCCCTCGGGCGACCTGCTCTTCTACACCAATGGTCAGAAAGTGTGGAACCGGAACCATGCGCAGATGCCCAATGGGGTGCTGCCCATCGCGAACAGCGGCTCGCTCAGCCAGGTGATCATCGTGCAGCAACCTGCATCAGAGAACGTGTTCCACATCGTCACGACCACCGTGCAAGGCACCGCTGCGGGCCACTTGCGTTCCCACATCGTGGACATGAGCGCTGCGGGCGGTTACGGCGATGTGGTATCAGCGGGCAATCCGCTTTTCCCGGGCGGCGTGAGCTCCGAGCACGTAGCGGCGACCTGGCATGCCAACGGCACCGATGTCTGGATCCTGGCGCATGCCTACCCGCAGAATGAGTTCCTCGCTTACCTGCTCACTGCAGGCGGCTTGGATCCCACGCCGATCGTCTCCACGGTCGGTCCAGCATTCCCGGCCTGCGGCTCGAACATGAATGCGCGCGGCGAGATGCGCTTCAGCCTCGACGGTGAACGATTGGCGCTGGCGGGGAACGGCTCCGGCGATACCCCGAATTCCGACGTGCTCGCCTTGTTCACGTTCAACCGGGCGACCGGTGCCGTGAGCGATACGCTGCTCTTGCCGCCATCGCGCGGGGATTTCGGGGTGGCCTTCTCGCCGGACGGCACCAAGCTCTACGGCGGCACATGGAAGGCGTTCAATTTCTTCTCCACCGACCACAACTACCTCTACCAGTTCGACCTGAGCAGCAGCGACCCGCAGACTATCATCGATAGCCGCGTCGTGCTGCTCGAAACCCCCATCACGGGGGCTCATGGCAGCATCAAGCTGGGTCCCGATGGACGGATCTACGTGGCGCGCTATGCCGAAGGATACCTGGGCGTGATCAATTATCCGAACCTGCCGGGACTGGCATGCAACTATGAGGATGACGGCCTCTACTTGAACGGTGCCCTCTGCGCGCATGGCTTTAACAACTACATCGAGTACGTGAACTGCGAGCCGATCGTCACCGGGAGCGGTGAGGTGGAGGCAACGGCGGTTCAGTTCGTGCCGAATCCTTCGGATGGCGGCTTCCTGATCACGGGTCTCTCAACCGGCGCACGTCTCATGATCCATGATGCAGCCGGGAGGTCGATCCTGGATCGCACCATGAGCAGCGCTGTAAACCAGAGCATCGATGGCCTCGCGCCCGGCGGTTACCTGGCCACCGTCGCGGACGTGGATGGCAACGTCATCTCGCGGCAGCGCATCCTGGTGGTGCGTTAGCCATCAGAGCACGCCCATGGGCACGCGCTCGCCGCGCCGCCCATCGCATTTGCGCACGCTGTAATTGCTGGCGCATGAGCTCAGCAACAGGATGAGGGCAAGGATCAGAAGGGCTTTCATGCACGGATAACGCAGCGCCTCGACCTCATCGTGCCTTGGCGCTGGGCCGCTCGATGCTTCGCAAAGGGCCGCGATCGTAATCGGCCAAGTCCGCACGGGCATGCGCTGTCCGGTCACCATCGAATCTAACGGTCGAGTCGGTGGAGAGCTTCACCTGGGCCATGAAGCCGCCAACCGCGACGCGATCGCAAGCACGTACGAATATCGAATCAGCGCGGACCTCTTCCACGCGATGCAGCGTGTGGCGCTTATCGCTCAGCTTGATCGTCCAGATGTCGCCGACCTGCGGGTGAAGCAGCAATGCGTTCTGGTCAGCACTGTTCCGGTTGAGCTGCGTGATGAACCATGGCAGCACGAAGGCCATCACGCCAGCGCCGATCCAGGTCCAGAGCGGCGTTCGTTTCTCACCTTTCAATGCATTGAACAGTCCGATGTGCATCGGGCCCAACCTGCTGTGCTTCACCTCATGCTTGCAGGCCAGGCATTCGGTACGCGCGCGCTTGGGCAGCGGGAAGAAAGGTATCCAGAACAGATACACGTACGGCTGCACTACCAGGAGTTGCACGCTGCCCTCGGTGCCGCAATGGTCACAGGTCCCGGGCAGAAGCTCCCCACGGAGCTTGATGCGTCGGATGCCGTGGATCAGGAACAAGGTCGGTCGGTTCTGCGGCTAGCGGCCCGTGATAGTAAGCTGCTCTAGGTAGATTCGGCTGCGCTCGCTGGCGATGCCGTCCACTGTATGGCCGATGGTGCCGATCAGCATCAGCCCGAGGCCCACGCCCTTCCAAATGGGCGTGCCGCCCATGAAGGCCAGGCAGACCCCGGCGATGAGCAATGCCGTCCATGCGATCTTCAATGGCAGCCAGGTCTTGTGAACGCCATTCATACGGGGTGCCTCCTTCGCGCGGAAGGCCGCTGCATCGACCGAGATCTCTTTCGGGAATTGTTCCAGCCGCTGGTTGTTGCTGCGCAGGAGCAGGGGACCGGCGCCTGCGCCGAGCAAGCCCACGATTGCCACGGGCACCAGCATGCCGCGCGTGATGGTGCCCGGCTCCGCCACTTTCCAGATGGCGAAGGCGAGCAGCAGGAAGACGGTGCCGCCCACCGTGTAGCAGATGGCGCCTAGCCGTTCGCCCTTGTAGTACTCGGTCATGTGGTGGAGGAGATCCATGGTGCAGGGAATGTCCAGCGAAGTTGGCGAATCATCCGGATGGCAAGCTGCCTGCTACACCCTCACCCCATCTCCCGGCACCTTCGCCTCCACCTCCGCGACCGCCTATCGTCCTGAGAAAGGATCTGGGTAACGCTGATAGGGTCGGTTTCCATTGCGACGAGCTATCGGGAGCAGTGAGGGCGCGCGGGGGACTTGCCGTAGTGAATCCGTTCAATACCTTGCCTCGCATGTTCGGTATCAAGTACATCAGCTTTGATGCGATGACGCATGTCATCCACTACAAGAACGGCAAGGTGGTGCAGGAAGGAAGGGGTTTGTCCTTCTTCTACTTCGAACCCAGTAGTTCCATTGCGGCGATCCCTCTCGGCAGCAATGACCTGCCCTTCATTTTCGCTGAGACCACCCTCGACCACCAGAGTGTGACCATACAAGGACAGGTGAGCTACAAAGTTGCCAGTGCGAAGCAACTGGCCGAGCTATTGGATTTCACCGTCGATGGTCGCGGAGTGTACAAGAAGAACGACCTGGAAAAGCTCAATCAACGGATCATCAATGAGGCACAGACGGCCATGGCCTCCTTCATCCATGGCATCGGACTGAAGGATGCCATCCGTTCCGCCAAGGCCATCGAGGAGCAGATCAGCAATGGCATAACCAAGGCGAAGGCCGTGACTTCATTGGGTATCGAGGTGCTTGCCGTGAGCGTGCTGGCGGTGAAGGCTTCCTCCGAGATGGCGCGCGCGCTGGAGACCGAAACGCGCGAGCGACTCCAACAGGAGGCCGATCAGGCCATCTATGAGCGGCGCAACTTCGCTGTCGAGCAGGAACGGAAGATCAAGGAGAGCGAGTTGAACACCGAGATCGCGGTTGAACAGAAGAAGAAGCAGATCGCGGAGAAGGTCATGGAAAGCGACGTGCAGAAGGCCGAGAACGACCGCAAGCTCCGTGAGATGAAGGTGCAGGCCGACATTGCGGTGGAGGGGCAGCGCAAGCTCCTCATCGATCAGAAGAGCGACAATGAGCGCAAGGAAGCGGATTCGCAGGGCTATGCCATCGAGACCATGCTGAAGCCTTACAAGGACATCGATTGGCGGATATTGACGGCTTTGAAGAACGACGGGGACCCTCGTTCAAGCATAGCCTTGGCGTTCCGTGAGCTTGCCGAGAACGCTGGGAAGGTGGGGAACCTCAACATCAGCCCCGACCTGTTGGAACGATTACTGGAGGAGCGCCAGGGCAAGTGATGGGGGTCGAGTATGCGATCATCATCAAGGGCCGCACACGACTGGAGTCGCTCATCGATCGCTTCAACACGCGCCTTCAGGCGAAGTTCTACATAGAACGTTCCGGCGGCAACTTCGAGGATTACGAGCAGGAACACGACACGTTCCACCAAGCGCTGGATGTCGTGCAGCGAGGGCTTGGACGGGTTTTGAAGAACAAGCTCGTCGAGCGGTCCTTCTTGCCGGCTTTCATCTTCAGCGATGACCAGGTGGTGATCACGATAGGGCAGGACGGGCTGCTCGCCAATGCGGCGAAATACGTGGGTGGTCGTCCGATCATCGGCGTCAATCCCGATCCTTCGCGTTACGATGGTGTGTTGCTGCCGTACGACAGCGGTACCTTCCTCGATGCGGTGGCCCAGGTTGTTTCCGGGTCGTACGAGACCCGGACGGCGCCGCTCGCGCAAGCCGCATTGAACGATGGACAACGCTTGTTGGCCTTCAACGATCTTTTCATCGGGATCAGCGACCACACATCGGCGCGCTACCGTATCTCCTTCAAAGGCGTTACGGAGGAGCAATCCTCCTCGGGCATCCTCGTCTCGACCTCTGCAGGCAGCACGGGCTGGCTCAGTTCGGTGTTCAACATGGCCAATGGCATCATTCGCTCTTCCGACGGGGAGCAGCGGAAAAGACGGCCCAAGAAATTAGGCGCAGAGGAGCTGTTCTTCGTGGTGCGCGAACCCTTCCTTAGCCAACGTACCAAAGTCGACCTCACACTGGGCTCGCTCAACCCCAAGGTCACCCTGCAAGTGGAATCGCTCATGCCTGATCGCGGTGTCATCTTCTCCGATGGCATTGCCAGCGATCATTTGAGGTTCAATTCGGGATCGATCGCCACGATCGGCCTTGCAAAGGAGAAGGTGCGATTGGTGGTGCCAAAGGATTGAAGGACCTAAGCCTCCGCCTTCACCCCATTCCCTCCCGGCACCTTCGCCTCCACCTCCGCGATCGCCTTGATCGTGCGCAGGAGAGAATCCGGCGTGACGCTGATGCTGTCGATGCCCAGTTCCACGAGGAATTGCGCGAAGTCGGGGAAGTCGCTCGGCCCTTGGCCGCAGATGCCCACCTTGGTCTTGGTCTTCTTGGCGCTGGTGATGAGCATGCGGAGCATGCGCTTCACCGCTTCGTTGCGCTCATCATAGAGGTGCGCCACCAGCGAACTATCGCGATCGAGGCCGAGGGTGAGCTGCGTGAGGTCGTTGCTGCCGATGGAGAAGCCATCGATGTACTGTGCGAACTCATCGGCCATGATGATGTTGCTGGGGATCTCGGCCATGAGGTAGACCTCCAGGCCTTCCTTGCCGCGCTCCAGTCCGTTCTGCTTCATCACCACCGCTACTTTCTTCAGTTCGGTCACGGTGCGGCAGAAGGGCACCATCACCACCACGTTCTTCAGGCCCATCTTCTCGCGCACGCGCTTGATGGCCTTGCACTCCATGCCGAAGGCCTCCTTGTACGCTTCGCTGTAGTAACGCGAAGCGCCGCGCCAGCCGATCATCGGGTTCTCCTCGTTGGGTTCGAAGTGCTCGCCGCCCAGCAGGTTCTTGTACTCGTTGCTCTTGAAGTCGCTGAAGCGCACGATGACCTTGTTGGGGTAGAAGGCGCTGGCGATCTTGGCGATGCCGTAGCTCAGCTTCTTCACGAAGAAGGTCTCCTCGTCCTCATAGCCGTTGATGAGGTAGCTGATGCGGCCGCTCAATGCAACATCACCGAGTTCCTTGTGCTGGAGCAGTGCCAGCGGATGCGCGCAGATGTAGTTGTTGATGATGAACTCCTCGCGCGCCAGGCCCACGCCGGCGTTCGGCAGGCCCGCGAACTTGAAGGCCATATCGGGCGAAGCCACGTTGAGCATGATGGGCGTGCGCACTTTCGGGATGGCGCTCAAGAGCGTTTCCTCGGTGATGTACGGCACATGCCCGGCGTAGATCACACCGGTGTCGCCTTCGCAGCAGCTGATGGTGATCTCGTCGCCGTTCTCCACTTTCTCGGTGGCATCGCCGCATCCCACGATCGCGGGCACGCCCATCTCGCGCGCCACGATCGCGGCGTGGCAGGTCCGGCCGCCCTTGTTGGTGACGATCGCCGCCGCCTTCTTCATGATCGGCTCCCAATCGGGATCGGTCATGTCGGTCACGAGCACGTCGCCCTTCTGGAAGTCCTTGCCGTCGGTGCCGCCGCCGCGTCCGTCGAGGCTGTACATGATGCGCACCTTGCCGGTGCCCACCTTCGCGCCGATCGCGATGCCCTTGGCGATGATCCGCTCGTCGCCCTTCGGTTTCAACTTGTAGTCCACCACCTTGTCGGAATCGCCGCGGCTGTGGATGGTCTCGGGCCGCGCTTGCAGGATGAAGAGCTGCTTGCTCAAGCCATCCACCGCCCACTCCACGTCCATGGGGCACCACGCGCCTTTCTTCGCGCTGTAGTAGTTCTCGATGGCGACCACGCTCCTGGCAAGCTCCAACGCCTGCTCATCCGTGAGGCAGAAGCGGTTGCGCATGGGGCGCTCCACGGGGACCACGAGCACCGGCTCGCCGGGCTCCACGCCGTAGATCATCTTGCGGTCCTTGTTGCCCAGCTTCTTCTCGATGATGCTGCTGAAGCCTTCATTGAGCGTGGGCTTGAAGACCAGGAACTCATCGGGGCTCACGCTGCCCTGCACCACCATTTCGCCCAGGCCGTAGCTGCCGTTGACGAGCACCACGTCCTTGAAGCCGCTCTCGGTGTCGAGCGAGAACGCGACGCCTGAGGAAGCCAGGTCGGAGCGCACCATCTTCTGCACGCCCACGCTCAGGCCGATGTTGAAGTGGTCGTAGCCCAGGTTGTGGCGGTACACGATGGCGCGATCGGTGAAGAGCGAGGCGAAGCAGTTGCGCACGGCCACGAGCAGTTCCTCCGGACCGCGCACGTTCAAGTAGGTCTCCTGCTGCCCGGCGAACGAGGCGTCGGGCAGGTCTTCCGCGGTCGCGGATGAGCGCACGGCCACATCGGTGGCATCCTGCCCGTACTGCTTGCTCATCTCGAGGTAGCGCGCCACGATGTCGTTGCTGATCGCCTCCGGGAACTTGCCGTTCTTCACCAGGGCGCGCACAGCGAGGCCCGCGCGGCGGATGCTCTCCACATCCTCCGGGTCCATCTTGTCGATCAGCTCGCGGATCCGGGCATCGAGCCCATTGAATTCGATGAAGGCCTCATAGCTGGCCACGGTGACCACGAATCCGCCGGGCACCTTCACGCCCAGCTTGCCCAGGTTCTGGATCATCTCCCCGAGGCTGGCGTTCTTGCCGCCCACGGTGGGGATGTCGGAGAGTTCGACTTCGTGGAGCCATTTGAGGTAAGCGGTGTCGGTCATCTTGCGGCGATTTATCGGGGGCGTCATACGCGGCGCACCGGTTAAAGGTCGCAGCCAAGGTGATCCGTCCTTCGGGAATCCATCGTGACGATGCTCACGGTCCTTCGGGTAAATTGGCGCCGCTGATTCCGGAGCCATGGCAAACACCTTCCTTCCCGACGAAAGCGGCAGCGTTGAGCGTCCCGGCCTGATCGCCGGCCTTGGCATCGCCACCTTCATCAACACCGGCCTCTTCACGCTGGTCTATGGCGTCGGCATCCTGGGCATGCTCGCCGTGCAGCAGATGCCCTTCGATGAGTTCAATGGGCTCTTCGATGACGCGCGGACCATGCTCGGCGACGAGGACCCGGACAGCTTCGATGCGATGATCGCCATCCTGCACGGGCATGGCCCAGCCCTCATGGGCGTGTTCTTCCTGCGCACCGTGCTGCGCCTGGTGGGGGCCATCGGCATCTGGCGCGGAAGGCGCAACGGCTTCTACCTCTATGCAGGAGCGCAGCTGCTGGGGATCTTCGCGCCGCACCTGTACCTGCCTTGGGACATGCTCGGCGTCTTCGGACCGCTGATGGCCGTTGGCATCACCGCGGCGTATGGCAGCCAGCTGAAGCGATTAGGGCCGTGAGGACTTGGCGGCGGGCCTTGCGCGGATCCTGGAGCTTGCGATGTGATCCGGGCGCCGATCCGCAGCAGCGGATATCCTTGCGTGCAGGGGCAGAGGGCCGCCTTCAGTGCGTGGCCAACTTGCGCACCATCTCCTGCGTGAGGCTGGAGGCATCGGGGCCGTACGCATTCACCAGGATGCCCTTGACATCGCCCGATTTCGAGCTGATGGCGTAGACCACGCTCTGATCCTCGGGATCGGAATTCCCCTCGAAGCGGTGGAATTCATCGATCTCGAACTCGGCAGGGTCCAAGCTCACTCCGCGCGCATGGCACACCACGCAATGCTCGGCCAGCATCAGGTCATCGGTATAGCCGCGGCGCTGCAGGTCGTTCACCGCCTCGGAGAGCGTGGAGTAGGCGTGGCGCATGGCTCGAAGGTAGGGGCGGTGGGGTGGAAGACTTTTCGCAGGTCTTGGATTGTGGCTCAACGGATCGCAGGTCAGCGAGAGCGGGGTATATTCGATGTCGACAATGCGCTCGAGCATGCGTTGGTTGGCCCTATTCTCCATCGTGATCGCACTTCCTCTTCGGGCGCAAGTACACGTGCCGCTATTCGATGAGCCTGCACGGGTATGGACCTCCAGCTTTAGCGGCACGGTGACCGCGATCTGCATGGATACCTGGACCACGAGCTTTTGGCTCAGTGGCGATACCATCATGAACGATACGACTTACCAGAAGGTCGTCAGCCATGGCCTTTATTACGAGTCGTACATCAATGCGCCGCCCAATGCATGCACCACCTCTTATTTCTTCAACGGTCAAACACGGTTCGTTCGAGAGTTCGAGCGAAAGGTGTACGCCCGTCATGCGAACGCTTCAGAACGACTGATCTACGACTTCACTGCTGAGGTCGGTGACACCATTCCGTTCCCGAGCAATGCGGAAGGTTACCAGGAGTGGGGTGTTGTCAGTGCGATCGATTCCGTCGAAGTGAACGGCACGTACCGAAAGCGATTCATCATCCCGGAGATCCCAGGCTTTGGCAACGGCATTCCGCATGTGATCGAAGGGATCGGCGGATGCACAGGGCCCTTCAACGAGCTGTACGGCCAGATGGGGCTTTCGCATGGCACGCACCTGAATTGCGTCGTTGAGCATGGTGTCCCCATCTACGGAGACACGTTCTGCCCGAATTACACGCGGATCGAGAATGTGCAGTCAGCACCTATCATCAGCATCGCGCCGAATCCGTCAACCGGCCAGTTCGTCATCAGCGGCGTCGTTGGGCCTTGCGCTCTGGAAGTGTTCGACAGCCGAGGCGGCTTGCTCAGGCAATTGCTGAGCGATCAGATCGACCTGAGCGACGAGCCTTCCGGCTTGTACCACTTGCGCGTACTTGGTCCGAACGGACGGCTCTTCAGCAGCCATAGGCTGGTGGTACAGCATTGAGGCTGGTCAATATTTACTCGGTGTGGTCCGGATAACAGATCCCAAGCAGCGAATAACCGCGCTAGCGGGAGCAGGTTCGCCGAAGCGGCAGACCGCTGCGCAGGTTCGGGGAACACCCGGTCAAGGATCGAAAGGCTTGCTTGGCGTGATCCGGATCGCGGATCCGGTCCAGCGCAGATCCGCGTCGGCGTTTGCTCGTGGTGCGTGTTGATGGGTGGCCGCGCTGAAGACACGGGAAATGCCATCCGTCAGTCTTCACGAACCGACACCGTGCTAGCTTGGCCCTGACAAAGACGAAACCATGGCCGCTCCGAAAAAGACCGCTCGCAAGGCCTCCACCACCGACGCCTTGCTCGCCGGGCGACAAGTCGCCAAGCGCACGTTCGCTCCGCGCAAGAAGACCAGCACCAGCAAGCCGCATCCCGGACAACCTGACGCACGCGCCGCGAAGGACCGCGCGGGCTCTCAACTTGAGCGCGAGCGTCACATGCACCCCAGCAGCACCATCCCGAAAGCGGGCGCCGCGCGCAGCAACAAGCGATTGGTGAAGAAGACCCGTAACGCGGGCAAGAAGTGATGGATTGACCGCTGGGCAGTCGATGCCTGGGTCGCTTCAGCGCCATCGCCGCTCGGATTTCCGACCGGCGATGGTGCATTCGGGCGTGGCGTCGCTCAGCACGGGGCAAGTCCAGAGTCGCAGATCCGCGCCAACGGGAGCGAGTCGATGCTTCACTCGCAACGCCCTTGAGCATTGAAAAAGCGAAGACCCAGTTCAGGATACTTGAGGTGATCGTCAAAAGGCTTTGGTGAGACCCCGGATGGCCGGGGCCAACGCGCTACGCGCGCCCGGCCTCCCGCCCTTCGGGCTGAGTGACGAGCCTCGGTGCGCAGGTCGCCTAGGCGGCAGACCGCTGCGCGGATTCAAGACGCTTGCGATGCGGTCCAGATTGCAAATCCGAACCAGCGAACATCCGCGCTAGCGGGGGGGCTACCATCAGCGGTTACCCTGCCGCGGTTTAAAGAAGTACCCACCCCATGCGATACCGCCGCCCCATAGTTGCTGCGACCTTCCGTTCGACCAATTCTCCAGAACAAATAGCGGAGCTATGCGCAGAATACCTCTGCCATTTGTGTTCCTTCTTATGCCTGCGCGAAAGACCGTCCAACTCCCATAGTTCGATTTGCGATCATCCGGGATCCGATCACTGGATAGGTCACTAGTTCCCAGGTAAGCCGTGTATCCGATCCCGTACTCGAACTTCCATCGCCCACGACCGTGGATTCCACTAACCTCTAACGGAAAGTGGAACGCCGGTCTGCTGTCGTATTGATTGAAACTGAAACTGAACCCAACACGCTGCGCAAAAGAGAACGCAGACACGGAATCACACCCAGTGCATCGGTCGATGTTCGCTGATGCCAGACTTCCTGCATTGCCCAATGCCTCTAAATAAAAGGCATATCGTGTCCGGCCTTGGGCAAGTGAATTATTGACCCAAGAACAACCTAGGAGGATCAGGAACAATGCTCTGAGCGGAGAGCCCATTGTGCAGTACGCCAATTCTCACCCCACCAACTCCTTATTCCTGTTCGGGATATCCTCCTTGCTGAAGGCCACCTTCTCATCCTCCTCCTTCAGCTTCAGCACCAGGGCGAGGGCATCGGGCACCACATCGCTGCAGAGCGTGAGGAAGCTGCCGGGCTTGGCCGTTGAGATGGCGTGGCGGATCGCCTCTTCTTCCTTCTTGATGATGATGTAGGGCTTGTTGGGGTCCACCTCCTTGATGCCCTTCACCATGAGGGCGATGATCTCGTCGTCGGTCTTGCCGCGCAGGTTGCGGTCCTGGCGGATGATGATCTCATCGAACATCTGCGCGCTGAGGCGGCCGAGGTTCACGGTGTCCTCGTCGCGGCGGTCGCCCACGCCGGCGATCACGCCCACCTTCGGGCTGTCGGGGATCTTGCTGAGGAATTTGCCCAGCGCCTCGAAGCCGTGCGGGTTGTGGGCATAGTCCACCACCACCTGGAAGTTCTTGAACTGGAAGAGGTTCAGGCGGCCCGGCGTCTGCGCAGCGCCAGGGACGAAGGTCAATAGCGCCTCGCGCAGCTCTTCGATCTTCACGCCTTGCACGTAGGCCGCGAGCACGGCGGGCAGCACGTTCTGGATGTTGAAGACCGCTTTGCCGCCGTAGGTGATGGGGATGTTCACGGCTTTCTCGATGCGCAGCTTCCATTCGCCCTTGCTGATGGTGACGAAGCCGTTCTCGTAGATCGCTGCCAGGCCACCGAGCTTGCAGTGCTGGCGGATCAGGCGGTTGTTCTCATCGAGGCTGAAGAGGGCGATCTTGCAATCGCACTGCTTGCGCATGGCCATCACGAGTTCGTCGTCGGCGTTCAGGATCGCATAGCCGTCGCGGCGGACGCTGCGCGGCACGGTGCTCTTCACATGGGCGAGTTCTTCCAGCGTATGGATGTCCTTCAGGCCCAAATGATCCGCCGCCACGTTGGTGACGATGGCCACATCGCAATGCTCGAAGCCGAGACCGCTGCGCACGAGGCCGCCGCGCGCCGTCTCCAGCACGGCCATGTCCACCACGGGCTCCTTCAGCACGAATTGCGCACTGGCCGGGCCGGTGCAATCGCCGGTCATGAGCAGACGGTTCATGATGTACACGCCGTCGCTGCAGGTCATGCCCACTTTGTAGCCCACGCTGCGCATGAGGTGACTGGTCAGGCGCGTGGTCGTGGTCTTCCCGTTCGTGCCCGTGATGGCGATGATGGGGATGCGGCTCGGCGTGCCCGGCGGGAAGAGCATGTCCACCACGGGTTCCGCCACGTTCTTGCCGATGCCGCCGGTGGGATCCAGGTGCATGCGGAAGCCGGGCGCGGCGTTCACTTCGAGCACTGCGCCGCCGCTCTCGTTCAGCGGCAGGCTGATGTCGTCCGTCATGATGTCGATGCCGCAGATGTCGAGGTCGATGATACGGCTGATGCGCTCGGCGAGGAAGACGTTGAAGGGGTGGACCACTTCAGTGACATCGTCGGCGGTGCCGCCGGTGCTGAGGTTGGCGGTGGCCTTGAGGTAAACGGTCTCGTCCTTCGCCGGAACGCTCTCGGGCGTGAGGCCTTTGAGCGCGAGCAGCTTCAGGGTGTGGTCGTCGATGTCGATGCGCGTGAGCACGTTTTCGTGGCCGTAGCCGCGACGCGGGTCCTTGTTCACTTCATCGGCGAGCTGCGCGATGGTGCTCTTGCCATCACCGACCACGCAGGCAGGCGTGCGCTTCGCCGCGCAGATGAAACGGTGGTTGATCACGAGCAGGCGGTGATCGAGGCCCGTGATGTAGCGCTCCACGATCACGCTGCGGCTGATCTCCTTCGCCTTGGCCAGGGCGACTTTCGCTTCTTCCAAGGTCTTGATCCCGATGGTGGCGCCGCGCCCATGGTTGCCGCCGACAGGCTTGATCACGCAGGGATAGCCGACGCTCTGCAGAGCAGCTTCAAGTCCTTCCTCCGTGCGCACCACGCGGCCCTTCGGCACAGGGATCTCGTAGCTCTCGAGCAACTGCTTGGTCTCCTCCTTGTCGCACGCGATCTCCACGCCGATGTTGCTGGTCTTGCTGGTGATGGTGGCGCGGATCCGTTTCTGGTGGATGCCGTGGCCGAGTTGCACCAGGCTCTGCCCGTTCAAGCGCAGGTAGGGGATGCCGCGTGATACGGCCTCTGCCACGATGCTGCCGGTGCTGGGCCCGAGCCGCGACTCCTCGCGCAGCTCGCGCATTTTCTGAAGATCCTCGGCGAGGTCGTACTTCTCACCGCTGATCAGCGCTTCCGCGATGCGCACGGCTGCTTTCGCCGCATACATGCCCACGGGCTCCTCGATGTAGCTGAAGACCACGTTGTACACGCCTTCATCGCGCGTGCTCCGCGTGCGTCCGAATCCGGTCTCCATGCCGGCCAGCGTCTGGATCTCCAGCGCGATGTGCTCGATCACATGGCCCATCCAGGTGCCGCGCTTCACGCGTTCCCAGAAGCCGCCTTCCTTGTCCTCGCTGCAGCGGTGGCTGACCATGCTGGGCAGCAGCTCAGTGATGCGCTCGTAGAAGCCGGGGATCTTGTCCGTGGGCTTCTGCTCCAGGTCCTCGATGTCGAGGCGCATGACGATCAGGTGGTGGCGACGGACCGACCAGTAATTGGGGCCACGCATGGCCTTGAGCTCGAGGATGCGCATCGGCGAAGGTTGAAAGGTTGGGGGTCGATGAGGTCGGGGGTTGGTAAGCCCCTAACCATCAGCAACCGGAGCAATATAGCAAGGTGCCCTGTTCATACTTCGGCAACATGGGGATTACGTGGCGGGGCGCATCCTTTACTTTGGCTGCCGGGGGCGGGGGTAAACGCAACGAATGACACCCAAAGGCAAGCTCATCGCCATCGGCGGCAACGAGGACAAGGGCAAAGAGCCCGAAGCGGGGCACAACACCAAGGTCTTCACCCACAATTTCATCGAGGAGGGCATCCTCCGCCGCGTGGTCGATGAGATGGGCGGCACTGCATCCCGCATCGCGGTGATCACCAGCGCGAGCAGCATCCCGGAGGAAGTGGCCGAGAATTACATCGGCGCATTCGGCAAATTGGGCGTGAAGGACCTGGACATCCTCGATATCCGCGATCGCAGCCAGGTGAGGCCCGAGATGATCAAGCGCTTGGCCAAGGCGGATGGGGTGATGATGAGCGGCGGCAACCAGCTGCGGCTGACGACCATTTTCGGTGGCACGGCCTTCCTCCAATTGATGAAGCGCCGCTACGAGCAGGAGGAAGGCTTCGTGATCGCGGGCACCAGCGCCGGCGCCATGTGCATGAGCAGCACCATGATCTACCAGGGCCACAGCGCCAGCGGCCTCATCAAGGGCGGCGTGAAGCTCACCACCGGCGCATCGCTCATCCAGGATGTGATCATCGACAGCCATTTCGTGGAGCGCGGGCGATTCAGCCGGCTCACGCAGGCCGTGGCAGCGAACCCTTCAGCCATCGGCATCGGCCTCGGCGAGGACACCGGCGTTGTGATCACCGGCGCCGACATGCTCGAGACCATCGGCAGCGGACAGGTGATGATCTTCGATGGGCACGAGATCACCTACAGCGACTACGCCGATGTGGAGGAGGGCGAGCCCTTCAGCATCGAAGGCATGAAGGTTCACATCATCAGCAAAGGGCACAGCTACAGCGTGGCGCAGAAGCAATTCGCGGCGGTGAAGGTGCCGGTGAGGAATTGACCATGCCCAAGGCCATCCATCCAGTCGGCCTTCTTCTCCTTCTGCTGGTGCTTTCTTCAGGCGGATGCACCAAGGAGCATCCGGTCGGGCATGTCCTGGACATGGAAGAAGTGCTTACCCCTGGGCAGCATCGCAAGCTGGACAGTCTCTTCCGTGCGCACGAGGCGATCACTGGAAACGAGATCGCCCTTGTCTCGCACGCGACCTTCAATGGCCGCAGCGCGATGGAATACGCCACGGCGTTCGGCGATTCAGCCGGTGTTGGCGAAAAGGACAAGGACAATGGTGTCGTCATCGCATTCAGCAAGGCGCGACGCGAAGTATTCATCGCAACAGGATATGGGACTGAACGTGTCCTGCACGATAGTATCTGCCAGCGCATCGTTGACAACGAGATGCTTCCGCGCTTCAAGCAAGAGGACTATTTCGGCGGATTGTACTCCGGAGGCCGTTCCATTGTCGATTTCCTCGCGCGGCCCGAGAACAGGATCCCATGATCGCGGTGGCGATCTTCGCCCCGATGCAAGACCCTATCATCCGCCGCTTCCGAACCGTGGCCATCGCCGAAGGCGTGAGCTTCATCCTGCTGCTGTTCATCGCCATGCCCTTGAAGCATTTCTTCGGAATGCCGATGGCCGTGAAGGTGGTGGGCTGGGCCCATGGCGCGCTCTTCATCGCCTACTGGGTCGCTGCCGTACCGCTCTTCACCAAATTGAAGTGGGACCCGGAGCGCATCGTGGGCCTTGGCCTCGCGAGCGTGCTGCCCTTCGGCACCTTCGTGCTGGAGCGCAAGTGGCTGCGCTGAACGCGGCTACCTTCGGCGTCCCGCTGGTGCGGGATGCGACTCATGCCCTTCGCTTCAGGAAGTGATGCACTCGCGCGTTTCGTGAACGTGCTGCTGGCCGTGGTCCTGAGCATCACGGTGCTCCACTTCGGCCGCGACCTCTTCATCCTGCTGGTCGTCTCCGGGCTCTTCGCCTTCCTGCTGCTGCCCTTCGCACGGCGCATGGAGCGCTGGATGCCCCGTTGGGCCGGAGCCCTCGTCGCCACGCTGGCGCTGGTGGTCGTCGTGCTCGGGCTCTTCTTCTTCCTCGGTTTCCAGCTCACGCGCTTCGGTTCGGACTTCCCCGCGCTGCAGGAGCGGTTCGCGAGCAAGGGTGAGGCCTTCTTCGACTGGGTGGAGGGCCGGACCAACCTCGACCGCCGTGAGCAGATCCAATGGTTCAATGCGCACCTCAGCGACGTGGCGAACCTCGGCGGGCAGGCGGCCCTGCGGCTCTTCTCGGGAACGGGCTCCGCCCTCGCGAGCATCGTGCCCATCCCGTTCTTCGTCTTCCTGCTGCTCCTGCTGAAGGACCGCTTCCGCACCTTCTTCACGCGGCTCGGCACCACGCGCGAAGGCGCGGTGCTCGATGTGATGGTGCGCATCAGCGTGCTCTCGCGCAAGTACCTGCGCGGCGTGGTCAATGTGGGCGTGGTCTTCGGGGCGCTCTGCTCCATCGGCTTCGGCCTCATCGGCCTGAAGTACGCGGTGCTGCTGGGTTTCGTGCTGGCCTTGCTGAACGTGGTGCCTTACATCGGCGCGCTGGTGGGCAGCGTGCTCCCGGTCTTCGTGGCGCTGGTCACCAACGACTCGCCCTGGCACGCCGCAGCGGCGCTCGGCGTGGTGCTCATCGTGCAGTTCCTCGACAATAACCTCATCACGCCCAAGGTGGTGGGCAGCAGCGTGAGCATCAATCCGCTGGCTAGCATGCTGGCGCTGATCGGATTCGGCGCGTTATGGGGCGTGGCAGGCATGCTGCTCGCGATCCCGATCACGGGCATGCTCAAGGTGGTGTGCGATAGCGTGCCCTCCTTGCAGCCGTGGGGCTACCTGCTCGGCGAGGAGATCGAGACCCCGAAGGAGAAGCGCTTCCACTTGCGGTTCAAGCGGAAGGACGGAGGGGCGAAGAAGGATGCTCAATGATCGGGAGAGCCTAGCGAAAGATCGCCGTCTCCACCTCTCCATCTGCTCCCACCTGCCCGCGGTACATGCCCGTGCAATTGAAGTCGAGGACGATGTTCCCGTTGCGGTCCACGGCGATCAGGCCGCCGTCGCCATCAAGCGGCGGCAGCTTCTCATGCACCACCACGCGCACGGCTTCCTGAAGTGAGAGGCCCTTGTAGGCCATGAGGGCATGCACATCGTGCGCGGCCACGGCACGGATGAAGCTCTCGCCATGCCCGGTGCAGCTCACGGCGCAGGTGGCGTCGTTGGCATAGGTGCCCGCGCCGATGATGGGGCTGTCGCCGATGCGCTGCCACTTCTTGTTCGTCATGCCGCCGGTGCTGGTGGCGGCGGCGAGGTGGCCGTGCGCATCCAGGGCCACTGCGCCCACGGTGCCGAACTTCTTCTCCTTGTCGCTGTGATCGAGCGTGTACACATCCGTGCCCACGGTCTCCTTCCATTGGTCGTAGCGGAACTGATCGAAGAAGTACTGGTCGTCCTCCAGCTCGATCTTCTGCTTGTGCGCGAACTCGAAGGCGCCCATGCCGCTGATGAGCACATGGCTGCTCTTCTCCATCACTCGACGCGCCAGGCTGATCGGGTTCTTCACGTTCTGCACGCCCGCCACGGCGCCTGCCCGCAGGTCGCTGCCGTTCATGAGGCTCGCATCCATCTCATGCTGGCCATCGGCATTGAAGACCGATCCGCGGCCCGCGTTGAAGTGCGGCGAATCCTCCAGCGCGCGCACCGCGGCCTCAACGGCATCGAGCGCTGCGCCGCCCTCCTTGAGGATGGCATGGCCGCGTTTCAAGGCGAGTTCGAGCGCATCGCGATAGGCTTTCTCGCGCTCGGGCGTCATCAGTTCACGGGCGATGGTGCCGGCGCCTCCATGCACGGCCAGGGCGATCTTGCTCATGGTTCTTCGTCCGATTCGGATTCGCGGTGAAAGTAGGGGACCGCCAATCCCACGGCCGTGCCCACCACAGCGCCTACGAACACATCGGTGAGGAAATGCTTGCCGGCCCGCATGCGCAGGTAGCCCATGCAGACCGGTGCAGCCACCGCGCTGGCCCAGACCGCGCCCTTCATCTCCGGAGATGCATCGGAACGCTGCACGAGCGCGGCCAAACTGAATCCGACGGCGGCGGTGTTGGCTGCGTGCCCGCTCCAGAAGCTCACGAAATCTTCCCGTGGGTGATGCATGGCGTCCGGCACATCCGGGTTGAAGCGATAGGGGCGTGGCCTGCGGACCAGCTCTTTGGCGATGCTCGTGAGCCCTGAGGTGAGCAGGAAGCTCTCGGCCGTGATGGCTGCGGCATCGAAGGGGCGATCGCTGCTTTGCAGCAGGAAGCCGCCCGCGAACGAAGCAGTGACCGCGCCGAGGAAGAGGACATTGCTCGCCCGATGCGCGCGCGGATGCCATTGCCGCGTGCTCCATCTGTCGATCGCACCTACGCGCTCCGGGTTGATCTCGGGTGCCGGCTTCCGGGAGTTCTGGTGGCGCAGCAGCAGGCCGATGCCGTTCACTCCCAGTCCAGCGCCAGTGATTGCCAGCTCGCGTCCCAGCTGCAGGTGGTGCGCGGTCTGGGCGGTTGAGGCGAGCGGGAACAACGAAAAGACCAAGGCCCGGAAGAAACTCCCGGGCCTTGGTCGCGATGCATGCTGCACCGTCACGCGATCAGAAGGTGATCAGCACGCCGTCCGCGAGGAACATGAGGTTGTTCTCGGGCTCGGTGATCTTCTCGATCTCCTCCTTGCTCTTGCCCGCGTCCTCTGCGTAGTGGCGCAGGGTGGCCACATCCACCACTTCCTTGGTGGCGTAGCCCTGCAGCACGGCGCGCTTTCCCTCGAGGCCCTTGGTGGGAACGAAGAAGCCGTAATCCTTGAAGCGCACCATCATCTTCTGGTCGTTGGGCATCTGCACGGTCATCCAGCAGCCCTTCTTCACGCAGCTGGTGATGATCTCGCACTCGAGCTTCACGGCCATGCTGTCGGCGGTGCTCATGGCCTTGGCGAGGTCGGCGGTGCTGATGGCGCCATCAGCGGTGATCCTGGCGCCGTAGCTGTGGATGTCCTGCGCCGTTGCAGGCGCATTGTTGCAGGCCAGTGCGATGGTTGCGGCGATGAAAGCGGTGCAGAGGGGCTTCATGGTGTTCGGTTTGCGCGGCGAAGATCGCCGTTTGGCCGGAGCTTCGGGCATGATCTTCGGCAGGATGCGTTAATTGGTCTGAACGCGGAAGGCATGGCGGTTACCTTGCCGCCATCCTCATGCGAGCCATCACCTTCCAACTCCTGACCCTTGCGCTTCTCCCGTTGACCACGGCGGCCCAAGGTCCCACCATCCCCGTCACCGATAACCTCACCGTCGAGGGCATCCCTCCATTGCCTGCCAGCCTGGTCAGCGAGGTGCGCTCCTACACGGAAGGACGAGGGGCCTCGCTCGCGGCTTGGCATCCCGTGCGCAAGGAGATGCTCATCAGCACGCGCTTCGGCAACACCAGTCAGCTGCACCAGGTGAAGTTCCCTGGCGGTGCGCGCATGCAGATCACGTTCTACGAGGATGCGGTCGGAGGCGCCAACTACGAGCCGAATGGAGGCCGTTACTTCCTCTTCAACAAGGATGCGGGCGGCAACGAGTTCAGCCAGCTCTACCGCATGGACCCGGATGGCAGGGCGACCCTGCTCACCGATGGCAAACGATCGCAGAACGGGGGAGGGGCGTGGAGCCGCGATGGCAAGCGCATCGCCTACAGCAGCACCATGCGCAACGGCAAGGACCGCGACATCCGCGTGATGGATCCCTTGGATCCGGCGACCGACCGCGTGGTGGCCGAGAACAGCGGCGGCGGCTGGGGCATCAGCGATTGGAGCGCCGATGACAAGCAGCTCCTGATGGGCGAAGGGATCTCCGTGAACGAGAGCCGCATCTTTCTGCTCGACATCGCCACCGGGGCGAAGACGCGTTTGCTTCCATTGAAGGACGAGCGCACCACCTACCGCGCCATCGCCTGGAACGCGGAGGGCACGGGCATCTTCCTCACGAGCAACAAGGACAGTGAGTTCAACCGGCTTTGCTTCTACGACATGAAGACGAAGAAGCTCACGCCCATCACGGCTGCGATACCGTGGGATGTGGCCGGCGTTGAGATCACGCATGACCGTTCGCGCATGGCCTTCACCACCAACGAGGACGGCCTCTCGAAGCTCTACCTCCTCGACACGCGCACGCTCGCTTACGAGGAAGTGCCTGGAATGCCTGTTGGCCTCATCGGCGGATTGAGCTTCACGAAGGACGGCCGGGCGCTCGGACTCACGCTCACCACCTACGCCAGCACGAGCGATGCGTTCGAGCTGGATCTGGCCAGCAAGAAGCTGCTCCGTTGGACGGAGAGCGAGCTCGGCGGCATGGATGTGAGCGGCCTGCGTGCGCCTGAGCTGGTGAAATGGCCTTCGTTCGACAAGCGCACGATCAGCGGCTACCTCTATCGGCCGCACGCGAAGTTCACCGGCAAGCGGCCCGTGATCATCAATATCCACGGCGGGCCCGAGGGGCAATCGCGTCCCGGCTTCCAAGGCCGCAACAAATTCTTCCTGAACGAGCTGGGCGTGGCCATCATCTACCCCAACGTGCGCGGATCCAGCGGCTACGGCAAGACCTTCCTCGATCTGGACAACGGTTACAAACGCGAGGAGAGCGTCAAGGACATCGGCGCGCTGCTCGACTGGATCGCGGCGCAGCCCGACCTCGATGCCGACCGCGTGATGGTGACCGGCGGCAGCTACGGCGGGTACATGACACTGGCCGTGAGCGTGCTCTACGCCGATCGCATCCGTTGCGCGCTCGATGTGGTGGGCATCAGCAACTTCAACACCTTCCTGAAGAACACCGAGGACTACCGCCGCGACCTGCGCCGCGTGGAGTACGGCGATGAACGTGATCCGAAGATGGCCGCCTTCCTCGAGGGCATCTCACCGCTCAATCACGCGGAGAAGATCACCAAGCCGCTCTTCATCGTGCAGGGCGGGAATGATCCGCGCGTGCCCGCCAGCGAGGCCGTGCAGATGAAGGACCGCATCAAGGAGAAGGGCGGTACCGTCTGGTTCCTCATGGCCAACGACGAGGGGCACGGCTTCCGCAAGAAGGGCAACAGCGATTTCCAGTTCTATGCGACGATCGCATTTGTCCGGGAGCATCTGCTGAAATGAGGCCGGATGGAGCCGTTGGCCTTGTCGATGGCGTTCGTGCTGCTGCTTGGCGGAGGCATCGGCTGCATCCCGCTTCTTCTGCTATTCGTTGATTACCGGAAGCGCGGCCAGATCCATAAGCCCTTTCTCTACATCGCTGCCTTCGGTCTCACGTTCACCATGGTCCTGCCTTTCCTGCTGAAGAGCCTTGGCATCTGGATCGCGCTGGCTGCACCGATCGTTCTCTTCATCATGGTGCTCGTCACGCGACGGCCTACCAGGTCCTGATGCCATTGCGCATGAACGGACTGATCAAGCAAGGCCTTTGCGCACTCGCCTTTCTGTCAGGCGCGCACCGTGCGATCGGCGACGCAGAAGGAGGGAAGCGGGCCGCGCTGGTCGAGGTTCAATCTTTCGGCAACAACCCCGGCAACCTGCGCATGTTCGTGCGCGCGCCCCACGGAGCTGAATCGCTCGGAGGCAAGCGGCCCATGGTGATGGTGCTGCACGGCTGCGGGCAGGATGCCGAGTCGATCCTGAAGCTCAGCGGCTGGGGCGCCATAGCGGACAGCGCGGGCGCCTACCTCGTCCTCGCGCAGCAGAAGCGCAGCAACAACCCGATGCGCTGCTTCAATTGGTACCGGCAGGCCGACGCGCTCCCTGGGCGCGGCGAGGTATTCTCCATTGCGCAGATGATCGAGCATGCGGTTGCGCGTTTCCCGATCGATCGCGCGCGCGTGAGCGCTTACGGCGTTTCTGCGGGTGCGGCCATGGCGGTGGCCCTGGCGGCCTGCCATCCGGACCTGCTGCAGCAGGCCGCCATCGTGGCGGGTGCGCCGTATGGGGGAGTCGCGAAGGGCGATGCGGATCGAAGGCCGGTGGTGCATCCCGATGCGCTCACGCCGGTGCAGTGGGCCGAGCGTGTCCGTCAGGTAGCGCTCGATCCGGTTGATCGTTACCCGAGGATCGTGGTGGTTCATGGGGTCCGTGACCCGGTGGCCGATTTCGGGCTGGCGCGCGCGCTCGTGGCGCAATGGACGTCTGTTGCCGGGGCCGACAGCGTCCCCGAGGCCAAGGAACGGGTCGACGCGCGTGCTGCTGTGGTGCGCATGAGCTTCCGTGATTCATCGGGCACTGAGCCCGTGGTGCTCTACCGCATCGAGGAATTGGGCCATCGCCTGGCGCAGGATGATGAGGGCAGAGGCGGCTGGAACGGCAAGGACATCGGCTTCAACAGCACACGGGCGATCGCGCGCGAGTTCGGGCTGATGCCGCAGGACTAGAGAACAGCGCTTGGATCGCCCTTGCCTTGGCGCACCACCAAGGGCTCGCTTTGGCTGAGGTCGATCACCGTGCTCGGCTCCAACCCGCACGGACCTGCATCGAGCACCATGGCCAGCTGATGGCCGAAGAGCTCCTCGATCCGCCACGCTTCGGAGGTGTGGTCGAGCAAGGTGTCCGGATCATGCACGCTCGTGGCGGCGAGCGCGTGCCCCAATTCCTTCACGATGGCTTGCGGCACGGCGTGGTCGGGCACACGGATCCCGATGGTCTTGCGATTGTTCTTGAACAGCTTCGGGATGGCCGTGCTGGCCGGCAGGATGAAGGTGAACGGGCCGGGCAGCGCGCGCTTCACGATGCGGTACGCAGCTGTTTCGGTCACTCGCGCGTAGTCGCTCAGGTGGCTCAGGCTCTCGCAGATCAGCGAGAGCTCCGCTTTGCCGCGCTTGCCGCCCTTCAATCGCGCCAGCTCTTCAACGGCACGCGCGCTCTCTGCGCTGCACACGAAGGCATGCACCGTGTCCGTTGGGCACACGATCACTTCGCCGGCGCGCAGCGCGTCAACCGCCGCCTTGATCTTGCGCGGCTCAGGATGCGTGGGATGGATATCGACCAGCACGGCTGCGCTCAGGCCTTCACGGCTGCGGCCTTGCGGTGATCGGCCAGGAACTTCTCCAGGCCGATGGTGGTGAGCGGGTGGTCGAACAGCGCGGTGATCGCGCTCAGCGGGCAGGTGGCCACATCAGCGCCCACCTCGGCGCACTGGATGATGTGCATGGGGTGGCGGATGCTCGCCGCGAGCACTTCGGTGCGATAGCCGTAGTTGTCATAGATCAAGCGGATCTGCTCGATCAGCTGCACGCCGTCGGTGCTCACGTCATCCAAACGGCCGATGAAGGGCGATACGAACGTGGCGCCGGCCTTCGCCGCCAGCAAGGCCTGGCCAGCGCTGAACACCAGCGTGCAGTTGGTCCTGATGCCCTTGCTGCTGAAGTGCTTGAGCGCCTTCACGCCATCGCGGATCATGGGCACCTTCACCACGATGTTGGGGTGCAGCGCGGCCAATGCCTCGCCTTCGCGCACGATGCCGGCGTGATCGGTGCTGATCACTTCGGCGCTCACGGGGCCGTCAACGATGCTGCAGATGTCGATGTAGTGCTGGCGCACGCGGTCCTCACCGCTGATGCCTTCCTTGGCCATGAGCGATGGATTGGTCGTCACGCCGTCGAGCACGCCGAGGTCCTGGGCTTCCTTGATCTGCGCGAGGCTCGCGGTGTCGATGAAGAACTTCATGCTTGGATCGCCGCAGCCGTTGGTGCGTTGGCGCGGCCGCGAAGGTATTGTCCCTTCAGTTGCTGAAAGGGCTGCGTGTTGCTGTGGTTGGAGGATGAACGTGCTCGCCGCTCAATGGTCCAGCACCCCGATCTTCACCTGGTAGAGCACAAGCGGGTCGTAGCTATCCTCCAAGCCGTACCAACGGAGGTAGCGGTGCGTCCAGCCCGGGCACCCGGTTGCCAATCGCTCCATGCTCACCACGCTATCCAGATTCCTGCTCTCGGGCGCCAGCACCAGGTGGGTTGATCTCGATTTCGCGGGGACGACCTTCTCGGTGATGGTCTCAGTGCTTCCCGCTGATAGGTAGAAGGGAGGTATCCATTGCCGCCAATCGCCGATCAGGTCGATGCGGACCCGTTCATCGCCGAAGCGCGTGCGGATCTCCTTCGCGAGGGCGACGCGTCCGTTGCCTGCGGGAGTGAGGGCCGCCACGACCAGCGCGAGCAGGTTGATCGCCGCGAAGGGGAAGAGCAGCCGAAGCCAGAGATCGCGCTTCATCGTCACAGGCCAGCGATCCCAGAGGGCATCCCACGCGGCCACCAAGAGCCAGGGCATCAGGGGCGCAAGCGGGAAGAGGAAGCGCGGCTCTTTGATGGGCATGAAGGAATGCGCCATGAGGAAGGGGAGGATCAGCCACACCAGAATGTGCTTCGGTTTCAAGAGGACGAGGACAGCGCAGGCGCCAAAGAGCATCAATGCCACGGGCGGCGTTGCGTATTTCACGATGAAGAGCACGTGCTGGTACCATGGCAACACGGTGAATCGCCAAGCCTCTTCGCCGGTCATCGCTGCCAGTCCATAGTTCCAGAGGGCAACGGTGAAGGTGCCGTACGCAACCGCATCCACGCCAATGCCGATGGCGATCGCAGCCGCGCCTCCGCCGACGATCCGAAGCAGGCGTGACCGCGATTCCTTCTTCACGAGAAGCAGCCAGAGCATAGCAGCCACCGGCAGCAATGCCACCGCAGGCCTGCAGATCACGGCGGCTCCCCACCACGCACCGATGGCCCAAGGGCTCCTCGGTTTCTCCCCCAGCAGCAAGGACAGCCCACGCGCGAACAGCAGTGCGCTCCACGCTTCTCCGGAGAAGCGGATCAGCAGCACCGGCACGAACCAGAGGAACCAGCTGAGCGCATCAAGGGCCTGGTGATTCTCGGTTCGCAGCTCCGGCTTCACGGCGCGCACAAGGCCATGCATCACCCAAAGCGCGAGCACGGCGGTGATCAGCCGCAGCAGCAAGGTGAGCGTGAAAGGATTGGAGATGCCGATCGCCGCGCAGGCCTCGAATACCCCTGCGGCGATGACCGGGAGCAAGTTGCTGCGCCAGGCGCGTTGGAAGTCAATCGGCATGGCATCGGCCTCCATGTTCCCGCGCAAGTGCTCCGCGACCAGGATCACATGCTGGAACTCGTCCTCAGAGGAATGGCCCACGCCGAACCACGCGCACGTGATCAGAACCAGTGCAGCGAGTACGAGGTTCCAGCGGTGCGCCATGGTACGCGGTGGCCACTAAGATGGCCCCATTGCCTCAAGCCCGCTCGATACCCTCCCGCAGCGCCTCCATGAATTTCTCCGTGGTGAGGTAATGCTCGGCGCTCACCTTCTCTCCATGGATGCAGGCCGCGAGGTCCTTGGTCATCTTGCCGCTTTCCACGGTCCTGATGCACACGGCTTCGAGCGAATTGGCGAAGTCGATCAGTGCGGTGTTGCCATCGAGCTTGCCGCGGAAAGCCAGGCCGCGCGTCCACGCGAAGATGCTGGCGATGGGATTGGTGCTGGTGGGCTTGCCCTGCTGGTGCATGCGATAGTGGCGCGTCACCGTGCCGTGCGCGGCTTCCGCTTCCATCGTCTTGCCGTCGGGGGTGATGAGCACGCTGGTCATCAGGCCCAGTGAACCGAAGCCTTGCGCCACGGTATCGCTCTGAACGTCGCCGTCATAGTTCTTGCAGGCCCACACGTAGCCGCCGCTCCACTTCATGGCGCTGGCCACCATGTCGTCGATCAAGCGGTGCTCGTACACGATGCCGGCTTCCTGGAACGCGGCCTTGAAGTCTTTCTGGTAAACCTCCTCGAAGATGTCCTTGAAGCGGCCGTCGTACTTCTTCAGGATGGTGTTCTTGGTGCTCAGGTAGAGCGGCCACTTCTTGGCCAGCGCCAGGTTGAAGCAGCTGCGCGCGAAGCCTTCGATGCTCTCATCCGTGTTGTACATGCTCAGGGCCACGCCGTTGCCCTCGAAGTCGTACACGTTCCACGTCTGCGCTTCGCTGCCATCGTCAGGGGTGAAGGTCATGGTGAGCTTGCCCTTGCCCTTGATCACGGCATCCGTAGCACGGTACTGATCACCGAAGGCATGGCGGCCGATCACGATGGGCTGCGTCCAGCCGGGAACAAGCCGTGGGATGTTGCTGATCACGATGGGCTCGCGGAACACGGTGCCGCCCAAGATGTTGCGGATGGTGCCGTTGGGGCTCTTCCACATCTGCTTCAGCCCGAATTCCTTCACGCGCGCTTCATCGGGCGTGATCGTCGCGCATTTGATCCCCACGCTGTGCTTCAGGATCGCCTTCGCGCTCTCCACCGTAACCTTGTCGTCGGTCCTGTCGCGGCTTTCCATGCCCAAGTCGTAGTACTCGATGGGCACTTCCACGTACGGGAGGATCAGTTGCTCCTTGATCCACTTCCAGATGATGCGGGTCATTTCATCGCCATCGAGCTCGACTACAGGGTTGGCCACTTTGATCTTCGGCATGGGTTCAGCGGACGGTTGAGGGTTGGAGGTTGTCCCGGGTCAAGCCCTGGATGGCAAGGCAGGTTGAGGGTTGGCTTCGCGATTCGGATGCGGCGGCGAATTTACCCGCGGAGGTTGAAGAACCTGAATCCCTTGCCGTGCGCGCGCTTCAGCTCTTGAGCGTTGGATGATCGATCCTCGACCGCTCAAGGCCCCAGCGATCAAACCTCGCTCATTCCCTTCCGCAGGTCCTCCACAGTCTTCTCGGGCAGCTTTTTGAGGTCGAGCACCATGAGGCCATCGAGGGCATCGTTGAATTTGGGATCGCGGTTGAAGCCGATGATGCGCGCGTTGAGCAGCAGGTACTTCTTGAGCAGCACGGGCATCGCGGTCTCATGCGGGTCGATCTCCGCGATCAAGCGGTCCATCTTCTTCAGGTCCGCCTTGCTGGCTTCCACCAGGGCCTCGCTATCGGCCTTGTCGAGCTTGATGCGGAAGCGGTGGCGCGGATGCACATGCTTCGCCAGTTCGTGGTCGTAGTGGTTGAGCCTCACGAATTCCATGATGAGCGTGCGGGAGAACCGGCTATAGGTTCCGCTGATGCTCACCGGGCCGATGAGGTAGTGCTGGTCGGGGTTGGCGATCAGGTGAAGCAGCAGGCCTCGCCAGAGCATGAAGAGCGGGAGCCGCTGGCGCTGGTATTCGGGCGAGATGAAGGAGCGGCCGAGCTCGAAGCTGCGCCTGAGCACGCGCTCCATGGGCCGGTCCATGCGGAAGAGGGTGCTGGTGTAGAATCCTCGCTTGCCGTAGCGCGCCATGATCTTGCGGCCGTCGCCGATGCGGTATGCGCCCACGAGCTGCTGCTTCTCGCGGTCCCACAGGAAGAGGTGCTCGTAGTAGAGGTCGAATTCATCGAGGTCGATGGCCTTGTTGGTGCCTTCGCCCGCGGCCCTGAACGTGAGCTCGCGCAAGCGGCCGATCTCGCGAAGGATCCCCGGTATGCGGTGGCTCGACGCCAGATAGAGGTCGAACTCGGCTTGCTGGTTGATCCGGAGGTCCTCGATGCCTGCGACCTCCTTCGTCAAGGCCTCTGTGCCGATATGCTCCACGAGGTCCTTCGGCTTGCTCGGGAATCGCAATGGGGCGAAGAGCTCGCGCTTCACCTGCATGCCGCTGCCCAGGGCGTAGGTCTTCGCGCGCAGGTAGCGGGCCAGGTTCTCAGCGTTGCCGAAGGCCGCCACATCCTTCGCGCTGATGGGCTTGCCGATGCGCATGCGCACGGTGCGCCCGCGCATGCGCAGCATCTCGTTGGGCAGCACCAGGGTGCGAAGATTGGGGTGGATCATGCCCAGCATCTGGAACACCAGGCTGTTGGCACCATCGAACCAGACCGGCACGACGGGCACTTCGGCGCGTTGCAGGATCTTGATCACCGGGGTCTTCCAGCGGGGATCGGCCACGGACCGGACGTCCGTCCGCCAGCTGCTCACCTCGCCGGCCGGGAACACGCCCAAGGCATGTCCTTCAGTGACGTGCGCCAAGGCCTGCCTCATGCCTTGGAAGCTGCTCTGCGAGCTGATCCCCTCAAGGGGGTTCACGCCGATGAAACGATCACTGAGCGGTGCGAGCTGCCGTAGCAGGAAATTCGCCATCACCTTCAGGTCGGGCCGCCTTTCGCCTAGGATCTTCACCAAGGCAAGGCCATCGATCGCGCCATACGGATGATTGGCCACGAAGACCACGCCGCCTTCCAGGGGCACGTGGTCAAGGTCTTCGGAGGGCACCTCGACCTCCAGGTCAAGCTCTTTGAAAACCGCGTCCGTGAACTCCAGGTCGCTGAGATGCGCCGTGTTCGAATAGATCTTCTCCAAGCGCTTCAGGCCGCTCACCTCGGTGAGCAAGGCGATGCGCGGATCGCCTTCGCGCATGTGGCTGGCCTTGGCCAACTCCGCGGGTTCCACGATTCGCTTCATCGCGAGCGAATGTACCGACCGACCTAACCCGGGCAGTCCGTGTTGATAAGATGCGTGTTACCCAGGCCACGCAGGTGCATTGACGGATTGACCTGAACCCATTGGGGGAGGACCATTAACGAACCTTAACCGAGATTCATGTGGGCCTCTCTTCGATTCATCGGTGCAATGATCCAACCCATCGATAACGCCATTGCGTTGTCAGAAGTTGGCAGACTTGATCCTTGGAGGGCTGGAATGCCCGGATAGTTTTGCGGCCATCACATGCGGAAGTTTCGCACAGTCCTCGCTCCAGCCGCCCTGTTCCTGGGCTTGGCTGTACGCGCTCAGGTGCTGGACACGGCGAGCTTCGGTGGGCCTGATGGGGTCGACATCTTCGAGGAGCTCACGCCCGACGAGAACCCGGAGCACGCCCGGTTGGAGATTTCACGCGCAGCCAAGGCCCTCGGCATCCTGTGCGATGTGGGTGATTCGCTGGCGATGATCCCCGGATACGACCTCTACTGCCATTGGAACACGGAGACGATCTTCGATCGGGAGCATGCGCGCGCCGTGCATGACACGCTCTGCCTCGACTTGAGCGTTACCGGTGACGATTTCATGATGCCCTGCCCCGGTCACCTCACATCGCCTTTCGGCCCACGGCGCGGCCGCATGCACTATGGCTTGGACCTGAAGCTGGAGACCGGTGATCCGGTGATCAGCGCGTTCCCGGGCGTTGTTCGGATCTCGAAGTACAACAAGTCCTATGGCCATGTGGTCGTAGTGCGCCACCACAATGGACTTGAGACCCTCTACGCTCACTTGAGCAAGCGCCTGGTCGAGCCGGGGCATATCGTAGAGGCCGGAGACACCTTGGGGAAAGGAGGCAACACCGGCCGCAGCTATGGCAGCCATCTGCATTTCGAAGTGCGCTTCCTGGATCAACCCATCGACCCCTCGCTGATCGTTGACGTTGAGAATGGGACCTTGAAGGCCAAGACCTTCGATATCCACAAGGGCACCTTCGCGACCATGGCAGCTGCCAAGGCCCAGTTGGGCGCGCGCAAGTACCATGTGGTGCGCAGCGGCGACACGCTCTCGGCGATTGCAAGGCGGTACAGGACCAGTGTGTCCGCGCTCTGCCGCATCAACGGCATCAGCCAGCGGTCGGTGCTCCGGCTGGGGCAGCGCGTCCGTTACAACTGACCCTGCTCCGATGCAGCCCGCTCTTGCCGGCGCTTGAGGCGCGAGAGCTGCTCGATCATCTCCTGGTTGCGATCAGGCGAGAGCAGGTACTCGGATCCATTCGTCGCTCGCAGCAGGATCAGGTCGTGGCGCGAGCTCTCCATGCGGTCCACGAATAATCGGCCCAACCCGAACGTGTAGGAGCGCAGGCCAACGTCGATGGTGCAGAACCGCATGAATTCGGCCATGCTCTCCCGTGGGCTCGTGCCTTGCTCCTTCAGTCGCTTCTGCACCTTCCGCCGGACGTACTCACGGCACGCGATGCGCTCCATCATGCTCGCATCCAGGATCTCGCCAGCAGAGAGCTTCTCACGCTCCTTTCCCCTGATCAGCTCCAGGGAACTATCCGTGATCCGGTACTGCGCGGGCCGCTGCCTGTCGCGCACGATGGCCAACAGCGCAGCCACGACCAGGATACCTGCGCTTCCGATGATGAGCTTGATGTGGCCGAACGTGAATCCGATGGCTGCCACGGCTGATAGCAGGAATGGCGCCGATATGGCCACCACCCGCACATTCTGCCATTGCCTTCGGGTCTTGAAGAGTTTCTCGCTCATGGCTCATCGGCGAACTGCGCCCATCAACACGAAGAGCGGCCCTCACAGCCGCTCTCTGGTACCGGAGAAGGGACTCGAACCCTTACAACCTTACGGTCACACGCCCCTGAAACGTGCGCGTCTACCAATTCCGCCACTCCGGTGAGTGCCCTTACGCACAGGGGGCGCAAATATAGTCGTGCGTTCCAGCCGAGCTAATGGCCGGACCCGCCCATGGTCGTCCGGTTCCAAGCGCTGGGCCCGGAAGCACGAAGCCCCCATCCACCGGAGGCGGACAGGGGCGACGTGACTCTTCAGACTGACCTTTGAACTACTTGGACAGGCAGGTTCAACGTGGGTGCCTGCTCACGGGTTTCAAGCGATTGCATCGATCCGTGCTCAATCCCGGGCCGCAATGCCGCTGATCTCCACGTTCACGCCGCGTGGCAGGCCCTTCACAGCAACCGCTTCACGCGCCGGGGGCGCATCGGTGAAGCAGCTGCCGTACACCTCATTCACCGCTGCATAGTGGGCCATGTCACTGAGGAAAATCGTGACCTTCACCAGATTGCCGTACCCCAAGCCAGCCGCGCGCAGCAGATGGCCGATGTTCTCCATCACCTGTCGGGTCTCCGTGGCGATGTCTTCCATGTGCAAGCGGCCCTCTTGATCGAGGGCGATCTGGCCGCTGATGAAGAGAAGGCCACCGGCTTCAATCGCTGGTGTGTATGGTGCTAATGGCTTCGCGGCGTTCGGCGGGTGGATGGCTTTCTTCATGAGTCGTTGAGCAAGGGTCCTGCGGCCGGTAAATGTCTCAGTGACGGAGTGAGTCTGCAACTTCGCCCACGCGCCCTCCGGGTCGGATAGCTTTGCGGCCCATGCCTGAACGCCCGCTCATCCTGGTCACCAACGACGATGGAATCTTCGCGCCAGGCATCCGTGCGCTTACCGAGGAAATGCTGGCCTTCGGCCGTGTGCTGGTGGTTGCGCCCGATAAGCCCCAGAGCGCCATGGGCCACGCCATCACCATCCACAGCTTCCTGCGCCTGCAGCAAGTTGAGCAGGTCGCAGGCGCCGAGGCCTGGAGCTGCTCCGGTACGCCGGTGGATTGCGTGAAGCTCGCGATCTACAAGCTGCTTGGCGGCCGCAAGCCCGACCTGCTCGTTAGCGGGATCAACCACGGCGCCAACATCAGCATCAACGTCCTCTATAGCGGCACCATGAGCGCTGCGGTCGAGGGCGCCATGGAAGGCATCCCCAGTATCGGCTTCAGCCTCATGGACCACAGCATCGAAGCCGACTTCGGGCATGTGAGGCCCGTAGTGCGGAACGTGGTGGCCAATGCGCTGCAGCATGGCATGGCGCAAGGCATCTGCCTCAACGTGAATGTGCCCAAAGGGTCCGGCGCCCCGCTGAAGGGCATGCGCGTGTGCCGCCAGGCCAAGGCCAATTGGGAGGATGAGTTCGAGACGCGGCACGACCCTGGCGGCAAGGAGTACTATTGGCTGCGCGGTGAATTCCGTGGACAGGACCACGGAGAGGATACCGATGTGTGGGCGGTGGAGAATGGATACGTGAGCGTTGTGCCGACGCAGTACGACATGACCGCCCACCATGCCATCGCGGAACTGAACACCTGGCGGAATGAAGTGGGATAGCCGGCTCACGGGCTTCCTCCTGGGCATGGTGGCGCCCTTGCTCGGCTTTGCGGCTTATGGGGGCATCTACGTCACCGCCATCAGGCCGCACCACGATTTCCAATGGTTCGTGAACGACCTGTTCCTCGGCACTGCGGCCTACCAGCCGCGGATCGTGAGCCTCAGCCTCATCGCCGATGCGGCGCTCTTCTTCCTTTTCGATCGCAAGGCCATGCACCAGGCCATGCGCGGCGTGATCGTGGCGATGCTCGTTTACGGCGCGTACATCGTGTCGGTATTCATCTTCAACGAACTCTCCGATCGCGGCTGGCTGTGATGGGGACGCCAACGCATAGCAGCTCCGGCGCCAGCGGAAGGCGCATCTACATGATCGCGGGCGAGGCGAGCGGCGACCTGCATGGCGGCAACCTCTTGCGCGCGCTGTTCCAACAAGCGAGTGAACCGCTTGAAGTACGGGCTTGGGGCGGCGATCGCATGGCCGCCGCAGGCGCAGTCTTGGCCAAGCATTACCGCGAGCTGGCCTTCATGGGCTTCACCCAAGTCTTGATGAACCTGCGGACGATTCTTCGGAACATCGAGGCCTGCAAGCGCGACATCACGTCCTTCAGGCCCGATGCCTTGGTGCTGATCGACTATCCCGGCTTCAACCTTCGGATCGCGGAGTGGGCGCACGCCAAGGGCATCCCCGTGCATTACTACATCAGTCCGCAGGTGTGGGCATGGAAGAAGGGCCGTGTCCATGCGATCAAGCGTGTGGTCAGCCGCATGTACTGCATCCTTCCATTCGAGCAGGGATGGTATGCCCGCTACGGTGTCAAGGTCGATTTCGTCGGGCATCCGCTGCTGGACGCGATCGAGTACGAGGGCAGGAGCGAGTTGGCGCCGCTGCCAGGTGATGATGGGCGGCCCGTAGTGGCCTTGCTTCCGGGAAGCCGCCATCAGGAGATCAGCCGCGTGCTCCCGCTGATGGCCGCCGTGGCGAGGCGTTTCCCGGAGCAGCGCTTCGTGCTGGCTGCAGCGCCATCGGTGCCCGATGAGGCGTACGATGCGCACATCAGCGGAACAGGCATCGCGCTGGTGAAGGGCCGCACCTACGATGTGCTCCGCCATGCGCGCGCTGCGCTCGTCACCAGCGGAACGGCCACCTTGGAGACCGCGCTCTTCGGCGTGCCGGAGGTGGTGTGCTACAGCGGTGGCGCGCTCAATGTGTGGATCGCGCGGCGGCTGGTCGATATCAAGTTCATCAGCCTGGTGAACCTGATCATGGACCGGGAGGTGGTGCGCGAGCTCATTCAGGGAGACCTCACCGTGGATGCCATGAGCTTGGAATTGGAGAAGCTGCTGCGGGACGGGCCGGATCGGTCGCGCATGCTCAACGACCTCGAGGCGCTGAAGACGAAGCTCGGCGGGCCCGGCGCGAGCGCCAAGGTGGCTTCTGCCGTGTGGATAAGTCTGCATCGGGCTGGCTGATGCCCGCGGACCGCCCCGGTAGTTTCGCCGCCGATGAACCGCGCGCTATTGCTCGTTGCCTTGCTGGCGTTGCCGGCTGGGGGAGCGCTGGCGCAATCGGGTGAGCGCACCCTGAGCATCGGCTTGATGCGTGAGCGCCCCTTGAAGCAAGCACTGGTGATGAGCACGCGTGGCACCAGCAAAGTGATCGCCGATGGGGTGGTCATGGGCGAGCTCAAGAGCACCGACGGGCTCCGGATCGAGGTTGCAGGGAAGGAGATCGCCGCGCGCTCCCTGGCGATGGCCTTCACTGCCAAGCGGATCGAGGTGGTGCCATACGGCGATGGCGGTTTCAAGCTGAAGCCCGAAGGCAGCAAGAATCCGCGCGAGTACACCGGCCGATTGGAAGCCGCACTCGCCAACGGGCAGCTGCTCCTGATGAACCGCATGCCCATCGAAGCCTATGTGGCCGGAGTGGTGAGCGCCGAGGCGGGCAAGGACCACCACCACGAGTATTACAAGCTGCAAGCCGTGAGCAGCCGCACCTA
The DNA here is from genome assembly GCA_016712535.1 of Flavobacteriales bacterium. Classification (NCBI taxonomy): domain Bacteria; kingdom Pseudomonadati; phylum Bacteroidota; class Flavobacteriia; order Flavobacteriales; species Flavobacteriales bacterium. The sequence continues at coordinate 1,498,494 of JADJQW010000002.1, forward strand.
TGCGCTCACGAATCAGCGGAAGCACCTGGATGAAGGCTTCGATCTCTGCGACGGCGTGCATTGCCAGGTCTACCATGGCCGCAACCGAAACGACAGCATTGCCGCCGCCGTGGATGCCACCCGCAGCCTGGTGATCGTGGATTCCGAGATCAAGTTGATCCATGCCACCTTCCACAGCAACTGCGGCGGCGAGACCATGAACGCCGAGGACCTTTGGAGCAAGCATGAGCCCTACCTGCGCGCGGTGCGCGACACCTTCTGCCTGAGCGCACCGCACGCCGCATGGGAGCGCAGGCTCTCCCGCGCCGAATGGCTGGGCTACCTCGATCGCCGTTTCGGCTTCGTGGCCACGGACAGCGCCCAGCTCTCCGCGGCCTTGAACTTCGATCCGCAGTGCCGTGGGCTCTACATGCAGGGCATCTGGCCGCTCATCCATCTGAAGCACGTGCGCGAGGACCTTAAGCTGCGGAGCACCTTCTTCACGGTAAGCGCCGAAGGCGATCACGTGCTGCTCCGCGGCCGGGGCTTCGGGCATGCCGTGGGACTGTGCCAGGAAGGAGCCATGGCCATGGCACGCTCAGGGCGCACCTACACCGATATCCTGCATCACTATTTCGCGAACGTCCACCTCGTGGACCTCAGCACGCTCGATTTCTTCCGGGATGAGGGCGACTCCTTGCGCATCAACGGAGGCGCCGGCCCTAAGCCCCACTGATATGCCCCAGGCACGCATCCGCATCGATGACCGTGGCGACCGCGTGCTGCTGGGCCACCCGTGGGTGTATGCTACCCAGGTGCTGAAGGAGGAAGGGGCCTATGCGCCCGGTGATGTCGTGCTCGTGACCGATGCGAAGGGCCGGGCCATCGGCCAGGGATACATCAATCCGGCCAGCATGATCCGCGTGCGCCTGCTCACGTGGAATGCCGAGGAGCGCGTGAGCCGGCACCTTATGCGCGATCGCATCCACCGGGCATGGCAACGGCGTGCTCGCCTCGGTTATTCCCGCAGTTGCCGCGTGGCATTCGGAGAGGCCGATGGATTGCCGGGGCTCGTGGCCGACCTCTTCCACGATGCGGTTGATGGGAGGCGCGTGCTTTCCGTCCAGTTCCTCACTTTGGGCATGGAGCGCTGGCGCGATGTGATCCTTGAAGCCCTGCAGGAGTGCGTTTTGCCCAGCGGCATCTTTCTGCGGAATGATGTGCCCATCCGGGAGAAGGAAGGACTGGCGCAGGACAAGGGTTTCTTCGGCAAGCCCTTCAATACGCAACTGGTGATCGAGGAAGGCGAGGGCGCGCATGCCGTGCGCGTGCATGTGGATGTGGCCGGCGGTCAGAAGACCGGGCACTTCCTGGATCAGGTCCAGAATCACGTGGCGGCTCAGCGATTCATCGGCTCGGGACGGGTGCTGGATTGCTTCACGCATACGGGCGGCTTCGGGCTGCATGCCGCGAAGGGCGGCGCGCACGAAGTGCTCGGCCTCGACATCAGTGCCGATGCCGTGGCGATGGCCGGGCGCAATGCCGGGTTGAACGGGTTCGGGCAATGCGCATTCCGCGAGGCCAATGTCTTCGATTTCCTGACCGAGGCGAGCCGCAGCGGGAAGCAATGGGATTCCATCGTGCTCGATCCACCGGCCTTCGCGAAGAGCAAGGGCGCCATGGCCAACGCCTACCGCGGCTACAAGGAGATCAACCTGCGCGCCTTGCTCTGCTTGCCTGCAGGCGGGCGCCTGATCACCTGCAGCTGCTCGCAGCACATGTCTCCGGATGTATTCCGTGAGATGGTTGCAGAGGCTGCTCGCGATGCTGGCCGCCGGTTGCGAGAGCTGCATGATGGTGGTCAGCCGCCTGACCACGCGCCGCACTGGTCGGTTCCGGAGACGCGCTACCTGAAGTGCTTGGTGCTGGAGGTGGAGTAAGCGCCGGGTCGCTACCTTTTCGTCGCCATGACCGGATCGGACCTGCACGGCCCGTGGAGCGCCATCCATCGTGCTCCCATGGTGCGCATGGCAACGCCGTTCGCGATAGGCGTTGGCCTGGGTTTCGCACTCGAACCACCTCCGGGATCGTTGCTGCCTGTGGTCATCGCTGCATCGCTGCCAGCCTTGTTATTGGTCCTGGCGCCGCAGTCGATCGGCACCCGTTGGCAACGAGGCGCCGTGCTCTCGTTGTGGTACCTGGTATTCGGTTTGGCGTGGCAGTCGTTGCGGGACCCTGGACGCGATCCCATCGGCGCGCAGAGCGAGGTAGCGGCTGAGGGACCTTATCTGGTTCGTGTTGAGGCGGTGAATGGGGCATCGGCCAAAGCTTTCCGTGCCGATGTCACGCTGCAAGCCGGCCTTCGTCATGATGGGTGGGAAGCACTGCGTGGCCAGGCGATGGTCACCTTGTTGTCAGGCGAAGGACTATGGCCTGGCGTGGGTGACTTGCTCTTCGTGGATGCGTCATTGCGGCCGATTGAGCGGGTTCCGGATCCAGGCGGATTCGATCGCAGGGCATGGGCGCGCAGTCGGGGCATCGCCCAGGAACTTTTTGCTCCTGCGCAGCAATGGCGGATCGCCGGCCATGATCCACATTGGAGTGATGTGTTCCGCGAGTCACGTCAGGCAGTGAGCAGCTGGCTCCAACGCACCAGCCTCGAAGCTCGGGAACGAGCGCTGGTGAATGCCTTGGTGCTGGGTCAGCGCGATGATCTGGACAGCGAGCAGTCAACGGCATTCTCCCGCAGCGGGACCATCCATGTCCTTGCGGTCTCGGGGATGCACGTGGGGCTGATCTACGCCGCGCTCTCCTTCATGCTCGGATGGTGGGGAGGGAACCGTGGCAGCCGGGTGGCGCGTGGGCTGTTGATCCTGCTTGCGCTATGGGCCTACGCGGGCATCACCGGTGCCGCTCCGAGCGTGCTCCGTGCAAGCTTCATGTTCAGCTTTTTCACATTGGCTGGCATGGGGCGAAGGCGAACCGACCACTTGAACAGCCTCTTCGCCGCAGGCTTGTTCCTATTGATCTGGGACCCGGCCATGCTGCGCCATGCAGGCTTCCAGCTGTCGTTCCTTGCCGTCCTCGGGATTATCGTGTTCCATGGGCCCATTGCCGTACTGTGGTCGCCGAAGCCCTGGCTGCTGCGTCATGCGTGGTCGCTTGCAGTGGTCTCCTTCTCGGCGCAATTGCTCACGGCGCCGCTGGCAATCTGGATGTTCAAGGCTTTCCCAGTCTGGTTCCTGCCGGCGAATCTCGTGGTTGTCACCGGTGTGAGCCTCGCGGTGTTCGGCGGTGTGGCACTGATCGCGCTGCACCGTGTTCCCCTCTTGGGCGATGCGCTCGCATGGTGCATGCAGGTGCTCTTGAAAGGTGTAGGTGACATCACAGCGTGGTTCGCCCAATTGCCTTTGCCTACCCGGCCATCCGCGTCGGCGCCTTCGATATGCTCGTGATGTACCTGCTGATCTCCGCCATCGCAGCTGAGCTGATCTGGCATTGGCGGCGGGCCCGCCTGGTGTCCATCGGTTGCGTCGCGCTGCTGCTCGCGTTGGCTGCTGCGCGTTCGAAGCATCGAGCCGACGAAGCGAGCTTCGTGGTGTACGATGATACCCGTGCACTTATGGCGGCCATGGTGAAGGGCCGTGAAATGGCGATCATCGCTGAATCCGACAGCGTGCTGCGAAGCCCGTATTCGGAGAGGAGGATTGAAAGGCACATGGGGGCGATCGGAGCGGATACCGTGGTTCGTTCCGGAGCCCTTCTTTTCCAGGACCGGTTGCGCCTGTTCGGCCCCACTTGCATGGCCGGCTCGCGATGGCGTTCATCCGCTTTCGACGTCCTGTTCGTTTCCGGGGATCATGCCCCGCCGATGGACAGCGGTCATTGCGATGCAGTGGTTTTCCACGACTTGGAATACGTCCGATCCGAGTTCGTCGAGGGCTATGCCGCAGCGGGTCATTGGGTGCTGGCCGCTGGCATTTCGGGACTCAGTCGCTGGAAGTTGGTCCGGGAGGCCGAGAGGTTGGGAATACCAGTTCATGTCGTAGCGGACCAGGGTGCCTTCATCCTGACTAAGTAGTTCCATTCGGCAGTTTATCAGGAGGTTGTGATAGTCAACCTCAAGGTGGATCGAGTCGAGAATGAGTTCGAATCGCGGTCAGGAAATCCAATAATCGATCCGCGGAAATGTGTTTTTTCACAGGGTACCCCCTGTGTTTTTTCACCTGTTTTTGACGGTTTCACCTCCAGAGGTTTGTGCCATGCAACACATCAATGAACTCCTGCGCTGCGAACTGCAACCGTCAAGATTCTGGCAACGGGTCAACTGGGTTTGCAGCATCGCCTTCATCACCGGTTTCGTGGCAGTCCTGGTGATCGCTGCGGTAGGTCCGGAGTGATCCTGCTTTTCCCGACGGGCAATCGTGCCTAACTATAGACCCGTCGTAATGAGCAGCCCCAGCTTCACCGCTGGGGCTTGTTCGTTCGAGGTGGGCCATAACGAACGAAGCCCCCATTCCTGGAGGCTTCGCGCTAGGGATGGATTGCTCAGTAGTAGATCAGGCGGCGAACCTTGGCCACGAACTTGGCCAAGCGGATCACCTGCTTGGTGTAGCCGAATTCGTTGTCGTACCAGGCATAGAGCACAGCGCTCTTTCCGTCAGGGCCGACGATCGTGGCGGTGCTGTCGAATACGCTGCAGCAGGAATCTCCGATGATGTCACTGCTCACCAGCTCGGGGTCGATCTGGTAGTGGATCTGGTTCACCAGTTCGCCATTGAGCGCGGCGTGGCGGATCAGCTCGTTCACTTCGTCGCGGGTCACCTGGCGCTTCAGGTTCAGGCTCATGATGGCCAGCGATCCGTTCGGTGTTGGCACCCGCACGGCATTCGCGGTGAGCTTGTCCTTGAGGCTCGGGATGGCCTTGGTCACCGCGCTGCCGGCACCCGTGCTGGTGATCACCATGTTGATCGCGGCGCTGCGGCCTCGGCGCGGCTTCTTGTGGTAGTTGTCGAGCAGGTTCTGGTCGTTGGTGTAGGCGTGCACGGTCTCGATGTGGCCTTTCTCGATGCCGATCTGGTCCTCCATCACCTTCAGTACCGGCGAGATGGCGTTGGTGGTGCAACTGGCGGCGCTGAAGAGCTGCTCATTGTCCACATCGAGCTCCTTGTGGTTGATGCCGTACACGATGTTGGGCATCTCCTTGCCCGGCGCGGTGAGGATCACCTTGCTGACGCCCTTGGCCTTCAGGTGCCGGCCCAGCGCTTCACGCTTGGTGAAGGCGCCCGTGTTGTCGATGATCAGCGCGTTGCTGATGCCGTGCACGGTATAGTCGATGTCCTCCGGATTGTTGGCGGCGATCAGGAGCACGCGCTGGCCGTTGATGATGAGCGCCTTGCCGGGGATGTCCTCCACCACGCTTCCCTTGAATGCGCCGTGCACGCTGTCGCTGCGGAGCAGGGCGGCGCGCTTCACGATCTCCTCGTCGCTGAGGGTGCGGGTGACGATGGCGCGCAGGCGGAGCTGCTGGCCCTTGCCGGCCTGCTTCACCAGTTCACGCGCGGCGATGCGCCCGATCCGGCCGAAGCCGTAGAGCACCACATCGCGCGGCTCGAATTTGTGCTTGTCGATGCCGATGAATCCCCCGAGCGCGTTGCTCAGGAATTTGTCGAGGTCGCGCTTGCCTCCCTGGGTGAACTCCCAGGTGAGCTTGGCGATGTCGATCTTGCTGGGCGCCAGGTCCATGTCGAGCAGGGCCTTGGCCACCTGGGCGCAGGTGAACACGTCAATCGGCTTCTGCACCACGTCCTGGGCATAATGGAAGCGCTTGAGCGCCTCGCTGGTGCTGATGTCGAGCAGCTGGTCGCGGAAGAAGACGAGCTCCACGCCTTTGCCGTACATCAATTGGCCCGCGGCACTGAGCAGCTCAACGGCGGCGCGTTCGCGGGCAACGAATTCCTTCAGGCCGGCTTCGTAACCGGCTTTCGCTTCGAGGGTTTCCATTCGATTGGTTGGGAAGTGAAGTGGTGGTGACGAACGAACGCGCCCCGCTTGTGGCGGGGCGCGATGACTAGCCGAGGTAAGCCTTCAGCAGTTTGCTGCGGCTGGTATGCCGCAATCGCCGGATGGCCTTCTCCTTGATCTGCCGCACGCGCTCGCGGGTGAGGTCGAACTTGGCGCCGATCTCCTCCAACGTAAGGCCGTGGTTGATGCCGATGCCGAAGAAGAGCTTCACCACATCGCGCTCGCGCTCGGTGAGGGTGCTCAGGGCGCGCTCGATCTCCTTGCTCAGCGATTCGTTGAGCAGAAGGCGGTCGGCGGGGGTGCTGTCGTTGTTGGGCAGCACATCGAGCAGGCTGTTGCTCTCGCCTTCCACGAAGGGAGCGTCCATGCTGATGTGGCGGCCGCTCACCTTCATGGTGTCGGCGACCTTCTCGGGCGGCAGATCGAGGCTGGCAGCCAGCTCATCGGCGCTGGGCGGGCGCTCGAATTCCTGCTCGAGCTTCGCGAAGGCCTTGTTGATCTTGTTCAGCGAGCCCACCTGGTTCAGCGGCAGCCGCACGATCCGGCTCTGCTCGGCCAAGGCCTGCAGGATGCTCTGGCGGATCCACCACACCGCGTAGCTGATGAACTTGAAGCCGCGCGTCTCATCGAAGCGCTGGGCCGCCTTGATCAGGCCGAGGTTGCCCTCGTTGATCAAGTCGGGCAGGCTGAGGCCTTGATTCTGGTACTGCTTGGCCACCGAGACCACGAAGCGCAGGTTAGCCTTCACCAGTTTCTCCAGCGCTTTCCCGTCACCTTCTTTGATGCGCCGCGCCAGTTCCACCTCCATGTCGGCGGTGATCAGGCCTTCCTTGCCGATTTCCTGCAGGTACTTGTCCAGCGACTGGCTTTCCCGGTTGGTGATCGACTTGGTAATCTTGAGTTGACGCATCCTTGATGCCACGGTCGTCTGGGTATTAGGTGATTATGAAGATAGAGGCACGACCGCCAATCAGTTGCACGAGCGCTGAAGACGGGCGGCGAAGGTAGGGGCCTCTTGCTTCACGGGACAAGCCCCTCCACGCGCTTTCTCCGAAATGATGGACGACACGCTCCAACGCGTCACAGGCCGAGTCCATAATAGGCCTTCATTCCGTTGGGATACACGCCCTCCACCAGCACGCCGCCACGCTTGCTCGCCAATGCCTTCTCCACATCGGCCGGTCCGCTCACGGGCTGCTGATCGATGCTGGTGATGATGAAGCCCTCCCGGATGCCGCTCGCGCGGAACTTTCCGCCGTTCACCGCCGACACTTTCACGCCGTTCTTCAGCCGCAGCGCACGGAGCTCCTCGGCAGTAGCCGCGCGCAGCTCAGCCCCCAGCGTCTCCATGGGCGCCTTGCTGGTCTTCATCGCAACAGTGCTGCCCTCGCGGCCGCGCAGGGTGAGCTCCACCACGCGCTCACCGCCTTCGCGGAGCACGGTCACCGGCACGCGGTCGCCGGGCTTGAATTTCCCCACCTGCTCCTGCAGCTGCGGCACGTTGTTCACGGCGATGCTGCCCACGCGGGTGATCACGTCGCCTTTCTCCAGGCCTGCATTCGCCGCCGCGCCGCCATCGGTGAGCCCGTTCACGTAAACGCCCCGGGGCTTATCCATGCGAAGTTCCTGAGCCAGTTGCTGGTCCATGTCGCGGATGCTCACGCCGAGGTACGCGCGCTGCACGCTGCCGTACTCAACGATGTCGCCCGCCACCTTCTTCACGATGTTCACCGGCACCGCGAAGGAGTAGCCCGTGTACTGGCCGGTGTTGCTCGCGATGGCGGTGTTGATGCCCACCAGTTCGCCGCTGGCATTCACCAGGGCGCCGCCGCTGTTGCCGGGGTTCACCGCTGCATCGGTCTGGATGAAGCTCTCGATCGGGAAAACGTCCCGGCCGGGATCGTACTGCAGCAGGTTGATGTTGCGCGCCTTGGCGCTCACGATGCCGGCGGTGACGGTGCTGGTGAGGTTCATCGGGTTGCCCACGGCCAGCACCCATTCGCCCACGCGCACCTCATCGCTGTTGCCGTAGCCGAGGGTGGCCAGTCCTTCGCCTTCCACCTTGAGGACGGCGATGTCCGTGCTGGGGTCGCGGCCCACGATGCGCGCCTCGAATTGGCGACGGTCGTTCAGGTGCACCATGATCTTGTCAGCGCCTTCCACCACGTGGTTGTTGGTCACGATGTAGCCGTCGGCGCTGATGATCACGCCCGACCCGGCGCCCTGCTGCTGGCGCTGCTGGCTGGGCGCCCGGTAGCCCCAGAAGAAATCGGCGAAGGGGTCGCGCACGTTCACCGTGGTCTCGGTGGTGACGTGCACCACGGCGTTCACGCTGCGCTCGGCGGCCTCGGTGAAATCCACCGCAACCACAGGCGTTCCGCTTACCGTTGGGATGCTCACGTAAGAGACCGGAGCGCCCGGTACCGGCTGGAGCTCGGATTGAAGGGCAGGCGACTCCGCGAAGAAGCGCTGATGGATGGAAAGGGCGATGAACCCGCCGAGGATGCCGAATAGGAGAGGACCGATCACACGTTTCATGCTGGTTCTGTTTTGCTGGGCGCGCCGATCAAAGGGCATGCCTGTCACCACGAAGCAACGATCTGTCAGCGCGGAAGTGACGCGCTGTCGCGTTAAGGTGTGTTGATCGCGGATGCATCAGGACTCCTCCGGTGAGCCGCTCAGCCCTGTATATCGAAGCGGCAATCTCGCCGTGTAGAAAGATGCACAGGTCTCCACTGCGCGCTACCCTTGCACCGAGCGAAGGTCCGCCGCCTGGCGGATTCAGTTCTGGTCGGCGGGCCGTCCACTCCAAGAGCGGGCGGCTCCGCTGTTTCGGGGCGGTGGCGATCGCTGTTCACCATGGTTGATGCGCTATTCGCCCAGTGATCTTGGCGGATCGGTCCGGGCAGCTACTTTCACCTCGCCAAACCGCAGCACCATGAAGAAGCTCTACGCGCTCGCATTCGCAACGCTCGCCGGATCCGCCAACGCACAGCTCACCGTCAACGACAGCCTGAGCCTATCCGATGTGGCGCAATTGCTCGAAGGACTGAATGTCTCCATCCAGAACGTGACGGTGAATTGCGCGGGCAGTGCCATGGGGCAGTTCAGCGGAGCCTCGGAGATGGAGATCGAAGAGGGCCTGGTGCTCACCACGGGATCCGCGTCCTTGGTGGCCGGGCCGGTCGGCAACTTCGCTTCCGATTACCCCAGCACCCCGGGCGATCCCGATCTGACCGCAGCGGTGGGCGGCATGCCCACCTACGATGCCTGCGTGCTCGAGTTCGACTGCATCCCTACGGGCGATACGCTGCTCTTCAACTTCAGCTTCGGCAGCGAGGAGTACCCCGAGTTCGTGGGCAGTGCATTCAATGATGTGTTCGCCATCTGGCTCACCGGTCCTGGCTTCCCCACGCCCACCAATGTCGCGGCGCTGCCCGACGGCACACCGGTGGCGATCAACAACGTGAACGAAGGCCTGAACAGCTCCTACTTCGTGAATAATGAGGCCGGCGCCGGACAGTATGTGACCTACGACGGCTTCACCACGAACCTCACCGTCTTCGCCGAGGTCTCGCCCGATGATGTCTACCACTTCAAGGTGGCCATCGCCGACGTGAGCGACATGGCCTTCGACAGCGGCGTCTTCCTCGAGGCCTTCAGCTTCCGCAGCAACGATATCAGCACGCGCGTACCGGAGGTGAACGCCGCAGCGATGCGCGTGATCGCCGGAGCCGAGGGCATCACCGTGCTGGCGCCTACCGACGCGATCGGTGCGGAACTGCGCGTGCTCGATGCCAGCGGACGCCTCGTGCTGCGAGAGCGGATCAGTGGCGAGCGCACCGTCGTCGGCACCAACGCGCTCGGCAAGGGCGTGTACGTGGCGCACGCCGTCGGCATCGCGGGCCTGCACCCCGTGCGCTTCGTGAAGGAGTGAGCCGCCAAGTGCAATGGCGCGATGCTGTGCGCGGTTCTTGATGGTGCAACGCGCATATTTCGATCATCCGGATGCGGCAGCTCCTCTTCTCCTTTCTCACCCTCATCGCCCTGGCCGGACAGGCCCAGCGCATCGAGAACGCCTCGCGCAGCACCACCGGCTACATCAATGCCGATGGCCGGATCGAGAACGCCTCGCGCAGCACCGTGGGCTACATCAACAAGGACGGACGCATCGAGAACGCCTCGCGCAGCACCATCGGCTACATCAACGACGATGGCCGGATCGAGAACAGCAGCCGCAGCACCGTGGGCTATGTGAACGACGATGGGCGCGTGGAGAACAGCAGCCGGAGCACCATCGGGTACGTGAACGAGGATGGCCGCGTGGAGAATGCATCGCGCAGCACCATCGGCTACGCCGCCGGCATCCCGAAGGAGTGGGCCGCTGTCCGCTACTTCTTCTTCACCTTCGAATAACGGGCCTCAGCCGGCCTTCAGCGCCGTCAGCCGTGCATCGAAGCTCTCTTCTGATACCGGCGCATGCACGCGTTGGAACAGCTCCACGTATCCTTCGTTGTGCGAGGCCACCTTGCCCGTGCGCAGGTCGAAATGGATGAAGCTCATCCAGCAGAAACTCTTCAGTGCCTTGCGGCCTTCGTCCCACATGCGCATCTCCACTTGCACGTGCTTGGGCGACCAGCTGATCAACTGCGTCTCGATGAGCACCTTCTCCATGGTGATGGCCGGGCGCAGGTAGGCGATCTGGCTCGTGCTCACCACCCAGCACAGCCCCGTCTCGCGCGCGATCTTGTAGATATCAAGACCGTAATGCTCCAGCAGATGGTCCTCGCGCGCATTGAGGAAGTAGTCCGTGTAGCGCCCGTTGTTCAAGTGGTTGAAGGGGTCGCAGTCCTGGAAGCGGATGGTGAGGATGCTGCCGGGGATGGGGGAGTAGTCGAGGGCCATGGAGCGAAGGTGCGAAGCCTTGCGTGATCCTTGCTCACTTCAATCGCCCGCATCGATAGCCCATGGCGCAAGCGACTTCCGTTGGTACAGGAAATTGATGCCGGTGCTCGTGGCCACGAAGCACACCCCGATGAATAGGCCGTGCATCAAGCCGACGCTCCAGGTGAGCTTCGCTGGGTCCTCGGTGTGCCAGAGCATGGCCAGGCCCAGTCCCATCACGAAAGTGAGCGCCAGGGTGCTGCCGAAGATCATGCCCATGTTGGCGCCTTTCTTCAATTCCTCTTCCGAGAAGCCCAGTTCCTTCATCCAGTGCTTGCCGAAGAGGAATCTGTACCACACGAAGCCCAGAAGGCGGCTACCGTCGCGATGATCACGGCGAAGAAGTTCACGTTGTTGAATTCCGTGGTGATGGGTTTGGTGGAACGGACCTAGGGAATGGCGGCCATAGACCGCATTCGATGCACAAGGTTCTTGCGGCACGGTGGGCTCGTACGCGCAGACGGGCCTGTGGAGCGCATCGGATGCTTGCGGAAGCTCCGTAGCAGTGCCGCGGGTCCCGACTGGCGCGTTTGCGCTTCGCTGAACCTTTCGGCCCTGACGGTCGCGCTGCTCAGCGATCCCAAGCCGTTCCTCAATTCGGGCCATGCGCGCAAAGGACCGCGGATCACATTTGGCGCAAACGAATCCCGCATGCAGCAAGTCAGCACAAGCATGAACGAAGCCGATCACCTGCATGCCGTGAGCAGGCAGTTATTCAGCAAGGTCCTCTCAGGGCTCTTCATCCTGGTGCTCGCAGCGCCGATGCACGCGCAGAATTCCTATTCGTTCGAGCAGTCCATCGCGCCGTACACGGAACTCCCCGGCGGCATCGTCTGCGATCACGGCATGTCCGAGTTCCACTTCGTGCACGAGCTCGATGGCGAGACGCTCTGGTTCTACGATGTGCCGTTCCCCATGGGCGGCTTGAAGACCATCATCATCGGCAGCAAGGGATACCTGCGCGTGGACAACGACAGCTCGGCCATCTTCTTCGATGCGCTCACCACGGACCTGCTCGCCATCGATGGCACATCGGATGTGCGCTACGAGATCACGGGCAGCGCCGGAGAACGGGTGCTGAAGGCCCAATGGCGCAACTGGCGGCTGGAGGACGGGCCGCCGGACAATTTCGCGAACTGCCAGATCTGGTATTACCAGGCCACCGGCGTGATCGAGATGCGCTACGGGCCCAACTCCGGCAGCGACCTGGTCTATGATGGCACCGATGGCCCGAACTGCGGGATCTTCTACGGGCCCGACGATTTCCTCTCCATCTACGAGAAGCTCTGGCTCACGGAGGACGCCCTGGCGCCCACGCTCGACTCGCTCCCGATCATCAACTGGAGCACGCTCTTCAACCTGCCGGCGCCGAACACGGTGTACCGATTCACGCCGCGCTTCACCCTCACAGGCGTCGAGCCGATCGCCGATGCACCGGCCTTCGATGCCCGCTACGATGCTGCCGCGCACGAGCTGGTCGTGCGATGCGAACAGGGGAGCGCCGTGCAACGATTGAGGCTCACCGATGCCCTGGGCCGCCGCATCGGCGAATGGACGCTTGGTGCCGCGGAGAAGCGCATTCCGTTGCCGGGCCTGAGGGCCGGTGTCTATCTGCTCAGCGCGCAAGGCGATCGCGGATCGGCATTGGCACTGCGGTTCGTGGTGCGCTGAAGGATTCATGGTTCTGGCTTTCGGCCGTGCGGGTGCCGGTGAACTCCGGAGCTTGCTCACGCTTGCGCAGGATCTTTTCTGGTCCGTACGATATCACGGAAGGCCTTCATTCCACGCGATCAGCTCAACCTCTGCAAGGCTGCGCAGCAGCATGCGCTTCCTGCCCATCAAGGCAATCGACTGCCTCCCAGCTATAGCGCTGATCTGGAGAGCGCGCATGAAGATGATCTGGAGGCCTGAAAGCACGGTGCCAGATGACCGGAGGCCCTGCTGTGGTTCAGTTGCCATGGGCACGGATAGTGCTCAGGTGTGATGACCCGGTTCGATCATGCGCTGAATCAGGGGTGGCGCTCAAACCGTCAATCGGAAGCGCTTGGTTCCGTGCGCCACGATGTGACGAACCGCGCGCCTCCTCCGCAATATGGGCGTGCCTGTGCTGTTCTATGCCCCGACCACCGCGACACATACAAACAAACACACATGCGTACGCATATCATCATCATGGCATCGGTCCTATTGCTCTCGGCATGCCGGAAGGAGGAAGACTGCCCGACCAGTCCAGCAGGGCCAGATGCGACGGTTTACCCGACAGCGGAATTCGCCCCCTTCACCCCGGGAAGCTGGTGGGTGTACACCGGCGTGAACATCGATCCGGTGAGCGGTGTGGAAACGCCCAACAGCATTCGCGACAGCATCTACGTGCAGCAGGACAGCGTGATCGGCGGCCACGCTTACGCCTGGCTCCGGGGCGAGCGCTTCGGATCGCTGGCCTTCTCACGCTTCGTACGCGTCGACGGTCCACGACTGGTCTCGGAGAACGGCACACCCTGGATGGATGTCACCGCTGTGAGCGATACCATTCTCGTCTCGCCCGGTGGAGGCTCCATTGATTCCATCGCCACCGTGCTCGCCGCGCAGGACCTTGACCTTAACACGCCCATCGGCCCGCTCACCAGCGAGCATGTGCGCGATCTGGTGTTCTACCTGCAGGCCGGTTTCATCAATCCCTCGCATGAGCTGGAGCATTACGTGAGGCATATTGGCATTGGAGCCTACAAATCGTTCTATGCGGGCAGTGGGATCGCGGTGGAGATGCGATTGACCAGCTTCCATCTGGAACAATAGCGCAGCAGCGATACAATGCTCCCATAACGCTCACTCGATCAGCACACCAGGTCCATGCGACCTGACGAAGGATCCTGCCTGCGCCATCCGCTGTTCCGCGCACCGGATTTCAACCCCGGCCGGGACTTCACTGCAGGTGCGCATCGGCCGGCCGCCGCAGGTTCCGCCTCGCTGTCGCGCAACCTGCGGCACGGCGAGACTCATGCGAAGGCAGGCGTTGCCTACCTTCGGCGAAGACCCTGCGTTGATGAAGAAGAGCTGCGCGACCATGACGGTGCACGAACCGGCTGCGCAGGATGTGGACACGAGTACATCCGCAGGTGTGTGATGACGCAACACAACCCAAAGGCGCTCACCAGCGCGCAGGCCCTGAAGGGGCCGCATGTGACAGCCACGGGCAACGCCCCGTGGCTGGACCCCGACGCGATTATCCAGCCCTGAAGGGGCGCGAGCCATGCCGCAATCCCTCGCCCGCATCCTCGTGCATCTGGTGTTCTCCACCAAGAACCGGGAGCCCTTGCTCGCTGATGCGCATCGCGACGAACTGCGCGCATACATCGGGGGCATCATCGCGAACCACAAAGGCACCTTGTTGAAGGCCGGGTCGGTTTCGGATCACATCCACTTGCTCGTCGCGCACCCCCGCACCTGCTCGCCTGCGGATCTGGTGCAGGAGGTCAAGACCGGGTCGTCCAAATGGTTGAAGACGAAGTCGCCGTCATTGGCTCAGTTCCATTGGCAGAACGGCTACGGCATCTTTTCCATCAGTCCGTCGCATAGGCCAGCCCTTGAGAAATACATCGCCGATCAGGCGGAGCACCACCGTAAGGTGACGTTTCAGGATGAATACAGGAAGTTCCTGCAAGAGCACGACCTTGAATACGACGAACGCTATGTATGGGATTGAACGGCATTTCGCCCTTTCAGGGCTTGTGCGGGGCCGTTGGCCCGTGCCCAGGGCGTTGCCCCGGGCTATCGCATGGCGCCCCGTTGGGGCGCCGCGCCGCTACGTCACGATCCACGCCCCCGAAGTGCCCAAGGCGTTGCCCCGGGCTATCGCATTGCGCCCCGTTGGGGCGCACACCCTTGGCTCATTGCCCCAACGGGGCAACATGGGTTAGCCCGGTGCATCGCACCGGGCTAACCCATCCCCATCGTTGGTTAAGCCCCGAAGGGGCGCAACCCGATCACGGCCCCGAAGCATGAGCACCCAGGCAAGATTGGCATTTCGCCCTTTCAGGGCTTGTGCGGGGCCGTTGGCCCGTGCCCAGGGCGTTGCCCCGGGCTATCGCATGGCGCCCCTTTGGGGCGCCGCGCTGCCACGTCACGATCCACGCCCCTGAAGCATAAGCACCCACGCAAGCTTCACGCTGCGTGGGCGCAAATAAGGTCTTGGTATTCGACGCGCAGGTGCTAGTCAACCGGGCCGCGTGCCGATGAATTGCACACCTTTCGGCCAATCCCACCGCCATGCGCCCTCTCCTCTTCCTCGTCGCCCTGCTGCCCTTCGCCGCCGGCGCGCAGATCTGGAACCCCGTCACCAACGAGTTCCGCGTGAACCAGAACGTGCCCAATGACCAGTACCTGCCGCAGCTGGCCATGGGGCCCAGCGACGATTACGTGGTGGTGTGGAAGAGCTGGCAGCAGGACGGCAGCGATGCCAGCATCTACTTCCGCCGCTACAACAGCGCGCACATCGCCATCAGCCCCGAGCTGCTCGTGGCCACCGGCAGCAACTACCAGGAGCAGTACGTGGTGAAGGTGATCTACTGGACCGCCGGCCGCTTCCTCATCGCGTGGAACACCGCCAGCGGCTTGTACATGCGGGTGCTCGAAGCGGACAACACGCTCGGCGCCACCCTCACCCTCGGTGGCGGCGGGCAGTGGGACATGGCCGTGCGCGGCAACACGCTCACCCTGCTCTACGGCAGCGGCAACGACGTGCTCAACATCCGCAGCTACGACCTCGGAACCAACAGCTTCACCGGCCCCGCCGTGCTCGTCACCGAGGACGCCAACAACGATTACGACCACCCCAACATCCGGTACAAGAGTGACGGCACCCTCGTGGCCATCTACGGCCGCGACAACTACCCGCAGCGCATCTACCGCAAGACCTTCGATGCCGACCTGCTCGCGCAGATCAATGAGACGATGGTGTACAACCAGAACAGCTCGCTCAACTGCATCGACGTGAGCACCAACGCCAGCGACGAGATCCTCATCAGCACCAAGTGGGGCGTGAACGGCACCGACGTGTTCCAGGCCTGGATCCTCGATGCCAACGGCGCCACGCTCATGGGCCCCACCGGCGTCTTCAGCAGCAGCTACGCCTACTACACCAGCGAGTGCGCCCTCTTCGACAACGGCGACTTCGTGATCGTGATGGGCACCTGGACCAGCCTCAACGACACCGAGAACTACAACGTGCGCGGGATCTACTTCAGCGACTACAATTTCCAGAACAGCGGCGTGCAGGTGCTCAACACCACCATCCCCGGCGTGCAGGCCTACCCGGCGGTGGAGAAGCGCGCCGACGGCGGCTTCGTGGCGGTGTGGCAGGGCAACGGCTTCCAGGGCGATACGCAGGGCATCAACGCGCGCGTGTGGAGCGGCGTGAGCTTCCCCGGCGTGCAGGCCGGCACCAACAGCGCCACCGTGGTGGACGAGACCGGCGCCACCGGCGTGGTACAACTGCGCCTGGGCACGCAGCCCACCGGCAACGTGGTGGTGGACCTGAGCGTGAGCGACGACACCGAGGCGAGCATCGACGTGGCGCAGCTGACCTTCACCACCGCCAACTGGAACGTGCCGCAGGACGTCACCGTCACCGGGCTCGATGATGCGCTCGACGATGGCGACATCGCCCTCGCGCTGGTGGCCACCATGAACGCCGCCACCGCCGATGCGCAATACGCCGCCATGGGCCCGGAGGACTTCGCCGTGCTGAACCGCGACGACGATGCCCTCTTCAGCTTCCCCATGCCGCAGGCCTTCTGCCGCGACATCGGCCTGGCCGCCATGAACGTGATCGTCACCAACGCCGGAGTGCCCGTGGGCAGCCCCACCGTGAGCAGCAGCGACCAGAGCGTGGTGGCCGATGCCGACATCAGCGTGCAGCAGCTCAACGCCACCACCTTCGCTATCGGCATCAGCAACCTGCAGGACAACGTGCCCGGCACCGCCGGCATCACGCTCACGGTGAGCGATGCCTACTTCAGCTACAGCGGCGGCTTCGGCGTCACCACCCTCGGCGCCGTGCCCGTGATCACGCAGAACGGATCGGAGCTCACCGTCAACCCGCCCGGCGTGAGCTACCAATGGTACCTCGATGGCGCCTTCATCCCCGGTGGCACGCAGCAGAGCTGGACCGCCACTGAGAACGGCACCTACACCGTGCTGGTGGTCGATGCCGATGGCTGCTACAGCAACTCCGCCGATTTCGTCTACAACTCCACCGGCGTCCCGGCCGCGCAACACGAGGCCTTCCGCGCCGTGCTGCTCCACGAGGTGCTGTGGTTGCATGCGCCGCAAGCGGGAGCGCTGCGCCTGCTCGATGCCGCCGGACGCGAAGTGCTGAACACGCGTGTGCCCTCCGGGCAGCAGAGCATCGCGATGCCTGAGCTGGCGCCGGGCGCCTACACGGTGCTGCTGAACGGGGAGGGGAGAAGGGTGGTGAGGGAGTGAGTGGGGCGCGTTCTTCTCTGGTTCACGGCGCCGAGAGCAGAAGCGGAGACGCCTCGGCGACGCTAGCCATCGGCGCATGAGCATGCCTGCCGCAAGCCAACACGACGTTCCGAAGGGAGTGCTTGTGCACGAGTGAACGGTTGAATCCGGGCCCCTGAAGACGGGAGGCCCGGCCGTGTTTCAGTAGCGCATCTTTGTTCTGCACCCGACCTCATGCGGCATGACCAGGCGGATCCCGCTCTGATTTGCCCTTGCTTCGTTGGCTTCGGCTGACCAACCCTTCACCCTGCCGCTGCGTCTTCCCGGTGCCCACCCCCGCTGTTGCGGTCCCGCTGGTCCGGGATGAACAGATGAGACACCTGCCGCGCCGCCTTTCCATCCTGGCCTGTTGGGCCATGGCCATCTGGTCCGGAGCACCGGTGCGCGCGCAGGTGGTGATCAACGAAGTGAGCGCGGCCAACTGGGACCTGATCAACCTGGGCGGCGAGTACGAGGACTGGGTGGAGCTGTACAACGCCGGTGGCAGCAGCGTGGACCTGAGCGGCTGGCACCTGAGCGACGACGATGCCGATCCCGGCAAGTGGACGGTGCCCGCCGGCATTTCCATCGGAGCGAACGGGCATCTGGTGATCGTGTGCAGCGGGAAGAACGCGGTGATCATCGGCATGCCGCACACGAACTTCAAGCTCACCCAAACCAATCAGGAGTCCGTGGTGCTGTCCGATCCCGCGATGAGCTTGATCGATTCGTTCCAGTTCACGCAGCCCACGCAGAAGAACCACAGCTGGGGCCGCACCGCCGATGGCGCCGCCACCTGGAGCATCTTCCTCGCACCCACGCCCGCAGCGGTGAACGCGGGTCCATCCTCCTACTACGCCGAAACGCCCCTGATGAGCCCCGTCGCTGGCGGATACGCCGGGAGCACGAGCGTGAGCATAGCCGTGCCCGCTGGATGCACGGTGCGGTACACGCTTGATGGCGAAGAGCCCACGGCGACGAGCACGCTATACGCCGGTCCGTTCAATGTGAACGCCACCACGTGCGTGCGCGCGGTGGCCTTCAGCGCAACGCCGGGCGTGCCGCCGAGCTTCATCGAGACCAGCACCTACTTCATCAACGAAACGCACACCCTCCCGGTGTGGAGCATCGCCGCAGGTGCGGATGTGCTCATGATCCTGAACAACGGCGGCAACACCACCATCGCCGAGGGCAACATCGAGTACTTCGATGCGGGGCAGGCCTTGCTGGATGAATCGCTCGGCGAATTCAACGAGCATGGCGGCACCAGCAACAGCAACGACCAGCGCAACATCGACTACATCGTGCGCGACGAGTTCGGCTACGACGACGAGATCGAGGACCAGCTCTTCCGCGGGAGCGACCGCAACGACTTCGAGCGCATCATCCTCAAGAGCGCCGCCGGCGACAATTTCCCCGGATACAACGGCGCGCACATCCGCGATGCCTACGTGCAGAGCCTGAGCCAGGTGATCGGCCTGAAGCTCGATGAGCGCAGCTACGAGCCCTGCCTGGTGTACGTGAACGGCCAGTACTGGGGCGTGTATGAGACGCGGGAGAAGGTGGACGACAACGACTTCACCGAGTACTACTACGACCAGCCCGGGGAGAGCGTGGACCTGATCCAGGAGTACGGCAGCATCTGGGCCGACTACGGCAGCACCGCGCCTTGGTGGGAGCTCTACCTCTTCATCACCGGCAACGACATGAGCGACCCGGCCAACTACGCCGTGGTGAAGGACTCGCTGAGCACCTTGAGCATGATCGACCACATGATCCTGAACGAGTACGTGGCCAACGGATCGTGGCTCGCCTTCAACACCATGTGGTGGCGGGGGAAGGATCCCGATGGCGATCACAAGAAGTGGGGGTATTGCTGCTGGGACATGGATTGGATCCTGGGGTCGCCGCACAACGAGTTCGGCTTCCCCGAGAGCACGCCGCTGAACGATCCCTGCGACCACACCAACGAGAACATCGGGGGCACGCCCAGCGCCACCAACTTCGCCAGCACGCACTTCGCCATGTTCAACGCGCTGATGGACAATGACGAGTTCAAGTCACAATACCTCGCGCGCTACGCTGAACTGATCAACCACGGGCTCGACTGCGGAACCACCGTGGGCCACCTGGACAGCCTGATCGCCTTGATCGACCCGGAGATGGACCGCCACTGCCAGCGCTGGGGCGGCACCTACGACGAGTGGGCGGCGAACGTGCAGGAAGTGCGCGATTTCCTCATCGCGCGCTGCGCGTACATCGTGGAAGGCATCGAGAACTGCTACGGCGTGGAGCCGCGGGACATCGTGATCCTCGTGGACCCGCCCGGCAGCGGCATGGTGCACTTCAACACCATGGACCTCGTGGACTTCCCGTTCAGCGGCACCTACTTCGACAGCACCAACCTCCATTTCGCGGAAGAAGCCTATCCCACCTGGGATTTCAGCCATTGGAGCACCAGCAACCACACGGTGCTGCCTTCGGAATCGGACTCGGCCATGTGGTTCATGCTCCTGCACGCCGACACGATCATCGCCCACTTCGCCCCCGAGATCCGCTACGACGTGGTGCTCGATGTGGTGCCGAACGGCGGTGGCGAGATCCTCCTCGGCGACCACCTCTACTCCAGCTTTCCGGTCACCGCCTCGGTGCCCGAAGCGCAGCCCTTCGACCTCGCGGCCATCCCCAAGCTGTACTTCGACTTCGTCGCCTGGGAGATCCGTGGCGGTGGCCTCAACCCCTTCTTGCCCGCCGACACGCTGCAGGACACGCTTTCCATCACCTTCTTCGCGCCGGACACCATCATCGCGCACTTCCATCCGCACGACCACGGCTACTACGTGCCCAACGCCTTCACGCCGAACAACGATGGGTTCAACGACCTGTGGATCCCGCTGGGCGACCGCGTGGACCTCGAGGCCTATGACCTGCGCCTCTTCGATCGCTGGGGCCAGCAGCTCTTCGCCAGCAACGACTTCCACGAAGGGTGGAACGGCACGGCCGGTGGCCACGAAGTGCCCATCGGCGTCTACCTCTACCGCATCGATGTGCGCGATGCCTTCACGCAGGAACGATGGATCCTGCACGGGCATGTGACGGTGGTGAGGTAACTTGATAGGCCCAGCGAATGGCGAGTGGACCGGCGTGGGCTCCATCCCCGCAGGGTCCGCTTGGCAGCGCATATGCCCTCCGCAGCGAGACCCAGGCAGATGTGTCCGCGAGTGGCGGCGATTGGGTACATCCTGCCGATGTGGAGTTTGGATCTCCCTCCGGGGCGTTGCGATCCGTTCGATAGCTTCGGACCTGCATCGGCGAGACATGTCGCAACGGATCATACCAGCCCTTGCCGGCGCAGTGCTTCATCTGTGCATGGGTGCGGCGCATGCCCAGGTCCGGCTCGCTTCGTTGTGGCTCGAGGGCACCACCTATTACTACTACAGCTGGCACAGCTCCACGGGCGCCATCGACACGCTCTGGCGCTTCAAGGCCAATGCCGATGCCCACCTCTTGGGCCGGGGCCGGCTGGCCATGGGCACCGATGGCCTGCTCTACGGCACCGGCGACGGAGGCGAATGGCTGCGCGGCGCGCTCTTCAGCGCGGACACGGCCCTGGGGGCCATCACGGCGCACTATGCCTTCAACGATGTGTCCAACGGGTCCATGCCGCATCCGGACCTGTACCACTTGGGCAATAACCTCTTCCTGGGCACCACGACCGAAGGCGGCGAGAACGGAACGGGTGTGGTGTACTCCTACGATGCGACCGCAGGCACCTACACGAATCTGCTCGACCTGCCTGCTGTTTGGCCGACTACCCAGCTCACGTTGATGCACACCGATGGCCACCTCTACCTCTATGGTGGATCGAGCGTTCACCGCTATGACGTAGCGCAGAACTCGCTCACCACGGAGTTGCAGTTGACCTTCGCGCAAGGAGGCACCAACATCCGCGACATGATCTCGCAGCCGGATGGATCGATCCTGATGGCGTGCGTGGTGGCCACGGGCACCAACGGCCGCATCTACCGCTATGAGCCCGGCTCGGGCGTGGTCGATACCTGGTACGAGTTCGTGTACAACGCGTCGCCCACATCAGTGCCCAGCTATCCCGTGGCGCTGAGCCGCAACGCCGCCGATGGCCTGCTGTACGTGAGTTGCATCCGCGGCGGCCCCAGCATGCGGGGCGGCCTGGTGCGCATCAACCCGATGATCAACCAGCGCGTGGACCTGCACTATTACACAGGGCAGGGCGAGGACCTCCACGACCTCCATTGGGCAGGCAGCGATACGCTGCTGGTGACCGTGAACGGGTACAGCACGGAGGAGGTCTATTACCATCGCCACATCCGCGGGGGCGCCACCACTACCGTGCTGCACGACCAGACCGGCGTCGACCTGGCCTCGCGCCTCCATTACGCGGGGCAGCGCGCGTATCATTTCGTGAGCCTCGTGGACCACTACACCGAGCAGGAGCTCAGGCGCTGGGATTGGATCGCCGCGGACATGGACACGCTGGACGTGCTCCGCTTCGAGCCGGTCGGGACAGTGAGCCACGACCTCTCCGTGCGCCCGGATGGCAGCGCCCTGCTGATCACCTCCTCGTACTGGGACCGGAAATTCCTGTTGAGCTACGATCCGCTGGCCGGCACCATGGACACGCTTGCCACAGCCGACCGCTCAGCGGGCTTCCAGGGCTTCATGCCCTTGGTCCAGGGCGATAGCCTGCTCTTAGGCTTCGATGTCCGTCCGCTCTCGCCCAATTGGTTTCTGTACCGATGGGACCTCGCCACCGGCGTGCACGATTCCATCGCACCCTTCCCCGTGAACTGGATGCCGATAACCCGCCTCATCGCCGCGGGCAACGGCCTGTACTACTGCGGCGGCTCATCGGGCACCATCAGCGGCTTCTTCAAGGTGGACCTTGCAGCGCCCAGCGTGGAGCTGGTGCACACCTTCACCACCGCCCAAGGGCATTGGATCAATGAGGACCTGCTGCTCGCCAGCAATGGCAAGCTCTACGGCACGGCGCGCTTCGGCGGGATCAACAATCGGGGCACGCTCTTCAGCTACGACCCCGCACAAGAGCAATTCGAGCTGATCCACCAATTCCCCGTCGGCAACCAAGGTCCGGTCGACCGCCTCTATGAACGCACCGAGGGCGGCCAGCAAGTGCTCATCGGCTTCACCGAGCTGTCGCCCGGTCGCGCCTACCGCCTCGACCTGGGCACGAATGCGTTCACCTGGCTCACGCCCGTGAACACCCCCGGCTGCAACTACTCGTGGAGCGCGCGCTGGCGCCTGGCCAGCGATGGACAGCTCTACAGCCTGAACATCGACCAAGGCGTGCCCTTGGAGAATGCCCGCTTCCATCGCGTGGACCCCTCGACCGGCGCAGTCACCTGCCTGCAGCCGTATGACATCGGCTATGGCAGCGGCGACGTCGAGATGATCGACTTCACGGAGATCGATGGCGCGATGCCGCTCACCGCGCCCGTTCAAGCCACGGAGGCGGAGCAGGCGCTGGTGGTGGAGCAGCTTGCCGCAGGCGCCTGGTTCACCTGGTCGGGACAGGATGCCACCACCGGCTTCCAGCTCTTCGATGCGCTCGGCCGATGCATCCTGCAGCGCAGCCTCAACGGCACGCGCCGCTGGTTCGTGGAGGCCAGCGAACTACCCCATGGGCTCTTCATCGGCGCTGTGCTCTGCGCCGATGGCACCCAAGCCCTTGCGAAGGGCGCAAGGCTGCGATAGGGACCGGCACCTGTACTGGACAAGGTGAGGGCTGGGGTGCATGTTTCTATGCTGCCTCCGTCTCAGCAGCTTTTCAGCGCCTAAGCCCCAGCAGGGACTTCCGCAAACGCCGCCCCAACGAACACCTCCGCTTTGGTCTGCCGACCTAGGTTTCATGCGGCCTCGAGGATTATCGCCATGAACTTCCATTCCTCGATGATGACGGTGCCGCAGGCTTGTCTGCCGACGCAGGGTCCGCCCGCCACGGACTAGCCCATGCGCGGCGAGACTCATGAGAAAAACCGGACTACATACCTTCGACAAAGACCTTTAAGGGAAAAAGAACGGACAGAATCGCGCAAACCGATATTTTCATCGGCCCATGTAAACCACGACCAAACTCGTGCGCAGAAGTTCTCCACCGTTCATGGGCTGGCCATCCAACACGACCACCACGAAATCACACAGCGTCTACCTATGTGTTGAGAACATTGAGCGCACTACAAGACTCACTAATCCTAACCTCGACAACTCATCCAATGCGCAGCATTATCCGAGACATCTACATCAAACTACCCCGGTACCGCTTCTACGATTCACCCTACCCGAAGTCCTATGGGGTTGACCCGAAGTACATGGTGCGCACGCGGGTCGAAGGCCAATTGCGCGCAAGGCTCACCAATAGCAATCGCAGCGGTTCAATACTGGTTAGCGGTTACCGCGGGGTTGGCAAAACCAGCATGGTGCGGAGGGTCCTACGTGACCTGAAGGATGCTCATTACGCGGAGAACGAGATCAAGGCGGCGACTTGGTTGGGTCGCCAATTCAAAGTCCTAAAGGAGCGCCTCTTCCCAAAGCGAAAGCTCTTCAACCCGCTTTTCATAGACATTGAAGTGAACTTGGCGCAGGATGAACTGGATGTGCGAACCATCCTGCGTGTGATGGCCACAGAGCTATTGCGCACGCTCATTAAGCTGGATAATCGTCCATCAAGCCGCAGGTACAATTGGCATCGCTTCCTGCGTTTCTCGATCGCTTCTGCCGCCTTAACAGCTATCTGGTTCTTTGCACCCGATACGCTCTCGTGGACTTGGCTTTGGAAGCCGGTCGATGATCCGTATGCATTCACGCATGAATTCAGGCAGGCCATCCTCAACTGGATGAATCTAGCGGTGAGGATCGGTGGGCCAATCGCTGCAGGCATCGTGACATTCAAAGCCGTGAAGAGCTTTCAGCGCGTGCGATCACCATATTACATGGAGCATTCGCTCGATCACCTCTGTGAACGCCTGCAAGACCTGATCGAACGCATTTCCTCTTCCGTTGACGAGGAACGGCAAACCGGGATCACGCCCTCGTCTACCATTCCTCTTTCCATGTTCCGTCGCAAGCGCAGAGCCTTCCCAATGGCCAGCATCAAGGAGATTGAGCTGGAGCTCATCGACATCATGGAGCGCTTCGGCCGGCTTGACAATGATCCGTTTCCAAGGAAGAGGGTGAACCATGCCCGTGCGCATGAATTCAACAAGCGCTACCTCGTCTTCGTGGTCGATGAGTTGGACAAACTGGTGCCACGCGGATTCAAATCGGTTTGGGACAAGGAACGCGAGGATCCCACGGACGACGCGGGGCCTGGCGCAACCCAGCCTGGACTGGGCCCCAAGGGCAGCGACCTGTATCGCGAGCGACAAGAAGCAGTGGCCACGCTCTTCGCTAATCTGAAGCACTTCCTCAACGTGGCCCAGGCCAAGTTCATCTTCATCGGAGGACATGACCTGTATGACGGTGTTCAGGCTGACACCTCTGACCGCGACCCCTTCTTCGGAAGCATCTTCAACCAGGTGATCTATGTGCCAACTCTGCTCAAGGAAGAGCAATCGAACGCTCATGGGCCGGTGCGCGGACTGGCTTCAACCGTTGAGCGATTCATCGCCGAGGCCATTCTTACGGAAGAACAATTGACGGGCGCGGAGAAGAAAAGCGAGCTCAGCTCCTTGCGACACGTGCAGGATGCCCTATTCGCAACGGGCACGCTGCCAAACACCATGGTTCTCCCAATTCAACAGGCCCTACAGAACCTTGGTATCTACCTCACCTTCCGCAGCAATGGCAGCACCAAGAAGCTAGTGCAACTATTCGAACGTTCCGTTCAGGAACTCACGAAAGCGCAGATCGAACGAATGGCCAGTACTGGCGCCTTCATTTCAGGTCGTCCGTTCAATCCTGATGTACCAGCCAGTTCCGTAGTCACTAGTACTGACGGAGATGCGAATGAGGGCCTCTACCTGCGGCTGAGCCCCATCGATCAGCATGCACATGGCCTGCTCACCCACATCTACCGGCCCTTCCTCTCAGAGCTATCGCGCTACTACAGCGCGCTGAACGACAAGAACCTGGTCTCCTTCACCTACCTGCTCGACCACTTATTCAAATACCACAGCACTGCTTTCAGCTTCTTCCACCTGCAGCTCACGCCCGAGATCATCGCGGTGGATAAGATTCCCGACTTTCACAAGTTCATGGACGACACCGTCCAGCGCCTGAGCGCGAACAGCATCCGTCAAGTGGACAACGGCCTCTTCGGCTTCCAATTCTACACGAAGCTCTACAACGAAATCTCTGTGCTGACGAAGATCAGCGACCTCGATTCGGCTGCGCTGAACTTCAGCCTCGACGAATCACTTCCGGTGAAGCAACATTTCTACCGTCGCCTGAACCAGGCGCAGCAAATGAGCGACGCCGACCGGAAGGACCGGAAGCTGAGCCCGATGGCCATATCCAGCATCCATCACACCTTAGGTGACCTTCATTTCTTCGACCAGCAGCTCGACGACGCACTGGCGCAATACCGCGCCGCCACCCACCTCCTGGAAGACGATGTGGATGGCTGCCTGCGCGGCGCCGCACTCCCAGCGACTCGGATGCGGCGCGATATCATGAATCAATTCGTGAAGATCAAGCTGAAGGAAATCCTCTGCCTGGAGAAGATGAAGATCTTCGAAGTGGCGCTCGCCGTATCGACGCAGCTCACCCAGGACATCCTTCGCTATGTGAAGCAGTGGCAGCATTTGGGTACCAAGGACATCGGTAATTGGCGACTGCTCACATTGGCACTGGTGCATCGCCTGGCCCTCTTGGATAAGACCGCTCGGAAGGGCATAGAGGCCAAGGACCTTGCAGGTCTTGAGATGTACCTCTATCTAATCGGACAGGCCAACCGTACGCCC
This sequence comes from Flavobacteriales bacterium, assembly GCA_016712535.1. Classification (NCBI taxonomy): domain Bacteria; kingdom Pseudomonadati; phylum Bacteroidota; class Flavobacteriia; order Flavobacteriales; species Flavobacteriales bacterium. The sequence goes on from JADJQW010000002.1 coordinate 1,524,899, forward strand.
ATGCACCGTCACATCCCACTCGAGGGTGCCGTTCATGAGCACTTGGGCACGGTGCTGTTCTATAGCGGCCTGGGCATTCCACAGCCACTGATAAACCTGCCCGCAATGGGTTCTGCCCGGGAAGCTTATGCACGGGCCTTAAGCATCGCCCTTTGGGGCAGGCGGCGGCTCGCCTTCCTCTCCAGCATCATCTGGGCAGACGTGCATGCTCTACCGGAGTTGGAGAAACCGAGGGCCCTGCATGTGGCGAACATTCTGTCGAAATACACGGACACCCTCATCGCCGACCGTGTCTTCGGTCCAATCGTTGTGCCCCGCATTCCAATGCGCTTCGAGTTCGAGGGAATCGACGTCTTACCACTGCTCAATCACAGCGTGCTCGGCGATATCACGGCGCACATCCTGGCAACCGCCAAGGCCTACCTGGTGGCTGACAGCTTGTTCCAGGCCGTCTTTCAAGTGAAGAAGCTGCTGCACCTTTTGCTTGAGCATGCTAACCGTAGCAGCAGCGCCGCGCTCCCAGTGGCCACCCTTGACGACCTATCCGACTGGGCCGTGAACGCTGTGCATGCCTACAATGGGCGAGTGGACACCATGCAGCTTGCCAAAGCCCGCGAACACCTGCAGCAGCATAGTGCCTCCGAGGATTGGCGCCTGTCAGCCCTCGTCTCCTATTCCCCCGAAGTCCGCGAGATCGAGCTCCTTCGGAACGAAGTCTACCTCAAAGCTGGCCTCATCGCAGGTGCCGCCATCCGGGACATGTATGAAGGAGAGATCGGCGAAGTGAGCTCCACCTTCACGCGTATGCGCATGCTCATGGTCTGCATACGCGTGAATTGGAGCATGCTCGACCCTTCCATCACGGCGCAATTCGGTTTTGGCGGCACGCCCACGGCAGCCACCGTCAGCAACCTGCACATCGCCCCCAATGTCCAAGCAGGTATGCTCGATGTGGTCCGCGATGCATTGCACGCGTGCTTCAGCCTCATGGATGGCGCGCAGCTCTACGGGACCGGTTTCGTTGCCAACCACTCCGTTCTGGGCAAGATCAAATCGCACTTGGGTGATTGGTGCCTGATCCTCCAGCGCATGAGCGCCGATCATCGCGCCACCATACTGCAGCAACTCCAGGTCCTGCTCGGCGACCGCTATTCAACCCGTGTCGACCCCATGATGTACTACAGTATGGCCATCGGGCATTTCCGCCGTGCAATCTCAATGCATGGCCGTGGCAAGGCTTACAGGCGTGTGATGAACGATATGTACCTGCTTGAGGATGACTACAAGGACAACTTCTATCATTTCTGTTGCGCCATGGAACGCATGCAGGTGAGCGATCCTGGGACAAGGGGCCACAATCAGCGTATTGAATGGCTGAAGCAACTGACAGGGCACCTTGCCGCACGCAATCCTGGTCGCAAGCACGTGCATGGCGTAGTTGGTCAACCCGGAACAGCCTCACCGGTCCGGTACGCTTGACCCCCTAGGAATGAAGATGCCCCAGCACCTTGGCTGGGGCTCTGCCTTGCATCGCGCACCATCACCGTATGCGCACTGATCATCATCGGCCCAAGATCCAGCCGCGCGCCAACTGGATGCCTGTGGGCGTGGCGGTGTATTGGCGCACCGCCCCGTAGCTGTGTGCGGCCATGCGGCGCACCGATGCAGTTGGTAATCGCCGCTTCCTTATCCCTTTCTTCCAACGCCAAGGCCCCCAGCACCCCGGTCTAGTGCCGGGGCCCGGGGGCCTTGTGCTTGTGAGCGTGTCACCCTGCTGCCGTCAGCGGGTGAGGCTGCGGGTCACGGCCTAGGCCGCGCGTCCGCTTACCACATCGCTGGCAGGACCCTCGCCGATACGGCCCAGGGCCGTTACGCGGAACGAGTAGAACTTGCCCGGCACCAGGTCGGTGATGCGCGTGCGGGTCTTGCTGCTCACGGCTACCATCGTCCATTTGGTGGGGTCGCCGGGGTCGGTGTCGTTGATGTACACCTGGTACATCCGCGCATCGTCCACCAGCTTCCACTTCAGTTCGACGCAGCCTTCGAAATCGCTTACGCGCACATCGAGGTCGGCGGGCGGGTCCAGGTGCGTGCTCGGCTCGGGCTGTTTGATCAGCTCGAAGCCGCTGCTCAGCGCCTTCTCCACATTGCCGTTGGTCACGTTGTTCACGTAAATGGCCAGGTTGCCCAGCAGGCTTCGCAAGGTGGCGGCGCGCTCGTTGCGGAGCGCGATCGCCGCCTTTGCGCGGCTCTCGGCATTGGCCACCGCGGTCACCAGCGCCTCGCGGGCGGCGGTGACTTCGGCGATCGGCGGGTTCGGGGTGGCGAAGAAGGCATTGCCTGTCATCTGGCCCTCCACGTACTCGCTCTTGGCGATGAGTGCCTCGGCGTTCAGCCGGTCCACTCCTGCTTTGATCGTTTTCATGGCATTTGCTTGTGTTCGTGGTCCTTCAGGTTCCGAGTGCTGTTGGTTCGCTCTGGCCTCGGCGCATCCGTTCGGCGGATCCCGCTGGCCAGGGGGTTGAATCGGAAAGCGGGGGTGCGCCGAATGCGGAAATGGAAGATTCTTGTTGAAAACGCCGCAAACCCGCGCGGGGCCTAGCTGTTTTTTTCGGGCGCAAGCGAGTGTTTTAACAAATCAGATACCTGATTCGACGAATGCTACTGGCCCGCAACCTCCTGGAGCGGCCGATTTAGGGTTCTTGTGCAGCACCTTTTCCGTTTTGTGCAGCACCTTCTCTCTTGAGTGCAGCACCTTTTCTTCTTCGAGCAGCACCTTTTCAGTTGAGTGCAGCACCTCTTCTTCTTAGTGCAGCGCCTTTTCCTTTCAGTGCAGCCCCTTTTCTTTTGAGTGCAGCCCCTTTTCTTTTGAGTGCAGCCCCTTTTCGTTTAAGTGCAGGACCTTTTTCCTTTAGGCCTGCCTTCACCACCTTTCCCTTGATGAACCCCGCGTCAATTCAGCGGGATTTCCGTCAATAGGCGGTCGTGCGTAGGAGCCTGCCCCGGGCGAAGACCCGGGGTGGACACCCACCGCACGCGGCACCCGCAAACTCAGATCCGCGCTGCCACCCAATGCGCATTGATCAGCTCGTGCCTGTGGTGGTTTCAACAATCGCCGTGGATAACTACCCGTCCAATTGTGGTTTTTTCACCTTGTTGACCCCCCTGTTCATAAGCGCTCCTTACGCCCATGCGCACCGCTGCCCTGGGCCTGGAGCTGACATGCCGCAACCCCGTGCCCGCCCACACCGAGCTCTACCTCTATTACCAGAACCGCCTGCTGCTGCCCCTGAGCCGCCGGCCCGGACGCCTGCTGGCGCCACGGCCCCTGACCAGGGCCCTGCGCCGGCTGCTAACTGAATGCAAGGAGCACATGCGCCAGCGCCTCCTGGCCCTGCCGCCCGGCCGCCAACGGCAAGCCGATGACCTGGCCAAGAGCTACAGCAAGTGGGAGGCCCGCGTGCACAAGGAGCACTTGGCCCGCCACCAGCAACGCCTGCCCAACACCTACCGCTTTGCCTGCTGGCACCTGCCGGCCTGTGCGGCCCACCGCCTCTGGCGCCAGCTCTACCCCCTGCCCGACACAGAGCCACAAGCCCCGGAGATCGCCCTGGTGGCCATTGTGCCGGTGAGCCCTTGCCTGCGCCTCACCGATGGCGGCATCGACCGCATGGCCGCTTACCTCCATGCCCCCAGCCGCTGGCTCGGCGGCCCCTGGCACCAAGTGCCGGACGACCGGATCACCGCATGCCTGTGGAACAAGCACCTATTGGTGAAGGTGGAGTAAGGGTGTTGCACTCCCGCGCAAGCGCTTCCGGAACGCGGGCACCGCGAAGCGGTGGGGCCCCGCGTATCCGGAATCTCACCAAGCCGTGCGGACCCTCTTTCTGGAACGCGGCCCCGCGTATCCGGAATCACACCAAGCCGTGCGGACCCTCTTTCTGGAACACGGCCCGGCGTATCCGGAATCTCACCAAGCTATGCGGACCCTCTTTCTGGAACACGGCCCGGCGTATCCGGAATCTCACCAAGCTGTGCGGACCCTCTTTCTGGAACGCGGCCCCGCGTATCCGGAATCTCACCAAGCTGTGCGGACCCTCTTTCTGGAACGCGGCCCCGCGTATCCGGAATCTCACCAAGCTGTGTGGACCCTCTTTCTGGAACGCGGCCCCGCGTATCCGGAATCTCACCAAGCTGTGTGGACCCTCTTCTTCCCACCCGAGAGCCCGGAAGGCCCAGAGGCCCTTTGGCCTTGGTGGAAGCTGGGGCTGTTCCTAGGCCTACTAGTCGGTTTGGGTATTTGGCCTTGGGCTGAGCGGCGCTGGGCTTTGTGGCTAGCGGCCCTGAGCTTCCGCGGTCACAGGCCAAGAGGTACAACCGTGCTCTTGGCCAGTGCGGGATCGCCAGCCTTTCCGTTCGGACTTGCTCGCATTCTTGTTTGCGACGGTCGATGGCATCGCCTCACGAGCTCGCGCGTCCGCAGCACGGGCCTAGGTTGTTGCGTGGAATGTTCAGGGCAATGGGGAATTGACAGAAGGCTTCCGATCTCGAACTCATTCGACCCATAGTGCCAGCGGCTCGTGGGACCATACGGCCACTTCATGGTATTGGCTAGTTGGGGCGTGGTAACCGGGTCTCAGCCAAAGTCGACCGGTTATCTGGCGTTCACCCTGGCAAGAATGATCTACTGGTGAATGTGGAGGCGATGGTACTTTGCCGGACGATGTCCGAAGCCTACGCCCGCATCCTCATCGACGAAGCCCTCAACGCTTCCGGCTGGGACTTGCACAATCCCAGGCAGGTGCGTTACGAGGTCACTGGAGTGGGCCGCTCGGACTACACCCTGCTCAACCACAAGGGTGCGCTGTGCATCGTCGAGGCGAAGGACCCGGAACTGGATCCATACGATGCGAAGGACCAGGCGCGCGGCTATGCCGAGAACCAGAAAGCGCCCTTCATCATCCTCAGCAACGGCACGGAACACTGGTTCTGGAACCACCGCCGCACGGACCGCGACGCCTACCGCATCGAGCGCTTCCCCTCCCCGCAGGACCTGGAGCGTTTGCTGCTGAAGGAGATGCAGCCGCCCCGCCCGCTCATGAGCGAGGTGATCGGGCCGGACTACCTGCGCGCGTTCAACAGCGGCATTACGGTCCGCAATTACCAGATCCGTGCGCTGGATGCCATCGGTAAGGAGTACGATGCGCAGCACAAGCGCCGCTTCCTGCTGGAGATGGCCACTGGCACGGGCAAGACGTTGTTGTGCGCCGCGCTCATCCGTCGCTTCCTGCAAACGCGCAACGCCGAGCGCGTACTCTTCATAGTGGACCGCATCGAACTGGCCAAGCAGACCATGGAGGACTTCGAGCGCTACCTGCCAGAGTACAAGCCCGTGCTGTACAAGACCGCGCGGCGCAAACCGGGTGAGCTGCTGGGCTCCAGCGTAGTGGTCGCCACGCTCCAAAGCCTGCAGGTGGACCGCCGTTACCGCACTGAGTTCACGCCCTTCTTCTTCGACCTGGTAGTGAACGATGAAGCGCACCGCAGCATCTACGGCGATGCCCGCGAGGTGGTGCAGTTCTTCCAAGGCACGCGCATCGGCCTCACCGCCACGCCCAAGGCCTACCTGAAGAACGTGGACCTGGAGCAGCTGGCCACCGAGAACCCCAAGGCCCTCGAAGCCCGCGAACTGCGCGACACCTACCACTACTTCGGCTGCGAGCCGGGCATCCCCACGTTCCGTTACGACCTGGTGGATGCCGTGAACGACCCCGAGGGTCCCTTCCTGTGCCTACCGAAGATCTTCGACCTGCGCAGCGATGTCACCACCCAGGCGCTGGAGGATGGCGGGTGGACCGTGACCATCAACGAGCAGGAGGAGAACTACAAGCTGAAGGACCTGGAGCGCAAGGTCTTCGTGCCTGCGCGCAACCGCCTGATGTGCGAGGCCTTCCTGGCCAACGCCCAGAAGCAGCCCGATGGCACCCTGGGCAAGAGCATCGTGTTCGCCGTGAACCAGAACCACGCCACGGCCCTCACCAAGTTGCTCAACGAGCTGATGCCCGGCAGCGCCATCACCATCACCAGCCGCATCCCCGGCGCGTCGGACATCGCCAAGGACTTCCGGGATGGCAAGCGGCCAGAGCGGATTGCCGTGAGCGTGGACATGCTCAGCACCGGCTACAACTGCCGCGACCTCCTGAACGTGGTGCTCATGCGGCCCATCTTCTCGCCCACCGAGTACATCCAGATCAAGGGGCGCGGCACCCGGCTTTACACCTTCACCGTGGGCCATGCCGAGTACGAGAAGAAGAACTTCTTCCTCATCGACTTCTGCGCCGTGGCCGAGTATTTCCAGGAGAAGTACGACTACACCGTGCCGCTGAGCGTGCCCGTACCTAAAGGCGAGCAGAAGGGCAGCGGCGCCGGCTACACCGAACCGGAGGATAGCGTGCCCGCCAGCCAGTTGGCCGCCGACGACAAGCCGCCCCTGCCCACGTGGGAAGGCCGCGATACCTTGGTGAACACTGCCGTGCGGGTGGTGGGCCGTGAAGGCGAGAAGGTGGATGTGCTCACCTTCCGTGGCAACTTCGAGCAGGACCTGAAGCAGTTCGCCGCCGAAACACCCGCCCTGCAGGAGGCGGTGAACGCCGAGGACGACGACGCCGTGGACAGCATCATGAACGAGGGTTTCTACCACAAGCCCGAGATGTACTACAGCCCGGACAAGCTGATCGTGAGCTACGGCGTGCCCGCCAGCACACCCGCCTTCGTGTACCACGCCCTGGGCAAGAAACCGCTGCCCAGCAAGGACGACCTCGTGGGCGATACCGTGGACAGCATCGCCGCCCGCTTCGACCTGCGCTACCGCGAACAGAAATGGCTGGCCGCCACCGCCCAACTTATCGTGGACGACCCAGAGGCCCTGAGCCAGTTCCTGCACGGCGACATGGGCTTCTTCCGCAAGAGCCAGTTCCAGCAACTGGGCGGGCTGGATGCGCTGGTGGCCTTCGAGCAGCGCGATGCCGTGTTCGATGCCCTTCGCCAAAGCATCATTGTGCGCCAGAACAGCTTGCTCATCAACCCCCAAGGCGAAGCCTGACGTGCCATGCGAGCACCTGTGAAAGAGAACCCCGAGTCGGTGAGCGCTCAGACCCTGAGCACACCCAGCAACTTCTTCAGCAGCGGCCTCCGCCAGAAGGTGGACCAGCTGATGGACATCCTGTGGAGCGGTGGTGTGAACAACCCCGCCACCAGCATCGAGCAGATCAGCTACCTGCTCTTCTTGCGCATGCTCACCGAGGAGGATGAGAAGCTGGCCCTGCTGGACAAGCGTCACAAGCGCCTCTTCAGCGGTGCGAGCAGCAAGTACGCCTGGGGCAACTTCGTCACCCTCACCGGCAAGGGCCTCTTCGATGCCGTGCGCGATGCCATCGAGCACCTGCACGAGCTGCCCAGCATGACGGAGACCGGCAAGCTCCTCTTCAGCCGCGCCACGCTGAAGATCTACGACTACCCCACCCTGCGCGCCGTGGTGCAGACCATCCACGAGATGGACCTGAGCGAGCACCACGGCATCGACCTGAAGGGCGACATGTACGAGTACCTGCTGGGCAAGATCGCGGCCAGCGGTACCAACGGGCAGTTCCGCACCCCGCGCCACATCATCGACACGATCGTGACCTTGGTCGATCCCAAACCGCACGAGCGCATTTGCGATCCGGCGGTGGGCACGGCAGGCTTTCTGGTGGCTGCCTTCCAGTATATCCTGCGGCAGCACAGCCGCAAGGCCGATGTGGACCGCGGCATCGTGGACGGCAGCTTGCTGAAGCCCGCCCAATGGAAGCACCTAGAGACCGATGCCTACACCGGCTTCGACAACGATGCGGACATGGTGAAGATCGGCATCCTCAACCTGTACCTGCACCGCCTGAAGCAGGCGCGGGTCGCACATTTCAACCCGCTCACTACCGGCTTTGCCAATGGCTACCCCGGCCAGTTGTGGGATGTGATGCTGGCCAACCCGCCCTTCAGCGGCAAGGTGCAGGCTGAGAGCATCCTCAGCGACCTGAACCACAAGCTGGACACGCGCAGTACCGAATTGCTATTTCTGAAGTGGTTCATTGACCACCTAGCTCCAGAAGGGCGAGCTGGTATTGTTGTACCCGAAGGTGTTGTACTAGGTCCAGATGCCGCAAGTAGAAAACTCCGTAAAACTCTTTTAGAGGAGAACCGTCTCGAAGCCGTAATTGCTCTACCTCCATTCTGCTTCAAACCTTATGCAAGCGTAGCGACCTACGCTCTCATCTTTAGAAAAGGTGGCAGCACTTCGCGCACATGGATGTACCAGGTCGAGAATGATGGATTTAGCGACGGCAGTCTTAGAACTCCAGTCGACTTGAATGACTTACCCGACTTGCTCCAAAAATGGGGCATTCGCGGCTCAGAAGAATACCAATCGGAACCCTCGAAACACGGTTGGGTATCGAGAGAGCAGATCATCGATGGTGACTTACCACTTGCACCTCGGTTATATCTGGCAAACAAGCCATCCCTTCACAATTACAAGACCGCAACTTTGGGTGAACTGTGTTCCATTACCAAAGGAACAACACCTGCATCCTCAAGCACACCAGGTCGATATCCATTGGTCACTACCGCCGAAGATCTAAGGTCGTCTCCATCATATCAGTTTGAAGACGACTGTATTTGCATTCCATTGGTTTCATCAACTGGTCATGGTCATGCGAGCATCAAGAGGATAACATATATGAATGGTCGCTTCGCAGCGGCTTCAATCATCGCTGTACTGCAAATCAAAGACCGATCGAAGCTATTGCCCAAATTCCTGCATATCTACCTGGAGGCCAACAAGGACACCCTATTAGTTCCCCTCATGAAGGGAGCAGCAAACGTATCCCTCGGCGTCCGGGCAATTTCATCTGTAGTTGTACCCATTCCAACACTTGCGGAACAGCAAGAGCTTATCAATGAGGTTGAAAATTACGATTACGAAATCGCACAGTTGAAGAACTCCCTGGCAGAAAAGAACGCTCAACGAGAACAAGCTCTTCGCTCATTTGCGAAACAGTTTAGTGATTAGATTAGTATCCGAAGGCCCGTTCGCAGAAGCGACACAGCTTTCCACTCAACACGAGGCCGAGGCGTTGTGGGGGAGCTTGCTGGGGGAGGTGTTCGGGTAAGCTTTGTCAGGTCATCAATCAACACAGGAATGAAAAAGTTGGTCAACATCAGTGTAGGCAGGACTGCGCAACAGGTAGCACCCCACGGCTGGCACGCCTCAGTCGCAACCGCCACTACTGGAACGGCAAACCGCGTGTCCAGCGGTGAATCTGAAATTCACAGCTCAAAGCAAACCGCGTGGGATTCAATACGCTCTCGCGTGGAAGCGCTCGACTACGAAAATGATGAAGTGCGCCTCAACGGTCAGTTGATGAACTCGGCCCAACAGGTCGTGCAAGCAGTTCAGCAGATCCCTTGAATCAGGATAGACTTTCACTGATTTGGAGCAGTACATCCAAAGCCACGGGCGCTTCTGGCATTTGACCGAAGCGCGCAACGTTGCGGAAATAAAGGCGAATGGTCTGCGACCATGCAATAGAGAGGTGTATACGCTTCGAGTTGATGATATGGGCATTTTCCAGGCAGTGATCAATACGCAACTGTTCGCCGTGGGCCAGGACGGGGAATGGGCCGTCATTCAACTCGTTGTCCGCCCGGGAGAAAGACCCCTATTCGAGTTCGCACCAGACAACATGCGAACACATGATTGGACCTGGCCTCTACACACCATCATTCGACCTTATAATGGCTCACTGAGTCCTGCGTCGGTCGAACGGATTTGTTTGTTCCGTTACGACGGCAACCTTGGTGCGCAGGTGTCCATGCAGGATCAGCTATGGAGGCAAAGACCGGAGTTCCTCGAAGGATTCGAGATGGCTTACACGCAGCATGATGGATCACGATATTCTGTGGACAGTAATGGAAACATCGTCGAACCCCGGCGATAATGGATCAATCTGACCAGCTCTTTAGGACCTACTTCACGCTTATATGGCCTGCCGAGCGGACATCTAACAGTACTATCCCATGAACCAGAAGAAGCTCTATATCTACCAACTGGCCGATTTCCTGCACTCGCACGGCATGACCATGAGCGGCGAGGAACTGGCAGCCCACTTGAATCGGAACAACTTCTTGACCAAGTACGGCACCACCTACAAGGGCAAGCGGGGCACGTACCGTTTGATCCGAGAAGTTTGGGCTTGGCTTGAGCACGACCTAAAGGCCAGGGAAGCCGCGAAGAAGGTGGCTACGGCATTCGTGAAGCCGGATGGAACGCACGCCTATGAATAGGATCTAAGGCTGCTGTGCTCCGCTCGTGCTTGTGGGCACCGTGCTAACCCCATTCGCACATGTCTTCATGTGCCGCCTGTAATTCTTGATCTCCTCTTGCTGCTGTGCCGCCCGAGCCATGATCGCCTTGTATATGTCCATGCAGTCGGCTACTTCGGTTCTGCATCGATCCTCAATGCTATCGTATTGGTGGGCATCATAGTGTTTCCATACTGAGGTTGCCCTATCCAAGGTGCTTCCAACTTGGTACTTCTGGTAGAGGTGTGCTTTTGACTTCGGATACGCCAGGTGCGGGCTGGTGACCTTGAACTGGGTGATCGCGAGGGTCGATAGGTCGATGCACCGTGCACCATAGAGGAGGCCGAACAGATCTTCCGCCTTGGCCAACTGATAGTGCAGGAGCCTGGCCATCAGCACCGGTACATCGCTGTGCGTGATGCCGATACCGGACAGGACCAGTGAGCAGGCATCCTTGGTCCGGCGTAAAGGCTCCCACTCTTGCACCAGATGGCGAAGGATGGCTGCAAGTACCGCCCGCTCCGTCTTGAGCTCCCACTCCCAGAACGCTTTGGGCGGCTGTGCTTCGCGCAACTTGCTGTAATAGGTCTGAAACGCACCGCCGATGATCTTGTGGCCCTCCTTGTACGGCGAATAGCTCATACCCCCTGAGCCTCGCGTGGCACGGTCCGTTTGAGGTACGTAGTACTCCAGGTCAAGGAAGATGACTTTGGTGTGCTTGTCAGGGAAGGAAAGGGTTGCCATGCCGTGGGCCAACCAAAGTCTATACCGTCTTCAACCGTGTCGGTGGGTCGGGCTCTGCGGGCTGCGCAAGGTGGACATGGACAAGAAACGAGGGTGGCGACCTGGGATTCTGCAACTGCACCCCATTGTACAGGTGCTGCCCCTGCGCCGCACGCCATGAAATACCGGTTGCGCCGGGACCAGGAGCTGCTCGATAGGGCGTATGGAAATATCAAGAAGTACTATTGAGCCATGAGCACTCCTATCGAGAGCATGTCACGTGATGATGTTCAGCGCTACATCGATCGCTTGATCGCGAAGCATGAACTGCTCAATGGCAAGATGAATAGGACAGTTCTGCTGCTTTTTGGCTTTGCGGCTTTGTACATCCTGGTCCAACGCTCCATAATCAGCCAACTGAATCTGGGCTACTTCAACCTCACCGACATGCAGTTGGTCCGCAGCTTGATCGGGCCGTTTTACGCTGCAAGCTGCCTCTACTTTGTTGTACTGGGGTATGAAATGTTCAAGGTGCGTAGCGTGCTCGGCAAGTTCATGGGTGAAGCCGATCCGTACGAACATAATAATGAGATTATGAATGCGCTGGATGTGCGGTCTGCCTTGTTGCCATTCGCCGTTTACGATTACTTCATTGAAGCGCCTTGGGACCGGCTGCCAAGGGTTGTTTCTGTTGTGGCCGCCATACTGTTCGTTGCTGCGTTCATGGCGCTTTCGCTGCCAGTGCTCTTCACTGCTTACATTCTGTGGCAGCAATGGACCGGAACATTGGGCATGCTGGGCAGTTTCTCAGCCATTGCTACGTCCATCCTCTTTGGGTTCACGTTGTTGATGCAGGGGCTTTATTTCTGGGTCACTCTTGAGGCATGGGTAGCATCGCGGAAATAGCTCATCACAGGATCGATAGTTAGATAGGATAGCATATGGCCAAGCGAGACGCAACAAAGGGATACAACACGAACCTGGCAGCCGAGTTCCACATGATGAGCCTGTTGCACCGCGCAGGCCTCAATGCGTACCTGAGCATGGGGAACAAGAAGGGCGTGGATATCCTCATTCAGAAGGAGGATGGGAGCATCCAGATAATCGAGGTGAAAGGTGTTGCGGCCAAGATGGATTGGATCGTCGGGAACAACGGCAGGTTACCCAAGGCCAAGAACCTGTTCTTCGCTTTGGTAAGCTACAATGGGATGATCGCATTGCTGGACCACGTACCGGACTTCTGGCTGGTGCCGAGCGAAGTACTGGCGAGGAAGGGGGGGTATGCCATTTCAAAGAATGGCAAGACCGTGTTTCTGCGGAATGCTCACATCCGGGCGAACTACCAGAAGCAACGGAATACCTTGGCAGCGTTGTATGAATAAGTGGATCGATAACCGGGAGGATGGCCTTGTCCATTGCTATTGAAGCGCCAATGGATAAAGTACAGGACATCCAGTTCTTCGACGCCGAAGGGCACAAGAGTGTGGTGCAGGCGTGGGAGGCTGTGTTCGAGCATGCCCAACTGGGCCTAAAGGCGGCCGTGTGTTACGCTACCGCGCCAGGCATTGCCGTTTTGAGCAAAGCTGCTCGGAAGATTGCCTATGGGGATGGCTTCTTCGTGGCCAGCGTGGAGTATCCCACGAACATTGATGCCTTGGCTGGGCTTCATGAAATGGCGAAGGGGCACGTTTACATTCACTTGGGATTCGACTCGCCCCGAACGAATGATGAGGTTCAGCAGGATGGCTATGCCCTGATGCACTCCAAGGTGCTTCTGGCCGAGGGCTTCAATTCCATGAAGCTGTGGGTGGGCAGCCACAACCTGACCGCACGCGCGTTAGCCGGTGCGAATCTGGAGGCAGGGATGCTCGTCACCGGTGATTGTGACACGAAGCTGATGCATGACGCCCGGAAGCACTTGCTCGTATGCCGGGATAGCGCTGAGCGCTTCGACCCTGCCCGCATCAAGGTGTACAAGCACATCCAGCGCCGCCGGATGCGCAGCCCGATCGAGGTGCAGCCGTCGACCATATTGGTGATCCACGCCGAAGCCGACGAGCCGGTTCGGCAGCACCAACTACCCAATGTGGTTCACCTCTGCCTGAAGCCCCACCAACTGGACAATTACTTCGCTATGGACCGCGAAGTGCGTCTGTTCCTGCATCCGCCGGGAAGTTTGAAACCCGGAAAGCAGGTGGATTTGTCCAATGCCACTGGCTGGATGGGCCGCCAAACCTCCATCACCCGCACGGAGCTGCATCCTCGCAATCAAGGCGTGGAAGGGAGCTTCGATGCGGCCAGGTTCCAAGTGTTCATCGAAGACCGCTCCACACCGCCCAAGGCGTTACCAACAGATGTGAAGTTAGACGGTATGACCACGCAGGTGGTGATGCGCTTCTCAAGGGTGCTAAGGCCAGGTGCCGAGACATATTCCATTCGCACTGGAACATCCAGTATCCGCATGAAGACGATTGAGGAGAAGCCGAGCCCGGAGCCCATCGACCCTCGCTTGGCGGACAGCTTCTCGCATGGCTCCATCAAGGATGGGGTCCTACGCTTCGAGCGGATCACGGACATTGAGCCCAAGGTCCATGTGCAGGCCTATGCCGCCTCCTTGCAGCCCTTGAATGTGCTTGGCGCTGGTGATGTTGCGTTCAGCTACTCCATCGTGGAGCCAATGCACCCGATTGATCCGTATTTCTTCATTACCAAGAACGTGGTACGGGTCTGGGGTTGACACCTATCTTCATCATCCATCAGTAATACGCATGGCACGTCCAAAGAGCATTGCGGTTTGGATCCGCAATAAGCGGCAAGAGAGTGGCCTGAGCCAGGACGCCTTGGCAAAGCATGTGGGATGTTCGGGCATGACCATTGGTAATTGGGAGAACGGCAAGACCAAGCCCGACCCTGCTTCGGTGCAGAAGCTGGAGAAGGTCTTGGGGCCTTTCAAGCTTGAAGAAGCCGCACCCGAGGAGATGGATTTTGGCAACTGGCTCCGTACCGAACGGACCAATAAGAAATTGACCCAACAGCAAGTCGCTGATGCCGCAGGAGTGAATGCCGTGACCATCTCAATGATCGAACTGGGCAAGATCAGCCGGCCGCAACAAGACACGATGAACCGGCTTGAGATCGCTTTGGAGAAGCGGTACCGTCAGTCTCAGCCGGAAGAAGTGAAGCTAGCTAGGAAGCCCGGACGGCCCCGCAAGGAAGAGAGCACAACCACGAAGCAGGACATCACACCCAGCGGAGAACAGGTTTTCAGGGGCATCGGCTTCTTCACTGAATTCAACCCGCATGTTGATGAAGAGCGGCCACGTGAACCCGGGATCTATGTCCTTTACGATATCAGTGAGCGTCCGATCTATGTGGGCCAAGCCCAAGAAATACGATCGCGCATCCGCGATCACAAGGACAAGTTCTGGTTCAAGGAGCCTATCGTGGAATCTGCCGCCTACATACGGGTTGATGACAAGGAGCTCCGGAACCGGTTGGAGGAAGTGCTCATCAAGTTCATGAAATCGAACGCGGTACTGAACAAGCAGAAGGTCGGTCGTTGAGCACAACGCCTGAACACTACACCACATGGAATACCTCTCCACCACCAGCCTCGCCAAGGAACAGGATATCCCTGCCAGCGAACTCTTCGCGAAGCTTAAAGGCCTAGGGCTCATCGACCGCCACGGCGACAAATGGGTCTTGACGGATGCGGGCCGCAGCAAAGGCGGACAAACCCGCACCAACCCGAAGTATGGTGAGTTCATTGTCTGGCCTGAGGACATCAACTTCGACCGGTCGAACGGGAAAGGCAAGCGGCTGAACGCAACATCCGTTGGCAAGCACTTCAATATCTCAGCCCAACGGATGAACCTGATTTTCTCCGAGCTCGGCTGGCAGGAAAAGCACACCGCCGGTTGGTCCGTAACGAAGCTTGGCCAGGCGATCGGTGGGCGGGAGATGGAGTATGAGACCGGCGCGACTTATGTCGTATGGCCGGGAGGCATTTTGGAGGATAAGCGTCTGCTGGATGCTGTCCAACCTTCCACGGAACCCGTGAAGAACGAACCCGGCGGGTATTCCTTGGCCGGCCCAGGGTTTCGTGAGCGATTCCCAGCGACCCTCCGGACACTCGACGGTCATTTGGTCCGCAGCCGCGCCGAAATGCTCATCGACAACTACCTCTACCAATGCGGCATCGTGCATGCCTATGAGCGTAAGCTCCCCATTGAGGAGGATTGCTACTGCGATTTCTACATCCCTCATGGTCCTCGCAGTCCACAAGCCGTGTACATCGAGTTCTGGGGCTTGGAGGATGATCCTGGCTACGCGGACAGGAAGAAGCGCAAGCGGGAGCTTTACCAGAGGCATGAGATCCCGCTGATCGAGCTGAACAATGAAGACCTCGCCAACTTGGATGATGTGCTTGCACGGAAGTTGCTGAAGTACAACATCAAGGTTGGGTGATTCCTACCGCGAATCGTTTGGAACCGCTGGTTTTCTCAGCTGGGCCTCCTCCACCATGATTGTTCACCGTAATCGCTGGCCCAACCACCCACCTTCGCTTGGGTCTGCCGTCTTCGGCGTCCTTGCGGCCTCGATGATGACATTCCATGGCGTCCCTTCAACTCGAGTATGTTAGTGCCTAGGGTCCGCTCACCACGCACAGGCTCCTGAGCAGCGAGGCCCATGCGGATGCAAGGCGGCGGCTACCTTCGCCGTAGACCTTGCGAGGATGGAGGGATGTTCGTTGAGTTTGAGGCCGGGGGAGGTGGCGCAGAAGTGGAAGAAGGGGTTATTGCAATAGATAATCGTGTGAGCGATCAGTTGATCAGGCAATTAGAAGAGCAGATGTTCATGAATGCCTTGGAACCATGAAAGCACTGAAGCGCACCGAGAAGATCGATCTGAAGAACCACCCGCACTACACAGAGAAGATCGTGCAGGAGATGATCGCAGTGGACCCCACGATCATCGGGCTGGGCGATCTGGTAATCAAGGACAAGGAGCGCATCCAACCCCGTGCCGGTCGGCTGGACCTGTTGATGCAGGACTCCGAGACAAACCGGCGCTACGAGATCGAGCTACAATTGGGGCGAACGGACGAGGCGCACATCATCCGCACCATCGAGTACTGGGACATCGAGCGGAGGCGCTATCCCCAATACGACCACTGCGCGGTGCTCATCGCCGAGGACATCACCAGCCGTTTCCTCAACGTGATCGGCCTCTTCAACGGCCACATCCCCATCATCGCTATCCAGATGAACGCCGTGAAAGTGGGCGACGAGATCGGCCTGGTCTTCACCAAGGTGTTGGACGAGATGCCGCTGGGCCTGCTGGACGAGGATGAAGAAGTAGCCGAAGTGACCGACCGGGATTACTGGATCAAGCGGGGCACTCAGGCCACCGTGAAAATGGCGGATGAGGTATTGGAGATGATCTCCACGTTCGCTCCAGGTCACACCCTGAAGTACAACAAGTTCTACATCGGCCTCGCGAAGGATGGGCAGCCCCACAACTTCGTGATCTTCCGACCCAAGAAGAACTACTTGCGCATCGAGTTGGCGCTGCCCCGCACCGCCACAACCGATGAGATCATTGAGCAGGCCGACCTGGACGATATGGGCTACGACACCCGCTGGTCCAAGTACCGAATCCGACTAATCAAAGGCGACATCAAGAAGCACGAGGCGGTGCTGTTGAAGCTGATGAAGATGGCGGCGGAGAACAAGGGGGGGTAGGTGAAGATTTGGATGTAGGGGTTGTCCGCAGCCGATGTTCGCGACAAAGGCTGCCCGTGGTTTTAGAGGATTTTAGTCTCCGCAGGGTCTCCACCAGTACCATAGCGCACCGAGTCCACCGTCTCAACCAACCCCTCCGCATGGGTCTGCCGTCTTCGGCATCCCTGCGGTCTCGCGGATGGCACTCCTTGGAGTTCCCTTTCCTCGAGGATGAAGGCGCCTCAGGGTCCACTCACCACGCACAAGCCCATGAGCGGCGAGACCCATGCGGAGCCATGGCTACCTTCGCTGAAGACCTTGCGAGGCTGGAGGCAAGGAGATCGCACCCACATTCAAGTATTGCTTGGGCAGCCGCAAGGAGTTCGAGTTGGACAAGGACGTAATTGTGGACTTCTGCAAGTTCGCCGCAATGTTCTTCAAGGAAGTCTGATAGGCCATGCGCAGTACTGAGGATCTGATAGCGGCCGTTCACCGCCGCGTGGCACAGGTCGCCATAGGCCCCTCGGCATTGCGCAATCAGGGCGCGCCCGGGGTCGTGGAGGCGGCTCGGCGTTACTTCGAAGAGCAGGTCGAACTGCGGTCCTTCAGGCGTGCACTAGCTACAGACATAGCGTACCAAAGCTGGTTGAACAAGCATACGGCCGCGTTGATGCAGGCCTTTCCACGCGGAGCGCGGCATTGGGGCGCAGCCCGTAAGGCATTGAATCTCTTCTGCCGGGATGTGTGCTGCAACACCTTGTTGGCCGGGGAGGTCGGGCTCCCATCATCACCGAAGGCGTTCAATCAATCCGTTCGATGGCTGGAGGTGCCGTTGGACAAGGATGTCGCGCTCGGCATCCGCGAGCAGGACCCGTCACTCCCGAGGTGGCCCGGAATCCGGCACGTGAAGCCGAGTGAGAGCGTCGCTTACCAGCAAGCCGCCTTGGCATACGCCAAACGGCTGGGCACCGCGCGCATCAACCTCGACTTGGTTCTTTGGCGTGCAGCGAAGTGATTGGAATTTCTTCTCTGCAGGTCTCCGCCGACATGCTAGCGCACCGCAATGGCCGTCCCGGCCAAGCTCCTCCGCATGGGTCTGCCGTCTTCGGCGTCCCTGCGGCTTCGAGCATGGCACACCATGGAGTTCCCTTTCCTCGAGGATGAACGTGCCTCTCACCCCTTCACCCGCTCCTTCAGTTCCTCTTCGCTCAGGCTCCATTCGCGGCCGGGCCTGCTGCCCTCGATGCGGTAGAAGAAGCAGCCGCGCTCGAAGCTCCACTTGCGCTGCACGATGCGGCGGCGCACCATGGGGCCGAGCTGCACGTAGGCGCCGGTGCTGAAGGCGGCGTGGGCCAGCATGGCGCGCACGATATCGGCCTGGCTCACATTCCAGTGGATGTGCAGCGGCTCGTTGGGCGGCTTGACGTGGATGGTGTACACCCAATGCAGCACGGGGTGCGGCCCGCGCCACACGATGGGCCACACGCCCTGGGCCCAGGGCACCAGGCCATGCACCGGGCAGGGGGTGCTGGGCAGCGACGGCATTCGCGTCAAAGTCGGGGCCCAGAAAGAACAACGGGCGAGCGGTGGCGCAGCGGCGAGTTTTGAACAGGGGAGGCGAGCGTGCGCTGGTTGCTGCGCCGCGCCACCCGCCTGCCGCGCTTGCACGGCTCCTTCGCGTTGGCAGCACCGGCTGCAGCATCCCTTGGTACGTGGAGCAGCAGCGCGCGTCCGCTGCTTCTTCCTTCTTCTCGTATGGAACGAGCGACCCGGCAACGGGGCGTTCGTTCAATGGCCGGGCGTGTTGCGCTCGTTCACGCGCGCATGCTGAGCTCCAGCTGTTCGACTATTGCGTGCAGGATGGGCTCCGATCTACTCCGCCTCCATCGAGTCTTCCGCTCCGCATCGGCAGCAGTGCGAGCTAGGATTCCTTCTCGCGCAGGAAGATGAGATCGGCCTTGCTGCGATCATCCTCACCCAGTATGAGGCTGTCGGCGGTGATGAGCACGATGCGCAAGCTGCTGCTCTTGCTGTCCTTTGAGGAACTCGCATCGGGCGAAGTGTTGAGGATCGCGCCATCATTCGCGAGTTGATAGGATCCGCGCTCCAAGTTCCTCCCGAACTCATCGGTGAGCTCCATATCCATTGAATAGGTGCCATCCTTGAAGAAACTGTAGCGCAAGCTCTGGAATTGGTTCTGCATCATTGCGAATTGAGCTTGATCACTCTCATTCATTTGAATCTTGGCTGCCTCCGGCAATCTCATCTTCTCGAACCTCCATTTGCCGAGGATCAGTTCAGAGGGGGCTTTTGATGGTACGCTTCCCGTGCAAGCCACGAAGGCAAATGCTGTTAGGAAGAAAGTCAAATAGGTCAGGGTGGGTTTCATGGCAGGAATGTGAGAGCAAGATAGGATTCTGGTGGTACTGCCAAATTCAAGGTCAATGTTATTTGGTCCCTATGGCGCTCATGGTCACATTGGTCAATTCGCGTGAAACAAGGGGTATAGGCCGAGCATTCATGGCGCCGTTCGCCAAGTTCCAAGTGCCTTATAGAGGTGCCCCGCCACCGTATCCTCACCGGTCATCAGTCGAATGCAATCGCGTACTGCATCGAAATCAATGCTTCGGAAGGAATCAACTGGGACTGGTCTGGGCTGAATGATCGCCAATTCGATACTGTGGTTGGCGCGATCCTTAGACGGTGGACCCTCAGCTTCGTTCAGCTCTAGGCGCTTATCCATCAGTCCTGCATCAATGAATTGCTGGATCAAAGCGTCGTACTTCCTCTTGCTTCGTGAAGCACTCCTCAAATCCAATGCGCCTTTCAGCAATGCATCAAGCCCCTTCCGCTTTGCCACCCTCATGTTCTCGAGTTGATCAGCACGCACGGAGGAATGGTCAGTCTTCAACTCAAGGAGTACACACACCTTCCGCTTGCTGTCGAAGCACGCATAGTCGACCTTGACGGAAAGATTTCGTTGTCGCTTCGGCGCGTCGGGATACATGGTGCCGACCCGGAGCGGGAATTCCGGAACAATCAAATCGAATTCGTGGCCCGAATAGCAGTGCCGTAGGATGTCCTTCAAGTAGAGCGCGAAGAAGATGTCCACACGTCGTTCGAGCTGATAATTGGGGAATGTCCTCCATTCTGTGAGGAGTGAGAAGAGTTGTTCAATGCGCTGCTCAATGGTCATGCTATTGGGTTCACGGGTGCAACCGGTCAGGAGCGAACTTAGCAGACGAACCCACGATTAGAGCCGGCAGATCATTCCCCATGCACCTCCTCTCCAAATCCACCTACATGCGGGGCCGCCAATGCCCCAAGGCCTTGTGGCTGTACAAGCACCGGCGCGAGCTGCTGCCGCCGGTTGATGCGGCGCGCCAGGCCATCTACGACACCGGCACGGAGGTGGGGCTCCTGGCCCAGCAGCTCTTCCCCGGCGGGGTGGACTGCACGCCGGAGTCGCCCACCGATTTCGCGCCGGCCATTGCCGCCACGCAGCGCGCCATCGCGGACGGCGCGCCGGTGATCTACGAGGCCGCCTTCCTGCACGAGGGCGTGCTGGCCGCGCTGGACATCCTGGTGAAGGACACCGATGGCTGGAAGGCCTACGAGGTGAAGAGCAGCACCAGCGCCAAGGAATACCAATGGCACGATGCGGCGCTGCAGGCGCATGTGATCGAGGGCTGCGGGATCGCATTGGCGGACGTGAGCATCGTGCACCTCAACAACCAGTACGTGCGGCAGGGCGCCATCGACGTGCGTCAGCTCTTCGGCATCACCACCGTGAAGCACCTCGTGGATGCGGAGCGCAAGGACGTGCCCGCGCGCATCGCCGCGCTCAAGGCCGCGCTCCAACAGCCCGAAGCCCCGGAGGTGGACATCGGCCCGCACTGCTCCTCACCGTTCGAATGCGACTTCATGCACCATTGCTGGGCGCATGTGCCGAAGGAGGGGAGCGTGTTCGAGCTCACGCGCGCCATGGGCAGGGATTGGGTCCTTTACCAGCGCGGCATCCTGCTGCTGAAGAATATCCCCGATGGCGAGCCGCTCACCGCAGCGCAACAGCGGCAGGTGGACGGCGCGAAGCACGGCACCGCCACGATCGACCGTCACGCCTTGCGCCGCTGGCTTGGCGAGCTGCGCTACCCGCTGCATCACCTCGACTTCGAGACGATCATGCCGGCCGTGCCGCTCTTCGACGGCACGCGGCCCTTCCAGCAACTGCCCTTCCAGTACAGCCTGCACGTGCAGCACGCATCAGGTGCGGAACCGCTGCACAGCGCCTTCCTCGCCGATGGCACGGGCGATCCGCGCGAGGCCTTCGTGCAACGCCTGCTCGCGGACATCGGTCCGGAGGGCGACATCCTCGCGTACAATGCGCCCTTCGAGGTCTCGCGCATCAAGGAATTGGCGCGCGATCTTCCGCAGCATGCTGATTCCTTGCTTGCATTGCTTACGCGCGTAAGAGACTTGCACACGCCCTTCAAGGCGGGCTGGTACGCGGTGCCGGGCATGAATGGCCGCACGAGCATCAAGGTGGTGCTGCCCGCGCTGGTACCGGACTTGAGCTACCAGGACCTCGCCGTGCAGGAGGGCGACACCGCCAGCCGCCTCTTCCTGCAACAGCTCAACGGCCACTATGCAGGTGACCCCGCGCAGCTGCGCGCTGACCTGCTGGCCTATTGCGGGATGGATACGCTGGCGATGGTGAAGGTGCTCGGCGTGTTGGAGCGCGTGGTAGCTTGGGTGTGATGTGAGGAGGACGCCGACGTTCGGCTGCACGGGGAGCAGTGCGCTCGTATCCCCGCGCGCTCCAGGATGTCTTCTGAACAGAACGCCGATTCAGAGGATCCCTTGCCGCGAAGCCTCCACTTATCTTTGAGCGACAACACGCAGGCGATGGTGTACACAGTGACCAAGAGGACCCCGAAAAGGCGGGCAGGTGCGGTGCTGAAACGCGCAGCCAAGCGAGCGCGCAAACCCGGTGCGGACTTCAGCGACCTGGTGGGCACGGCGCCCTTGCACAAGGACCCAGTGAAGTTCCAACGCGCGCTCCGCGATGAGGAATGAGCGCGTAGCCATCGATACCAACATCCTGCTCTACATCCTGGGCGGCGACAAGTCTCTGGCGTCGCTGCTAGCTGGCAAGGATGTGGTGGCCAGCGCCATGGTGCGCATGGAGGCCATGGTGTATCACGGTAAGGACCCGGACCACCTGGATCGGGTGCACGCATTCCTGCTGCGCTGCGAGTTGGAAGAGATCCACCGGGCCGTGCAGGATTGCGCGGTTGACCTGCGCCTGCGACACAAGTTGAAGCTCCCCGATGCCATCATTGCAGCGACGGCCATTCATCTCGGCATACCGCTGATCACGGCCGATAAGAGCTTCGGGAAGCTCAAGCCGGAGTTCGAGGTGGTGGTCTATTCTTGACGGGGTCCTGGTTGATGGACATCTGAAATGCCGGTCGCGTTGGGTGCTTATGTGGCGCTCAGTCACGCGCGCACGCTGACCGCCTCGCCCTGCAGCGCATGCCACAGCAGCAAGTTGGCCCACTGCGCATCGTGGACCTCCCTGCCTTGGAGGACCTGCACCTAGGCCCTCGCCCGCATCACCTCCAGGAAACCCTGCACCACGGCCTTCACCCGCGCATAGCCTGCCGATGGGCGATCGCTGCCGGGCTGCAGGTAGAGGTCCCGGTTGACCTCGAGCATGATGGAGCGCACCCGTGCATCGCGCTGGTAGTGCTCCAAGGGCACCAGCGCGCCCCGGTAGGGACGGTCCACCCACAGGCTATGGCCCTGCTGCGCGAAATAGGCGCGCGCGGCCTCCACCAGTTCCGGCGGCGTGTGGAAGGCATCGGTGCCGATGTTGTAGTCCGGGCGCTCGGGGTCCTGGTCCAAGTCGCGGCGCAGCGGGCGGCCGGGGTAGGAGTGGCAATCGATGAGGGTGGCGCGGCCGTGCTGCGCCAGGGCGGCGTTCACGGCGTCGGAGAGCCGCTGGTGGTGCGGTGCGTAGCAGCTGCGCAGGATCCGTTCCCGCAGGGCGGGCTCTACGCGGCGCATGGCGCGGCCATCGTCGGTGTGCGTGTAGCATACCCCCATGCCCACCTGTGCCATCACTTCCTGCGCATCGTCGGCGAAGCGCTCCGGGTCGCAGAAGATGCGCGAGAAGGGCGCCACCACGGCGATGTCCTGCGCGTTGCCGAAGAGCTCGTCCGTATGCCAGTCGGTGAGGAGGAGCTGTTCGGCGCGCAGGCTGTCGTCGTCGAGCAGGTAGCCATCGCGGAACGGGATGACGGTGGAAGCGTGCGGGATGTGGAGGATGAGCGGTGGGTGTTGCATGGGTGCGGTTGATCGGTGTGCATGAAGTGGTGCGCTGCTCAGTGGATTCGCGCATCGCACATCGACAGGGTCCTCTTCGAGAGACCCTGTCGGGGCATAGTGCGCTGGTCAGTGGCTTCGCGCGCGTGACTAGACGTTGACGCCATGAGCCCGCACGTCCACCGTTTCCCCTTGCAGTGCGTGCCACAGCAGCACGTTGGCTTGGTGCTCGGCGTGGGCATTCACGTAGGGCTCCTGCCAGGTCAGCGGAGGGGGGATCCCTTGCGTGCTGAGCTCCAGTCGTTCGGCCTGTGCGTGCAGGGTGCGCTCATCGAGCGGCGCATAGTGGCGCAGGGCGTCGCGCAGCAGGAGGGTGAAGCGCGCGAGCTGCCGCTCATCGGCGCGCAGCGCCTCGAGCACCGTGGGCAGCGCCTGCTCCAGGTAGCGGCCCGTGCGGAGCAGCATCGCCAGCAGCTCTTGCGCGTGCAGGGGCCCGTTGGGCCCGAGGTAGCCCACGCCCTTCGCGGCGTACCCGGGCACATTGGCGATGGCGAAGAGCCAGCGGTAGGGGTGGGTGATGGTGACCTCGATGCGGTGCACCGTGCGGAGGGTGATGCGGCCGGTGACCTGCTCGCCATCGATGAGGGCGGTAACGACTTCCTGTGCTTCGCTCATGGTGTTGGGTGTTGGTGAAGCACCCGAACGCCCGCCTCTTGGAGGTCCACGACGCGCAACGGTCCCTGGTTCGACTTTTTTTGACCGGGCCGGTCCGCATCGTTCTCCCACCGTGGCGTCGAAGCTCGGTTGGGGGTCCGCCTTGCAGCGGACGCTCGGGATGCAGGGGCGAAAGTAATGCGCGCGTCGCGCAATGCCATAGGATGATGAAGTCGCGGCACGCGCGCGGCAGGCTGCGCGCGGCGGCTGTCCGTCATCTTGCTCGCGCGTGCTTGCTCGCGGAAGGCTGCGTGCGATGGTGTCCGTCATCCAACTCGCGAGTGCTTGCTCGCGGCAGGCTGCGCGCGCGGGCGACCGTCATCAAGCTCGCGCGTGCTTGCTCGCGGCAGGATGCGTGCGGTGGCTGTCCACGGCCTGCGCGGGCGCGCCCAACTCGGGGAGCTCGTGCTGCGGGCCTGTGCGAGTTGGGCAGCGACTTGGCCGTGGCGGCTTTTTGGCTCCACCTTTTTGCCGCCAAAAAGGTGGAAAGAGAATTATAAGATTAATGGGTTCTCTCACTGAATGAAGAGCCTGCTCATCAATCGAAGAAGCACTTGTGAAACCAGCGCCTGCGCCGAACAGGTGGCTTTCACCGCACGCAATGGCAGTTCGGGCCCAGTTTCCACAGGGCCTCCACTAATCTCATGGACCACCCCAATCGCCACCCCAACCACCCACCGCCGCATGGGTCCGCCGTCTTCGGCCACCCACGTCCAACACCTCACTCCTTCACCACTCTTACAGCCGCGGCGCCGCCCGCTTCCCGCAGCAGGTACAGCCCGGCGGGCAGTTCGTGCAGGTCAAGCATTGCAGATGGGCCGCTCTTAAGCTCGCTCCGCAGCAAGCGCCCTTGCGCATCGCAGAGCAGCAGGGCATGCGCGCCACTGGTCGCGAAGGACAGCGTGATCTGTCCGTTGGTCGGGTTCGGTGAGGCGCTGAACGAACTCGGCTCTTCGGTCGGCAGCGCGGTGGCGATATCGTTGTCGAATCGCACCAGGAACAGGTCGTAGTTGCTGCCGCTCAGGTAGCGTACACCGCCAACGATGATGCGGCCATCGCTCTGGAGGCCGATGGCGCGGCCATCGCCGAAGCCGCCTCCGGGCTGGTGCGTTGCGAAGCCGTTGGTGCCAAAGGACACGTCGGGGGTGCCGTCGGCGTTGTACCGGCCCAGGTACATGCCGTTGCCGGGGTTGAAGCCTCCTGTGATGAGCACCTTGTCCCAGGGCTGCCGGATGGCCTGGTATAAAGAAGTGGACGAGCTGCCCACCTGCACGATCACCTCGCCCTGATCGCCGAACGAGAGGTCGCCGCTGGCGTTGGGCATGATGCCCACCAGCGCGGCGTGGGTACCGCTAGGGCCGGCCAGCACGCAGCGCTGATCGGGCATCAGCACGATGCTGTTGGCCGCATCATTGCCGGTGGTGAGGTCGTAAGTGTTCTCGAAATCGGCGGTCAGATGGCTGCCGTTGGCGCCGAAGGTGCCGTAGCCCATGCGCTGGTTGGGTGCATTGCCGCTCACGGTGCCCACCACGAATTTCCCGTCGGCGCGAATAGCCATGCTGTTGCCCACATCGGAGAGGTCATCATCGAAGAGGTCGCTGAAGGTGGCCGAGCTGCCGCCGCCCACGTTGGGGTCGATGCCGCCAGAGGCCGTGGTCTTCCAGAACGATACTGCATTGTAGTTGGGCTGTGTGAGCGTGTAATGCTCGTAGCCCAGCACCATGATGCCGCCGTCATCCATGCAGACCACATCGCGCGCGTAGCTGCCGTCGTTGAACGAACTGCCCGCGCGTGTGGCCACGCCGTCGCCGGAGTAGCTGGTGTCGAAACTGCCATCGGCCAGCAGGCGCAACGCGAACATCTGTGTCTCGCCCCCGGTCACTTGCGTCTCGCCGGCCGCCACGATGCGACCCTGTGCATCGATGGCCACGGCCGCAAGGCGGTCATTGCCGCCGGTGCCGGTCCAGGTCACCTGGCCGTTGGTGCCGAAATCGGTGTCGGGTGTGCCGTCGGCATTGAAGCGGACGATGATGGCATCCTGGAAGGCGCCGCCACCGATGGCGCCGATGCTGCCCACCACCACGATCTTGTCATCAGGCTGAATGACCAGATCGTTCATCCAGTCGTACCCCGAGCCCGCGTCGAAGAGGGCCTCGCCGTTCGTTCCGAAGCTGAGGTCGAGGGTGCCGGGCTGGGCCTGCACCCGGCTGGTGCAGAGCATGACGGCGGTGAGGAGCAAAAGGCCGGGGGTAGCTGTGCTTCGCATGGCACGAAGGTGCACGTTTGCGCGCACTCGTGGTATACACGCACGACAAGCATGCAGCGTTGGGTGGGTGCACGCCCGTACCTCAGTTCACTCCATCACCACGCGCACGGCGTTTTCGCTCCCCGCTTCACGCAGCAGGTACAGCCCGCGCGGCAGGTCCTCCAGCGAGATCGTGGCCCGGGTTCCATTCATGCGTTCGCTCCGCAGCACGCGCCCTTGCGCATCGCAGAGCAGCAGGGAATGCGCGCCATCGGTCGCGAAAGAGAGCGTGACCGCTCCGCCCGTGGGATTCGGGAACACCGCGAACGCATCGGTCGCGCGCGCGTCCACCGCGGTGCTGATGATCGGCACGGGCACCGAGGGCGCGCTTACGCAGCCCAGCGCATCGGTCACCACCACGGTGTAGTTGCCGGGCGCATCGGCGATGATGCAGGACCCGGTGCCATCGGGCAGCGGCTCGGCGTTGAGGTACCACTGGATCTGCGGACGGTAGGCGGTGCACAGCGTGGAGCCGCTCTGCAACACGGTGGGCACGAGCGGCGTGGGCGGGCATTGCAGCGCGGCGCGGAACACATCGCCGTTGTCGCCCACGGCCAACAGCGCGCCATCCACCAGCGCGGCGTCGTTCAAGCCCACATCTAAGGGGGCGGGCACGATGTTGTCCCATGTATCGCCGCCGTCGGTGCTGCGCAGCACGTAGCCGCTGTACTGCACGGCATAGCCGGTGTCGGGATCGGTGAAGAAGATGCTCATGGTGAACTGCGGCAGCTCGTTGAGCGGCGTCCAGGTGTCGCCGCCGTCGGTGGTGCGCGCGCCGCCGTTGCCGGCGTACCAGCCGAGCGTGTCGTTGAGGAAGAAGAGGCTGTTGATGGCCGCGTTGCTGGGCGGGTCCAGCCATTCCCAGGTGGCGCCGCCATCGGTGGTGCGGGCCAGCACGCCGCCATCGCCGCCGCAGAAGCCGAGGTTGTCGTTCACGAACCAGAGGTCGAAGATGTTGCCGCCATCGAGCACCAGGGGCCAGGTGCTGCCGCCGTTGGTGGTGCGGTAGCAGCCGCCGTTGATGTAGCCGCCGCAGGCCAGCGCCGTGGTGGCGCTGAAGGCCCAGGTGCTGCGGATGGCCACGTTAGGGCCGGGGTGATTGGTGCTGGTGGCGAAGTAGTCGGTGGTGTGCCGGTTGGCGCCCACGCCGCCGCCGAGCCAGCCGATGCCGTTGGCACGCAGGTGGATGCCCACCCAGGTGCCGCTGCCGGTGCTCGCGTTGGTCCAGTGGCGTCCGCCATCGGTGGTGCGGATCACGCCGTTCTCATAGCCGCCCATGGTCTGCCACCCTGCAGCGGCGCCCAGCTGGTCGGTGCCGAAGCTCAATTTGCTCAATTTCGTGTGGTAGGTGCCGATCTGCACCGGCGCCCAGGTGGCGCCGTGGTCGGTGGTGCGGTACACGCGCGCTTCGCCGCCGAGCAATCCGAAGCCGCTGGGGTCCACGTACGCGTGGTAGAGGTCCTGGAAGGTCTCGAGGATCTGGGCGCTCCACGTATCGCCGCCGTTGGTGCTGCGCATCACCACGCCGCCGTTGCCCACGGCGATCAGCAGGTTGCCGCGCGCGAAGAGGCTGAGCAAACTGTTGGTGGTGGGGCTGGTCTGCGCCGTCCACGTGAGGCCCGCGTCGCTTGTGCGGATGATCTCGCCCCCGATGCCCACAGCGAGTCCATTCAGCGCATCGGCGAAGTGGAAGCCGCGCATGTTGTAGGTGATGGGCGCGGTGACGGGCGTCCAGGTGTCGCCGCCGTTGGTGGTGCGCAGCAGGATGGCGCCGGTGGCCGACGCGAAGCCGAGGGTGTCGTTCACGAAATAGAGGCCCACGATGGCGTTGGTGGTGCCGCTCGTCTGCAGGGTCCAGTTGACGCCGGCGTCGGTGGTGCGGGCGATCTTGCCGCTCTCGCTCGCCGCCCAGCCCAGGGTATCGTTCACGAAGCTGAGGCAGGCGGCGTGGCCGAAGCCGAAGAGGTCCACGGAGGTGGCGCTGCTCCAGTTGTCGGTGGTGCGATAGAAGCGGCCGGTCTCGGCACCGATGATGCCGCGCTGGTCATCCCACATCCACAGGCTGCGCGGCACGTTGAGCAGGTTGTAGGGCATGCGCGCCCAGCTGTCGCCGGCATCGTTGGTGCGCAGCACATAGCCCAAGGTGCGGTCGATAGTGACGGCATCGGTGGGGCTGTGCATGCGCACGGCGGTCAGGTCGCTGCGGGTCTTGATGGGCGTCACCAGCTCCCAGGTCTGGGCGTGGATGATGCCGGAGAGGAGCAGAGGTGCGAGGGAGTAGAGGAGCCGCATGCCCTCAAAGGTCGGGATTGAGTGACGTGCACGGATGCATCCGCGTTTCACGCTGCGCAATCATCGCTCGCGCCGCACGTCCATTGCACCCCCGAAGTTGCCGTGGCGCATTCACTCCACCAGCAGCCGCTGCGCGCGGGCCAAGCCATCGAGCCGCACCAGGTAGACGCCCGGCGCCAGGACGGCATCGATGGTCTGACGGCCTGCGCGTGCTTGGTGCACCAGCACGAGTTGGCCGCGCGCATCGTGGATGCGGATCGTGCCCGGCATGCGCGTTTCGATCAGGAAAGGACCGCTGGCCGGGTTCGGCACGATGGTGAACGCATCGGTAGCGCGCGCGGGGGGGAGCCCCGTGCTGGCCACGAAGACGCAGGCGCTCTGCTCGTTGCAGCCGCCCGCGCTCACCTGCACGGCGTAGCTGCCCGCAGCGGTGACCAGATAGCTCTGCTGGTCGGCGCCGGCGATCGGCTGGTTGCCGTTGTCGCAATCGAGCCATTGGTACTGGACGCCGGTGGCATTGGCGGTGAGCAGCAGGCCATCCACGATGAGCGTGGTGTCGAGGTCGATCACCTCCAGGTCGATGGTGATGATGGAGTCGCAGCCCTGCGCGTTGGGGATGGTATCGGTGTAGAGCCCGCTGCTGGTCCATTGCTGTCCGCTGGGCGAGAGGAAGGACTGGCAGGCCGAGGCCTCGAGGGTAGAGTTGGTGGGCACGCAGTCGGCGAGGATGGAGACATTGAAGCGGATGTCGCTATTGGCGTAGAGCGCGGCGTTGGTGCCGTTGTAGAACATGCGGCCGCCAGGGTAGGGGTTGCCGCCGGAGAAGGGGATCTCCAGGCTCATGGGCAACTCGAAGGTGAGCTGGCTGAAGGCCGTGGCCGTGACCTCTTCAGTGAGGTAGATGCGCAGGTAGGAGTTGGCGCTTACCGCTGTGGCGGGCTGCGCCTGGGTGTGGATGGGCGTGCTGGTGACGGTGCTGCCGGCATAGATCTTCAGCTGGCCGGCGAGGTTGGTGCCGCCCTCGAGGCAGTAGATCTCCACGTACTCCACGAGGCCGGCGCAGGTGGGCGTGAACGATTGGCCGATCTCCACATCGGTGGGGTCGGAGCCCGGGGCGTTGCTGTTGCCGATGAGGCATTGGGCCCGGGCAGCGAGGGAGAAGCCGCAACAGAGGGCGAAGAGGAAGGAGCGGTTCATGCGTGCGGATCGAGCAGGCAATGTTAGCGCGATCTTCCGATGGCCTCAGCGCGCCACGGTGAGGCGCGCTGTCCAGCTGGCACTGCTCCTGGCATGGCGCAGGAAGTGCACTCCGAGCGGCCACCCGCGCACCGAGAGCTGATCCTGCGCTGCTGCTCGCTGCTTCGCCAATCGCTCATCGACTTGGCCGCTCTTTCACCGGGCCTGTGCACCGTGCGCACCGAAGACGGGGCCACGCTGCGGCTCTTGCGTTGAACGGCCCGGGCACTGGGTTCCCGGTGATTCCGCCCTCTTCAGCGCAGCATCCTCAGGGCACCAGTTCGACCACGACCTCGTTGCGACGGCCCACCAGGCGGTAGGGCGGATCGTAACCCATGAAGCTCCATTGACCCGTATGCGTGATTCCTTCGCGCCCCAGCGCGGCGAAGAGCTTCTCCTTGTGCTCCAGGATGCGCGCATCGTTGGCGAATCCTCCGAACATGATGGCCGCCATGGTGCGCTCGGCCTCGGTCTTGAACTGCACCTCGGCGTTGTCCGGTTTCGGCAGGTCCTTCGGGTCGTGCTCGGCGGGCAGCATGAATTTCATGGTCATCGGGCCGTCCATCTCCATCTCCACCGGGCTGGTCATGGCGATCTTCTGACCGGTTTCGTTGCCGCCGAAGATGTAGCCCGCCAGGGTCCGGAAGCCCCGGCTGCTCCCGCCCCGGTAGCTGTCGGCATCGATGGTCACGTAGATGAAGTTGGCCGAATGGTAGCGGCGCACCTCGAAGTCCGCGTAGGCCTTCACCACCTCGCAGGGGTACATCTCGATGTTGCGCACCTGTCCGTAGGCCCAAAGTTGAGAGAGCGCGAAGAGCCCCGCGAGGACAAGCGCGATGATGGCGAAGGTTTTCATGGTTGGATGAAGGGGAACAGACGAAGGGGCATTCGGGTTCGGAGCAGGGCGGCGGTAGCTCCTTGACGCACGCGATGGAGCGCTGCGACCCCCGCCACGCGCACGACGGCTACTTTCGCCGCTGATCCTTCGCCAACCTTCTCCTCCTGCGCCTTGGAATCTGAAGCTTGATCCTTGATGCTTGAGTCTTGATGCTTGATACTTGAATCTTGACATGGCCACCAAGCCTTCCATCCCCAAAGGCACTCGCGACTTCGGTCCTGTGGAGATGCTCCGCCGGAAGTACATCTTCGGCGCCATCGAAAAGGTCTTCCAGAAGTACGGCTACCTGCCGCTGGAAACGCCCGCCATGGAGCACCTGGAGACGCTCACGGGGAAGTATGGTGAGGAAGGTGATCGCTTGATCTTCAAGATCCTGAAGCGCGGCGCCGACTTGGAGCGCGCGGTGCAAGATGGCAGCAAGAGTCTCGCGGCAGAAGCGCTCCGCTACGACCTCACCGTTCCCTTCGCGCGCTACGTCGTGCAGAACCAGAACGAGCTCGCCTTCCCCTTCAAGCGCTACCAGATCCAGCCGGTGTGGCGCGCCGATCGTCCGCAGAAGGGCAGGTACCGCGAGTTCTACCAGTGCGATGCGGATGTGATCGGGAGCACGAGCTTGTTGAGCGAAGTGGAATTGGTGCAGCTCTTCGATGAGGTCTTCACCGCGCTCGGATTGAAGGTGGTGGTTAAGATCAACGACCGCAAGGTGCTCAGTGGCATCGCCGAGGTCTGCGGCCAGCCGGAGAAGGTGGTGGACATCGTCACGGCGATTGACAAGCTCGACAAGATCGGCCGCGAGAAGGTGGAGGAGGAGATGCGGGCGAAAGGCGTGAGCGATGATGCCATCAAAGGCATCGCGCCGCTCTTCGCGTTGAAGGGATCGTGGAGTGAGCAACGGCCCGCGTTGGAGCAGTGGTTGTCCGCATCTACCATCGCGCAGCAAGGCCTGAAGGACCTCTCCTTCACCTTCGATGCGGTGGGTGCCTTGAAGAGTGCTGCGCTCGAATTCGATCCCACACTTGCGCGCGGCCTCGACTACTACACTGGTGCGATCTTCGAAGTGAAAGCCGCCGAAGGCAACATGCCCGGCAGCATCTGCGGCGGCGGTCGCTACGACGACCTCACCGGTGTCTTCGGCCTCAAGGGCATGAGCGGCGTGGGCATCAGCTTCGGCGCGGACCGCATCTACGATGTGCTGCTGGAGACGAACAAGTTCCCGGCGGAGCTGGGCGGCAGCACGCAATTGCTCTTCGCCAACTTCGGCGAGAAGGAAGCGATGCATTGCCTGAAGCTCCTGCGTCAAGTGCGCGAAGCGGGCATCGCAGCGGAGCTGTATCCCGACCAAGTGAAGCTGCCAAAGCAATTCACCTACGCCGAGAAGAAGGGCATCCCGTACGTGGCCATCGTGGGCGAGACGGAGATGAACGCTGGCCTGGTGACCTTGAAGAAGATGGGCGCGAATGAGAAGGGCAATGCGATGCGGATCGAAGCGGTGATCGATCTCCTTGCCTTGTGACCGTGCGGACGACATACCTGATCGATCCCGAGCGATGCCCGCATCCGAACCCATGATCACCCACCCCGGCTGGGGCTCGCTCCGGATGCTCATGGGGTCCTGCCTGGCGTTGTGCCTTGCCTCTGCATGCACACCATCGACCACGGAGACCGTTGGCGTGAAGAAGCAGGACGTACCGATCCCTGCTCCAGTCGAGGTGGATACCGTTCCAGCATCCAGCAATGCGGTCGAGGAGGAGGACGATGGGCATCACACGGGTGCGTTGGAGACGTATCGGTATTGGGCAGGAGGCGATCCCGAGGAAGGCATGCAGGTGCTCAATGGCGAGTATTGGGCTTCAGCGCACTGGACGAAGGAGTATACCCTCTTCATGGAGCTGCGTTTCGACGCTGCGGAGGACTTCGTCGTCGCCAATAAGTTGCAGCGGGCCAAGGAGTGGATGGAGGTCCCTGCTGGGGCACCGGATTGGTTCACGCCCCGAAAGGACTTCCAGGTCTGGAAAGGCGAGCAGAGCTCGCTGTACTACCTGGATCCCAAGCGCGGGCACTTGTACATGTACGAAGTGCAATTCTGAAACGCATGGCGCATTCCTGAAGGAGCCCTGATAGAAATACCCGATGCCGAAACCACACGTCATCACCACCACCGGTCTCTCGCTCGCCGAGTTCGACGCCATCCTGCGCGAACGCAAACCCATCGCCCTGGCAAAGGATGCCGTGAGCGCCGTGAAGCGCAGCCATGCCTGGCTGCTGCAGAAACTGAAGGACAGCGACACGCCGATCTACGGCGTGAACACCGGCTTCGGCGCCTTGCACGACCGCAGCATCGCGAAGCGCGACCTCGCGCAGTTGCAGAAGAACCTGGTGATGAGCCACGCCTGCGGCAGCGGCGATCCCGTGCCTGCAGAGATCGTGCGCGCCATGCTCGTGCTGAAGGTGCAGAACATGGCCTTCGGCCATAGCGCGGTGGCGCTCACCACCGTTCAGCGATTGGTCGACATGTACAATGCCGACGTGCTGCCCGTGGTGCACGAGCGCGGCTCGCTCGGCGCATCGGGCGATCTCGCGCCGCTCGCGCATCTTGCGCTGCCGCTGCTCGGCCTCGGCGAAGTGGTGATGGGCGGCAAGCGCATGACGAGCGCGGCTGCGTTGAAGAAGCTCGGCTGGTCGCCGCTGGAGCTTGGTCCGAAGGAAGGCCTCGCGTTGCTCAACGGCACGCAATTCATGAACGCTTACGCCGCGCTGCTCACGGTGAAGAGCATGCGCCTCGCGCACCTCGCCGACATGATCGCCGCGGTCTCGCTCGATGCCTTCGACGGAAGAATGGAGCCCTTCCATCCCAGCGTGCATGCCGTGCGCCCGCATCCCGGTCAGGCGCAAGTGGCCGGGCACATCCGCGAACTGCTTGCCGGCAGCGCGATCGCCCTGCGCGAGAAGCACCACGTGCAGGATCCGTATTCGTTCCGCTGCATCCCGCAGGTGCATGGCGCCAGCCGCGATGCCATCGCGCACGTGGCCACCGTGGTGCAGCGCGAATTGGAGTCCGTCACCGACAACCCGACGGTCTTCGACGATGACGACCTGATCATCAGCGCGGGCAATTTCCACGGACAGCCGCTGGCGCTCTCGCTCGACTTCCTCGCCATCGCCATGGCCGAACTGGGCAGCATCAGCGAGCGGCGCATCTACAAGCTCATCAGCGGTCAGCGCGGATTGCCTCCCTTCCTGGTCGCGAAGAGCGGCTTGAACAGCGGCTTCATGATCCCGCAGTACACGGCGGCTTCGCTGGTGAGCGCCAACAAGCAGCGGTGCATGCCCAACAGCGTCGATACCATCGACAGCAGCAACGGGCAGGAGGACCACGTGAGCATGGGCGCCGCAGCGGCGATCAAGACCTGGCAAGTGGTGCACGATGTGGAGCGCGTGCTCGCCATCGAGCTGCTCACCGCCGCGCAAGCATTGGAGTTCCGCAGGCCCTTGCGCAGCGCGAAGCCCGTGGAAGCGCTCGTGACCGGACTGCGCAAGCGCGTGCCCTTCATCAAGGACGATGTAGTGATGCACGGCCCGATGGAGGCGGCGCTGGCGATGGTGCGCGAGCTGGCGTGATCACTCCACCACGAAGCGCGACGCGCGCTCGCCCGTCGGTGTCCGAACGCTCACGAAATAGGTCCCGGTCGGCAGGTGGCTGGTGCTGAACTGGCAGCTGGACGGTCCCGTGCGCACGATATCCGCTCCGACGTTCCTTCCGGTCAGGTCCATCACGTTCGTCGCGAGCAGCCGCTCTTCCCCGCACGAGACGTAGAGTGTGCCTGAATCCTGTCGGATGTGCGCCGTTTTTCTCGCCGCATCCGCAACGCCGAGCGCCGGCATGATGCTGAAGCCATCGAAATGGCCGGGATTCGGATTGATCGGACCACCGATGAAGCCGGCATTGAGCACGAGGATGGAGGTGTCACCGGCTGCGAGCTCAACGGTATCGGTGATGCTCAGGTAAGTCCATGGGAATTGGTTCGTGCCCACGTTCTCCTCCAGCTGGAAGTTGCCGTTGTTCACGGTGCCCAATCCGAAGTAGGCGCCCAGGCAGATCACATCATCATCGCAACGCACCCAGCCGCTGATGGTGAGCAGGTCCCCATCCTGTACGCCGCTCAACCGCTGGAACAGATAATTCGGGAAGCAGCCTTTGGCGTGCCCGGACTCTTTGGAGACGGACCATTGGCCCGCCCCAGCTGGTGCCTCGTTCCATGCAATGGGCTGCTCACAGGTCCATTCCCAGCCCATGAAGCTCTGCACGCCATTCTGCTCGAAGCTGCCATTGATGAGTTGACCTTGGGCGAGGCCCGCGCTGCACAGGCCAACAAAGAGCAGGAGTCGGTTCATGGGCTGGTTGCTGTCTGCTGCAATGACGCGCAACGGGACCCAAGCGCTGCCTTCGTTGGGTACGCCCAACCTTTGCTGCGCGATGGATCTCTACCTGCTCCCCGGCCTAGGTGCCGATGGCCGCCTCTTCAGCAAGCTGAAGTTGCCCGGCCATGAGAAGCACGCGCTGGACTGGCCGCAGATGCCCGATGGCAGCACGCTCCGCGACTACGCCGAGGTGCTGGCTCGCCGCGTGGACGCCACGAAGCCGCATGCCCTCATCGGCGTGAGCATGGGCGGCATGGTGGCACAGGAGATGGCCATGATCACCAAGCCGGCGCGAACCGTCATCATCAGCAGTTGGAAGGGTCCGCACGAGATGCCCGTGCACCTCCGCTTGCTGCGCGGCACGCATGCGGAGAAACTGCTCACGCCGGCCTTCATGAAACGCGTGATGCCCGTGGTGCGCTACCAAATGGGATTGGAGACGCCGGAGGACATCGCGCTCTTCGATGCCTTCACCTCCGCGATGCCATTGGCGCAGCTGCGCATCCAGATCGCCGCAGTGATGGGGTGGGAGGGGCCCGCTCAACCGGTGAAGGGATTGGCCCATATCCACGGCGACCAGGACCGGCTGATGCCCTTCGGGTCCATTAAAGGAGCAGAGGTGATCCGGGGCGGAGGGCACTTCATGGTGTTCAACCGCGCCGGCGAGGTCGGTTCGGCGATACAGAAGGCGCTTTCGTCGATCTAGTTAAAGGCAACGGACCCCGCTAAGCGTTCGTCCATCTACAGCGGCACGGTTGATAACCCGGGCCAATGACCCCAACCTAGCCTTGAGCGCCCCGGTAGTTTCGCACCCGCAGAATTGCGCCCGTACATGAGCTTCATTCCCAAAGCCTTGGCCCTCGCGGTCCTAGGCTTCGCTTGCAGCGAGGTGTGGGCGCAACCGTGCAACCTGAGCGTGAATGCCACGCCGAACAATCCGCAGAGCATCTGCGAAGGGTCATCTGTGCAGCTCAACTCGAATGTCAGCAATGGCAATGCACCGTACACCTACAACTGGACCCCAATAGCGGGACTGAGCGATCCCGCCATCGCCAACCCGGTGGCCAGCCCCACCACCAACACGGTGTACACGCTCACCGTGACGGACGACGATGGCTGCACGGACACCGACCAGGTCACCGTGAACGTGAACGCTGCAGCGCCTGCCGCGCTCACGAGCACGGGCCCCGAGCAGATCACCACGTTCAATGGACTCACCACCTTCAGCATCTGCGATCCCAGCGGCAGCTTCCCGTTCAGCTTCACCGATCAGACCGCAGGCGGCACCTCGCGCGCGATCAATTGGGGCGATGGCAGTCCGGTGGTGAACCCCGCGCAGGGCTGGAGCCTGAGCCACACCTACAACCAAGGGCTGTGGACCATGACCTACACGGTGAACTACGCCAACGGCTGCACGCGCACGCAGCAGTACCAGGTCTTCCTCGGAACGAATCCAGGCGGCGGCATCAGCACCGATCCCAATACGAACATCTGCACAGGCGCAACGCTGCCCTTCTACATCAACAGCGTGGCCGGCAATTCGCCCGGCACCACCTACATCATCAACTTCGGCGATGGCAACAGCATCACGCTGAACCACCCTCCGCCAGCGTCGGTCAACCACACCTACCTCACCAGCACTTGCGGACTGCCCGGCGGGCAGCTCAACGTCACCTTCACCGCGCAGAACCCCTGCGATCAAACGCAAGGGCAGATCGGTCCCATCCGCGTGAGCGAGACGCCGGTAGCGCAGTTCACGCAGAGCACGGACACGGCCTGCGTGAACACCACGGTCACCTTCACCGACCAGAGCATCGGCCTCACCGCTCCAGGCTGCGCCACCCCGCCGCGCAACATCTGGAGCATCGCGCCATTGGCAGGCTGGACCCTCGCGAGCGGAACGCTCGGCAACGACAATGGCCAGCCGGCGAACCCCGGTCTCTGGACCGATGGCAGCACCAGCATCGGCGTGCAGTTCACCGCGGCCGGCACCTACACCATCACCGACCGCACAGGCAACAGCTGCGGCACGCACACCCTGCAGCGCACGGTTTGCGTGGAAGAGCCGCCTGTACCATCGTTCACCTTGGTGCCAGCCGTGGGTTGTGCGCCGTTCCAGCCGGTGAATGACAACACCAGCACCTTCGGGCAGAACTGCCTGCTCACGCACGAATGGACCTTGAATGGCGTGGCCAGCGCGTGCGGAGGTCCGGCGTGGAGCTTCGCCAGCGGCAACGCGGCCAGCCTTGAGCCGCAGTTCGTGTTCACTGAGCCCGGCACCTACACCGTGCAGTACCGCGCCATCAATTCGTGCAACGTGGCGCCGGTGCAGCAAGTGATCACCGTGAACGCGCCACCGCAGGTGAACCTGAACGCGCTCTCCGGCATCTGCGCAGGTCAATGCGTGAATCCATCGGCCGTGGTGCAGCCATGCGGCGCCGCGATCAGCACCTACGCCTGGACCTTCCCCGGCGGCGCGCCCGCCAATGCGAATACCGCATCGCCGGGACAGGTGTGCTTCGCGAACGCTGGCAACCAGACCATCTCACTCACAGTGACCAATGCGTGCGGCAACGCCACGGTGAACCAGAACCTCGCCATCGGATCGGCACCGCCGCTGCCGGTGGTGGCCAGCAACAGCCCGGTGTGCGCAGGGCAAACGCTTTCATTGAGCGCGGCGCTCATCCCCGGCGCCACATTCCAGTGGACGAATCCGCAAGGCGCCGTGATCAGCAATTCGCCTTCGGTGACGATCAACAACGTGAGCGCGGCGAACGCAGGGGTGTATTCCGTGGTGGCCATCAGCAACGGCTGCACCGGCCCGGCCGCAACGGTGAATGTGCAGGTCATCGCTGCGCCGAACGTGACCGTGGACCCGCCGAGCGCTGCGATCTGCAATGGACAGAGCACCATGCTCACGGCCAATGGCGCAGGGAACTATCAGTGGTTCATCGGCGCCTTGCAGATCGGCACGGGGCCCACGCTCACCACCTCTCCGGCGTTGACCACGATCTACACGGTGAGCGGCGATCTCGGTGGCTGTCCCGGAAGCGCTACGGTGACGGTGACTGTATATCCCTTGCCGCTCGTGAATGCGGGCGCTGACCAGACCTTCTGCGATCAAGCGATCCCCGTGAACCTCGTCGGGAACCCCGCACCCGGGACCTGGAGCGGTGCGGGTGTCACGGCGGGCGGCGTCTTCACGCCCACGCCCGGTCAATTGGGCACGGTCACCTTGACCTACACGCACACCAACGCCAACGGTTGCACCAGTTCGGATCCCGTGGACATCACGGTGCAGCCCGTGCCGGTGTTCGCCGATGCGGGGCCCGATGCCACGATCTGCCAGGGCAACACGCCGGTGCAACTCAATGGATGGAGCCCTGCGGGCGGCACTTGGGTGGGCGCTGGCGCGGGCGGATGGTTCACGCCCAGCAACACGGGCAATTTCAATGTCACCTACAACTATGGAACGGGCACTTGCGCCACCAGCGATCAAGTGGTGGTGAGCGTGGTCCCGGCGACCTTGCTGAACGTGATGCCCGCCTTCGCGCAATGCGCCGATGAAGCCCCGACTGCGCTCGTGGGCAATCCGGCCGGCGGCGCCTGGACGGGCAACGGCGTGAGCGGCCCGCCGTGGCAATTCGATCCCGGTTCAGCGGCACAGGGAACGCACACGCTCACCTACACCTTCAACAATGCGAACGGCTGCGTCTCCTCGGCCACGGTGAGCGCCACGGTGAACCCCTTGCCCAACGTGAACGCCGGGCCCGATGTGGTGCTCTGCGATCAACCCATCCCGTACCAGCTCAGCGGGGCGCCCGCTGGCGGCACTTGGAGCGGCAGCACCATCGCGGTGACGCCCACCGGTGAGATCACCCCCAACGGCGTGGCCACTGACGTGCTCACCTACAGCTTCACGGATGGCAACGGCTGCACGGCCAGCAATCAGCTCACGGTCGATATCCAGCCCATCATCAACCCGGCCTTTGCGGGGAACGACACCAGCGTCTGCGTGAACAGCGGCGCATTGCAGTTGAATGGCTCGCCCATCGGCGGCACCTGGAGCGGTTCTCCGCAAGTGACGGCCGGCGGCTCCTTGAGCACGAACGTGCCGGGCTCGTACACGCTCACCTATTCGTTCGGAACGGCCACGTGCCTCCTGCAGGACCAGATCAACGTGGTGGTGAATGCGCTGCCGGTGGTCGATGCGGGCACCGACATCAGCGTGTGCCTCGATGGCGGCGTGCAGCTGCTCACCGCCGATCCGCCCGGAGGCACCTGGAGCGGGGCAGGCGTGGATGCGGCCGGCAACTTCGACCCGACGCTCGCGCTGCCCGGCGGCAATCCGGTCACCTACGATTACACCGATCCGCTCACGGGCTGCAGCAATAGCGATGGTGCCACGGTCACCGTGCAATCGCTCCCCGTGGCGGGCTTCACCAATGCGCCGGTGGCCTGCGCCAATGTGCCCTTCCAGTTCACCAACACCAGCGCGAACTACAGCGGCTCGGAGTGGGACTTCGGAGATGGCGGCGGCTCGATCGCTGATTCGCCTTTCCATGTGTTCACGGCAACCGGATCCTACGACGTGACGCTCGTGGTGAGCACCGGCGCCAATTGCACCGACACGATCATGAGCACCGTGCTGGTGTGGGACGTGCCCGATGCGGAACCCGTGCTCTCCACCGATAACGGTTGCGGCCCGCTCACGATCGACTTCGACAACAATTCGGTGGGCGATGGCCTGAGCTATTGGTGGGACTTCGGCGGGCTGGGGACAAGCGCCCTTCAATGGCCGCCGCCCTTCACCTTCCCGATGGATCCGCAGGATGCGATCGTCTACCCCGTGACGCTCACCGCCAGCAATGCCTGCGGAATGGATGCGCAGACGATCAATGTCACGGTGATGCCTTCGCCCACTGCGGTCTTCGGCCCGAACGTGGATGAGCACTGCGCCTTCAGCCAGGTGCCCTTCGCGAACGTGAGCTTCGGCCTGCCCGACAGCTTCCAATGGGACTTCGGCGATGGCGCCACGAGCACTTCGGCGGCAACGATCGTCACGCACGCCTACGCGGCCGACACGGTGAACACGCCGTACACGATCACGCTCATCGCCAGCAATGCCTGCGGAAGCGACACCGCGCAGTACACGATCACGGTGCTGCCCAATCAGGTCACCTCCTTCTTCAACCTGGATCCCGTGCAAGGCTGCGCGCCGCTCACTGTGGAGCTCACGCACATCACCGCTGGCGATACCGCGCTGTACTGGACGCTCGGCGATGGCAACGTGAGCATCGCGGCTGACCTTTCGCACACCTACAACCTGCCAGGCACCTACACCGTCACGCTTGAGGCCTTCGGCTGCGGCTATGACAGCTACAGTCAGGAGGTGACGGTGTTCCCCGCGCCTTCGCCCGCGTTCAGCGTGGCGCCTCAGGGCACTTGCGTGGGCGGGGAGTTCACCTTCACGAACACCTCGCCCGGCATCAGCGGCTCGCAGTGGGACTTCGGTGATGGGACCACCAGCACGCTCACCTCACCCACGCACAGCTACGCCACCAGCGGGGTCTTCCCGGTCACGCTCACCGTCACGAGCGCGCTCAATGGATGCACCGCCACCATCGCCCAATTCGTGAATGTGAGCATCACCCCGGTGGCCGCATTCACGCCGATGCCCGACAACGGCTGTATCGACCTCGACGTGGCCTTCACGAACCAGAGCACCGGCGCCAGTTTCTACCAGTGGAGCTTCGGCGATGGCAATACCAGCGGCCTGGCAGAGCCCTTCCACACCTACACGCAGGCAGGCACCTACACGGTGACCATGATCGCCGAGAACGTGAACGGCTGCGCCGATACGGTGAGCCTGAACGTGGTGGCCCATCCGCTGCCGGATGCGCTCTTCACGCTCTCTCAGGCGCAGAGCTGCGTATCGCCGGTCACGATCCAGTCGATCAATGCATCGCAAGGCGCCATCGGGTATTCGTGGGACCTCGGCAATGGCCAGACCTCCTTGCTGAACCAGCCGGCCATCACCTTCGATGCGCCCGGCACCTATACCGTAACGCTCACGGCACTGAACCAGTACGGTTGCACGGATACGCACGC
This sequence comes from Flavobacteriales bacterium, assembly GCA_016712535.1. Taxonomy (NCBI): domain Bacteria; kingdom Pseudomonadati; phylum Bacteroidota; class Flavobacteriia; order Flavobacteriales; species Flavobacteriales bacterium. Next base: position 1,566,042 of record JADJQW010000002.1, read on the forward strand.
CGTTGACTTCACGGTGCATCCCACGCCGGAGGCTGCCTTCACTGCCCAGCCGCAGCCCGCGTGCGAAGGGCGCCCCATCGAGTTCGTCAATCAATCGCTCAACGCTTCCTCGTTCCGCTGGCGCTTCGGCGATGGCAGTCAGAGCAACGCCGATGCGCCCTTGCACAGCTATGCCCAGCCGGGGCAGTACACGGTGACGCTCATCGCCACGGGCGCCGGCGGATGCACCGATACGCTGATCGCCGTGAACGCGATCACGGTGAACCCGACGCCGATCGCGGATTTCACCGGCGATACCCTGGTGAGCGTGCGCAACGCCATCCAGTTCAGCAACCTGAGCCAGGGCGCCGTGCTCTACACCTGGGATTTCGGCGATGGTGAAGGCAGCGATGAGACGCACCCGCTGCACCTTTTCCCGGCCGATGGCGGCCTCTTCACCGTGTGCCTCGTGGCGGTGAACGAGTTCACCTGCCCGGATACGATCTGCAAGATCCAGCCCGTGGGCAGCGACCCGATGATCTTCGTCCCCAACACCTTCACCCCGAACAACGACGACCGCAACGAGGTGTTCCGGCCGATCATCGCCGGCTATGAAGGCTGGCGCTACAAGCTCACCATCTTCGATCGCTGGGGCCTGGCGATCTGGAGCACCGAGGACCGGAACGTGGGTTGGGACGGCCGCAAGGATGGCGCAGAGCCGGTGATCGACGTGTACGTGTGGAAGGTGATCGTGGAGCGCGACGGCGATGCCCGCGATTTCATCGGGCACGTCACGCTATTGCGTTGATCAAGGACGAGGAGCGTCGAGCTCGGGCATGTCGCCTGGCTTGCGCGCACCCCGCGCATCGCGCGTGGCCTGCTGCTCCTTCGCAACAGGCCCCGGCGCTCGCGCGAAGCGCTCCGCAGAGTACCGCGAGACCGTTCCGTCGGGCAGCACTTCATCCGCGCGATTGGCGGCCACCGTCCACGTGAAGGGCGTATTGCTCGTGCCGTTCATCAGTTCCACCACGTCGAAGCCAGCGCCGCTCTTGTTGGTCACGAAGACTCCATTGCAGTCGCCTTCGAGCTGCACGAATACGCGCAAGGGATGCGCCGCATCCACGACGATGTTCTTCGAGAGGATGGGATCGAGCGTGATGCGCGCGCGCCCGTTCTGCAGTTGCCCGCTGCCATAATCCTGGAAGAGGTTCTCAGGCGCTTCGGGGCACGAGAGGGCCACCTGATTGCCGTCGAGGTCCTTCACGATCGTGTTCACCGTGCCCGGCCCGATGATCTTGCGCAGGATCCCCAGGTTGTCGCGCACCGCCACATAGCTCCAGGTCTGCGCGGTGCCGGCATTCTGCACCTCGAAATACCCGCCTGCGGAAGCCGCAGCGCCGCTGGCGGCGCTGTTGTTCAAAGGGTTGGTGTTCACAGTTGTCGTGGCGAAGCCCACCACGCCGTACTGGTTGCCCGTGCCCACCACGCCTGCTCCCTGCGCCGGTGTGAAGATGGCCGCGTTGTTGTTGCCAACGCCCACCACGCCGATGCCGTTGGCGAAGTTCCGCCCGTAGCCGAAGTGCCCGACGATGGTGCCATTGGCCGCCGTGCCGGTGCCGGCCACGAGGTAAGTGGTGGCGGCGTTGTTGCCGGTGAAGACTGCGCCCGTCCCGCCCGCATTGGTATTCCACCCTTGCAAGCCGAAGCCGGTATTCACCGCGGCTTGCCCATAGACGCCCACCGGGTTCAGCGCTGCGGCCGCGATGGTGGAGAAGCCCGCCACGCCGATGCCATCATTCGCGGGCGATGTTCCGTTCACGCCCCGGGCATCGCCAGTGTTCATGGTAGCATTGATCACGGCCTGAACGCCTATGCCGACGGCCGTGCCCGCCAAGGTGCCATTGAGCTGCCCGAAGATGGCGCGGCTCGTGGTTCCCGTGGTGACCGCAGTGGCGCCTACGTTCCCGATGGCGGCAATGGGGATGGCCTGATGGAAGGTTGCCTCGCCGCGGATGCCGTTCGCAGTGCCGGAAACCGCGTTCGAGCTGCCATAAACGCCGAAGGTGGTGCCCCCCGTTCCGGAGGTGAAGCCTGCTACGCCGAAGCCGGTGCTCGTGTATCCGTTGATCGCCCGCGTGCCCAGCACCGAGGTGTTCGTGGTGGTGCCGTTGGTGGTTCCATCGGCGTACACGCTGAACACATCGTTGGCGAAGCCGCCCACGCCCACGTTGTTCACCACCACCTTGCCGCCGCTGAGCACACGTGCGCGCTCGTTCGCCGCCGCGATGCCGCCGGTCTTGATCACCCAATCGGCCGCGTCGTTGGTGCCGATCCAATTGGTCCCGGCAACGGTGCCGTAGTTGCCCGTGGTGAGCCATCCATCGCCGCTGATGGCGAAGCGCACCCACGCTGTGCCGTTCCAGTAGTAATAGCCGGGCACCACGTTGTTCGGCGCCGCGCCGGCGGTGGCCGTGTTGTACACGAGCAGGGAGGTCGCCGGACCCACCACAGGCGCCGCCACGTTGGTTGCGGTGAGCGCCACGCGCGGCACCAGCAGCCCGCGCTTGTTGTTGGCGGGCAGCGCGGTCACGTCCACATCGAGCATCGCGCTCGCATCGGGCGCGGCGCCATCGGCGTTGATGGCCACGTTCTGCGCAGCACTGCTGATCGCGATCAATCCGGAAACGGCAAGGACAACGGTCTGCTTCATGACGGCGGGATATGTTGGGCAGACGAAAGGTAGGGGGGAAGGGTGGTCTGGCAAGGTGCCCGACCCGGTTATCGGTAGAGCGGAGCACCGGCTACCTCTTCCACGGACAGCATTGCGTCGGCCGATTGGTCGGTTAATCGGCGCCGACACGAGTACGCACCCTTGCAATGATGTGTGCATAGCTCGAATTGAACAATCTGCGAGTTATGGACAATCAGTACAACAATGGATTTGCCGACTACATTCGTCATCATGAACGCGCGGCCTGAGCATATCCTTCTTGCATTCGCAGCGCGACTGGCCGACTGGCCGACTGGCCGACTGGCCGACTGGCCGACTGGCCGACTGGCCGACTGATTCTCCAACTCGCCAATGTATTCTGCTCAGGCGCGCCATTGCGCCGGAGCACGAGCGTGTTCTCAACCGCCAGCGCTATGTTGTGCTCGCGGGTTAATTGCTCCCGTGTTGCCCATGGGTACGGGCACCGCCACAAGCATCGCTTGCGACGGCCCCGGCCCAATCGCGCCGGTGAACACCGGTGCCAAGGGCTGGGGTAGTATTGACACGAGATGCCTGCGTAGAGCAGGCAGCGCACGCCCACCGATGGCGGTCTTTACCTTCGGAGCATGACCGCAACCCGCGACGGAACATGTCTTGAAAGGAGCGGAAGAGATCGGACCGAAGCACTACAGGTGCATCTCGAACAACAACAAACGATGTTTCCTTACACGATGAACAATAGGTGGCCCAGCAGGAGCACCAGCCCACTGTTGGGCTGCCTATTGTCCGTTGTACCTTTCCTTGCCAATTCTCAGAACCTTGTGCCCAACCCGAGCTTTGAAGAGAATACCGCCTGCCCCATCACCACCGGTTTCCTGGGGTTTTCCAAGCCGCTGCATTGGGAGGCTTGGAACCAGTCACCTGAGTATTTTCACGCTTGTGCCGGATCGCTAGGCGGCGTGGATACACTAATTCGGGTGCCGCTGAACGGAATGGGATTCCAGTACGCCCTGCAGGGTGACGCGTATGTGGGTATGGCGGCCTTCGGTACATCTGGAGGTGGTGTGAACGTTCGAGAGTATGTGGGTTGCCAGCTATTGGAGCCATTGGAAGTGGGGGAGAACTACGATCTGAGCTTTTTCACCAATGTGGCATTCGGTGGCAACTACTGGGCGCCAACCTGGGCTTGCAGCAACATGGGCATGCTCTTCACCATGGAGTTGCGCACCTGGACCGGCCCAGGCAACATCGCCTTGCCGCTTCCCAATCAGGCACACTTGCACAGCATGGCCATTATCAGCGATACAGCCAACTGGACCTTGGTGAGCGGCAGCTTCGTGGCGGACAGCGCCTATCAGTACCTGGTGATCGGCAACTTCTTCAGCAATGCGCTGACGGATACGCTGCACATCATACCAGGCAACTCGCTTGGAGCCTACTACTTTGTGGATGGCGTGTGTGTTAGGAAGACTGGGCAGCCATGTGAGTTCAACACCGGTATCGCAGAGCCAGACCTTGCAGGCCCCTCCGTGTGGCCTAATCCGGCTTCGGAGCTGTTGCAGGTACGCGCCGAGGCAGGCACGCGCTGGCAGGTGTTCGATGCCACGGGCAGGCTGATGGCCGATGGGGTGAGTTCAACTGAGTTGCTGGTGCTACGCATACAGCGGTGGGCGCCCGGGGAGTATGTGGTGCGGTTGCAAGGCCAAGCAAGGAGGCACGTTCGTTTCGTAGTGATGCGCTAGCAGAGGTCCGGTCTTCTAAGTTGAACAACAACAACGAAGACCATGAAGAAGAATAAGTTCCTGGGCTGCCTGGCGGCCTTGACGATAACGCTCCATGCGAGCGCACAATTGGATTGGAATACTGCGGGGAATAACATCACCGGCTTCGAGTGGTTCGGGGCTGATGGCACCAGCACCATCCCGCTGCAGATCCGGCATGACGCAGATCAGCCGATCGAGTGGTACACCAATGCCATCCGGCGAATGTACCTGCAGCAGGACCTCAGCTATCAGATCGGCTCATTCCCGGGACAGGACAAGTTCGGCCATCTGCTGCTGAGCCCCGATGTGGATGTGTTCTTCAGCAACCTAACGTATGCGCGCGGGCCATTTACTCTGCTGCATCTAGCGGCGGCTACGGACAATGCACAGGAAGTCAGCTACAGGCCTTGGATGAATACGGGTATCACCTTCACGGGCAATGCGGACCACGGCTACGTGGGGCAGAAGGCTGGTGAACTGGATTACACGGATATGGTGATCCATTGGAGCGACAACCCCGGTGAGACCTTGAAGGACCGCATGCGCTTCATCTTCACCAGCGGCTTCAACAGCGCGGCCAGCGGCGCTGAGAGCGAAGAGGGCCTGGAGTTCATGCGCATGTGGCCAAATAGGTATGAGGACCCTCACATCGGGGTGGGCGATTTCTATGCGGCCAACCTGGCGGACAATACCATCACCGAACCCACCGAACGCCTGGACATGGTGAACGGGCGCCTGCGCATCCGCGACCTTCCTGAAGCCAGCGGAGAGGCTACTGGCACCTACAAGGTGATGGTGGTTGACGATGCCGCCAGCGGCGATGAGCGCGGGGTGGTGAAATGGGCCACCTTGCCCACGCCGCCGGCCGGAGACGATTGCGATTGGGAGTTGGATGAAACGACCAACCGTCTTTGGACCGCTACGGCTCCCATCGGTACGAACGATGATTGCCCGGAAAAGGATTGGCTTGTTGGCATTGGTACTTCAGCAATGGCCTACAAGCTGGACATAGATCACGATGGCAGCACGGATCCGATATCCGGAGGCTTGCGTGTGAAGTACACGACAGGCCAGAGCGGCTGGACTTATGGCGTGAAGTCGGATCTCGTGCCTTCATCAGGCGGCTCCATGCAGTATGCCGCAGGGGTGCAAGGCTCTGTATCCAAAGCAACGCAAGAGGGTTGGGGCTTACGAGGCACTGCGGAGGCGAACGCCTCAACCACGGTCGTTGTCGGCGGTGTCGAAGGCAACGCGTTAACCACTGCGGGTACGGTGACTTCTGCGTACGGGAACAAAGGCAAAGTCAATCTCGGCAGTGGCGCTACCACCACTGAGGCCAAGGGGCTGTACGGCTTGATCGAGGCCGGCGGCGGAACGGCTACCAAAACTTATGGCGTGTATGGTTATGGCGTTCAGGGCACAACCGATACATATGGAGCGTACCTGTGGGGCAATGGTCCCACGGACGCGACTGTGTACGGTGTGTACGGGCGCGCAACAGGTGGTGGCACCAATGGGTTCAGGTATAGCGTTTATGGCGAGAATGCGGGTTCAGGGGCGAATGACTGGTCCGGGTATTTCCCTGGCCGATGCTACATCGCCGGTACCACATACTCTCCGTCGGATTCGAATTTGAAGACCGGTGTTGAGGTGCTTTCGGGCGCAACCAGCATGCTCATGCAACTGAACCCTAAGCGATACCAGTACCTTGCTGATGACCACCCACAGCTCGGACTTCCGTATGGGGATCGATTCGGGTTCCTTGCTCAGGAAATGCAAGCAGTCTTCCCACAATTCGTCACCGAAGTGCATCAACCCGCTGCGTATGATGCTGATGGAAACGTATCTGCCGATGCGATGGATTTCCTCGGGCTTAGCACAACCGAGTTGATTCCGCTGCTCGTCGCGGGCTTTCAAGAACAGCAGGCACAGATTGCCCAGCTCCAAGAGCAGCTGGCCATTTGCTGCGGCAACCCTGACGGTTCAGAACAGCGTTCCGGTTCCGCTGTGGATGAGGAAGGTCTCACCCCCGCCCAAGAGCGCCTGCTCCGTATCGCGCCCAATCCGTTCACGGACCGCACCACATTGTTCTGCACCCTCGAACGCGCGGGCCGCATGCAGTTGTTGGCCAACAGCGCCGAAGGCCGCAGCCTCTTGGTGCTGAGCGAGGGCCAGCGCGAGGCCGGTGAGTTCCAGTACGAGTGGAGCACCGAGAACCTGGCGCCCGGTGTGTACTACATCACCCTCTTGCTCGATGGCGAGCCGGTGGTGAAGCGCGCGGTGAAGGTGGGGAGGTAGCGGTTAGTCCCCTGGGTTTCCTCACTCCCCAGCGCCCTGCGCTCCGGAATGAGCTTCACGACAATAGTGCAAGGGTGCGAGAGCCATGCTCTCGCACCCTTGCGCGTTCGCACGTTTCCTCTAGAACTGCTCCCTTCCGCTGAAGAAGAAGGCGCCTTCGATGGCGGCGTTCTCGTCGCTGTCGCTGCCATGCACGGCGTTTTTGGCCTTGCTCTCGGCGAAGCGCTTGCGGATGGTGCCCTCGGCGGCTTGCGTGGGATCGGTGGCGCCGATCAGGTCGCGGAAGCGCTGCACGGCGTTGTCGCCCTCGAGGATCGCCGCAACGATGGGGCCGCTGGCCATGTACTCCACCAGCTCGCCGTAGAAGGGGCGCTCCTTGTGCACCGCGTAGAAGGTGCCGGCCTCCTGCCGCGAGAGCCGCGTGTACTTCATGGCCACCACGCGGAAGCCATTGTCCATGATCATGTCCAGGATCTTGCCCATGCTGCCGGCGGCCACCGCCTCGGGCTTGATCATCGTGAATGTCCTGTTCGTCGCCATGCGCTATCGTCTCCTCGGTTAGTTGGCCGTGCTCCCGGGCGGTCGCCGGCCAAGGGTTGTTGAAAAAGCGGCGCAAAAGTAATCGGACACCTTCTCCGCCAGCGGGTGCAAGGGCTTCTTCCTTCGTTGCGTCACCCGATAGCGGCTGTTGCCGCGTCCTGAAGCCCCGATCCATGCCCACTCTCCGGCCCTTCCTGCTGCTCCCGTTCCTGATGCTCGCTGCCTGTGGCGGCGGAGAGAAGCCGGCCGACGGCACAAGCGGCGGCCTGGTGATCGGCGGCGAGGAGGCGGTCGTCACCTCGATGTACCAGATGCCCACGCCCAACGAGCTCTTCGGGCTGGTGCGTCAGATGGCGGGCGACGGGCACCGCCGGCTGATGAACCCTTCCACGAACGTGGACCGCTACGTGAGCCTCCGCGCGCGGGCCGTCAATTTCGGCGTGTACGCCACCGACCTGGTCTATGCAAGCAGCTTCAAGCTGAACGTGGATGTGGCGCGCTACTACCTCACCTCGAAGAAGCTGGCGAGCTCGCTCGGGCTCGATGCCGCCTTCACCGATGCGGATTTCGTGCGGCTGGAGTCGAACCTGGCCCGCGGCGACTCTTTGGAGATCATCAGCAACGAGGCTTACCAGCGGGCCTATGAGCGCATGCAGCAAGAGGATATGGGCCCCGTGCTGCACCTGGTGCTGGCCGGCGGCTGGATGGAGAGCATGCATCTGGTGGTCCGCCAGATCGAGGCCTTCGGGGGCGGCGAGGCCCTGATGGCCCGCGTGGCCGAGCAGAAGGTCACGCTCGATCATCTGCTGGGCATGATGGAGGCCACGCGCGACCAGCCCGATGTGGCCGCCGTGTACACCGACCTGGCGGCGGTGCGCGCCATCTACGACCAGCTCGAAGTGAAGCGCTCGGCCCATCAAGGCGCATCGCCATCGGGCCGAATGGTCCTCGGCGAGGATGTCACCATCGAGCTCACGCAGGCGAAATACCAGGAACTGGCGCAGGCCATCGATCGTTTGCGCGCTGAATGGACCAAGCCCGAAGGCGACACCACCAACTCGTAAGCGATCACATGATGCCCCGTTCCCTCTTCCTTGCCCTCGCGCTTCCCTGCGCCTCCTTCGCTCTTGCGCAGGTCTCCGAGTGCCCCACCTATCATCGTTTCAACTGCGAGCGCTCCGGCGATGCCCGCTTCTCGGTGAACGGCCAGAGCCGAAGCGCCATGGTGAAGATCGGGGAGGAGACCGAGCTGAACATCATCGTGTACCGCGGCCAGGATTACCGCATCAGCGTCTGCTACGACGACAAGATCCTGGGTGAAGGCCTGGCCATCCGCCTGGTGGAGAAGATCCGCACCAACAAGCCCGGGGGGGCCAAGGGTGATATGATCGAGACCGAGAAAGTGCTGTGGGACAATACCGAGCACGACATGGTGTCCAGCATCGAGTTCAGCTGCACCGCCACCAAGCGCATCGCGGTTGAGGTGAATGCGCCGGGTGCGGCGGAGCGCAAGGGCAAGAAGGCGGACATCGACATCGGCTGCGTGGGCATCCTGATCGAGCACATGCCCTCGCCGGGCATCGGATTCTGAAGGCAGCGGCTGCCGGTTGCCCTGCGGCTATATTGCCCTCCATGTCCGCTGATACCTCCGTGCCGGTCGATGCTCTTCGAGGCCTGCGCGACCTGCTGAGCACGCCGAGGCGGTTGGCCTTGGTCACGCATTACAATCCGGACGGTGATGCGATCGGCTCAGCGATCGGCTTCATGCATGTGCTTCGTGCGGCAGGTCACCATGCGCAGGTGCTGCTGCCGAATTCAGCCCCGCCCTTCCTGCGCTGGATGCCGGGCTATGAGGAAGCCCTGGCGGGCGATGCGCAGCGCGAACAATGCCTTGCGGCCATCCGCGAAGCCGATGCGGTGATCTGCCTCGACTTCAACCGCCGCGATCGCGTCGGCACGCTGGAGGAAGCCCTTCGTGCAGCACCGTTCACCGTGCTGATCGATCATCATCAGGAGCCTGAGGATTTCGCGGCGATCTCCTTCAGCGACACAGGTGCATGCGCCACCAGCCAGATGGTGCATGACATCGTGGAGGCGCTGGGCTGGGGCCAGCGCATCGGTCGGGAAGCGGCCACGTGCCTGTACACGGGCATCGTCACCGATTCCGGGAGCTTCCGCTTCGGCAGCACCACCCCGCACACGATGCGCGTGGCTGCGCGCCTGATGGAGCGCGGCGTGCGAATCACCGATGTGCATGAGGCCATCGCCGATGACAACCGGCCGGACCGCCTGCGGCTCCTGGGCTTCACGCTCAGCGAGCGCATGGCGGTGCTGCCCGAGCTCGCCACGGCGATCATCTCCCTAAGCCTCGAAGACCTGAAGCGCTTCAATCATCAGCAAGGCGATACCGAAGGTTTCGTCAACTACGGCCTCTCCATGCGCGGCATCCGTCTCGCAGCGCTCTTCATCGAGCGACCTGATCTGGTGAAGGTGAGCCTGCGCAGCAAGGGGCAGCTGCCCGTTGATGGACTGGTGCGCGAGCACTTCCATGGCGGTGGGCACCGCAATGCCGCTGGCGGACAGGCCAAGGAGACCCTCGCCGAGGCCGTCGCGCGATTCCGAGCGCTGCTCCCTGATTTCATCGCCCAGCATCCATGAGGCTCGCTTTTATCCTGCTGTTGGTCGCCTGCAATGGCTCGGCTCCCGCGCCGGTGCAGCAGCAGCCCGCGACCAAGGAAGAGCTCATCCGCGACAATCGTGATGCGATGCGCCTGGAGGACCGTGACATCGACCTCTACGTGAATCGATTCGCGCTCGATCCGCAGCGAAGCGGAACCGGCGTGCGGCACCAATTGCTGCGCGATGCGCCCGGCGCCGCCGTGAAGCCCGGCCAATGGGCCCTGGTGCGCTACCGGATGGAGCTGCTCAATGGCGACACGGCCTACACGAGCAACCCCCGAAGGCCCGGAGGGGTTCCTGGTGGAAGAGGACAATGTGGAGAGCGGGCTGCACGAGGCGATCCAGCAGCTCTCCGTCGGCGACAGCGCGATCATCATCATCCCCAGCTACCGCGCCCATGGCCTCATCGGCGACCAGGACCGCGTGCCTCCGCGCAGCACGGTGGTGTACCGCATCGGCCTGGCCGGCATCCGCGAGTGAGCATGCGCTGCATCGGCTTGTTGATCACTGCGGCTGTCATGGCCGCGTGCACCCGCTCACCGCATGCGGGATACAAAGCGGTGGGCGATCAGGTGCATCTGCGGTACATCGCCTTGGGTGAGGGCGAGCGCGTGCCGGCGGATGGGGACAGCCTGCTGCTGCGCTTCCGTGCCTCCGGACTGAACGATGAGCCGGGATCGTACTGGAGCACCGAGCGCTGGTACAGCGCCGCGGAGATCCGCGAGGGCGCCTTGCTTCCCGTGCTGCGCCGCTTGCATGCCGGCGATAGCATGAGCGTGATCGCGCCCGCCTCGCAATGGCCATGGCCCGCGCTCCTGCGCAAGGACATTCCGCCGCCGCACGATACGCTCACCGTGCGCATGGAACTGCTCCTGCTCGACCTGCTCACGCCCGCTGCCAGCGATGAGCGAAGGGCGCGATTCAGGGCCAACGACCCCGAAGGCTTCGAGCGCATGCTGATCGAGGCCTATGCGGCACAGGACAGCGGCGCGTGGACGCGCTGGGGCACCAGCGACCTGCACTACCGGATCAGCGGTGCGCCCCTCGATACCGCGCGATGGGCCTTCGGCGATCCGCTGCGCGTGCGCTGGGAGGGCTTCGGCCTGGCCGATGGGCGAGCCATTGACGCCACGGCCAGGAATGGCGGTGATTTCGCATGGGACTACGGAACCCCCGATCAGTTGCTTCAAGGGCTGGAGGTAGCGGTGAGCCTGCTCCGCGAAGGGCAGCACGGCGAGTTCATCTTCCCATCGCGCATGGCCTTCGGTGATCGCGGGGTCCCAGGGCTCCTGGAGCCCGGCATGCCGGTGCGCTATGGGGTGAGCGTGGCCAAAGCGGTGCCCGGTTAGAACATCGCCCCGCCATCAGCGTATCAGCGCGCCATGCGCGCAACATCCACGCTCCCGGTCCTCTTCTTATTCACCGTTAGTGCGTTCGGTCAGGAGCGCCACGGCCTGCTCCACAGCAATTACGCCGGCGCCGATGCCGCGTGGGTCAATCCGGCGCGCTCCGCCGGCCAATGGCCTTGGCTCGATATCCGCTTCCTCGGCGCTGATGTGCACGCGTGGAACAGCCTCGTGGCCTACAGCGGTCGCGACCAACGGCTCGTGGGCGAGTTGCGCCAAGGCATGTCCGATGGGGTGGTGGTGATGCGCTCGGCAGGCGCGGGCCATGCGCATCGCGCGACCGTCTCCATTGGCGTTGCAGGGCCTGGTGTTTCGTTGGCGCTGGGGCGCACCACGGTCGGACTCGGGTTGCGCAGCCGGGCCCACGTGAGCGCATCGGGGCTCTCGCCTGCGATGGGCAACTTCATCTTCAATGGGTTGAATTTCGAGCCGCAGCATGGGGTCCGATTCTCCGATGAAGGCGTTCGCGTGGTCGGAGCGGCGTGGACGGAATTCGGCGTGAACCTGGGCCGGGTGCTGAGGGCGGAAGGCTTCGGGGTCCTGAGCGCGGGGATCAATGCACGCTACTTGCAAGCGCATGCCGGCGGCGCGCTTTCCTTTTCCGGCATCGACTACACGGTGCTCGACACAGCGCGCGCCAGCGTGCATGCCGCCACCATGAGCTATGGATTCGCGATGCCAGCGGCGAAAGCCGGCGGCGGCTTCGGCGCCGATCTCGGCATCACCTACACGCGCACGGACGACGAGGCCGATGGCTACATGCCGCATCGCAGCAGCGGCGGTTGCACGCCGTTGCGGTACAACTACCGCTTCGGTGCTTCGCTCATCGATCTCGGCGGATTGAGCTTCCGCGATGCGCAGTCAGGTGCATTGCAGGCGGGCGGCCTCGACATCGCTGATTACAACGACCTGCCCATCGATGATGAAGGCGACCTGGACAGCCTCATCGCTAGCGCCACCCGCTGGACGCGCAGCCCTGGGATGCGGATAGGCCTGCCCACGGGGGCCAGCGTGCAATTCGACAAGCGCATCGCCGGTGGCGCGTACCTGAGCGCGGCGGTGGTGCAGCAGCTGAGCGCGCGCGATGGCCTTCGCTTGCGCCGAGCGAACAGCATCGCCTTCAATGCGCGCTACGAGGCACGGCAGATGGAAGTGGCCTTGCCGCTCGTGATCGAGGAGTACGACCTGCGACGCCCCGCGCTGGGCCTCATGGTGCGCTTCAACGGGATCGTGGTGGGCACTGATCGCATCGGCCCGCTGGTGAGCAAGCGCGACATGCATGCCGCCGATTTCTACTTCCGCCTGCGCTGGCTCATCAACCGCAGCCCCTTCTGCAAAGGGAAGCGCAACGCGAAGGCACCTCATGCGCCCGGCAGCGGCGAAGCCTTGCCCTGCACGCAGCCCAACGGCTGATCATCTCAGCGATCCGATGAGGAATACCGCGGGCCGCTTACCGAGCGCGGGTATGCTCTTGCGCCAGGATCCGATCGTGCGGGTTGCCACGCTGCCTCCGGGCTGCGTGAGGTCGATGGCGACGCACAGCGCCGTGCCAGTTGCGCAGGTGGCCAACAGGTCGGCGAGGAGGGCGTCATTGCGGTAAGGCGTCTCGATGAAGAGCTGCGCGGCACCGGTGCGTTGCGCTTCCTGCTCCAATCGCTTGATCGCGGCCTTGCGTTCAGCAGGCTTCACCGGCAGGTATCCATGGAACGTGAAGTGCTGCCCATTCAGGCCGGATGCCGCGAGCGCGAGCAGGAGGGAGGAAGGGCCGATCATCGGCACCACGGTGATCCCAGCGGCGTGCGCCGCGCGCACCAGCAAGGCCCCGGGATCGGCGATGCCGGGCATGCCGGCTTCGCTGATGATGGCAGCGTCCCTGCCGCCGCTTAATCGACGCAATAGCGCATCCGCTTCCTGGACCGTGCTGTCCTTGTCGAGCCGGTGCAATTCGAGGCGGGCCAGATCGATTGACGGCACCATGCGTCGGAGCATCTGCCGCGCGGTCCTCTCATGCTCGCAGAAATAGAGCGTGATGCGCGAAGCGACGGCGATGTTCTCCGGCGGCACTTGCTCCGTGCCGCCATGGTCACCGAGCCAGACGGGCATCAAGTAAAGCGTGCCGTGCTCAGCGCTGCTCAAGGCCATCGAGGAGTTGGTTGCTGGCTTCCTTCAGCATGCGGAACACCTCATCGAAGCCCTCGTCGCCTCCGTAGTAGGGGTCGGGCACTTCGCGCAGCGGATGGTGCGGGGCATGGTCCATGATGAGCATCGCCTTGGTCGCGTGCTCGGGCGATGGAGCCAGCCTACGCATGTTCCGAAGGTTGTCGGCGTCCATGGCCAGGAGCAGGTCGAAGCGGTCGTAATCGGATTGCTTGAACTGCCGGGCGCGCAGGTCGCTGATCTCCATGCCCTGCTTGCGCATGGCGGCTTGGGCACGGCGGTCGGGCGGCTCGCCCACGTGGTAGTCGCCCGTGCCTGCGCTATCGGTGCTGAGGGCGATGCCGCGCTCCTTGGCCAAATGGCGCAGCACGCCTTCGGCCATGGGCGATCGGCAGATATTGCCGAGGCAGACCAGCAGGATCCTCATGGCGGCGAAGGTCGGCACCGGAAGGGAAGGCGTGGCGGCCCCGTTACCTTCGCCGCCATGCAAGCGCCCAAGCTGCCCGCCGCCTTTGGGATCTTCCGGCAACGGAAGCTGCGCGGGTTCGACTATGCGCCGCGCTATTATGATCCGGTGGAGGAGGAGCGCAAGGAGCGCATCGAGCGGGCGCGCGCGCAAGGGATGGAGGAGGCCAATCTCCGGCGCGATGACCTCCGCGCGCGCATGCGGCACAGCTGGCAGCGCGATGGCGGCGATCGCGCCAGCATGATGCGGCTGGTGGCGATCATGGGCATGGTCTGCATCATCCTCTACTTCATCATCAAGGGCTTCGGGCTCCTCGATCCCAGCGCATGGCCGACCTGATAAGGCTGCTGCCCGACCATGTGGCCAACCAGATCGCCGCGGGCGAAGTGGTGCAGCGCCCTGCCAGCGTGGTGAAGGAATTGCTCGAGAACAGCCTCGATTCCGGCGCCACGCGCATCACGCTCGCCGTGAAGGATGCGGGCCGCACCCTGATCCAGGTGATCGACGACGGGAAGGGCATGAGCCCCACCGACGCGCGCCTCTGCTTCGAGCGGCACGCCACCAGCAAGATCCGCCAGGCCGACGACCTGAGCGCCATACGCACCAAGGGCTTCCGGGGCGAGGCACTGGCCAGCATCGCGGCCATCGCCCAAGTTGAATCGCGAACGCGCGAGCGCGATCAGGAGCTCGGAACGCGCGTGCTCATCGAGGGGAGCCGCGTGCGCGCGCAGGAGCCGATCGCCGGTCCGGCCGGCACCAGCATCAGCGTGCGCAGCCTCTTCTTCAACACGCCTGCGCGCCGGCAGTTCCTCAAGAGCGACAGCGTGGAGCAGAAGCATGTGCTCGACGAGTTCTTCCGCATCGCCCTCGCGCATCCCGATGTGGCCTTCCGGCTGGTGAGCAATGACCGCGAGGAGTTCAACCTGCAGCCCGGCGCTGCTGATGGGTCGTGGAGCGCGGCCATGCGCCAGCGCATCACGGGCCTTTTCGGCCGCAAGCACGACGAGCGGCTGGTGCCGGTGGAGGAGGGCACCGACTTCGTGCATGTGCAGGGATTCGTGGGCAAGCCCGAATTCGCGAAGCGCACGCGCGGCGAGCAGTTCTTCTTCGTGAACCGCCGCTTCATCCGCAGCAACTACCTCGAGCATGCCGTGCGCCGCGCATACGAGGAACTCGTTTCCTCCGACAGCTATCCGGGCTGGTTCCTCTTCATCGACATCGATCCCGCGCAGATCGACATCAACATCCATCCCACCAAGACCGAGATCAAGTTCCGCGACGATCGCGCCGTGTATGCCATCGTGCATGCGGCCGTGCGCCGCGCATTGGGCCGCTTCAACATCACGCCCAGCCTCGATTTCGAGCCGGAGCCCGCCATGATCGCCGCCTCTGCGGCCACAGTGCCCGCCTGGCGGCCCAGTGACCTCGGCGCGTTCACCTCGCCGCCGCGCCCCAGTCCCGAAGGCTGGCAGAAGCTGTTCGACATGGGCATGGCCTCGCCGGTGGAAGAAGCGACCGTGGCCACCATGACGGCACGTCCGGCGCCGGACGACTTGGTTCTGCCCTCGCGCGAAGAGGATTCGATCGGCGACCGTCCGGTGTTCCAGCTGCACGGACGCTACATCGTGGCGCAGGTGCGCAGCGGCGTGCTCGTGGTCGATCAGCACCGCGCGCACGAGCGCATCCTCTATGAGCGCAACCTCCGCCTGCTCGCGCAAGGAGCGGGCATCACGCAGACGGAGCTCTTCCCGCGCCATGTGGAGCTGAGCGCCACCGATCTGGCATTGGTCGAGGGGGTGCTGCCTGAGCTGCGCTGCATGGGCCTCGACCTGGAGCTCTTCGGCGGCCGCACCGTGCAGGTGAACGGCATGCCCGCCGAGAGCGCCGATGAGGATCCTGCGCGGCTCATCGAGCAATTGCTCGAGCAGCTGCGCTCTGCGGGCAGCGCCCTGCGGAATGAGCGGCACCCGGCTCTGGCGCGCAGCATGGCGCGCAGCATGGCCATACGCCACGGCCGCGTGCTGGGCATCGCCGAGATGCACGGCCTCATCGACCGGCTCTTCGGCTGCGAGCAGCCCACGAGCACCCCGAGCGGAAAGCCCGTGCTCTTCACCTTCACTTTGGACGACCTTAACGAGCGCTTCGAACGCTGATGCAGTACCGCACCGGACCCTTGCAGCACACGCCCACCGTGGTGAAGAACCTGGTGATCATCAACGCCATCGTCTTCGGCCTGATGTTCATCAGCGGCGGGATCTTCCTCGGCATCCCGCTCACCACCACGCTCGGGCTGCACTACATCGGCGGACCGGCCTTCGAGCCCTGGCAGTTGATCTCGCACATGTTCATGCACGGCGGCATCGGGCACATCTTCATGAACATGTTCGGCCTCTTCATGCTCGGCTCGCCGCTCGAGTACCACTGGGGATCGAAGCGCTTCCTCAACTTCTACCTCATCTGCGGCCTGGGCGGCGCGGCGCTCAACATGGGCGTGCAGGCCTGGGAGTACAACCAGCTGGCGGAGCTGATGAGCGTTGCCGATATCGAGCAGGTGCGCGAGCAGGGCCGCATCGCGCTGGTGAATCTCTGGCGCGGCGGTGAAGGCTTCGGCGATGCCGCGATGAACGAGATGGCGGCCATCCTCTTCACGCCGATGGTGGGCGCGAGCGGAGCCATCTTCGGGATCCTGGCGGCCTTCGGCATCCTGTACCCGAACGTGGAGCTGATGATCATCTTCTTCCCGGTGCCCATCAAGGCCAAGTGGTTCGTGCTGCTCTACGCGGCTTACGAGACCTACGCAGGCTTCGCCGGGCTGATGGGCAGCGGCAGCGATAACGTGGCGCATTTCGCGCACCTCGGCGGCGGCTTGATGGGACTTGTGCTCGCCCTGCTCTGGCGCCGCCGATTGAGCCCATGGAGCTGAGCGCACCAACTTTGCGGCATGTTCGAGGAATTGAAGCGGCAGTGGCGGAGCGGCGGGATGGTGATCCGCCTCGTGCTGGTGAATGCGTCCGTTTTCGTCGCGCTGCACCTGATCAACCTGCCGTTCTGGGCCATGCGCCAGCCGGGCCCGGATATCCTGGGCTGGCTCTGGAGCAGGAGCGACCTCAGTGCCTTGATGCTCCGCCCGTGGACGATGGTCACCTACATGTTCACGCACTGGGGATTCGGGCACATCTTCTTCAACCTGCTGCTGCTCTGGTTCATGGGGCGGATCTTCGAGGACCTGCTCGGCAGCAAGCGCGTGCTGGGCAATTACCTGCTCGGCGGCTTCAGCGGCCTGGCGCTCTACCTGATCGGCTACAACGTGCTGCCGGTGTACGCGGACCAGGTGGCGGGCAGCAGCATCCACGGCGCCTCGGCGTCCGTGATGGCGGTGCTCGTGGGCATCGCGGCTTACCGGCCCGACTATGAGGTGCGGCTGCTGCTCTTCGGCACGGTCCGGCTGAAGTGGATCGCGCTGGTGCTCTTCCTCATCGACCTCGTGAGCGTGCAGGAGAGCGCCAACAGCGGCGGCCACCTCGCGCACATCGGAGGCGCGCTCTATGGCTACGCGTCATCCATGGCCCTGAAGCGCAGGAGCGGTGCGATGGATTGGTCATTGGCCTTCGTGAACGGGCTTGAGCGCTTCTTCGGCCGGTTCAAGCGGAAGAGCGGCGCGCGCATGCGCGTGGAGAAGCCCTTCTCCGGCAAGCGCCGTAGCGATGCTGATTTCAACGCGGCGAAGCGCGACCACCAGGCGCGCATCGATGCCATCCTCGACAAGATCAGCCGCAGCGGCTACGACAGCCTGAGCAAGGAGGAGAAGGATGTTCTCTTCAAGGCCGGGAAGTGAATTGGCTGAAGGTTGTTCTTTCGCTTCGCTCAGAATGAAAGGTTGATTCTTGAAGGTGATTCCGGTGCCGCGTCGATCCGAAGGGTCGACAACGATAAATGAAACCCGCCGAGCACGAACCGAAGCCTGCCAAGCGCCCCTCGCGTTGGCACCTGCCTTTGTGGTGGGCGAACGGCATCGCGGTCGGGCTGCTGCTGCTCACCTACTTAGCGCCGCATGTCAGTCCGCATGCGTTCTGGCCCTTGGCCTTGCTGGCCTTCGCTTATCCGTTCCAGCTCCTGGCGCATGCGGGCTTCCTGGTGTACTGGCTGCTCTTCCGCCGTAAGCGCATGCTGCTCTCCGGCTTGGCGCTGCTGATCGGCTACGGGCATCTCGCGGACCACATGCAACTCGCCGGGAGCGCTGCGCCGCCAACTGAGGAACTCGGCGAGCCGGTGAAGCTGCTCAGTTGGAACGTGCGCCTCTTCGACCTTTACAACTGGGACGACAACGAGCGCACGCGCGATGCCATCTTCGATGCGCTGGCCCGTGAGGACGCCGGCATCCTCTGCCTGCAGGAGTTCTTCCACAGCACCGACAAGCGCTACTTCCGCACACGGGATGCGATCATGCATGAACTCGGCTGCCGTTCGGAGCACATGGCCTGGACGCACACTGCCCGTTACGACCAGCACTACGGCATCGCCACCTTCAGCAAGCATCCGATCACGAGGCGAGGCCGCGTGCACTTCGGCCGGAAGACGAACAACATCTGCATCTGGAGCGACATCAAGCTGGGGACCGACACCATTCGGGTCTTCAATGCGCACCTGGCCAGCTTGCACTTCGGCGACGCCGATTACGATTTCCTCGATTCGCTCGGGCATGATCCGAGCACGGAGCTCCTGAAGCAGCACGGCGGACGCATCGCTGGGCTGCTGCGGAGCGGATTGGTTCGGCGCGCATCCGAAGCGGCCCGGATCGACAGCGCCATGCGCGCCAGCCCGCATCCGGTGGTCTTCTGCGGCGACATCAACGATGTGCCCATGAGCTATGCCTACCAGCTGCTTCGCGGTGATAAGCGCGATGCCTTCGTGGAGAGCGGCAGCGGCCTGGGCGGCACCTACATCGGCAGATTGCCCAAGCTCCGCATCGATCACATCCTGCACGATGAGGCCATTGAGTCGTGGGACTTCCAACGGCTGCCTGAGGAATTGAGCGATCACCATGGGCTCTCAGTGATGGTAGCGGTGAAGCGGGAATCGAACGATTGACCGTTGAAGGTGTATCGCAGCAATGCAAGGCGCATCCATGCGTTAGCGAACCAATCACCCCGGACCCATGAAGCTTCCCACCGCCATTCTCGCATTGATCGCGCTGATCGTCTTCTTTCCCGCATGCCAGCGCGCCCCGGATTCCGAATCAGCTAGCGTACCGGAGCATGAAAGCGCGCTCGAAGAAGAGAAGGCTGCAGGGGAGGCCAGTTCACGTTCCCTCAGTTTCGTCAGCAACGGATTTGCGGACATGTCCGTTGCCGCTGCCGCGGATTCTACCCCGCGCTACATGTCGTCGAGCGCCGCGCGAACCAATGGCGACACCACGCGCCGCTTCATCCGCACCGCCGATCTCAAGTTCAGGGTGAAGGATGTGGTGCAGGCCACGTATTCGATCGAGGACATCATTGCTGCGCAAGGCGGCCATGTGGAGCATGCGCACCTCACCACGCGCGTCGATCAGCGCTACACCATGCCTGTTAGCGAGGACAGCCTGTTGGAGACCACACGCTTCACCGTGGTGAGCAACTCGGTGCTGCGCGTTCCTGTGGGACGCCTCGACACCACCCTGAAGATGCTTGCGCGCTTCGTTGATTTCCTGGATCACCGCACCGTGAAGGCGGAGGATGTGCGCCCGCTGATGCTCGCGAACCTATTGGAGCAGCGCCGCATCGCACGCTACAACGGCAGGGTGGAGAAGGCCATCGATGAGCAGGGCAAGCGGCTGAAGGAGACCAGCGCCACGGAAGAGCAACTGCTGAACCGGCAGGAGCAGGCCGACCGCGCTCTGCTGAGCAGCATGAGCCTGCAGGACCGGATCGACTACAGTACGATCACGCTCGAGATCTACCAACGGCAGAGCGTGCGTCAGGAGCTGCTCGCCAAAGAGCACGGCGTGGAACGGTACGAGCCGGGCTTCCTCACCAAGCTGGGCAAGGCCGTGGCGAACGGCTGGCGGATGCTGCTGCGCTTCTTCCTGCTGGTGGCCGGCAATTGGAGCGTGATCCTGCTCGCGGCGATCGCTTTCGTCCTCATGCGGCGCTGGCTCCGCAAGCGGCCGCAGGGATGAGCGCCCGCCGGTACGGCGTAGATTCGGGCGCGAATCAAGTGCCATGACAGCAAGACTCACGCTCGCCTGTTCCACGCTCTTCCTTTCCTGCGCCACCGCCCTGGCCCAGCCCCGCATCCACGGCTGCCTGGTGCTGCGCGATGGAGCCGCTCCGCCTCGTCCGCAGGCGCTCACGCCCGATGAGCGCGACCTGATCGATGAGACGATCGCGCGCAGCGACACCTTCGACATCCTGCACTACGACATCAGCCTCGATGTCACCGATTACACCGGGCAGGCGATCACGGCCTCCACCACCGTCACCTATGCCGCGCGCATGCCGGGCCAAACAGGCATCCGCTTCGACCTTGTGGCGCTCACGGTGGACTCCGTGATCGGCGCCAATGGCCCGCTCGCCTTCACGCACGACGGCCAATTCCTGGATGTGCAGCTTGAGGATGAGCCAACGGTGGGCGAGGAGCAGCAGCTCACCGTGCATTACCACGGGCAGCCCATCGGCGACCCTAGCTGGGGCGGCTTCTACTTCGCCAGCAACTACATCTACAACCTGGGCATCGGCCTCACCACGGTGCCGCCCAACTTCGGCAAGGTGTGGTACCCCTGCTTCGACAGCTTCATGGAGCGCGCGGCGTACACCTTCCATGTGAAGAGCGCGGGTGGGCGCTGGCTGCTGGGACAAGGCGATTTCATCGGTGAGGTGCAGCTCGGCGGCGATACCGTGATCCGCAGCTACGAACTGCCGCATGCGATCCCCACGCACGTGAGCGCCATCGCCGTTGCCAATTACGCCGAGAACAACTACACGCACTCCGGCGCGTACGGCGACATCCCAGTGTCGCTCCGTGCCAAGCCCACGCAGCTCAGCGCCATGGTGGGCAAGTTCGGCGACCTGGGCGGGTGCATCGATGCGCTCGAGCATTGGTACGGACCGTACCCGTATGGCCGGATCGGCTATGTGCTCACCACCGATGGCGCCTTGGAGATCGTCACCAACATCGCTTACCCGGACTTCATGCCGGGGCAGCCCGTGGGACAGAACCGAGACCTCTATGCCCATGAGCTGGGACACCATTGGTGGGGCGATAAGGTGACACCGCGCGTGCACAACCATATGTGGCTGAAGGAAGGTCCGGCTGAGTACAGCGGCCATCTCTTCGAGGAATGGCTCAACGGACGTGAGGCCATGGTGAACAAGGTGAAGGATAACCTGCTCGACATCCTCACCACTGCGCACGGCGATGATGACGGCTTCCAAGCGCTTTCGCCCATGCCCGATGAGCACATCTACGGCACGCATACCTACTACAAGGGCGCTGCAGTGATGCACAACCTGCGCGGCTACCTCGGTGACACGCTCTTCCGCGAGGCCATGCGCGAATCGCAGATGCGCCTGGCCGATACCGTGATCACGCCCGAGATGTGGCGCGATACCATGGAGCTGATCACCGGCCGCGACCTGCATCCCTTCTTCGACGATTGGGTCTTCAGCCCCGGCTATTCGGTCTTCGAGGTGAGGTCGTTCACCGCGCAGGAAGGCGACATGAACTGGTTGGTCGATCTGCGCATCGGTCAGAAGCTCTATGGAACCACGGGGCTGCATGGCGAGACCCCGCTCGACCTCACCCTGATCGGCGCCGATGGGCAGACCCACGAATCGCCCATCACCGCGAGCGGACTGCTCACGGAAGTCTCGGTCAGCTGCCCCTTCGAGCCGGTGATGGCCGTGCTCAACCGCTACCAGCGCTTGAATCAGGCGCGCATGGACCACGAGATCAGCGTGGTGCCGGGCGTGGCTTTCTCCAGCGCCTTGCCGCGGGTGGAGTTCCGGCTGTACGCCACCGCGCTCACCGACACGACGCTCGTCCGGGTGGATCACATCTGGAGCGGAGCCGATGAGGACCTCGGCTGGAGCATCGCCCAAGTGAGCGGCACGCACTACTGGAACGTCGATGGCCTTTGGCCCGAAGGAACAGTGCTGCGCGCGCGCTTCATGTACCTGGGATCAACGCCGGGCCAGTTCGATCAAGCGCTGATCAATGGCGACGAGACGGGCATGGTGATGGTGTGGCGGCCCAACGCCGACGTGCCATGGCAGATCCATCCCGACCAAGTGCTCACAGCAGGCAGCACCACCAACGGCACCGGCTGGATCGATGTGAACACGCTTTACAAGGGCCAGTATGCCTTCGCGAAGGCCAGCGGTTTCATCGGTGTGCAAGAGCACGCGAGCGATCCGGCATTCGCGGTCTTCCCGGTGCCTGCGGATGAGGCCATCACGGTGCGGCTCAGCGAGCCGGCGCACGGTGCGTTGCAGCTGAAGGTGCTCGATGCGCAAGGCAAGCTCGTGATGCATGCCGTGCGCCGAACAGCGGCAGAGCTGCGGATCGATACGAGCGCCCTGCCCCCTGGCGCTTATACGCTGCAGGCGGCCATGCTTGAGGGCGAAGTGCTCGGCGCGCGCAGCTTCCATGTTGCCCGCTGAGGAGCCTTTCGTTGGCGCAGGGCTGAAGAAGCTCCTCTATCCCGTCAGCGCTGGATTGCGAGCCTACTTGGAGCATGGTGGACGGGCGGGTGGATTGCCGATCGCCTATGGCGACCTGATGCGCCATGATGGCGTGCTGCCCAGGCGCGGTCCCGATGGCGAGGACACCTTGTGGCAGACCGTGCTCTATCGTCCGGCCGACCGGGACGAACTGGATCAGAGCCTGGTGGAGACCTACCAGCGGCTCGTCGCCGACGGGCGGCGCATCGAGCATTTGCGGATCGGCGGGGTGGACCTCTGCCCGTATGGCAATTCGCAGCCCTTCCGGGTGAAGGTGATCAACCAGATCAATGACAACCACGACTACTTCTACGTGAAGCGCACCGATGCCAATCGCGTGTACGGACTGGAGCTCGAGCACCTGCTCTCGCCATATCGCATCAGCTATCTGGTGGAGGGGGCCACACTGGTTGAGGAGCACATCATCGGCGTGCCGGGCGATGCCTTCATCGCCGATCCCGCGCGCTATGGCGGCAAGCTGAACAGCGTGCGCCTGTGCAAGGAGTTCGTGAAGTTCAACGAGCGCTGCTTCGTGCGGCTGCTGGGCGATATGCGCGCCTACAACTTCGTGGTGGATGCCATCCACGACGTGGACCAGGTGCAGTACCGCTTCCGCGCCATCGACCTCGACCAGCAGAGCCACGACGGCCGCTTGCGCGGCTACCTGCCCCAGTTCTACAAGGAGAACCTGCCCTATGTGCAGCTCGCGCAGCAAGCCATCGGCGCTGCCACCGCCGCGCAGTACCGGAATGAGGAACGCGCGCTCATGCGTAAACGGGCTCGGTTGGCAGAAGGCCGGTTGAACGCCTTGATCGCCGCCATGAAGGCGGATGCGATCGCACCGGAGGAGAATGTCCGGCAGCTCGCCGATGAATTGGCCGCGCACCACCGTGATGCGGCATACAAGGGCCTGCCCACCATGGGCCACCTGCTCGAGCGCCACCTGTACCAGTGCCTCTTCGACCCCGCGGCCGGCGACGAGTAAGGGCGGAAGCCCGCCGGGCATGAACCTTCGGCCGATTGATGCCGTAGGAGCGCCCCGACCGCCGGGTACCGGTGTGCGAAAACGCTCCATCATGGCTCTGAACCGACTCTTCCTTGCTGCCCTTCTCGCGTTGTCCTCACAGGCATACGGGCAGCAGTACCGAATCGAGTACCGCTGGCTGAATTTCCCGTGCAGCGAGATCCTGAACTGCGACGCCGGCTGCAGCGCATGCAACATCCCCGATGCCTTGGGCGGTGCGCTCATCGGAACCAATGCGGCTTGGATCGGCGTGCAGACCTGCCCGTTGCCGGTGACGGTTGCGGATAATGCCATCTTCACGGCAGGCTGGCCGGTGCAGCCCGGACCCGACCATAGCGTGGTCTTCAACGTGATTGCCACGGCCCCGGTGCGCATCGACAGCATACGTTTCCGTCACGCCATCTATCAGGACGGGCCGCAGCGCGTCAAGGTGCTCTACACCGGCGACGTTGCCCAGCCCTTGCAAGAGGTAGCCGATGCCCAAGTGCCCACCGCATGGACCGATGTGACCTTGACCGGCCTCGGCGATGTGGTGATCCCGGAGGGCAATCCCTTCGGCACCCTGCAGATCCGATTCCAGCCTTATGAGGGCGGCAGCGGCGGCTGGGCGATTGATGAGCTCATCCTCTCCGCAAGTCCCTTGCAGAACGCTCAGACCGGCATCGCCGAGGTGCACCAACGTGCTCCTTCCGTGCGCGGTCCGCTTTACGATGTGATGGGCCGCCCGGTGGGCAATGAGCGCGCCCCGGGACTTTATCAGCAACAAGGCCGACGCATCGTACAGGTGGATTGATCCCGATAACCAATTGCTCGGACGCCGATGGTTGATCGCCATCGGCGTCCGTATTGTCAGCGGATCACGATACCGCGATCTTGCCCATCCAACTCGATAAGGAAGGAGTGGAGCGTTGTGCTAGGGAGGACTGTGGTATCTCCGCTTAGAATGATCAACAGCCGGTCGAGGTCGGCGAAGCATTCGGGAACGCACATCCAAGGATTCACCTCCCTGCCGGTGCGTAGCGCGGCGCCGGCCGGAATGGTCACCGTTACGCGCGTCAATCCGGCCCGCTCTATCGCGCCAATGGGCATTTCGTCGCCGATGGAATTGCGCTTCGCGTCGAACGCATGCAAAGTGGGGGAGTCGGAGAAGAGCCTGTTGTATCCATGCTCATAGCGACGTGAGTAGGAGACGATGATGTCCGCGCCGGACGCGTTGCATACATAGAAGGATGCGATGTATGAGCAACTGTTGAGGCTGACGGTGAGCGGGACCAGCCACGCGAGCTTGAAAACCGACGTTGATCCAGTGCGCACTGGACTTCGGTTCATGGTTCGGTCCTCAATCCAGCATCCTGCCAGCCGGTGATCCCGGCCGGCATGCAATGCACCTTCGTGTACCCTAGGCTAATGGCCGATTCCGCCGCCATGCGCGCAGCCGGGCATTCGGGGCTCCAGCAATAGAACACGATGGGCTGCGCCCTGTCGGCCGGAAGCTGGTCGGCTTTGATGGCATCGTACACGAGAAGCTTGGCGCCGGGAAGGTGCGCATCCGCATACGTGAAATCCTCGTTCACATCGGCGAGGAAGACCGTGCCCCGGAGCATGGCGAGCACTTCCTCCGGGGTGACTTCGATCACTGCCCACGCTGTTAGGCCATCGGACTGGGCAGAGCACAGGGAGGCCATGACGGCGAATAGTGCGGCGGTGCCGATGCGCATGGTGCCCAAAGCTGCTGAAAGATTCCGATCCTGCAAGCCTGCACCGCATGGGCGGTCCGGCGCAACCAATCGCTTCATCAGACAAAGGCCCTTGCTCCGATGCCAGGCTTCCGCCTACTTTCGGTGGCCTGTTCGCAGTTGTTCAGGTCCAACCGCAAATACCATGAAGCAGTTCCTCATCGCCACCGCGCTCCTCTTCGGCAGCGCTCCGCTGAACGCGCAGGATGCGGTCAGCACCCTCTTCGCACCGAAGCGCATCGTGAAGACCAACCTCGTCGGCTATGCGCTGCTGTCGGTCAACGCGAACTACGAGCAGAAGACCGGCGGCAAGACCTCGGTGGGCCTTCTGGCCGGCTACAAATTGCCGAATGTGATCAAGGTCGAGGCCATCGGCACCATCGATGGCGAGAAGCAGACCTATACCGGTGACATCGAGCCGAAGGGCCTCTTCCTGAACCCCTATTTCCGGTTCTACCCGAAGGAGACCTTCAAAGGCTTCTATGTGGAAGCCTTCCTGCGCTACTTCGACTACAACTTCCTGCTGCCCTACGATTATGAGAAGAATGGCGGGAAGATCCGCGCCAACGCTGATGGCAGCGCCACGGCCTTCGGCGGTGGATTGGCCTTGGGCGCGCAGTTCCCTCTCGGCCCGCGCGTGTACATGGACCTCAACCTCGGCTATGGCATGGCCGTGGGCAATGCGCACCTGGAGACCAACGATCCGAACCTGGAGCTGGAGGATTACCAGACGATCCAGCAGAACATCGAGAAGTACCAGGACGACGAGGATATCCAGGTCTTCATCCTGGGCGACATCCTCACGGACCCAAAGGCCGGGTCGAGCGACACCAAGGCCTGGGCCGATTTCGAGAACAAGGTCTTCGCGATCATGCGCGGCGGTATCTGCATCGGCTACGCGTTCTGAGCTTGAAGCGCTCTCCTTGAAGGCCTCGGAGCGATCCGGGGCCTTCACCGTTCTGGTGCATGCGCACCATGTGCAAGCGGGTGCGCGGGCCTTTGATTGGCAGGCATCACAGGCGGCGATGCGCACGGAGCCGGTTGTTATTGGCAACTTCCGCATCGTCGTTGAACCAAACGCCCTGGCATGCATCTTCGGCTCATGAGAATCAAGCTCGGGCTCGTCGCTATGATGTTCGTCCACCTCGTTTCCACGGCGCAGCAGCCCAATATCCTGCTCGTGATCGCCGACGACGTGGGCCTGGATCCCGTGCCCGGCTATCTGCCCGGTCCGCTGAAGGCCACCATGCCCAACCTCAGCGCGCTGATGGCGCAAGGGCTCAGCTTCGATAATGTTTGGGCCAGCCCGCTGTGCTCGCCCACGCGCAGCACCATCATCACCGGCCGCTACGGCTACCAGACCGGGGTGCTTAATCCAGGCGAGCTCTCACTGCTGCCAGCGGACGAGATCACGCTGCACCGCTACCTCACCGACAATGGCAGCGGATACGCCTCGTGCATCATCGGCAAGTGGCACTTGGGTGGCTCAACGCCTGATCCTGCTTATCCGAATGTGATGGGCGTACCGCACTATGCGGGCCTGCTCAGCGGCGCGGTGAACAACTACAGCACCTGGCCGCTTACCATCAACGGAAGCACATCGCCCTGCACCGAGTACATCACCACCAAGATCACGGACATGGCCATCGATTGGATCAACCAGCAGACGGCTCCGTGGTTCTGCTGGGTGGCGTACAACGCGCCGCACACGCCTTATCACTTGCCGCCGCTCAGCATGCACAGCCAGGGCGCCTTGCCCGCCGATCAGGCCAGCATCAACGCCAATCCGCTGCCCTACTACCTGGCCATGCTCGAGAGCGTGGACCATGAGCTCGGTCGGCTGCTGGCTGCACTCACGCCTGCAGAACTCGCGAACACCGTGGTCCTCTTCATCGGCGATAACGGCACTGAGGTGGATGTGATCCAAGCGCCATACCTGCAGAACCACGCCAAAGGCACCCTGTACGAAGGCGGCGTGCGCGTGCCCTTCGTGATGGCCGGCCCCGGCGTTACGCGCGCAGGAGAGCGGGAAGATGCGCTGGTGAGCAGCGTTGACCTCTTCGCCACGATCGTGGAACTCACCGGCGTCGCGCTTCCTGCATACGAGCAGAGCCGGAGCCTCGTGCCCCTGCTCACGCAGAGCGGGCAATCGGTGCGGTCCTGCCTCTACACCGATGTGTCCATCACCGGCAGCAGCGGCAGCGCCATCCGCGATGCGCGGTGGAAGCTCATCAACTTCGATAACGGGCAGCAGCGCTTCTACGACCTGCTCAATGACCCGTGGGAAGAAGCGAACCTGCTGCTCGGAGGGCTCACGCAGGCGGAGCAGATCGCCTTTGATGCGCTGAATAATGCCTGCGACCTGAGCACCAGCGTGCCAGCCCAGCAAGCAGGAACCTCGTTCAGCATCCGACCCAACCCCGTTAGCGATGTCTTGCTTGTGGATGCTCCAAGCGATGCGCCTGTGGATGTGCTGATTCGAGATGCGCTTGGTAGGGTGGTGCTTCAGCAGTCGGCAACGAGGCGCTTGGAGCTGGTCGGCCTGAAGCGCGGCATCTACGCAGTCGAGCTTGAACAAAGGGAAAGAAGGGAAGTGATCCGGATGGTGAAGGAGTGACGAGCGATCTTGATTGCCCCGGCATGAACGGAGCCTCGGCCATGGCCGGCAGCGCTCATGGCCCTTGGAACCCAACTTCGCGCCATGCGTCTCCCGATTCCGATCATCCTGCTCCTCACTGCGTGCTCCGGCCAGCCACCGGCCTCTGCGCCGCCAGTGACCCACGAACTGCGCGACGATCTCGCTCACCTGTTCAGCGATCAGCTGCTCAACGGCTCCTTCATAGGCTATGACGCGCATGCCGGTCGATGGCTCTTCATCGATAGTGCGCTATGCGACTCGGCCACACTGCCCGCGAGCACCTTCAAGATCCTGGGAACGCTCATCGGACTTGAGTCCGGCGCGCTTCCCGATGCGGAGCATGTGATCGCGTGGGATGGCCGCGACTACGGACGCCCTGCCGCCAACCGCAACCTCACACTGCGCGAGGCCTACGACGCCAGCGTGTTCTGGTACTACCGCGAGACCGTGCGTCGCATCGGGCCTGCCGGATTCAAGCAATGGCTGGATACCGTGAGCTATGGTAACGCCGACACCACCGGCGGCTTCGATCAATGCTGGGTGAGGGGAGGGCTGCGCATCACGCCGCGCCAGCAGATCGACTTCCTCCGCAAGCTGCACGACGGGCAATTGCCCTTCAGCGCGCGCACCTCTGCCATCACCAAGGACATCATGCTCCGCGAGGACACGCTGGGCCATGTGATGCGCGCCAAGACCGGCTGGGCCATGGGCGATGCCGGCAGCATCGGCTGGTACGTGGGCTGGGTAGAGGCCCCCGAACGCGCGCCGTACTTCTTCGCCAATCGGATCAGCACCAACGACACCGCGCACGCCACCTTCGCCCAGGACCGGATCGAGATCGCGAAGAAGGTGCTGAGGGCAGAAGGGGTGTGGCCGTGAGCGGGGACTTCCACCGCATCAATGCCGGTCCAGATCGGCCTGTCTTCACGGAAGCTCGTGCAGTGCTCATCCAATGAGCCGATGAGCGCGAACGTCAGTGGCCTCAATTGAGGCTGAAGGTGGGCTGGCGCAGCACCATGCGCGCGATCACGCGGCTCTCATTGGTGCGCATGCGGCTGATGAGCGCCTGCACCTGTTCGTCCAGTTCGCGGTCGCTGAGCTTCGCCAGGTCCTTGTACACCGGCAAGCTGCTCTTGCTCTTGAGGATGAGCGCTATTTTGTAGGTGCGTGACATGGTTCCGGGTAGAAGACGAGGCGAATACCCCGAGGGATGCCTTTCAAACGGGTGCGAACGATCGGATTAGAGGAACGGCGGTGATCAGAGGAGGAATGGCGGCGGTCAGGAGGATGAACGCGGCAAATGGCTGTTCGATGTGTCACCACGGTTTCGGCCGGGGGCGCGGAACACGAGAGGTTCACTGGGCAAGCACGGTCCGGGACCGCCCTCCCTCCGGTCGGGCTTTGCTCCAGGGGGGGGGCGGAGCAATCCAAGCTCGCTGCGCTCTCGAGGCTTCTCTTCTGCTATGCTCGCTCAAGCTGCGCTTGGCTCGCCTATTCGAAGAAAAGCCCCGATGACTTCGTCATCAGGGCTTGCTTCGGTCGGGGTGAGAGGATTCGAACCTCCGGCCTCGTCGTCCCGAACGACGCGCGCTAACCGGGCTGCGCTACACCCCGAAGCGGGAAGGGCGCCAAATATAGACGAAGGGGCGTTCAGGCCTCGAAGGTGTACCCGATACCTTTCACGGTGCGGATCCGATCGTCGCCGATCTTCTCGCGCAGCTTGCGGATGTGCACGTCGATGGTGCGGTCGCCCACGAAGAGCTCGCTGCCCCATACCTGATTGTAGATATCCTCGCGCTTGAAGACCTTGCCGGGCTTGCTCATGAGCAGCACCAGCAGCTCGAATTCCTTCTTCGGGAGGTGCATCTCCTGCTCGCCCACCTTCACCAGCACCTTCTCCAGATCCACCCGCACGCCATTGGTCTCGAGGAACTGTCCATCCGGACGTTCGGCGCCGGAGCGCTTCAGCAGCGCCTTCACCTTGCTCACGAACACCTTGGGGCGCACAGGCTTCGTGATGAAGTCGTCCGCGCCGGCCTCGAAGCCTGCGATCTGCGTATAGTCCTCGCCGCGCGCTGTGAGGAAGGTGATCAGCGTGCGCTTGAACTCGGGCATCTGCCGCAGCTGGTTGCACACCTCCACGCCGTCCATGCCGGGCATCATGATATCCAGCACGATCAGGTCGGGGCGCTCGGCCTTGGCCACCTTGATCGCATCGCGGCCGTTCTGCGCTGACGATACCGTGAAGCCCTCGCGCTCCAGGTTGTATTTGAGGAGCTCGATGATATCGGGCTCGTCATCCACCAGCAGCACCTTGGGGTTCATCGCTCCGGACATGGGTTTTTCTTTCGGCGGCAAAGGTGCCCGGGGATATCGGCAACCGTGTTAAGGCGCGATCAAATGTAGGTTAAGCCCTCAGGGCCGGTTTGACCGCATTTGATCGGCCAGTGACCTGCCTCGAGGGCAAATGAACAAGCACCACAGAGTTCGGCTCAGCACTTCGTGATCAGGAAGTGAGTGCGGTGGGTGTCCACGATCCGCGCGGGCCATGCGGTCGGCGTGCGAGCCTGCCCCGGCCCGCGAGCCGGGGTGCGTAGAGCCTGTGTGGTAGCCGAGCCGCCTGGACTTGGATCGTGGTCGCCTTTTGGCTCCACTCTTTTGGCGAAGAAAAAGGTGGAAACGCGGTTCTTTGAGAAGCACGAGCGTGTTTTCGACTCATCGGTTCAAACTGTGCTCCTGTACTTCGAACAGCTGGTGAACTTGCCGTTCCGCTCCATGCTACATTCGCCGCCACAAGCGGGAGTAGCTCAGTTGGTAGAGCATCAGCTTCCCAAGCTGAGGGTCGCGGGTTCGAATCCCGTTTCCCGCTCAAGGCCCCGAATCATTTGGGGCCTTGCTTTTCGGCCAGTGCCGTAAGGCCCCCCAGTCAGGCAGCGCAACACCAAGCGACTACAAGCGTGAACTCCTGAACCCATGAAATCGTTCCCCGATCGCCTCTCGCGCATCGCACCGGTGCTGCTCGTCCTGCACCTGTTCTCCGCCTGCAGCTCCGCCAACCCCGAATCCACCATCCATACCGACATGCAACCCGCTCCCGGCACCACCACCGATACCATCACCCTCGGCGCCGGATGCTTCTGGTGCGTGGAAGCCGTGTTCACTGAACTGAAGGGCGTGCTCTCCGTGACCAGCGGCTACATGGGCGGCCATGTGAAGAACCCCAGCTACAAGGAGGTTTGCACGGGAAATACCGGACATGCTGAAGTGGCGCAGCTCGTCTTCGACCCTGCGCAGGTCTCGCTGGCAGAGGTCCTCGAGGTGTTCTGGCAGACGCACGATCCCACCACGCTCAACCGCCAGGGCGCCGATGTGGGCACGCAGTACCGCTCGGCCATCTTCTGGCATACCGATGCGCAACGCGATACGGCCGAGGACCTGAAGAAGCGCCTCGATGCCAGCGGTGCCTTCCCCGCGCCGATCGTGACCGAGGTGACGAAGGCCAGCACCTTCTACGAAGCCGAGAATTACCACCAGGATTATTACGCGCTGAACGGCTCGCAGGGCTATTGCCAGATGGTGATCCGCCCCAAGCTGGAGAAGTTCCGCAAGGTTTTCGCCGATAAGCTGAAGAAGCCGAAGTGAGCTGGTCCATGACGTCCGCCATACCGAAGATCAGTGTCACCAGCTTCAGACGTGCTTCAATGGTTCCGGTTCATTGCGCCTACAGGCGCAGGGTTCTGTCCCGTTCGGTGAGCGCGGTCACGCACGGCATGGTGCCGAAGGCCCATCTTCGCGGCATGGCGAAGCACAGCGTGGCGCACAGCATCTTCCGGTTCAAGTGCCCGCATTGCCGCGAAGGCGAGTTCTTCGTGGACAGCAACCCCTACCACCTCTCCAAGGTGGGCGATGTGCTCGATGCTTGTCCGGTGTGCCAGCGCAAGTACACGCCCGAGCCCGGCTTCTATTACGGCGGCATGTACGTGGCTTATGCGCTCGCCGTGGCCACGGGCACCAGCATCTTCGTGGCCACCCTTGTGCTCTGGCCATCGGCGTCGATCGCCGCGAAGGCCGGATCAGTGGCTCTCGGCCTTGTAGCCCTCGGTCCATGGCTCTACGCGGTGTCGAAGACCATGTGGGCCAACCTCTTCATGCGTTACAAGGGCGTGGCCATCACCGAAGCCGAGCGCCGCTACGCTGCTGAGCGCGCCAAAGCTGCCAGTGAGCTGCCGCAGGCGTGATCGCGCCTACTCTTGAATGACCTCCATGGTCTCCCCCTCGGCACCTTCGCCGGTCATCTGCTCCGCATCGATGGCTTGTCCGCCACCGCCGGGGTCCATGTAGTCGTTGATGAGGAAGACCACCTGATCGGGGACCTTGTCGGAGTGCGCGCCCACATCGCTGTACTCGCTATGCTCGCCCACCAGGTCCATGATGCGGTCGGAGGGAAGGCGCTCGCTCAGCGGCGGCCCCATCGCGGTCTGGCGGTTCTGCCATTCCACCATCACCAGGTAGCGCGGGTACTTCATGCCGGCGCGCATGCGCTTCAGGAAATCGGTCTTGTCCTTGATGCCCACGAAGCGGTGACCGATGAAGGCCATGTCCGCCTCTTCGTTGGTGATGCCGGGATCGCCCACCGGCACCGCGCGGATGCGCAGGCGGTCGTCGCCGAGGCCCATCTCCTTCTTCTTCGCCTCAAGCGCAGCGGCCTTGTCCGCTTCGTTCACCACAGCGATGACGTTCGCGCCGGCGGCGATGAACTTGAAGGTCCAGTAGCCATCGTCGGCGAAGAGATCGGCGATGGTGAGGTGCGCGATGTTGCCCATCATGCCGATCACCGCTTCGGGCTTCTGCCAGGCATCGCGCGGGGTGGCGTTGGGCACCGGCGCGGTGTTCTGCGCATCGGTGCTAACGGCCCCGGGACCGTCGGTGCTGCCGCTGCATGCGGCGAGCAAGGCGATAGAGCAAAGGGCGGCGAAACGCATGACGGTTCTCTTTGGGGGCGCCAAATTAGAACGGTCCCGATGGCAATGGCGTCTTCTCCGCCACATGAGGAGAATGGAAGAGGTCTGCCATGCGCTGGGAAGGGAGTTCAGCCACGGATGGGCGCGGATGAGCCTGGATGGCGTTCGTCGGAGGGAAGCGGGTTGCCATCGATGCGTGAGCATCACGCCGTTCACCGTGTGCTTTCGTGGGCAAGTCACCGCGGGTAGCGCGAAGCAGCACGGCTCAATGCAGAACCACAGCGCCAAGCGATGGTACCCCCGAGGTCGTTTACCCGCCTACATTCGCTGGCGCAAGCCGAATAATATGCCGGGCATCGATCGAGAGCTGAAGAGCCGTTTCACCAGCGAGCAGCAGAAAGCCATGCTCAACGTGCTGTTCACGGCCAATTGGCTGCGCGCGCACCAGGTGCAGCGCCTCAAGCCCTATGGCATCAGCCCGCAGCAGTACAACATCCTGCGCATCCTGCGCGGCGCCCTTGATCCCGCGCACGCCTCGGAGTCGGAAGGCGGGCGCATGAAGGCGCAGAGCGTGAAGGAGCGCATGATCGACCGCGCGCCCAATGCCACGCGGCTCACCGACAAGCTCATCGTGAAAGGACTGGTGATGCGCGAGCGCTGCGAAGAGGACCGCCGGGTCATTTATGTGCGCATCACGCCCAAGGGCCTCGACTTGCTCAAGCGCGTCGATGCGCAGAGCCAGGGCGGATTCGAATCCCTGCTCAGCGGACTGAAGGAAGCCGATGCCAAGGCGATGAACCGCATCCTCGATGCGTGGCGCGGGTGAGCGCTCTCCTTCTCTCTGCGCAGCCGTGCGCTCTTCCGGGCTTCGCGTGCTTTCCTGAAGGCTCTCTTGGCGTTTGCCGTGGCGATGCGCGAGGAGTGCTAGCCTCAGGGCCCAGGCATTCAATGCAAGCCTCAAGCTTGCAAAAGGCACAAACTTCAAGAGGTCAGGCTCCAGGCATTAGCTCCCGAATGCAGGCTCAAGAAAGGCAAAGAAGGGGGCGCTGGTCATTGACCTTTGCTGCAGGTGTTCGCGATGATCTTCGCGAGGATCCGGTTGTGCTCTGCGCATTCCTGCGCCAGCCATCGGAGATCCGCATCCAGCTCAGGCATCAGGTCCGCAAGGCGTTGGATGCGCAGGCTCGCGCGGTCCCTTGAATTCCTTCAGCACGATCTTGCATTCATGCACGAAGCCCTTTTCGGACTCGGCCGACTGTGAATCTCTGCAATGCAGCGCAAGGGAACCGCAACTGCGAAGGAATTGACCAGCGCAATGGCGACCAGCACGCGACATCGGCATATTCCGGACGTGGCTCACGATCCGCGCGGCGAAAACCGTCAGCCGTGAATAGGTCTTCCATCCTTTGATGCGCCAAGCTGCCATCGCTGGAGATCCTGACGCTTGGAGTTTGATCCGCGCCGGTTGAAGCTT
This sequence comes from Flavobacteriales bacterium, assembly GCA_016712535.1. Taxonomy (NCBI): domain Bacteria; kingdom Pseudomonadati; phylum Bacteroidota; class Flavobacteriia; order Flavobacteriales; species Flavobacteriales bacterium. The sequence goes on from JADJQW010000002.1 coordinate 1,600,572, forward strand.
GATCATCTGAGCTTCAAAGCCTGCTGATCGGAGCTTCCCTTGCTCACGGCTTCCGCTCCTCATTGATTGCGCGCTCCCAGAGCTGCTGCCCGCTGGCATCGAACACGCGTATCGTCATCACCCGTTCTTTGCGCTTGCCCGCGAAGGTGAGCGTCGCGAAGTTGCGCTGCTCCACCAAAGTGCCGTCGATGCGGTTGGTATTGGTCTCTTTAGGCTTGTGCACGCCGCTGGTGAGCGGTGAGCAGGTGAGGTCGTAGAGTGTGCGGCCGTCCTTGAGCCTCACGGCGCTCAGTTCCGTGAAGTGCCGGTCGCCGGTGAGGAAGACCACGCCGCGGATGCCCTCGTCGTCGATGCGTTTCAAGAGCCGGTCGCGCTCGGCGGGGAAGTTGGCGTAGGTCTCGTAGATGGCAGCGCTGTTCAGCACCTGGCTGCCCACGGCCACGACCTTGAATGCGGCGTCGCTGTACTTCAGCGCACGGATGAGCCAATCGAGCTGGACGTCGCCGAGCAGGGCCGTCGGCGAAGTCTTCAGGTCGGCGCGGGTGCGGTGCGTGCGGTCGTCGAGCAGGAAGAAATCGGCGTCGGCATAGCTGAAGGAGGTGATCGCGCCCGTTACGCCTGGTGCGCCGCAGCTGGGGTTCGGCCAGAAGAGGTTGAAGCTTTCCTGCGCAAGGTCGCCGTTGATCCACGAGCCGTCAGCATCGTTCGGTCCATAGTCGTGGTCGTCCCAGATGGCGTAGTGCGTGCCGGTTCGCAGGAGCTTCTGCAGCTCCGGCGTTGATCGCGTGTGGGTGTAGCGGTGCAGGTAGCCGCTGCGGCTTCCCCAGTCGGGCTCGCGCAGGTAGATGTTATCGCCGAGCCAGAGCATCAGGTCCGGTTGCTTCGCTGCGATGGCGTCGAAGATGCCATAGCCTCCGCCGTAGGGCGTGCCGGGACGGTCGTAGGCGGGCTCGTTGATGTAGGTGCAGCTGCCTAGCGCCATGCTGAAGGCCGGCGGATCGGTGCGGTGCTTCCACAGCGCTTGCGTGCGGAATGCGAGGGGCTCGGCCAGGGCCGGCTTGCCGTTCACGATAGGCCGGTACCGGTAGTCGGTGCCAGGAACCAGGCCGTCCAGGTTGAAATCGAGGCAATGCGCCTTTGCCGCTTCGCTGTCCTGCACGGGCGTGCGCATCACGCTATCCGGACTGCTCGCCTTCCAGTATTCGATGCGCGCGGCGCATGGTTCCTGGCATTGCATCCACAGGGCGGCGGCCAGCATGTCCACATGGCCTAGCATGGGTCCGTTGATGGGGGCTTGCGCTGGGAGCGCGGCGCTGGCGAGGAGCGCGATGGAGAAAGTGGAATGGCGCATGGGGGCAAGGTAGGAGAGGGTGGAGTGGGCCGGTAGGCGCAGGCTAAGCCTGTGGCACGACGACCCCGATAGACCATTGAAGGCGCCGTTCTTTCCCATTGGACGCTCCGTTCCCTGCCAGCTGGTTCCTGCACAACATGATGATTCAATCATACGCAAGGTTGATATCGGCTTCCTTCGGATGATCCGATCGCCGGTAAGGATGATCTCCTCTAACACGTGAATGATCCGATCGTCTACTTGGATGATCTCCTCGAACACGTGGATGATCTCTTCTTGAACGGATACGCCCGGCCGCCGCGCCCGCCTTCCGGAATGAGGTGCTGATCGGAACTCGTGCAAAGGCATGCGGCCCGCGCTCGCCATGCCAAGGATCTGCATGCGCAATGGCTGATGCGCATCAGCCCCGTCATCTGTTCACGCCGCTACCTTGGTCGGAAATATCCCCTGCATGCGCCTCCTTACGCTCTCCATTGCCATTTCGCTCGCCGCCGCAACGTCGGCACAGCCCACGCTCACGCAGGCCACCAACGGCTTCACCATTGGCCAGAGCTATGCGCTGAATTACAGTCCATACGCCCTGCCGGGCCTGACCGGCCCCGATCAGGTCTGGGACTTCTCCGCGCTCGCCGTGGACAGCAGCACCTTCATCCAGTGGGTGGATCCGGCCACCACCACCAGTGGCGCGCTGTTCCCCGTGGCCAGCATCGCCGAGGAATGGAACGTGGTCTCCTTCAGCGACCAGGATGCCACCGGCCTCTACGTGCACGGAAGTGATGAGCAGGGCACGGTGGTGGCGCTCAGCGATACGCGCCGCGCGCTGGCCTGGCCCTTCACTTACACCAATACGTGGACAGACGATTACGCGGGCACCTATTCCGTGGCGGGCTTCGACGTGACGCGCACCGGCACCTACAACGGCGAGGCAGATGCCTACGGTACCTTGCAGATGCCATGGGGCAGCGTGGAGGATGCGCTGCGCATCCACATCACCGCCGCGCAGAGCGACGAGTCGCTCTTCGCCACCATCACGCAGGACATCGACTCCTATCAGTGGTTCGTGGCGGGCGAGCCGTGGCCGGTGCTCGAAGTGGTGAGCACCACGATCACCTCGCCGCTCGGGCCCATCGAGACCAGCTATACGCTGTGGATGAACGATGCGGTGACCGGCATTGGGGCACCACGGCCATCACCGGTCACGCTCACCGCGCGCCTGCTCCCGAGCGGTACGGGCTACGCGTTCAGCCGCGCCGTGAGCGGCGTGCTGCTCGATGACGCTGGCCGCACGGTGCGCACGCTGGGCCGCGCCATGGTGCTGGAGCTCGACGGACTTGCGCCGGGCCTCTACCTGCTCCGCGCTGACGATGGCGCCACGGTGCGCCTTGTGCGCTGAGCAGGAGCGGAGCGCGTTTCGGAGCGGCTGCGATCGTTCTTTCATGGTTGAGACCGTGGATTCGTGGGTCCGCAACCGCCGTTCATGGACCGGGCGCAGCGCTCAGGGCCTGCGCAATACGCCCGCGTGCAGGCAGGGCCTGATGGGTGAGCTGTTCTATTCAACGAGTCCCTGCTGTTACGTCACGCCTCAGGCGTAGAAGGGCCGTCCTTCCGGAAGGCCCTTGTTGCTCGACGCATGCGCTCAGCCCTTGCGGAACCACTTCAGGATTCCGGAGCCTTTTTCCTCGGGCTTCTTAGGTGCCTTCTTCGTGCTCTCTTCATCGAAGATCTCCTTGGTCAGCTTCGCGTAGTCGGGTTTGCCGGCATTGTGGCGGTTCTCGCTCGGCCGGTTGTCGGTGCGCGGCTGTTGCGGGCGGCTTTCGTGATTGCCATCGGGACGTTGCCGCCCACGGTCGTTGCGGCGATCGCCATTGCGCGCTTGCTGCGGACGGTCGTTGCGCGGCTCATTCGAGCGCGGGTGCTGCGGGCGATTGCCGCGTGACTCGTTGGAACGCCCATGCTGGGGGCGTTGCTCACGGTGCTGGCCTTCGTTCGGCGACGGGCTGCGCTGTCCATCGCGGCGTTCGCTGATGCGCCCGGCCGATGCGCGCTGCTGGCGCCCATCGTTGCGGTCGCCGCCGGAGCGCGATCGCTGGTTGCCGCCGCGCCCGGGTCCGCGTGGCTGGCGCGGCTCGCGCACTTCGGGCTCGGCCTTCTTCGGCCCGCCGGTCATCACGAACGGGTGGTCGGCGAGCACGGGCACTTCGCGCTTGATCAGTCGCTGGATGTCGCGCAAGTACTCCTTCTCCTCATGATCGCAGAAGGAGAGGGCCTTGCCGCTTGCGCCGGCGCGGCCGGTGCGGCCGATGCGATGCACGTAGGTCTCGGGGATGTTCGGGATGTCGAAGTTGATCACGTGCGTGAGGCCGTCGATGTCGATGCCGCGAGCAGCGATATCCGTGGCCACCAAGGCGCGTAGCTTGCCTTCCTTGAAGCTCTTCAGCGCACTTTGCCGAGCGCTCTGGCTCTTGTTCCCGTGGATGGCCTCGGCACCGATGCCGGCCTGGTTGAGCACCTTGGCCACCTTGTTGGCTCCGTGCTTGGTACGGGTGAAGATCAGCGCTTCGCGGATGGCTTCGCCTTCGAGCAGATGGAGCAGCAGCTTGTTCTTGTCCGTGCGGTCCACGAAGAGCACTTGCTGATCGATGGTCTCGGCGGTGGTGCTCTGCGGGACCACTTCCACCTTCACTGGGTTGGTAAGGATGCTGTTGGCCAGCTTGGCGATCTCTGGCGGCATGGTCGCGCTGAAGAAGAGCGTCTGCCGCTTCGCGGGCAGCTTGGCGATCACCTTCTTCACATCGTGGATGAAGCCCATGTCGAGCATGCGGTCGGCCTCATCGAGCACGAAGATCTCCAGCCCATTCAAGTGCACATAGCCCTGGCCCATGAGGTCGAGCAAACGGCCCGGCGTGGCCACCACGATGTCCACCCCGCGGTGCAGGGCATCGGTCTGCGGCTTCTGGCCCACGCCACCGAAGATCACGGTGTGCTTCAGGTTCAGATGGCGGCCATAGGAGCTGAAGCTCTCCCCGATCTGGATGGCCAGTTCGCGGGTAGGGGTGAGGATCAATACGCGGATCGCCTTCTTGGGCCCAGTTGCCGGCTTCTGGTGGAGCTCCTGCAGGATCGGGATGGCGAAGGCCGCCGTTTTCCCCGTGCCCGTTTGCGCGCAGCCGAGCAGATCGCGTCCTTGATTCAGGTGCGGGATGGCCTGTTGCTGGATAGGGGTGGGGTGGGTGTAGCCTTCTTCTTGAAGGGCTTTGAGAATGGGCTCGATGAGCCCCAGTTCGTTGAACGTGGTACGTTCCATAGGTATGCGCCGAAGGCTCGGCGCCAGCATGTTGCAGTGCAATCAAGCCATTGACCTTGATCACACCTGTTGAGGTGATTCGATTGCCCCGGGGTATCGTGTCCGGCGTTCAATGCTCCGCTGGGAGATCGCGCCTGGACAGGTCATCCGTGACTCCCGTCACGGGGAAAAGCTGGGCGCTTGGGGCGTGCGCGCCTTTCGGCGAACGGGGGCGAATGTAGGTTGCTGTGCACGAATTCGCTGACAGCGGTTGATAACGGCACCGGAAACCCGTTGCGTGGCATGCTTGGCTGGCGTTATTTTGCGTGCTGTTCCAACGGACAACCAACTTCCTTTTCCATGTGCCTCCAAAACTCGTTGCGGTCATTGGCCGCGCGCTGTGCCATTTTAGCCGCATGCGCTCTTCCCATGGTCCTGCATGCGCAGGACATCGCCGATAAGTTCAATCGGGCCAATAGCAATACCGTTGGCGGCGGTTGGGGTGAAACTGAGACCGGTGCAGCGGGCGCAGCGGTGGATGGCAGTGAATTGCGGTTGCAGGAGCCGAGCAACAATGCCGGCCGGGAGTTCGTGTCCCAAGCCACCCCTGGCAGCTACAGCACCACTTTGAATCAGAATAACTGCGTGCTCACTTGGGCGTTCAACATGCGGCAGACCCGTACGGACCCGAGTGGCTTCGATGCGTCGAACTACGGGGTGGCCGTGGTGCTGGCCGGTTCTGCCAGCGACCTGACCACAGGACAAGGCTACGCTGTTGTGCTCGGTCAATCCGGCGGCACGGACGCCATCCGATTGGTGCGTTACAATGGCGGCCTCGACCTCAACTCGAACCTGACCAACATCGTTAGTGCCAGTGATTTCGGTGCGAACTACCTGGACGTGCGCGTGACCTACACACCATCCACGGACACCTGGCAGCTTTTCTACCGGGACAATGGCGCGAATGTGTTATTTGGACAACAGGCTTCTTGGAGCAATCCGCTCACCGCGAGTACATCCGCTGGGTCGGCGGTCGATGCAACGTATACTGGAACGGCACTGGGCCAGATCGGTGTGCTCTGGAATCACGGAAACGTGGATGGCGACTTCGCGCGGGTCGACAATTTCTACGTTCCATCAGGGAGGCCCAGCCTGCCCGTCATCACGCCTTCGAGCGCCACCATCTGCAACGGAGGATCCGTTGGGCTGAGCGCCGCTTCAACTTCGACCTCATTGACCCGCGTCACCGTGAACAGCTCCGGTGGTCCGGCCACGGTAACGGGAGGGCCGGTGAACGCGACCATTTACCCATGGACAACCGCGGTGAGCGGCTTGCCCACCAGCGGCGTCACCTTGGAGTCTGTGACCATCAACGGAGTCGGCCACACCTATCCAGATGATATCGACATCCTGCTGCAATCACCGACAGGAACGAACGTGATCCTGATGTCGGACGCTGGCGATGCCGACGACATCACCGGGCGGACGTTCACGTTCATGGATGGATCACCTGCTGCGACGGACAACCCGCCCTTTGGCAGTACGCTCGCCAGTGGACTCTATGCTCCAACGAACTATGGCACCCCTGATGATTGGCCAACGGCGCCAGGGCCGGGCAGCTTCACGCAAACAACACCGTTGCTCTCCCTCTTCACCGGCAATCTTAATGGTGACTGGGATCTCCTGATCCGCGACGATGCTGGAGGTGATAATGGCACGTTCGGCAGCTGGAGCCTGACCTTCACTTACACCTCTACGGTTAGCTATACCTGGACCCCGGCAACCGGATTGAGCAGTACGACCACGGCCGCGACCACGGCCTCGCCCACTTCGACGCAGGTGTACACGGTTACCGCGGCCCATTCGGCGAATGCCTGCACGCAGAGCGCGAATGTGACCGTGACGGTAGTGGATCCACCCACCACCGCAACAGTCGGCGGCCCGCAAACTGTTTGCGAGCTGGGCACCACCACGGGACTCGGCGGCAATACGCCCGGGGTTGGCACCGGTGCATGGAGCGTGGTTAGCGGAGGCTCGGGAACCTTTAGCAACAATACCGACCCGGATGCCACATTCACGCACACCGGAGGTGCTGGGCCTGTCGTTGTAAGATGGACGATTTCCACGTCCGCGCCATGTCCGCCGAGCACGGCCGATGTGAGCATCACGATCACCCCGGCACCGACCACGGCCACTGTGGGCGGCAGCCAGACCGTTTGTGAGAATGGCACTACGGCCGGCCTGGGCGGCAATACGCCGGTGAATGGCACGGGCGCTTGGAGCGTGGTGAGCGGCGGAACCGGATCATTCAGCAACGCCGCGGACCCCAATGCCACCTTCACGCATGCGGCAGGAGCAGGGCCAGTGGTCGTGCGCTGGACCATCAGCAACGCTCCTTGCACGCCTTCCACGGCCGACGTCTCCATCACCATCACCCCGAGCCCGACCACCAGCGCTGCCGGATCCGACCAAAGCATCTGCAATCAACCCGGCACAGCCACCATGGCTGCGAATGCACCGGGCATTGGTACGGGCCTTTGGAGCCAGGTGAGCGGTCCTGCGGCAACCATCACCACCCCGGCTTCGCCCACGACCACGATCACCGGCATGACCACGCCGGGCAGCTACGTCTTCCGCTGGACCATCAGCAACGCACCCTGCACAGCGAGTGAGGATGATGTCACCATCACCACAGCGGTGTGCGCCTATTACAGCCGCGCCACGGGCAACGTCACGGATCCCATTTGGAGCGATACGCCAACTGGCACGGCCGGCGCCGCGACCTTCGGCAGCGCGGTGAGCATGGTCGTGCAGAGCCCCGACGTGGTGACCAACGATGCGAACACCACCGTGAATGACCTTACCGTGGATGCTGGTGGCGAGCTCGTTCTCGCCGCGAGCGTGTTCCTGGCAGCCGATGGTGATGCGGTGGATATCAATGGCGATCTCACAGCCGACGATAACAGCCTGCTGGTGCTCAGCCCATCAGTGGCCAGCACCTTCGACCTCGCCAGCGCCACGAGTCTTTGGGATTTGACCATCGACGCCGATGTGAGCACCACGCTCACGGGCGCCTTGAGCATCAGAGGATCATTGGATCTGCTCGATGGGGACTTCGATTGCACGGCCAACCAGGTCACCTTGGCCAGCGGTGCCGGCTACACGGGCCGTTTGGGACCTGTTGCGGCCACAGCGGATTATCTGGGCAACATGCGGATCGAGCGCTACCGGCCGGCGGGCCTGACGAACTGGATGCTCTTGGGCAGCCCGATCAGCAGCCGGAATGTGGTGCATTGGCAGGATGATTTCATCACCGCCGGGTATCCGGGATCCCAATTCCCGAACTTCGATAACCCGGTTGGCAGCAACATCCTGTGGCCGAGCGTGCGCTGGTACGATGAGACGGACCCCGGCGCGGGCAACGTCGATGGGATGCAGGGTGTGAGCAGCAACCTGCAGCCGCTCTCCATCGGGCAGGGCTTCGCGGTGTGGGCGGGCTCGGGGCTGGTGAACACCACGGCCTTCACGGTCGATCTGCAGAACAACGTGCCGGTGATCGCCAGCACGCCGATCACGCTTCCCATGAGCCACACCAGCACGGGCAATCCCACCGTCGATGGCTGGAACCTGGTGAGCAACCCGGTGCCGAGCCCGATCGACTTCGAGGGCATGAGCCTGGGCGCGGATGTATCGCAATCCGTGACCTACTACAACCCGGCGAATGGCAATACCGCGGCTTATGACCGAGTGACGGACATCGGCACCAACGGGGGCACGCGCTACATCCAGAGCATGCAGGGCTTCCTGCTGAAGGCCAACGGCCCAGCGGTGACCACCACGGTGAGCGAGGCCGACAAGGCCAGCACCAACAGCGGGGGCATGTTCGGCCTGAACGGCGATGGCCCCGAGCTGATCCGCCTGAGCATCGGCAGCGACCTGAATGATTTCCGGGACGAGGCGGTGGTGCATTTCCTTGCGGGCAGCGAAGGGCTGGATGACACGGATGTGCTGAAGTACACGCTCGGGCATGACGATGCCCCCCAATTGAGCACCCTCATCGGTGGGTCCGAGGTGGCCATTGATGCGCATGGGCCGCTCGAAGGCGCGATCAGCATCCCGCTCCGCGTGAACGCGGGCATCACCGGCACATACTCGATCAGCGCCGATGTGATGGGCGGCCTTTCGCTCAACTGCCTGTCCATAGAGGACCTGGAGACGGGCATCACGGCAAGCCTGCTGAATGGTGCGGCCTATGGCTTCACTTTGGCCGCTGAGGCCGACCCTGCTGTCGCGCGCTTCGTGCTGCACATCAACAACGGCCCGGTGGCGGCGTTCACGGTGGATAATAATGTGGTGACGGTGGGCCAGCAAGTGCAGTTCACGGCTACGAGCACCACCGGCAGCTATGCCTGGACCTTCGGCGATGGCAACCAGAGCACTGATCAGAATGCGCAGCACGCATATGCTGCAGCGGGCACCTACACGGTGACCCTCACCACGGACGATGGCGTGTGCAGCAGCAGCGCCATTGGCGAGGTCACGGTTGAGCTGAGCACCTCGGTGGCCGCGGCCTCCAAGGCCGAGCACCGCGCATGGGCCACCCCGCAGGGCATCGTTGTGGAGCACGCCTTCACCGGCAAGGCAGCGGTAACGGTTGAGTTGCTGGATGCCACGGGCCGTATAGCCTACACGGGCCGCATGAACGCCAATCGCCAGGTGCTGCCCAGCGCGCAACTGGCCAACGGAGCCTGGTTCGTGCGCTTGGACAATGGCTTCGAGCGCGTGACGCTCCGGGTGCCGCTGGCCCGCTGAGCCGAACAGGACTGGATCATGGCGAGGCCCTCAAAGGAGGGCCTCGCTTCATTCAGGGGCAACGCATCCGCCCGTACTTTGCGCCTCCTCCATGGACCACCTGCTCGAAAGCGCCATCCGCATCGCCGCCAAGGTGCACAAGGGCCAGACCGACCGCTTCGGCAAGCCCTACATCCTGCATGTGATGCGTGTGATGATGCGCGGACAGGAATTCGATGAGCAGGTGCTCGGCGCCCTGCACGATGTGCTCGAGCGATCGGAGCTGACCATGGCCGAGCTCGAGAAGAAAGGCTTCCCGCCCCGCGTGCTCAAGGCATTGGACGCGATCACGCGCCGCGCTGACGAGACCTATGAGCAGTACATCGACCGCGTGGTGGAGGACTCGCTGGCCATCCGCGTGAAGATCAACGACCTCGCGGACAAGATGGACCTCCTGCATGTGGAGCAGCTGGACCCCAGTGACCTGAAGCGCTACAACAAGCAGCTGGCCGCCTACCACCGCATGAAGAAGCTGGTGCAGATGGCCAAGGCCCGCATGAGCGTGCCGGTGGAGAGCAAGCGCGCCTGAGAGCCTGTTTTGGATCTCTTCAAACTCGGCCTCCGTGCTCTTTTCCGTCCATACCTCGCCTGAAAATGATCCCGTAGACACCGCTACGCGATGATTTTCAGGCTTCGTCTGACCGAAAAATAGCCTCGGAGTCCATCGTTCAAGAGATCCCAAACAGGCTCAAAGCCTGACGCCATTCCATCGTGCTTCGTCGAACCGCGACAGAGGCCTTGTGGCATTGCATGTCGCGTCTTGGTACTTTTCCGTCCTTGGCCCTGAACACATGAAGCGCATCCTTGCCTCCCTTCTCCTCCTGCTCCCCGCATTCCTGATCGCCCAGGAGCCGGTGCGATTCGTTCATGAGCGCATCCATGTTGCACGCACGGAAGGGAAGGCCTTCACCGCTGTGCAGCTCTTGGTACCCGAGCGCGCTGGTGCAGAGTCTGATGCGCTCTGGTCAATGGCCGTGCGCGCTGCCGATGTGCTGCGCTTCGATGCTGCCGCTGCCAGCAGGTTGATGAGTGCGCCGGCTGAACGCATCGCCCTTGAGCTGCCGACGAGGACCGGCATGGTGATCATCGACCTTGTGCAAGCAGACCTCTTCGCCGATGGCTTCACGGTCACCGAATCCGCTAAAGGCGCTCATGCCGATGTGGGGCTTGGGATCCACTACCGCGGCGTGCTGCGCGGCGACCCGAACTCGCTGGCTGCGATCAGCATCTTCCCGGATCACGTCATGGGCATCGTCAGCGATGCGCAGGGAAGCCGTGTCCTGGGGCCCCTGGAGAATGACACGCAGCGGCGGCATGTGCTGTACCGCGATGCGGACCTTCTCGGCGACCCCGGCTTCTCCTGCGGCGTGAGCGATCGGATGGAAGCCTACACCAAGGAAGAGCTGATGCCGATCGGTGGGCGCAAGAGCATCAAGTGCTTGAACATCTATTGGGAGGCCGATTACGACCTCTTCCAGAACAAGGGCAGCGTGGCCAATGTCACCAGCTACCTCACCGGCCTCTTCAATCAGATGGCCATCCTCTTCGACAATGATGGCGTGGACATGCAGCTCTCGGAGATCTTCGTTTGGACCGAGGCGAGCCCGTACACCGGGACCAACAGCGCCCAGCAGCTCAGCAACTTCGGCACCTACCGGACCAGCTTCAACGGCAACCTCGCGCACCTGCTTGAGCTGAGCAACTACGGCGGAAGGGCCTATCTCAATACCATCTGCAGCAGCACCAGTGCGCGCATGGCGTACAGCGGGATCAATTCGAGCTACAGCAATGTGCCCACCTACAGCTGGAGCACGATGGTGGTGACCCATGAGACGGGGCACAACCTGGGCAGCAGCCATACGCATGCCTGCGTGTGGAACGGCAACAGCACCGCGATCGATGGGTGCGGGCCGAATGCGGGCTACACCGAGGGCTCGTGCCCCAATGCGGGACTTCCCTCCGGCGGCGGCACCATCATGAGCTATTGCCATCTGATCGGCGGAACGGGCATCAATCTCTCGTTGGGCTTCGGACCGCAACCAGCGGCCCTGATCGTGAACCGGGTGAACAGCGCAAGCTGCCTCGCCGCCTGCGGCACCAGTTGCGACCCGCCGCTGCCGCTCACCGTCACCAACCTCACCGCTGTGAGCGCCACCTTGGGCTGGGCCAACTTCGGCCTGGGCAATTACACCCTCCGCTGGAAGCCGACGAGCAGCGGCACATGGACCACCGTCACCGGCCTCACGGGCACCACCTACAGCCTCACTGGCCTCACGCAGAACACCGCCTACGAGTTCCAAGTGCTGAGCGTGTGCAGCGGAAGCAGTTCGGCGTACAGCGCCAGCACGCTTTTCACCACTCCGGTCCCTTGCGTGGACAACTACGAGCCGAACAACAGCACCGGGGCGGCGACGGTGGTCACGCTGCCCGCGTCGCGCAATGGCCTGATCAGCCCGACAGGCGACAATGACTATTTCCGTTTCACGCTGAGCGCGACGGGTACCATCAACATGAGCCTGAGCAATTTGCCGGCTGATTTCGATCTGAACCTGCGCAACAGTGCCGGGACCATCCTTGCCTCCTCATCAGCAGGAGGCACGAGCAATGAGTCCATCTCGTACGCGAACGCCGCGCCGGGCGATTATTACGCGCAGGTCTTCGGTTGGAACGGCGCCAACAATGGGTCGGTCTGCTATCTGCTCACCGTGAGTTACCAGGCGCCTGCGTGCAGCGCGCCGCAGGGGCTCAGCTCCAACAGCATCACGTACAACAGCGCGCAGATCACCTGGACCGCCGGTCTGACGGCGATCAGCTACGACCTGCGCTGGAAGCCCAGCGCGCTCACCACTTGGACCAACGTGAACGGCCTCACCACCACCAGCTACGCGCTCACGGGGCTCGATCCGCTCACGAGCTACGATGTGCAGGTTCGGTCGGTCTGCGATGGCGCAGGTTCGCAAGGCGGTAGCTCGAGCTACACGCAATCGCACACCTTCACCACGCTCGAGGCGCCGTGCGAGATCGTGCCGCGATCGGTGGTGGCCCCCAAGGTCTTCCTCGAAGGTCCGTACGAACAGGCCACGGGCCTGATGCTCGATAGCCTGCGCAAGCTGAACCTCATCCCGCTCACCGAGCCATACTCGGCCATGGGCTTCACCGTTACGGGGCCGACCACCTGCTCTGCCAGTCGGCTGCTGATCACGGGCAACGACGCCGTCGTCGATTGGGTGCTGGTCGAGCTGCGGCAGAACAGCTCGCCTTACACTATGCTGGAAGCGCGGGTCGGATTGGTGGAGCGCGATGGCGATGTGGTCGCTCCCGATGGCACCTCGCCCTTGGGCTTCTGTCCTGTGGCAGGAACCTATCGGGTGGCCGTCCGGCACCGGAACCACTTGGGCGCCATGACCGGCAGCGGAATCGCCCTGAGCGGCGCGGCCACCGTGGTGGACTTCACCCAGAGCGGCACCACGACTTACGGCACCAACGCGCGCAAAGCGATCGGCAGCGTGATGGCGCTCTGGGCCGGGAACGTGTGGACGGATGCCGCCCTGCGCTACACGGGCGAGTTCAATGACCGCGACCCCATCCTCACGGCCATCGGCGGCAGCGTGCCCACGGCTACGATTGCCGGATATCACCTGAGCGATGTGAACCTCGACGGCACCGTGAAGTACACCGGTCAGGACAACGACCGCGATCCAATCCTCACCAACATCGGCGGCAGCGTGCCCACCAGCACCTTGCTCGAGCAGTTGCCGTAGGACCCTGCAGTCCTTCCGTACGGCGCTTCAGGCCGGGCCGGAAGTGTTGAAAACCCTCATCGATCGTGGAAAACCGGAGTTTTCCACAGCCGTGAGCCCCTACGGTGGCAGGATACCTTCGGCCCATCGCCGCGAACCCGCGCCAATGCTGGGATCCGGCCTGAGGGCATGAGCAACGCGAGCTACGGGGAGGAGCATATTCGATCACTCGATTGGAAGGAGCATATCCGCCTGCGGCCGGGCATGTACATCGGCAAGCTGGGCGATGGCAGCAGCTACGACGACGGGATCTACATCCTGCTGAAGGAGGTGCTCGACAACTGCATCGACGAGTACGTGATGGGCCACGGCAAGAAGGTGGACATCACCATCGAGGGCGCGCGGGTCACCGTGCGTGATTACGGGCGCGGCGTTCCGCTGGGCAAGGTGGTCGATGTGGTGAGCAAGATCAACACCGGCGCCAAGTACGACAGCAAGGCCTTCAAGAAGAGCGTGGGATTGAACGGCGTGGGCACCAAGGCGGTGAACGCGCTGAGCAGCTATTTCAGGATCGAGAGCGTGCGCGACGGCGAGCTGATGAAGGCCGAGTTCGACCGCGGCGTGCTGCGCAAGAACAACAAGCCGGTGAAGACCGACGAGCCCAACGGCACGCGCGTCGTGTTCGAGCCCGATGAGCAGATGTTCCGCAACTACCAGTTCCGCGACCCGCACATCGAACGGCTGCTCCGGAACTACTGCTACCTGAACACCGGCCTGGCCATCTACTGCAACGGCACCAAGTACCAGAGCAAGGAAGGCCTCAAGGACCTCTTGACGGAGCGGATGGACGGCGAGCCGCTCTACCCCATCATCCACCTGCGCGGCGACGACATCGAAGTGGCCATCACGCACGCCAACCACTACGGCGAGGACTACTACAGCTTCGTGAACGGCCAGCACACCACGCAGGGCGGCACGCACCAGGGCGCCTTCCGCGAAGCGGTGGCCAAGACCATCAAGGATTTCTTCAAGAAGGATTGGGAGGCCGGCGATGTGCGCACGGGCATCGTGGCGGCCGTGGCCGTGAAGGTGATCGAGCCGGTGTTCGAGAGCCAGACCAAGACCAAGCTCGGCAGCCTCGAGATCGAGCCCGGTGGCCAGAGCATGCGCTCCTTCGTGGGCGACTTCATCGGCCGCGAGCTCGACAACTACCTGCACAAGCATCCCGAGGTCGCGCAAGTGCTGCTCGACCGCATCCAGCAGAACGAGCGGGAGCGCAAGGAGCTCAGCGGCATCCGGAAGCTGGCCCGTGAGCGCGCCAAGAAGGCCAGCCTGCACAACCGCAAGCTCCGCGACTGCCGCGTGCACCTCACCGACAGCAAGAAGGACGATGCGCGCAAGCTGCTCACCACCCTCTTCATCACCGAGGGCGACAGCGCCAGCGGCAGCATCACCAAGAGCCGCAACGTGGAGACCCAGGCCGTCTTCAGCCTGAAGGGCAAGCCGCTGAATTGCTACGGCCTCACCAAGAAGGTGGTGTACGAGAACGAGGAGTTCAACCTGATCCAGGCCGCGCTCGACATCGAGGACGGCATGGACGGCCTGCGCTACAACCGCATCGTGATCGCCACCGATGCCGATGTGGACGGCATGCACATCCGCCTGCTGCTGATGACCTTCTTCCTCCAGTTCTTCCCCGAGGTGGTGAAGAACGACCACCTCTACATCCTGCAGACGCCGCTCTTCCGCGTGCGCAACAAGAAGGAGACGATCTATTGCTACAGCGATGAGGAGCGCCAGCGCGCCATCCTCAAGCTCGGCAAGGGCCATGAGATCACGCGCTTCAAGGGCCTCGGCGAGATCAGCCCCGACGAGTTCAAGCACTTCATCGGCGAGGACATCCGCCTGGAGCCGGTGATGATCACCAAGGACGCCAGCGTGCATGAGCTGCTCGAGTTCTACATGGGCAAGAACACCCCGGCCCGTCAGGAATTCATCATCGAGAACCTCAAGGTGGAGAAGGACCTGGTGGAGGAACAGGCCATCGACCCGGTGAAGGTGATCGCCCGCAAACTCGAGGAAGTGGAGGAGGAGGCATGATGCGCAGCTTGAACACCATCTCCGCGGCACTGCTCCTGTCAGGCCTGTCCGCCCCCGGTGCGCGCGCCCAGGGCACCGGCACCTTGCGCGTGCTCTGCGAGCCGAACGCCACCTGCACCTACGTGCTCGATGGCAAGCACCGCATGAGCGATCGCGAGCTCACGCTCCTGGAAGGGCCGCACCGACTCGTGCTCTGGGCGCCGGAGCGCCGCATGGTGGACACCACCGTGCTCGTGAAGCCCGGTTCGCTGAATGAACTGCGCGTGCAATTGCGCTACAGCGAGGAGTTCATCGCCTACAACAAGAAGGCGCAGCGCTTCGGCCGCGACGATCGCTGGCTGCGGTATGGAACGCCGCTGCTCACCGTGGGCGCAGCCGCTTGGTTCGGCGTCAGCACCTGGAAGGCCGTGGATGCGCAACAGGCCATCAACGACCTGGAGACCGCCTACAGCGAGAGCGCCAACCCGGCGCGCATCGCCGACCTGAAGGGGCAGGAGATCCCCGATGCCAACCGGAAGCTCCGTCAGTCGCGCACCATGATGGCGGTGAGCGGCGGCGCCCTCGTGGCTACGGGCGCCGTCTGGTGGTACGTGAAGAAGGTGCGCTCCAAACGGTCGCCGCCGGTGTTCGAGGACAAGGAGAAGGCGCGCTTCGACGGGCTGGTCTGGATGCCCGATGCCAACGGCCACGGCACGTGGATGGCCGGCTTGACCATACCCTTGCGATGAAACGGACGGTGACTTACCTGTGCATCGCCCTGCTGGCCTGCGCCTGCGGCAAAGGCGAGCTCGACCCCGGCACATTGACGAGCAATCCATTCGATGCGGACTACGATGGCCCGCCGGTGTTCGTGTACGACAGCACCTACACGCAGACCGTGACCATCCCGGGCGGCGTCATCGTCAACCAGGTGATCGCTTTCCACGTGAAGGGCGAATTGCTGCCCGCCAATACGGGCTACAGCGTGCAGGTAGTCGAAACCGTCACCGGTGCTGGCGCGGTCATCAACCCCGACCCGCCGAACAGCCACAGCTTCAAGTACAGCCGCGCCAACCCCGTGTTGGGCGCGCCGCTCTGCGTGAAGCTGGCCTTGTACAACAATGCCGACACCGCGCGCCCCGAAGAGGTCTGCGCAAGCCTGTGAGAACGATATGAGCAACGACATCGATAAGCCCGATAGCACTCCCGAAGGACTCGGCCACGTGCCCGCTGGCGGACAGTCCGGCGGCTTCAGCGTGAGCGGCATGTACAAGGACTGGTTCCTCGACTACGCCAGCTACGTGATCCTGGAGCGCGCCGTGCCCGCGCTCTACGATGGCCTCAAGCCCGTGCAGCGCCGCATCCTGCACGCCATGGACGACCTGGACGATGGCCGCTACAACAAGGTGGCCAACATCATCGGCCATGCCATGCAGTACCACCCGCACGGCGACGCCAGCATCGGCGATGCGCTGGTGCAGCTCGGGCAGAAGGACCTGCTGATCGATTGCCAGGGCAACTGGGGAAACACCCTCACCGGCGACAGCGCCGCCGCGCCGCGCTACATCGAGGCGCGCCTCAGCAAGTTCGCGCGCGACGTGGTCTTCAATCCCAAGACCACCGAATGGCAGCTCAGCTACGACGGCCGCAACAAGGAGCCGGTCTTCCTGCCGGTGAAGTTCCCGCTGCTGCTGGCGCAGGGCGCCGAAGGCATCGCCGTGGGCCTCAGCTGCAAATTGCTGCCGCACAACTTCAACGAGCTCATCGACGCCAGCATCGCCGTGCTGCGCAAGCGCTCCTTCGAGCTGCTGCCCGATTTCCCCACGGGCGGCCTGGCCGACGTGAGCAACTACAACGAGGGCGGCCGCGGCGGGCGCGTGCGCTGCCGCGCGCGCATCCAGAAGCTCGATGCCAAGACGCTCGAGATCACCGAGATCCCCTTCGGCACCACCACCGCCTCGCTCATCGAGAGCATCGTGAAGGCCAACGAGAAGGGCAAGATCAAGGTGCGCCACATCGACGACAACACGGCCGAGTCCGTGTCCATCGTCATCCACCTCGCCGCCGGCGTGAGCCCCGACACCACCATCGACGCGCTCTACGCCTTCACCGATTGCGAGGTGAGCATCGCGCCCAACGCCGTCGTCATCGAGAACGACAAGCCGCGCTTCGTGAGCGTGAAGGAGCTGCTGCGCATCAGCACGGAGAACACCCTGCGGCTGCTGGAGCTGGAGCTGAGGATCAAGAAGAGCGAGCTCGAGGAGCAATGGCACTTCGCCTCGCTCGAGCGCATCTTCATCGAGAAGAAGGTCTATCGGAAGATCGAGGAGGCCGAGACCTGGGAAGAGGTGCTCAGCTTCATCGAGAAGGGCCTGAAGCCGCACATCCAGGACCTCAAGCGCCCGGTGACGCAAGAGGACATCCTGCGCCTCACGGAGATCCGCATCAAGCGCATCTCGAAGTTCGACAGCTTCAAGGCCGACGAGCACATCAAGCAGCTGGCCGAGCAGATCGCCGAGGTGCAGGGCAAGCTCGACCGGATCGTGGACCACGCGGTGGACTACTTCAAGGAGCTGAAGAAGAAGTACGGCATGGGCCGCGAGCGCAGGACCGAATTGCGCCCCTTCGACACCATCGTGGCCGCCAAGGTGGCCGTGGCCAACAAGAAGCTCTACGTGGACCGCAAGGAGGGCTTCATGGGCTGGAGCCTGAAGGAGGCGGAGCTCGTGACCGAATGCTCGGAGATGGACGACATCATCGTGTTCCGGATCAACGGCAGCATGACGGTGACCCGGATGGCCGACAAGAAATTCGTGGGCAAGGGCATCGAGCACATCGCCGTGTTCAAGAAGAACGACGAGCGCACCATCTACCACATGGTCTACCAGGACGGCGTGAAGGGCCCCTACTTCATGAAGCGCTTCGTGGTCACCGGCGTCACGCGCGACAAGGAGTACGACCTCACCGGCGGCGCGCCCGGCAGCACCCTGGAATACTTCACCTGCAACCCCGATGGCGCCAGCGAGGTGATCACCGTGGTGCTGAAGCCGAGGCCCAACCTGCGCAAGACCAAGTTCGATGTGGACTTCGCGGAGCTGGCGGTGAAGGGCCGCGGCAGCAAGGGCAACCTGCTCACCCGCTACGCGGTGCAGAAGGTGACCCAGAAGGAGCGCGGCACCAGCACCCTCGGCGCCATCCCCGTGTGGTACGACGAGACCGTGCGCCGCCTCAACGACACCGGCCACGGGCGCTACCTCGGCCGCTTCAAGGGCGAGGACCGAATCCTTTGCATCAGCAAGAGCGGCAAGTACCAGCTCTTCCCCTTTGTTCTCAGCACCCACTTCCCCGACGATGCCCTCACCGTGGTGAAGTGGAGCCCCAAGGACGTGGTGAGCGCCGTGTACTGGGACGGCGAGAAGGAGCAGTTCAACGTGAAGCGCTTCCAGGTGGAGCCCTCGCGCGAGGCCGTCTCCTTCATCACCGAGCACGACCAGAGCAAGCTCGTGCTGCACAGCCTCGTGCCCGAGCCCGAGCTGCACATCGCCTACGACAAGCGCAGCACCGCGCGCGCCGACGAGGACATCGACCTGGCCGGCTTCATCGGCGTGAAAGGGGTGAAGGCCATCGGCAACCGCCTCACGCCGCACAAGGTGAAGGAGCTCACGCTGAACTCGCCGGTCTTCGTCCCCCTCACCCCGGAGCAGGAAGAGGTGCAGGGCATGCTCATCACCGACGACGAGATCGGCAACCTCGACGCACCGGAAGAGGAAGGCTTGGAGGAGAGCCCCATGAAGCAGATGAAGCGCGCCAAGCGCACCAGCGCCGAAGAGATCAGCCCCGAGGATCCGCTCATCGGCGGCTACAAGCCCGGCAAGCAGATCGAGCTGGGGCTGGATGAGTAGGGGGTAGCTATTCGATCGCGGGTGCAAGTGAACCTCGCCAGGATCACCCGGAGAGGACCCGGCGCGCGAAGCCGATCACGCAGGGGCCCGGCCCTTCGGGTCTGAGGCGGAGGGCCTGCGGAGGCGTCGGAAACCGGCTAATAGATCCGCTGCCGGATACCGTCCTCCTCAATCACGGTGAAGCGACTTTCGAGCAATGTTCCTGCGGACAGTGTGTCTTCGATCAGCCTGGCAGCCGCTTCGGGGTCTCTGCCGCGATAGCGAAGGAAGATCACTGAAGGAGGCGATTCGATTCCCTTTTTGAAGATCAGCTCGCCATAATCCTTGTCGAACGTGAGGATGATGCGGTGCTCCGCCTGGGCCATGGTGATGACCTGATGGTCCGTGATGCCCGGCGCCTCCAAACGGATGCTCATCACATCATGACCTGCTTCACGCAGGATGTGAATACTCGGGTCCGGGAAATTCTCGTTGGCCAGGAAGCGCATCAGGCAGTGCGGCGCAAGGGCAGGTACATGGCTTGATGCATGCCGTCGCGGAGGTAGGCGAAGACCGCCTTCAGGTCATCGTTCGTGATGTTCGGGTAGCTCTCGAGCACTTGGGCTTCCGTCCAGCCCTCGGCCATCAATTCGAGGATCAGCTCCACCGAGATGCGTGTGCCCTTGATCACCGGCTTGCCCAGCAGGATGTCCTTATCGGAAACAATGTGCGTGCGCCATTCCATGAGTTCAAAGTTAGGGAGTGACGGTATTGATTGCAGCAGGCGCTATACCTCGCCAGCATCACGCGAGGAGGACCCCGGCGCGCGAAGCCGATCACGCAGGGGCCCGGCCCTTCTGGCCTGAGGCGGAGAGCCTGCGGAGGCGGCAATTAGATCTTGGGTAGCCCTGCGGAGATCGGAACGAAGAACTTCGGGGAAGAGCGCCAGCATCACTTGCCTGACCGATAGCTCGCACGGTAACCGAGCAACCAGCCGAACGGGGCCAGGATGCAGTACGCCAGGAGTTGAGCCAACCAGGGCGGTCGTGTTACACGGATCTCATTCCGATGCTTGAGCATGATCAATGAGCCATGCAGCAGATTCGGTATGCCCTGCTTGTTGAGCTTGCCATCATTGGCGAGGGCGAAGAACGTCCCGAAGAAATCCTCGATGTGCAGGGCGGGACGGAACTCCTGAATGTACTGGCAATCGGCGGTGCCTGAATTGTAGAAGAAGTGCGGCGTGTTGGCCGGAATGCTGATGGAATCGCCGGCTTCCACCAAGCGCTCGACCCCGCGGACAGAGAAGGTGCACGAGCCTGAGCGAATCCTGAACGTGTTCTCTTGGAACGGGTGGATGTGCTCCGGCTCCTTCACGCCGGTCGGTGGGCTCACACAATCGATCTCCAGCGTCTCTCCACCGGAAGATGAATGGGTCTGGATGAACCGCATGCTTTGCCCGGTCCTCGCATTTCGGATCGTCTCTCCTGGAGTGGCCATGCGCGCGGTGAGCTAAGGTTTCGGGCCAGCCTGGGCATTCGTTGGCCTCCTGCCCAGCCACCAGCCCGTCACGGCCCCGACCACCGCGCCCCCGATGATGCTTCCTGCGGCACTGTAGAAGATGATGAGCGGGCTATTGTACAGATTGGTGGAGGCATAGGTAGCCACATCGAAGGCGCCGCCTGCCAGGAGGAAGATGATGGCCCCGGCGATGGCGCCCTTCCGGCCGGTGATCCCGTCCCTCCAGTGGGCGAAGGCGAAGACGAACAAGGAGCTGATCAGCAAGCTCGCTACGACGATCAGGCGTAAGTCAACCTCCAAGCCTTTCGATAGCCCGGGATTCGTGCAGGTTTCATAGGCATGGTTCAGGAACAGGAAGCCGATGGCAACGCCTTGTATCAGATAGGCCAATGCGCCCAGCACCGTTGCGATCATGTGTCGTGCGGTCAGCTTCATCGTCATGGTCCTTTTCGGGTTGCTGAACCCGGTTGATGGGGTGCGAATGCTGGGTCCTCTGCGCTTATCCTGATCGGCGGCTGCCTGGCCACGCACCAAGGTATCGATTTGGCTCTTCACCTCTGCAAGGCCTTCGCCGAAGGTAACGGACCAACCGCCTCCGAAGCGTCTCGCCGTGCGTGGCTGGTGGCGGCGGGGCGGCCCTTCCACCACAGCAGGGTCTCACAAAGTGGACCCTGCGCCTCGAACTTCGCCGGTGCTCTCGAAGATGACCCCGACGCGCGAGCCGATCACGCAAGGGGGGCGTGGCAGAGAGCCTCCGGAGGTGGCTAACCTGCACAGCCGTCGGCGAACTGAAATGATATCATTGTATCAGCAGCTGCTTCACAACGACCTGACTCGCACCTTTCCAGACTTGAACGAGATAAGTTCCGGCCGCGATTCCATCGACTGCCAAGTCGACCGCCGTCGAACTGTTAGCATACCACTGCCTCAATTCCCTTCCATCCTGACTGTTCAGGGTGATTCTGTCCCATGGCAGAGAGATATTTCGCATTACGAGCCGACCTCCAATGGGGATTGGGTTCGGTGCGAGGACAGTCGCATCAACGGTTGCCTTACTCTCTGTAATCGTCGTTGTAATCAAACCACAGAGCGCGTCAATCTCCTGATCATTCAATACCCTATCATAGATACGTATATCATCAATCGACGCATTGAGCCAGTATGGGTAGTTATTGAAGCTGTTTCGACCTATGGAGATCCCACTGCCATTGCTGCCTAATGCATTGACATTCTTTCTGTAACGAAGAACAGCGTTCACGTAAAAGCTCACACTATCACCATCAAATGTGGACAGAATACAATACCATTGATTGGTTTGGATGTAGGGTGTGTCTGCTTGAGTGATATTGAAGCCATGATCATTATAGAAATTCTGATGAAGCGTGTCAAAGTTCGAACAGTTTGCGTCGTAAGGCATGTCGGCATAGATTAACCCATAGTGTCCTGGACTTGTATCAGCGCCTTTCCATAAAATCACGTTTCCTTGACACGCTCCGGAATAGTATCCCATCGGCTTGATTCGTGCTGATAGCGAGTATACAACAGGATTTAGAGAAGGTGAATTTGGCACGGTGATATAGTCCGAAGCCCCATTGAATCGGTACGCGGTATTCGGGATGCCATCAGCACCATCGGTTAACACCGCACCATTCACGACTCCATGGTTGCCATTGCCGCTCGAGTCTGCGGCGTCACCGGTAAATGGCCAATGTGCCGCAAGTCCAGCTGACAGATTCACCTGTGCATGGACATCCTGCAGGAACAGGGTACAAAAGGTCGCAATTGCAATAAGGGTAGTGGCCTGTTTCATGAAACGAAGGTAACAATCGTTCGCTGCTGAGTGCCACAAGACTACAACCTTGCGTTGTACTGTCTCTCGCCGCTGTGCGTGTTCTGGGGTTCGCGCGCACATTGCCGCAGCAGCATCTCACGCAGCGTCCCCTGCGCTCGCACGAAGCGCTCACCGATCACACCTGCGACCAACTGGACGGAGCCGCGGCGAACACCCCCCAAGCAAACAACCCCGGCTTTCGCCAGGGTTGAATGCATTTAGCGCGGGTGGCCTTAGGCGGCCTTCGCGGTTACCACTTCGCTCGCAGGGCCTTCGCCCACACGGCCGAGAGCGGTTACACGGAAGTTGAAGAAGGTGTTGGCGGGCAGGTCGGTCACGGTGTGCTTCGCTTTGCTGCACACGCCCACCACCTGCCAGTTGGCTGGCACGGCGGGGTCGCCGCTGCACATGTACACCTGGTACATGCGCGCGCCGCGCACACGGTCCCACTTCAGGTCGATATGGCCTGCGTAGGAGCTCATGCGAGCGTTGAGGTCAAGCGGAGCTTCCAGCCTGTCCACCGGGTCGGGGCGCTTGGCCAGCTCGAAACCGCTGCTCACCGCCTTGTCCACGTCGCCGCCAGCTACGCTGTTGACATACCGTGCCATCTTGGTGAGCAGGTCGCGCAGGGTGCGCACCGCCGTGTTCTTCATCACAATGTCCGCATGCGCGCCGCTCTCGGCAGCCGCCAAGGCGACCACGAGGGCGACACGGGCAGCGGTCACTTCAGCTACCGTGGGTGAGGGTGTCGGGAAGTTGGTGTTCCCCGTCATCTGCCCCTCCACGTACTCGCTCTTGGCCACCACATCGGGTGTCTTCAAGCGGCTTATTCCAGCTTTGATGAGTTGCATGGTGTTGCTCGTTTGGGTGATCCGCTGATTCGGGGTCCGTTGGTTGACGTTGGTCCCGGCGCTGGCCCGGAGGCTCGATCGCTGACCGGGGCTTTGTTCGTGAACGGGCCTTGCGCGATTTGACGCGACCTGTTGATAACCCCAGCCGGATGCGCTGGAAGCCGCGCGCATCAAGGGGTGCAGCGCAGGCACCGGAATAGCGGATTTAACAGATCGCCGGTTCAATCGCTCCGGGAATGCGCGCGCTTCAGCCGCGGAAGCGGAGAACTGGGCCGCATAAGCAGAGAACAATACCGCGTGCGCGGAGAACAAGACCGCTAGGATGAAGAACTCGGCCGCTGGTGCGCGGAACAATGCCGCTTGGGTGAAGAACAACAGGGCTTGCGTGAAGAACCAGGCCGGGTGCGCGCAGCACAATGCCGCGCAGGTGAAGAACAGGATGGCTGGCATGAAGAACGAAGCCGCTCGAGTGAAGAACGAAACGGCTTGCATGAAGAACCAGGCCGTTTGGGTGAAGAACAAAATGGTTCGGGTGAAGAACGAAACCGCGCGGATGGAGCACTGCGCCGCCCGCGCAGCGGACTCCGCCGCTGCGAAGTGCACGTTTCGCACCGCCTGCGCCTCGATCCCACCGAGCGCTTCACCGCCTGGCAGCTGCCCGCCTGCGCTTGGCGCCGCCTGGCCACCCAGCTCCACAAGCCGCTGGCCGAAACACCGCTGGCCGAACGCCTCGCGCTGCGCTGCCTCATCCCCATCACCCCGTGCATGCGCTTGGGCGATGGCGGCCCCGACCACGTCACCGCCTACCTCCATGCCCCAGCCGCCACCTCACCGGCCCCTGGATCACCATACCGCCCGAACGCGTGCGCGTGGGTTATGCCGGGGTTTGCATCGAGGTGGTGGTGGAGTAGGGGGGGCAATAGCTGAGAACGGCCGACCGTTTGCTGTGTTGGGCGCCATGCAGAAAGTGAATGCCGACTACCGACTTCACGTGCGGCGCTTCATGACAGAAAGGCCCGAACTGGTCGAAGAACTCCTGTGCATCCTGGATCCTGCGGAACGTGAACAAGCGCAGAATGACCTGACGGGGCTCGGCGCGGGCGCCATCACGCGCTTGTTCGATCGGTCACGGTATCTGGTCAAGCACCGCCCCGCCGTGCTTCCGCCGCCACCGGCGCCCCGCTGCATCAATGGCAAAGTGATCTATTCAGAGGCCGGAGCGCGTGCCAAGGCCAAGCGCATCTGGAGCTTTGGGCGCGGTGCCATGCGCGTTTACCATTGCCCGTACTGCAATGGCCACCACCTTACCCATACCGAGCATCGCGATGCGGAGGATGGGGCGGAGGCGGGCTGAAGGCCTAGAGGCCTATGGGCCGTGGTGGTGTCGACCCGTGCATTGACCCGGGGTGGGGTTGCAAGGCGGCAACGGCTATTTGGCATTTGGCTGAGCGGCACTCGGATTTATGGCTCAGAAACCTAGGCCAAGGCGGGCCTGTTGAGAAGAGTGAACAACTCGGCCTTGGGTACCTCATTCTTCGTTGGCATCTTCGGCGCATGTCGTCACGAACCCGAGAAATGGACCGCACGCGCGATAGAGTGGTTCGCGAATGTGGCGGGAGCAATATGGAGACCGTGATAGACTTGTTTAAGCGGGTGACGACGGTGAGTGTGGGAACGATGCTGGTGGTGATGGAGAAACTCAAGGATCGGCCTTATCCATTCCCTTGATCATATGCTGATTCTTTGTGATTATGCGAATCTGGGAACCGGTCCATTTGATTGGAGCGCATTCATTGCTGCACTGGCAATTATTGCCAGCGTCATTTTACAACTAATCACACTGCGGAATACCCGCGAACAAACAGTAGCAACGCTTGCAGAAGCCAGAGCGTCGCGGCAATCATCAACCGCAGCTGAACAGTTTCGGCACATGGATGAGACCATGTCAAACAATCTTGCCGACTACTTCACTCTCACCTACTGGCTTGCAGAGAAGCACAAGGAGGCCGTCAAAGCGGAACAACCTTGGCCTGGGGCTCTAATGGACCAGGTGAATCAAGAACATACCATCTACAACCGGATCCGCTTGCGGCTCAATCCAATGGTCCGATCAGAGAAGGAACTAGAAGAACGACTGCAGGACTTGCGCAACCCAGATCATCACGATACTTGGCCAGTCAAGTGCGGTCGGGTCGTAAGCGCCTACCAGACAGTTATGGGCGAGTGGAGAAGTAGGTTTGATCAATAACCCCAATGCCTGACATATGTACACTGATCCCACCATCGCCGAGAAGTTCAACACCTACCGCTTCGCGGAATATGAGGAGAAGATGACAGGATTGCTGAAGAGGGTGTTTTCTGTGGGCTTTAGTGCGCAAGGGATTATTATCACCGTGAACACGACAATACGATGAATCCGTTCTATGATCCAGCGCAATGGACTTTTGCCTTGCTCACAGGTATTATCGCATCCAGCATCGTCGCCATTGTCGTGCTCTTTGCACAGTACGGTGGTTCATCAGCCTACCAATTCACGAATCGCGTCGCGCGCGCAACGAGAGAGATCCGCGCGAATTGGTCAGAGGCCATCGTTTCTGGACAATCTCTGACAGCATTGACAGGAAAGGAGGCCCTGCTTCGGAATATGCATCGCCAGCATCTTAGTGTCTTTATCGAGCGCATGATCAAAGCATTCGGCGCTCAACAAGTAAGCCCGACACGGTTCGAAGGACATGAAGTGCTCCCATGCTTGATCTTGATCCAGAAAGATGAAAGTGGCAACACTATGGACCGTTGGACGAATTTTCAGCTCTACGCTGCGCATCTTGTAGCCAGTATGCAAGAGTTCCACTTCTTCAGACTGCTCCGCGTGCATCATGTTTTCCCGGCATACCGACGAACTCTCCTGCTAATAGCGTTGCTGGAGTGCATTGAACGTGTCACGGGCGCGCATGATGGGGTCATGGACACGCCGTCAGCTCGTGATACGGTTGCGCACTATGCTGATAGTCATGGCCATGCCCCAGAATATTTCTGGCTTGGTAATGAGGGGCATGCGGCTGTGCACGGCTTGATTATAGAAATGGAGGAATTGCGCCAGGCATGGTTTGCTTGGGAAAGCTCAATCGGATGAACCCGACGACCCTTACCATTCGCGAGAAGCTCGGCACCCACCGCTTCGCGGACCATAATTGGAAGCTGATAGACTTGCTACGGCGGGTGTGTGCGGTGAGTGTGGGGCGGTCTCAATTGTTGGGTTAATGTCGAAATCAGCGCGATGAAAGCTGTGCTGCGCTACTTCACCACAGTTCGTCGTGAAATGTGGGTCTTCCTGGCGGTTTGTGTCGGGGTCTACTTTGGTCTTGACGGTGACCAACCCTTGTTGCAGTCCTTGAAGCTCAGCGCATTCGTTTCCAATATTGCTGCCTCCGGTATCGCTGGATTCGTGTTCTATTTCATTGATGTGCATATCAGAACGGAAAAGGAACTGCGCCGTGCGAGACCACTGATCGCACATCATCTCGGGCGCATGGTGATGGCGTATGCGGAGTTCCTCGGTCCTGTGCGTGAAGCGATAAAAGAAGAACCGTTCATGGTATTCGATACTGAGCAATATTCGATCACGGGTTTCCAGAAAGCAATTGCGACCCGCTACGGGACTATTCACTCTTCCGAACTACGAATGCATTTGCGGCGACTACAAACCAGACTCTCGGCAGAAGCGACTGCGCTCTTGCACTCAAATGTTCTGCTACCGGATGCTGTACAGACCGATGCGATGTACATCAGCTCAACAGCTCAGACATTCCTTACCGTCTCGGAATCAGAGCAAGGGTGGATAGAGTCAAGTACTGATGGACTTTATATAGCGATGTGCACCGCGTATTGCTCTGTGGTCCAGCAATGGCTTGGCGAATACATCCATCCACTCTTGGTCAGGAAGAAATGGAAACTCAAGCTTTTTGGCTATCCCCAGATCCAAACACCTGACGCACCGTTGATAAGGTTGTTCAATGACCCGGTCATAGCTCGCTTTCGGCAGCACCCAATGGGCGCAAGGTTGGGCGGGTGGCTGCGACGCAGTCAGTTCGAGAAGCAATGGAAATGAGAAGCGAATGCTCAAACAGCGCCCTGGAATGGGTGCTGGACCAGTACAAGGAGAAGAAGCCCAGCGACCCCACCATCGCCGAGAAGTTCAACACCTACCGCTTCGCGGACTACAAGGAGAAGGTGATAGACTTGCTGAGGAGGGTGACGACGGTGAGCGTGGGGACGATGGAAGTGATTTACTCAATGGCTAACTCAAACCGCTAAGCCATGCAAGACGACTGTAATTATAAATGGTTAGTTATTATCATTTGCCTCATCGTCGCGATCTATGGCGTGTGGCTCTCCATACGGGATCAGAAAGCTAATGAGCGCCGACGACAGAATGTGCCCCCGCAAGAAGGTGGCGTAAGTAAAACTGGCTTCACTTTCAAATTTAGTCTTGGCCCCACGTTGATCGTCTTGGGCATAGGAGGTGCTTTTTGCGCGTTGTTCTTCTTGAAGGACTGCTCACCGGGAAACCGCACGTACCGTTTCTGTGTTGAGCCTTTTGACATGGCTGGAAAAGTTTTGCAACCCGCTACTGTAAGCATCCGCGAGAAAGGAAATCCTGAAACCAGGTTGATCCCGGGTTTACATGGGCGGTATTGCACCAGTCTAGATATGGGTGCTTCGATCGAGTTGAAGGTGGGGCATGCCAATTGCATTCCAACAGGATGGCTACCGTTCCACGTGCAGTCTGACACCAGCTTCCGCGTACAGGTCACTTGCCTACAAGATACATTGCTTAATAACTCCACTGGTGATACGACGCATGCGCTTACTGTTGATCCGACGACTAACACGCCAGCTCAGCCGGAAGTCGTTGTCACGCCAAGCATTCCAATTGATCGGTATGACACACTCGCAACGGAACTCGTGGATCCCAACACACCTGTCTCCTATGGTACGTCCATTCTCGACTTCAGCTTGTCTCCTAGCTACTTCGCGAGCGGGGATACCGTGAAGATCCTTTTCTCAGGTTCTTTCCTCACGGATTTTGACAACTGCGTTAACGTCTCAGATGGTTCCCTTTGCTCATCGAAAGATTACCGGGGGTACAAGAACTATGGTTGGCGGTGCATCAGTGGTCGAATTGCGATCGATGGACTGAGGAGGACGGATACTTTGACGTTTAGAACGGATCCGCCTGATACAAAGCGCGTTCCGTCGGCACCCGATCGGATTTCGACTTGGTCTGGGAAATACGCCTTCCCTAAGGGACCACCACCTGTAGTTCGTTTTCGTGTCTACTACGACACGGAGGCCATTTGCTCAGGAGGTTCGCATCGCTGCACCACGGTCGTTCAGAAGGCCACCATGACCATCTTGAAGAGAAGAAGGCACTAGAAACCCGCTTAGCTCTCAGCAGGGTCTCCACCAACCTGTCTGCGCACAGCGATCGCGTCCCGGCCAACCTCCTCCAATGGGTCTGCCGTCTTCGGCGACCCTGCGGCCCCGAGGATGACACGCCACGGAGTTCCCTTTCCTTGAAGTTGAAGGTGCCTCACGTTGCGCATACCACGCACAGGCCACGCGCGGCGAGACCCATACGGGGGCATGGCGATGGCTAGCTTCAGGGTAGGCCCTGCGAGGATGATGAGTTCAACACCTACCGCTTGACGGACTACAAGGAGAAGGTCTTCCGCAGGAAACCCTGCGGCCCAGCGGCAAAGTGCGTCAGGGTCCCGAGGACGGATACCCTGTGGAGGCCTAGTTCCATGGCCCCGTCACAGCCTACGCGCGTTGGGGATTTCAATAGCTTTGTATTAGACCTATTTGCCTCATGTCGTTCACGAAACAAGCATGGCGCACCTGCGTGCCTGCTGCACTCTTGGCGGGAGCCTTCTTCCACTCCGATCGCGTTAACTGCCAATCGCTTGTTGAGCATTGGTGGCACACCGACGGTGAAGTGCGATCAATCATCGTTGATGAACCGACCAATCGTGTCTTCATCGGCGGCAACTTCACGCATGTCTCGCCGCCAACACCTCACAGCGCACTCATCGATGCGGTGACGGCGGAACCGAGCTTGGGGCATGACCATCCTGACGAGCGTGTGGAGGCCGTGATACCCGATGGCAATGGAGGCTGGTTCATCGCAGGATACTTCAACTGGGTCGGCTCCCAGGCGCGAAGAGGTGTGGCACGAATGAACAGCGATGGCAGTGTGCATCCGTTCGATGCTGGCACGAACGGCTTCGTGCGCACGATGGCACTGGTAGGGAATACACTGTACATCGGTGGCAACTTCACCCAAGTGAGCGGGCAGGCTCGCACGTTGATTGCGGCGGTTGATGCCACCACTGGCAGTCTTCTGCCCTGGGACCCGAACATCACGGGCCCCGCCACCACCAGAACGGTACGAACAATCGTGCATTCCAATGGCGTGCTCTACGTCGGAGGCGTGATCAGCACCGTTGGAGGTCAGACAAGGACGAACATCGCCGCCATCGATGCGACCACAGGGAGCCCCACATCATGGGCGCCGGAGGCGAACGGGCAGGTCATTACGATTGCCGTGAATTCCGGTGTCATATACGCGGGCGGGACGTTCACGCAGATCGGAGGGCAAACTCGCAACCGCATCGCCGCGCTCAGCGAGTCTGGCATAGGCGTGGCCACCACTTGGAACCCGAATGCGAACAGCTTCGTGGAGTGCATGGCAGTGCATGCGGGCACGCTCCTCGTCGGCGGCGAGTTCAACACGATCGGCGGGCAATCGCGCTTCAGACTGGCCCAATTGAACCTCTCAGACGGGCAGGCCACGAGCTGGAATCCGGGCATCACCGGAAGCGAGGTGAATGCGCTCTCCATCAGCGGCAGCACCGTGTATGTAGGCGGGGACTTCTCAACGGCTGGCGGTGCGCCACGGCGCTTCCTTGCTCAGTTGGACCTGAACAGCAACACAGCGCTTGCCTGGGACCCTAAAGCCTATGGCACCGTGCTAGCCTTGGGCAACCAGGATGGGAAGGTATTCGCAGGTGGTTCGTTCACGGGCATCGGTGGCGTGGACCGGACTCATCTGGCGGCCTTGGACCTGACCACGGGAGCCGCGACCAGCTGGAACCCGAATGTGGTGATCAGCGCGGCCGCGGATGGCATCAACGCCATGGTGAAGCATGGGAATACGCTTTACCTCACGGGCAACTTCAACTCCATCAATGGCACGAATCGCGAGAATGTTGCGGCCTTGAGCCTTCCTGCCGGCACGGTCACATCATGGAACCCGGATCTCGGAGGCGACCAGTTCGTGGTTTATCGAGGCAATGCATTGGCGGTAGGCGATGGCGTAGTGTACATCGGGGGCGACTTCACCGAAGCCGGAGGCCAGCTGCGCAGCAACATCGCCGCCGTGAACACCACGAACGGCGCTGCTCTTGCGTGGAACCCTGGAGCCGATGCGCCGATCAGGTCCATAGCACTCACCGAGTCCGGTGATTCCGTCTTCGTTAGCGGCGACTTCGACACGATCGGCGGACAGGCGCGTTCCTATTTGGCGCTGCTGAGCGCCTCGGATGGCCAAGTGCTGCCTTGGGACCCGCAACCGGATAACGGCGTGAGTGATCTGACCACGGTGGGGAATTCGTTATACGTCGGCGGCTCCTTCAACAACATCGCCAGTACGGCGCGTAATCGACTGGCCCGGTTCGACCTTACCACTGGCGGACTTGACAGCTGGGATCCTTCGGTGACCGGATTCATCAATGTGGTGGAGCAGATGGGCGACACTGTCTTCGTCGGAGGCTCATTCTCAAGCATAGGCGGTCAAGAGATCTATGGCGCCGGCCTCATCGATGCCGATTCGGGTGTGCCATTCGACTGGGATCCGGGCACCGGTGGCGTAAAGGCCATTGCCCAGCACGGCTGCGAGATCATGATCGGCGGCACCATTGACGGCACCTATCAGAACCCACGATTCGGCTTCGCGGTGCTCTGCGGCGCTGCGCCGAACAGCACAGACGAAGGCATGCTCTCCCGCGGTCTTTTAGCTAGGCCGAATCCTGCATCCAGCCACTTCGAGATCCCTTTGCCCGCAGGCATGCACGTGAAGCAGTGTAATTTGCTTGATGCTTCTGGACGAAACATGAAAGTGTCCGCCAACGTGCTTTCCGACCGGGTGGAGATCGATCGCGGTTCGTTGGCGAGTGGCGTGTATTTAGTACACCTTGAATTGATGGATGGCTCGGATCAAGTGGTCCGCATAGCGCTGGACTGAATTTAGCGCTTCGCAGCGTCTCCACCAACCTGTCAGCGCACCGCGCTCGCCGTCCCGACCAACCACCTCCGACGTCCCGCAGTGTCTCGCTGCGCGGAGCATGGTGTCTCAAGTAGGCCAGACGGCCACGGAAATGGTGGCACTAGGCTGCTGGCGATGGACACTTTATATAGGTACACGGGTTCTGGTATTTCCCAAAGCCGAGCTTCAACATTCTCTGGCCTACCTTCCTTTACCGTGTTAGAACCAGATCAGCAGGGTCCTGCTAGCGCGGTATCGTCTCGCTCCACCAGCTATGGTGTACATTGAAGAAACCACGGGCGGCGCTAGGCCCATCAGCGGCACACCGGTATCTGTGGTCGCATTCGTGGGCCGTGCCTTGCTCGGCCCGGTGAACGAGCCCAAGCGCGTAGTTAACCACGCCGAGTACGTGCGCCTCTTCGGCGGCTTGGATGTTGCTTGCCCGATGAGCTATGCGGTACTGCACTTCTTCCAGAACGGCGGCTCCGAAGCGCTGGTGGTGCGCGAGCCGAGCGGTGATGAGCCGGACGGCACATTGGCCCAAGCCAAGATGGCAACCATTACCGCTATGAACTCACTGGATGGAGCTGCGGCATTCAACATCCTGCACCTGCCGCGCTATGCGCCGGAAGTATCCGTGCCCGTGCCGGTGCTGGCAGAAGCGCTCCGGTTCTGCGCGCAGCGCGGTGCCATGTTGCTCGTGGACCCACCTGCCGAATGGCGCACAGCCAACGATGCCGCTGAAGGGGCAGCGCCTTTGCGCCAGGCCTTGGGTGGCGATGGTGCTGCCGCGGATGCCATGATCTATTTCCCAGGCGTGATGATGGCCGATAAGCAGCAGGAAGGCCGGGTGCGCGAGTTCCCGCCTGGTGGCTGCGTGGCTGGTGTAATAGCCCGAACTGACGCGAAACGTGGTGTGTGGAAGGCGCCCGCTGGTATCGAAGTTGGGCTTGTTGGCGTGCGTGCGCTGGCTTGCTCCTTGACCGATGCGGAGCAGGGCCTGTTTGCTATTTCTGGTGTGAACGCCATTCGCAAGATGGTGCCCTACGGAAATATCATCTGGGGTGCGCGCACCTTGGCGGGCGACAACCGTTTGGCCTCCGAATGGAAGTACATCCCAGTGCGGCGCACGGGCCTGCACATTCAAGAGAGCCTGCAGCGTGGCCTGAAATGGTTGGTGTTCGAGCCGAACAACGAGCCAACCTGGGCCAAGGTGCGCATGCATGCAGGGTCTTTCATGCACGCTCTTTACAGCAAAGGCGCTTTCTGTGGCAGCACACCGAAGGAAGCCTACTTCGTGAAGTGCGACAAGGAGAACAACCCTTCAATCGACATTCACAGTGGCACCCTGCTAACCATTGGCTTCGCGCCATTAAGACCTGCCGAGTTCATCGTGATGCATATCCGCTTGCACTGCGGTGCTCAATAGGTTTCCGAAGCGCAGGGAGTCCATTTGACTTGTGGGTGAACACGCGATCATGAAAATCACTGTTCTGTCTTCAATGCACCGCATCTTGGTTACAACTGCGAACCTCATAGCTGACCGGCGACTCTCATGCCAAGATTATATCTCCAGCTTTCAGTAGCAGCAGGGCTACAAGGATCACGAGCGCCCAAACTATGCTCGAAAAGAAAACCACATATTGTGTCTCGATCACCTGTTTCTCTACAGCGTTCTTTCCAATCTTCTTTCCCTTACGGGTTGTATACCGACCGATTGCTCCGAATAACTTCATGGGCCAGAAGAAAAGTGCGTATGCCAACCGGCCGAGGTAGAAGCAGATGCGCTGTCGAGTATTCGATTCTTTCGTGAGTAAGAGCTTCCCGGTCCAGAAGTTCTGTTCATAGGAGGTGAGCTCACCAGCTTTCACAGCCCTGGCAATCACCGATGTAGACCTCAGCCGCATGAACATGACAATCACCCCCATGGCCAGATAATCCTTCCAAACCAGCGGCAACTCAATTGAGAACCAACCAAGAAGCAAATCGAATAATGGATGCACCAAGGAGCGGAAAAGCTCGAGGAGCTGCCTAAACCAGTCGGGAATTAACGCCCATGGCGCCTTGAGTATTCTCAACATCAGGGAGTCGAGCATATTCACAATTCCAAAGCCGCCAACCATGGAACCAGTGATGATGAACCAGGGTTGTTTGAAGAGTGGTTTGAGCAACTCTAGTACGTCCTTCATGCTGCAGAGTGCTTTGGAATCGAATTGAACTGATTCAATTTTCGCTCAGTGAGTTCCCTCAATTCAGCACAGGTTTGTTGCCTAATGTAGGACCATTGAGGATACAGCAGCGTGCGCGCGCATGCTGGTCTCAACCTCTTTTTCTCTGCAGGGTCTCCACCAACATATTAGCGCACCGCGATCGCCGTCCCGGCAAACCGCCTCCGATGGGTCTGCCGTCTTCCGCGACCCTGCGGCCTCGGCATACTGATTCCCGCCTTGCACGATGACCGTGGCGCAGGCTTCGGCCTGCGCCGAGCGTCCTTCCTCGGCTGCGTCCATCTGGTGCCGCGCATCGCCGGCGCTTCGCGCGTGGGCGCCGGCCACCAGCGGCGGTGCTACCGCTCCACCGCCTATTTTGGTGGCGCCAACCCCCTGCCGATGAACCCGATGCGATTCCTTCCGGTGCTGCTCTTCCCCTTCGCAGCGCAGGCCCAGACCACCTACACGCAGACCCTGCCGCTGATGCAGGGCGTGTACAGCTGGACGCCCTTCGATTTCACCGCCACGCCGCCCACCACGGGTCCCGGCGAGCTGAGCTGCCAGTGGCTGGCCTGCTGGATGAGCGGCTTCGGCGGCAACGACATCAGCATCGAGTTCCAGACCGGGGCGAGCGCCTGGGAGGAAGTGCTGTACCAGGGCGGCAACTACCAGGAGTGCACCTACATCCCGGCCGCGAGCACGGTGCCCGGCGCCACGCTGGCGGCGGCCATCGCCTACGGCGGCGGCACCATACACGGCCGGGTGCGCGCCTCGGACAATTGCGTGGCGGGCTGGGGCTGCAGCGGGAGCAGCGACCCCAATGTGAACGGGCTCACCCTGAGCTACACCGCGCACGCGGCCAACTTCAGCGCGGCCGACCCCAGCGTGTGCCCGGGCAGCACGGTGAGCTTCACCGACCTGAGCATCAACACGCCCAGCAGCTACCAATGGATCTTCGAGGGCGGCGTGCCCAGCGGCAGCATCCAGCAGAACCCCACGGTGCAGTACCCCGGCAGCGGCAGCTTCGATGTGACGCTGATCGTGGAGACGGTGGATGGCCCGGACACACTGGTGATGCCGGATTACGTCACCGTGCACGACCTGCCGCCCGCGAACGCCGGTGTGGACGAGGATGTGTGCCTGGGCCAGAGCGCGCAGCTGCAGGCCAGCGGCGGCAGCGGTTACCAATGGTTCCCAGCCACCGGATTGAACAACGACGGGATCGCGGCGCCGATCGCGACGCCCACGGAGACCACGAGCTACACCGTGCTGGTCACCGATGCGAACGGCTGCCAGGCCAGCGACTTCATGATCCTCACCGTGCACGCGCTGCCCACCGTGCAGGCCTCGGCGGGCAACAACATCATTTGCCTCGGCGACACGGCCAACATCATCGCTGTGGGCGCGCAGCTGTACACCTGGAGCCCCAACCTCTTCATCAGCGGCACCAGCGGCGCCAGCGTGGAGGTGTGGCCCACCAGCGATTTCACGTGGACGGTGAACGGCACGGATGGCTACGGATGCCAGAACAGCACCACGGTGACCATCGAGGTGAACCCGCCGCCGCCTGCGCCCACCGTGACCAATACGGGCATGCAGGTGAGCAGCACGCCGGCCAGCGGCTACCAGTGGTACCTGAACGGCGACCCCATCGCCGGTGCCACGCAGCAGGAATGGACCCCGGTGGTGAACGGCAACTACAGCGTGGTGATCACCGACGCCAACGGCTGCCACAGCCAGAGCCTGCCGGTGTACTTCGGCACCGTGGGCGTGGCCGATGCCGCTGCCCTCGGCTTGCGCCTGTACCCGCAGCCGGCCAGCGAGGAAGTGGTGGTGGCGGGCCTGCGCGAAACCACCCCGGCGCGCCTGCTCGATGCGGCGGGCCGCATCGCGTGGCAGGGCTCGCTGCCCCGCAACGCCGCGCGCATCGACCTGCGCGGCCTGACCAGCGGACGCTACGTGCTGGAGCTGGGCACGCGCGATGCGGTGCGACTCGCGGTGATGAAAGAGTGAACGGCAAGGCGCAGGCGAAGGGGGAGATGTACTTCGTGGCATACGCTTGATCGAGCTCGTTGCGGCAACCTCTAGACGCGCTCACCGGCTACAAGCCCGGCAAGCGGATCGAGCTGGGCTGGATGAGCAGGGGGCGCCTTTCGATCTCGGATGTGATCGAACCGCACAAGCGTCACTCGAAGAGGACCCGGGCGCGCGAAGCCGATCACGCAGGATCCCGACGCCTCGGGACTGAGGCGGAGAGCCTGCGGAGATAGTTGTCATGACAGAAAGGATGTAGCTTGCTCATCAGAGCGGCCGTTGTCGCAGTCGTCAGGCCGTTGGCCTTGCAACCCCGCACCCTCGCCCAATGCGCAGGAGCTATCGCCCCTTTTGCCTGGTGCCGCTGGTCCTGGTGGGCCTGAATGGCGCCTGCCAGGGGCTGGATGCAAGAAGGGCGGATAGCCTGCTCGCCGTATGGAGGCACAGCGGAAGGCCCGATACCGCTCGCCTGGAGGCCCTGTATGCACTCGCCCATAGGGGTTACCTCTTCACCGCGCCGGACAGCGCTGCGCTGCTCGCCGAGCAAGGAATCGCCTTCGCAAGAGCAAGTGGCTTGTTGAAGCATATGGCGCACGGGATGAACCTGGTGGCGGTTTCCCACGGCATACGCGGCGATCCTGCAACGGCGCTGGGAAAGTTCATGCAGACGGCCGAGTGGTTCGAGGCCAGCCAGGAAAAGCGCTTGCACGCGCTGGCCTTGGGGAATGTGGGGCGAGCGCATAACGACCTGGGGCAGAAAACGCAGGCCATGGAAGCCTTGATGCGCAGCCTGCGGATCGTGGAGGAACTCGGTGATAGCGCCCTGGTGGCCAGCACCCTGAGCAGCATCGGTAACATCTATAGCGATATCGGCGACGAACGACGCGCGTTGGATCACTACGAGCAAGCGCTGGCCATCGCCACGGCGATTGAGGATGCGGAGAACATGCCGACGTATCTGATCAGCATGGCCTCGAGCCTCTTCATCCTGGGCGACACCCTGCGGGCCAGCGTGATTTACGAGCGCAGCATCATCCTCTGCGATAGCCTGGGAAATGGCCCATTGCTGGCCACGGCGATTTCGAGCCTGGCGGAGTTGCAGGAGAGCCGCAGTGAACTGGCCGCAGCCGAGGCAAGCTACCAGCGGTCCTTCGCCTTGGCCGAAGAACTGGGCATGGACGACATCATGGCCACGAGCCTCATGGGGCTCGGCAGCATCGCGCGTGCGAAGGACGATATGCCGCGTGCGCTCGCCTGCTTCGAACGCGCCCTTGCCCTGGCGCAGGGAACCGGGAATGTGAGGAACATCCAGATCGCCTCGGAGCTGCTCTACAAGGTATCCAAGGCGCAGGGCCGCGCGGAAGACGCCCTGCGGATGCACGAGATCCACCTGGCCATGAAGGATAGCACCACGAGCGAGGAGAACCGCCGTGGCGTGATGGGGCAGCGCTTCCAATACGAGTACGAGAAAAAGGAGGCTTTGCTTCAAGCCGAGCAGGAGAAGAAGGACGCCCTGGCGGCGGAGGAATTGCGCCGCAGGAACGTGCAGCGCAACGCGTTCATCGGCGGCTTCGGGCTCATGGTGCTGCTGGCCGTGACATTCTTATTCCAGCGCAACCGCATCAGCAAGGCCCGGAAACGAAGCGATGAACTGCTGCTGAACATCCTGCCTGGCAAGGTGGCGGAGGAGTTGAAGGCGAAGGGCGAGGCCGAGGCGGTGCTGCTCGATCAGGTCACCGTGCTCTTCACCGACTTCAAGGGATTCACTGCGATGAGCGAGAAGGTCACGCCCACGCAGCTGGTACAGGACCTCAACGAATGCTTCAGCGAATTCGATCGCATCACGGAGAAGCATGGCATCGAGAAGATCAAGACCATTGGCGATGCGTACATGGCCGCCGGCGGATTGCCAACGCCCAACACCACGCACGCCACGGATGTGATCAAGGCAGCACTGGAAATGCGCGATTTCATCGCCGAAGGAAAGGCGCGCAGGATCGCGGTAGGTCTTCCTTATTTCGAGATCCGCATCGGCATCCACACAGGCCCCGTGGTGGCCGGTATCGTCGGGGTGAAGAAATTCCAGTACGACATCTGGGGCGATACGGTGAACACGGCCAGCCGCATGGAGAGCAGTGGTGAAGTGGGGCAGGTGAACATCAGCGAGGCGACTTACCGATTGGTGAATGGTGAAGAGCGAATAGTGAATGGAAATGCCCCCGCCACCACCTATTCGCCATTCACCAACTCCCATACACCAACTCCTGTTCACCATTCACCTGCATTCGTCTTCACCCCCCGAGGTAAAGTGCAAGCCAAGGGCAAGGGGGAGATGGAGATGTACTTCGTGGCATACGCTTAACCAAGCTCTCTCGGTGACCTCTAGACCCGCTCATCACAGGCTACAAGCCAGGCAAGCGGATCGAGCTGGGCTGGATGAGTAAGGGGCGCCTTTCGATCCCGGATGCGATCGAACCGCACAAGCGTCACGCGAAGAGGATCCGGGCGCGCGATCCGATTACGAATGTCCTGGCCCTTCGGGCCTGAGGCGGAGGCGCCGACGAAACCGATGGACCGTCGTCCAGTGCGTATGATGCGACAGCACCACGCTATGTTTGTTCAATGCAGCTCCTTGCAAAGGCATCATGCCTCCTTCTCCTCGCCGCGTGGACCCCATTTCACGCCTCTGCGCAGGCCTTATTCCCGGATACGCTTGTCTATTTGAATGGCGCGCGCAGGCCGGTGCAAGTCCTGCGCTTGGAGAGCGGGCGCCTTCACTACGCGAGCGGAGCCGGCTGGAGGACAGTCGCCATCGACAGCTTGAGCGCGGTGATCGGCAGGGGAACCGATGCCTTGCGCGGCAATGCATTGATAATTGAGCGCAGAAGCCTGGAAAGGATGAGTTCATTGCCGGAAAGGCAGAGCCTGCTTCATTACGCGAATACGCGCTTCCGTGACTATCAGCCGCTGCAAAGCACAGGCGCTGTGCCACTGGACCTGCGTGAATACTACTTGGAAGCCCAGGAACAGGCCGTGCGGGACAAGCAAAAGCGCAAGAATCGATTCGTCAAGGACAACACCGTTGCGATGGGTTACCTCTTCGCCACCGGCCGTGTGCTCTACAATGACCCGATCAGCTTGTACATGAGCGAGGTGCTGGACACCTTGCTGCATGCTGACGCCGCACTTCGGGCGCGTTTGCGGGTCTTCTGCATTCGAGCTGCTGCTGTGAACGCCTACACGAGCAACGATGGGAAGATATTCGTGACACTGGGCCTTCTCGCCAGATTGAAGAGCAGGGCTGAGCTCGCCTTCGTCCTGGCCCATGAGGTGCAGCATTACCTGAATGGCGATGTGTACGAATCCTTCGTGCTTAACCACGACATCTCCAAGCGCATGAAGTCCTTGACGCGCAAGCAGGAGAGCGCCGCGCAGTTGCTCCGAACCAAGTACAGGCGCTCTCGGCAACAGGAAGTCATTGCCGATAGCGCTGGGGTCCTCCTTTATCGCTCCTCGCCTTACGGGAAACATGACCCTGGCCGGGTGTTCGATGTGCTTGAACGCTCCGAAGGACCGGTTTATCCCCATGTGCCGGATGGAGCCTTCTTCGGAATGGCGCCGGAGCATTTCGACGACATCCTCAATGCGGAGCTTCAAGATCGTGCACCAGTGGATGGACAGCGTGATGCTTCTTTCGATACGCACCCCGCCATCGATTCAAGGCGCGCCATGCTGCACGCATTGAGCGATGGGCATGCTTGGACCATCCTGGCGCATGACCCCTCGTACGCTATCGTGCGCGACATGGCCGGCTTCGAACTCGCCTACACCTATTTCATCGATGGCGAGTTCGCCCTGGCATTGATCCAGGCGAATGGCCTGCTCGGCGAATACCCTGACAGCCCCTTCCTCAACGGGCTGTCCGTGAAGTGCTTGCTCGCAATAGCCGAGATTGCCGACGATACCAAGGATGGACGGATGCCAGTTGCACTGGACTCCTACAGCGACCCTGCCATACGGGCATTCAATAGCACCATCGGCCGCATGACCAGCCTCGAGCTGTACGCATCGGTGATCCATCGCTGCGCGATGCTGCCCGCGGCGGAGCACGATCTCGACATGCGCCATTCTGTCGCCATCGCCGCGAGAGCGCTGAACGAAAGCGGTTTCGTTCCCGAGCCCGTTGAATCGACCGTGTCCATGGCAGCCGATTCCTCTGAGCATGCGAATAACGTGGTTGATACGCTGTTGAGCGAGCATGTCGAAGTGGATCCGGCCGAACAGGAACGCACGCAGCCAGCGGTGGTCCATGATCCTGATGAGGCTGGAACAGCTAAGGCGGATCGGACGGTTACGAGATTGGAGGATATGATCGTCGCACTCATGTCCGATACAGTGGCGGCCCAACTGCTCGAAACAAATGACCATTGGATCATAGGCCCTTGGACGCGGACCGGGCATGTCGTTATACCGTTCATCATGATTCTCGACACCTTGGGCAAGCCGCGCATTCTTGATCCTCAGCACGCGTACGCGCGTTACTGCCGGGAAATTGAGCAACTCAGCTCGAGCAAGAAACGGAAGGTGAAGGCGATGAGCAGCTTCGGTCTGGATAGTACAGGCACACGGGAATACAACGAATTCTGCTTCTATCAGGATCAATTGCAGGCCTTCCTCGCCAATGACCAGCAGCCCTTCGTGCTTGATCGGGATGAGCTTTACGCATTCGGTGAGCGGCACGATGCCCGCTACCTCACGCTGTCCTTCGTGCTCATGACCAGGAACAGGCTCATCTTCAAGCTAGGTCGTTGGCTCATGTTCGGTTTCCTGATACCGGGCGGCGGTGGTTTGGTCATCGGCACGCATGCGCTCTTTTACAAATACACGGGCAAGCAATTCACCGTGGTATACGACCTAACGACCGGAAGTGAAGTGCATGCCGGATACGAGCGCCGCAGGACGTATTTCAGTGCGAATCCCAGCAGCAGGAGATTCTATAAGACCATGGACAAGGCGCCGAGATAGCCACGGCTGTTGAAAGAAACCCTTGACCCAGGTTCGCCGAAGATGGCAGACCGCTGCGGTTGTTCGGTGGCGGGGTTGCGATCAGCGGCTCACCCTGCGGGGGCCTAAGGGTGCCGCGCCCAACGGTCGAGGGTAGCCTGGCGTTGCCGCTCTTGCGCTAGTACACGACATGCTCAACACCGCGCACGATTTCACGCTTCGCGGATCGCCTGGCCAAGAAACTCGCGGTACAGAAAGAGATGGAGGTTCCCACCACCAGCCTGCGCCATGCGTTCGATGCTCCATCCGTTCCGTAGAATTCGGTATTCGCAGCTTCGTTGATGACCCAGATACCAACGAAGCCAAAACCGATTCCGCCAAGAACCCCCGACCAGGTGTCCTTCCGTTTGTACCTCCGCGAGTATTCGACCAGGACAGGGTCATTCGATGCCCTGAAGCGCAAGGCTAATGTCTCGTGATTGAGCGGTATGGAATCATATTGCAGGAAGAGGATCCGGCCGTCCCGCGCCTTCAGGCTAAGGCTATCGAGGCTCGTATCGGATTGCGCCGTGCACGGCACGCTCGCCGCAAGGGTGAGCAAGACTGAAGCAAGCACAAGGTTTGTTCGGTCTTTCATCGGGTAGCGGCTGTCGGATGCGCAACGCTGGCGGGCGCCGGTTTCGTGCGTGTTTACCTATTCCATCATGGCCTTCAGCGAATGTAACCCGGACATGGCCCACGCACGGTCTCGCCGCGCGCAAGCCCGAGCTTTGCGGCCGGATTTGTAAGTGGGGGCGCTCCCTCGCCCCGTCGTCCTACATTTCCACCGCCACCGCCATGAAACCACTAGCCTTCCTCGCCTGCTCCGGCATCGCCTTGCTCGTTGCCGCCTGCTCCGGCCCGCGCTTGGAGGAGAAGGGTTTCCAAGTGGGCCCGGTGGCAAGCGGTGCCGATACCGCAGCGGCCAGCGGCTTGGTTCAGGACTCCCTGGTCTTCGAGACGCGGCCGAGCAACGTGCTGCTCACGGGCATGCCCGGCATCCGGCTCGTCACGCTCTACAAGGTGAACCGCCGCAAGGACGATGGCCGCAGCTTCATCGGCTCGAACAGCTTCCATTACCGCTACGATGAAGGTGACGATGACCTGCTGAACAACTGGAACGGCCACCTGATGCCCGGCTTCGAGGCGGCCTACGGCTACAACCTGGTGAATGTGGCGCACTACGACATAGCCAGTGGGGTGCAGCGGCGCTTCTTCGAGAAGCCGGTGCTGATCAAGACGCTCTACTATCCCGCCTTCTCGCGCGATACCCTCAACGGCGCCCCCGTGGCCCGCGACTTCTTCATCGTCACGGCCTACGATGAGGACACCAACGAGGACGGCTTCATCAACACGAAGGACCTGCGGCGGATCCACCACTTCGGTGCCGATGGCCAGCGCAAGGGCGCGCTGGTGCCCACCAATGCGTCGGTGATGAAATCGGAGTACGATCCCGCGAACGACTTCATGTACGTGTTCGCCCGGCTCGATGAGAACGGGAACGGCAGGCCCGACGACAAGGAACCGATCCACGTGCATTGGATCGACCTGAAGGACCCCGCGCGGACCGGCAGGCTCTACGGCGCCGCGTGGTGAGGATGCGCTTTCGGCGCGATCGGATCGAGTGGCAGGATTTCGCGACATTCAGGCTTCATCTCGATTCGCACAATCACGACCTGATTGATCGGCACAACATGACAGCGTGCATCTGAGTTCTCAGGTGCCGCGTGCGGTGGGTGTCCACCCCGGGTCTTTGCCCGGGGCAGGCTCCCCCGCGCACCGTCGCCTCCCGAGCCGTAGGCGAAGGGATGGCTCAACCTTTTGGCGAAGCAAAAGGTTGAAATAGAACAAGCGCCATCTGGTTTGCGGTTCAGCATTTCCTCTTGGTGACACAATCAAACCGAGGCACGCTCGCTTCAACAGCACCGCGCATATTTGCGCCACGATGTCCGCGCGCACCAAGCATACCATCACATCCGAAGACCTCGGTCTGCGAGTGTCGCGCGGCATGCGCCCTTGAACACCTCCATCCGCTTCACGTCGATGACCAATCCGCTTCTCCAGACCAGCCAGCTGCCCTTCCAGGCCCCGCCCTTCGACCGCATCAGCGATGATCAGTTCCGTCCGGCGCTGGCCGAGGGCATGAAGCGTCACCGCGCTGAGGTGAACCTCATCGCAAACTGCGAGGAGCCACCGTCCTTCGAGAACACCATCGTGGCGCTGGAGCGCGCGGGGCAGGACCTGAGCCGCGCCAGCAGCGTGTTCTACAACCTCGTAGGCTGCGCCACCAACGAAGTGCTGCAGGCCGTGAAGGCCGACATGGCCCCGAAGCTCGCCACGCACTACGACGCCATCGCCCTCAATGAGCGCCTCTTCACGCGCATCAAGCGATTGCGTGACAGCATGGAATCGCTGCAGCTCGATGCCGTGGACGTGCGCCTGCTCGACCGCTGCTACACGCGTTTCGTGCGCGCGGGCGCCCTGCTCGATGCCGCCGGCAAGGAGCGCATGACGGAGCTGAATGAGGAAGAGGCCCGCCTCGTGGCGCGCTTCGAGGAGAACATCCTCAAGGAGCGCATGGCCTCGGCGGTACTGGTTGACGATGCCCGCCTGCTGGATGGACTATCAGGTGAGGCCATCGAAGCCGCCGCCCTGGCGGCGAAGGAGAAGGGGCACGAGGGCCGATGGCTCATCGACCTGCGCAACACCACCACGCAGCCCGTGCTGGCCGAATTGAATGACCGCGCCCTGCGTGAGCGCATCCTGAAAGCCAGCCTGGCGCGCAACAGCCGCGGCAACGCGTGGGACAATCGCGCCATCATTGCGCGTCTCGCGCAATTGCGCGCGCAGAAGGCGCAGCTCCTCGGTTTCGCTTCCTGGGCGCATTACGTGATGGACGACCAGATGGCGAAGGAACCTGCGAACGCCATGGAGCTCATGGGCCGCCTGGCACCGGCCGCCGTGGCCAATGCCCGCCAGGAAGCCGGGAAGCTGCAAGCCATGATGGATGCGGAGCCGGGCATGAACGGAAGCGGGCCACGGCGCTTGGCCGCTTGGGACTGGGACTACTACGCCGAGCAGGTGCGCAAGGCGGAGTACGATTTCGATGAGGCCGCCGTGAAGCCCTACCTCGAATTCGATCGCGTGCTGCACGATGGGGTCTTCTTCGCGGCGAATGCGCTATTCGGCCTTTCCTTCAAGGAGCGCAAGGACCTGCCCGTGTACCATGAGGATGTGCGCGTATTCGACATCGTGGATGCTGATGGAAGCGTGATCGGGCTCATCTACGGGGACTTCTACGCGCGCGACCACAAGAACGGCGGCGCGTGGATGAGCACCTTCGTTGACCAGAGCACCTTGCTGGGCCAGCAGCCCGTGATCACGCAAGTGTGCAACTACACCAAGCCCGCAGCGGGTCAGCCCTGCCTGCTCAGCTGGGACGATGTGATCACGCTCTTCCACGAGTTCGGGCACGGTCTGCACGGCATGCTCAGCGCGCAGAAGTACCCGCGCTTCAGTGGAACGGCCACCAGCACCGATTTCGTGGAGTTCCCCTCGCAGGTGAATGAGAACTGGGCGCTGGACCCGAAGGTGCTGGCGCGGTACGCGAGGCACCACCGCACGGGTGAGCCGATGCCCGCGGACCTTGCAGACAAGTTGCGCAAGGCACGCACGTTCAACCAGGGCTATCGCACCACC
This sequence comes from Flavobacteriales bacterium, assembly GCA_016712535.1. Classification (NCBI taxonomy): domain Bacteria; kingdom Pseudomonadati; phylum Bacteroidota; class Flavobacteriia; order Flavobacteriales; species Flavobacteriales bacterium. The sequence goes on from JADJQW010000002.1 coordinate 1,645,272, forward strand.
GAGTACCTCGCAGCGGCCATCATCGATCTTGCCTGGCACGGTTTGACGGCCGATGCGCCGCTCGTCGAGGATGTCGATGCCTTCGAGCACGCGGCGCTGTCCAAGCACGGCCTCGACCTCGAGCAGGTTCCGCCGCGCTACCGCAGCTGCTACTTCAGCCATGCCTGGACCGGCTACGCGGCCAATTACTACGCCTACCTCTGGAGCGAGGTGATGGATGCCGACGGCTTCGCGTGGTTCATGGAGAACGGTGGCCTCACGCGCGCCAACGGTGAACGCTTGCGCGCCACCGTGCTCAGTCAGGGCGGCAGCAAGCCCGAGGCCCAGCTCTACCGCGACTTCACAGGCCGCGACCCGCGCGTGGAGCCGCTGCTGGAGAAAAGGGGGATGCGGTAGCAGGTCGGGGGGCGTGCAGGCACAGCCTACTCCTCACTAGATCGAGAAGAAACCGCCCAATCCCACGGTCAACGCCAGCGCCGCGCCCAAGCACAGCGCCAGGAACACGAACACCGCTCCCACGCTATGGCCGCCACGACGGGCAATGGCGGCGAGCACTTCGGCCTCGTGCGCGTGCGGCAGTTCCACCAGCACCTGCCGGATATTGCGCCGCGCATCCCAGAGGTAAACGCGGTTGGCGTAGTAGCCCATCGCGGCGTTCAGGGCAAGTGAGATGACCAAGCCGGTGATGCTCTGTGCGAGTTCATCGAGCGCTAGAAGCACGTAAAGGCCTTCCTCGATGGTGCTTTGCAAAAGGATGAGCCCCACAGCGCACGCGGCGATCACATACATGCGGCGGTACACCATCCAAAGCATGCCCAGGAAGAAGGCCGCCCAGCGGAAATCGAGCGATTGCCCCTGGCGCAAACGGCCCAGCTCGGACAGGTAATAGGTGGCTTCGTCGCCGAAGTAGGTGCTCCAGTAGCGGTCGGGGAATTCGCCCCAAGGCCCCGGATGAATAGGCTCAAGCTGGTCTTCCATTCAGAAGCTATCTCAAAATGGTTTTTGGTAGCGAGCCGGAGGAATTTTTCGGGCAGCCTAGGCGCGAAACTCGCGCATAGCTGGATGCTCTGCAAGGGTTGAGCAACGACGGATGCCCGAAAAAGGCCCAGGCGCAGCCCGAAGGATCATTTTGAGATTGCTTCTAGTACAGCAGATTGTTGTCGTTGCCGTAAGGCCGGCGCTGCTCGTACTTCAGGTCGCGCAGGATGCTTGCCTTCACGTTGATGCGCACCATGAAGCTCTTGCGCAGTCCGATGGGCGTGATGTTGAAGTTGAACTCCCAGCAGTGCAGGTCCCAGTAGAGGTTCAGCGAGGTGGGCGTCCATTCCCCGGCCACGAGGTCGTAGCCGCTCTGCCCGCCGAGCTTCCAATGCTTCAGCACGGTCACATCGCCATTGAAGAGCACGCTCTTGCGCTCGTCCTGCGTGTACGTTCCCTCCCGGTACGACCGGCTCACATCGTAACTGTAGTTCACGCCCAGCCGCCACGGCATGCTGAAGCTCTGGCGCGCGCCCTTCGCGGGATCGCTGTCCTGCACCACCTGACCGCCCGGCGGCTCCGCGCTGGTGCTTTGTCCGTAGCGCTTGCTCTTCAGTTCCACGCCCAAGGCCACGTTGGTGTAGAGCATGCGCGCCAATGCGCCGCTTGTGCTGCGCTCGCTGCGGTTGATGCGCTGGCCATCGAGGTCCACGGCATAGGGATCCCAGGTGCTGTTCACGTTCACATTGATCGCGTTCGCGATCAGCGTGCGCGCCGCGATCGCCACGGACGACCAGCGCACGCTGTCCTTGAGCATGTCGTAGCTGCTGTTGATGCCGAGGAAATCGAGCAGCTTGATCTTCTTGAGCGCGAGGCCGCCTTGCCCGGTGCTGTCTTCGCGCATGGCCTTCTTGTCGCGCACCTTGGCCTCCACGTTCTGGATCACGCCCACATTCAGTGAGCCGCTCTCGCCCACGCTCGGTTCGCCATAGATCCCGATCTGGAAAGGCGAGTAGGTGCCGAGCGAGCCATTGGCGCCGAAGGGCCCTTCGATGCGCGTGCTGTTATCGGGGCGGTAGCTGAGGCCCACGTTGGGCGTGATGGTATGCCGGATGGCGCGCACCGCGCCGCCGCGGAAGGTGTACATGCCGTAGAGCTTGGTGGTGAGCGTGGCGCCCGCGCTCCATTCGCCCGCGCGGCGGAAGCCGCCCACGGTGTCGGTGAACACGGTATCGGGCTCCGGCTGGTAGGTGCGGCGCAGCGTCTCGAGGTACCAGCGGTCGGTGAAGCGGAACTCCGGGTTCAAGCTGAAGAAGCGGTTCTTGAGCGTGGTGGTGATGGCGGCGGTGTGGCGCATGCCGTTGCGTGCATCGCGCGCCAGGGTCCCGAGGTTCTCGAGGTAGAGATTCTCTTCGGTGGTGCTGAGCCGGTTGTCGAGGTTGGCGGTGTAGGTGAGCGCGAGCTGATCGTACCAGCGCGATGGGGCACCGACGGGGCGCAGCAGCTGCACCGGGAGGATGCGCTGCAGGTTGAAGGTGATGGCGGGGAGGGTGATGTCGAAGCTGCGGTTGAGCGTGTTCTGGCGGTGGAGCGCATTCACGGCCACGGAGTAGGGCTTGCCCGGCCATAGCCGCGCGTAGCTGATGTTGCTCTGGAAGGTGTTGCTGAGGTAATCGCCGACGTTGCTGTTGAAGTTGTTGCGGTAGTTGTTGCTGGTGCCCAGGTTGACGCTGGCGCTGAAGCGGTCGGTGAGGCTGGAGCGCGCGTCCACCTGATGGCTCCAGTTCACGAAGAAGTTGCGCTGCCGGCTGAAGTCGGGGTACTCGGGGTCGCTGCTGAGCAGGGTGCTGTGGTTGAGCTGCAGGTTGCCGCTGTAGCGGTAGCGCGAGCGGTAGCGCGTGATGCCGCGCAGGGCCCAGCTCCCGCGGCTGTAGATGTCGCCGGTGAGGCTCAGGTCGGCGCGCTCGCCCAGCTGCTGGTACCAGCCGCCATTGAGCAGGAAGTAGCCGAGGGCGGGGTTGTTGCCCCACACCGGGATCAGCACGCCGCTGCTGCCGCCCTTCTTGTTAGGGAAGAGGCCGAAGGGGAGGGCCAGGGGCGTGGGCACCTTGCGGAATTTCATGTAGGCCGGACCGCTGATGATCTTCTCGTCCGGGATCACCATCATGCGGCTCACCTGGAAGTGGTAATGCGGGTTGGGACGGTCGCAGGTGGTGAGCTTGCCGCGCAGGCTGTGCACCTCGCCGTTCGCATGGCGCTTGCTCAGTCCGGCATGCAGCCAGGCTTCCTGCTCCTGCGTGCGCACCTCGCGGATGATGCCCACCTTGGTCTTCAGGTTCACCCGGATGCTGTCGGCGTCGATGGTGTGGCCATCCTGCACCAGGCGCGGCTTCCCGGCGATGGCCCCGGTGCTGTCCGGCGCACCAAAGCTCATGGCTTCTTCGTTCTTGAAGCTGAACACGATGCGGTCGGCCGTGAGCTGCGTGCCCAGGTAGCGGACGCTCGCGGCGCCATAGAGGTACACGGATTGCTCAGCGAGGTCGTACCGGATGCTGTCGCGCGCGCTGTACCGCACCTCATCGCTCAGCTTCTGCGCCCGCGCCCCGGTGGCCGTCCACATCAACAGGAAAATGATGAAAACTGCGACCGATGCCGACCTGCCGCCCCTGATGGCGCCTCTTTCTTCGCGCCACGGGGGCCGGATGCGTCGCTGTGCCTGCATGGTCCGGGAATCCTCGCGGATGAGCGGCGCGAAAAGTACGCATCGCCCTCCGCGCCGCTTGGAACGACCGCTACGCCCTCTGCTTGCCGCTTTAACGATCGTTGTGCTCGCGGCTTCAGCCGTGGGCCAAGGCCGCGACCCGCACCGCATCCGCACCATCGTGCTCGATGCCGGCCATGGCGGCAAGGACCCCGGCAACCTGGGCACCGGCCGCTACAAGACCACCGAGAAGCACGTCTCGCTCAACGTCGCCAAGCTCGTGGGCAAGTACCTCAACGAGGCCTTCCCCGACGTGAAGGTGGTCTACACGCGCGACGACGACCGCTTCATCGAGCTCATGGAGCGCACCCAGATCGCCAACCGCGCCAAGGCCGACATCTTCCTCAGCATCCACTGCAACGCCAACGACAGCAAGGATCCGCACGGCTGCGAGACCTACGTGATGGGCCTGCACAAGACCGATGCGAACATGAAGGTGGCCATGAAGGAGAACGCCGCCATCCTGCTCGAGGACGGGCATGAGCTGAAGTACGGCGGCTACGATCCCAAGCGGCCCGAGAGCCAGATCGAACTGAGCCTGCGGCAGAACGTGCACCTCGACCAGAGCCTGCTGCTCAGCTCACTCATCCAGAAGCAGTTCAAGGACCGCGTGGGGCGGCCGGACCGCGGGGTGAAGCAGGCCGGTTTCCTCGTGATCAGCTACACCACCATGCCGGCGGTGCTCATCGAGCTCGGCTTCCTCACCAACCCAACGGAAGAGGATTTCCTCCAGGAGGAGCAGGGGCAGGATTTCATGGCCAGCGCCATCTACCGGGCCATCAAGGAGTACAAATCCATCGTCGAGGGCCTGCCCGCCGAAACAGCGCAGGAGGCGAAGCCCGACAGCACGCGCGTGGCGGTGAAGGAACCCGAGCCGAAGCCGCGCACGGAGAGCAGCGTGCGCTTCAAGGTGCAGATCGCCACCAGCAGCAAGCGCATCGACCCGAAAGCGAAGAACTTCAACGGCCTCGAAGGTGTTGAGGAGCACAAGGGGCAGGGGCTCTTCAAGTACACCGTGGGCGATGAGGTCAGCCTGGATGCAGCCCGAGCGGTGCAGCGGCGATGCAAGGAGAAGGGATTCGATGGCGCCTTCATCGTGGCCTTCCGCGATGGGCAACGGATCGATCTGCAGGAAGCGGTTAATTTGGCCCAAGGCCGATAGGAGCGGAGCATGAAGATCAAACGCGAGTACAGCATTGCAGGCATCGCCATCGCCGGGCTGCTGCTGCTCTATTTCGGGATCAATTACCTGCGCGGCCTCGATGTGCTCACCAAGCGCAACGTGTTCCATGTGGTGTACAATGACATCAGCGGCGTGAACTCGGCCTCGCCGGTCTTCCTCAATGGCTACAAGGTGGGCCAGGTGGTGGGCACCGGCCTGCTTCCCGATGGCAGTGGCCGCATCGCCGTGAGCTTCCAGCTGAATGAGCGCCAACTGAAGCTGCCCAAGGATACCAAGGTGCAGATCTACAGTGCTGACCTCTTCAGCCGGGCCCTGCAGATCATCATCGGCAAGAGTCCAGAGGTCGCGCAGGCCGGCGACACGCTTGTGGGCAATACCGAGCTGAGTCTCACCGATGCGGTAGGCGAGCAGATCGATCCGCTGAAGCGCAAGGCCGAGGCCATGCTCGCCAACATCGACTCGTTGCTCACCACCATGCAGGACCTGCTCAACGATAGCACGTTGGGCGACATCGACGCGAGCTTCTCCAGCATCCGCGGTACGCTCGAGAACCTCAACAGCACCAGCCGCCGCCTCGATGCCCTCATGGCCGCCGAGAGTGTCACCATCCACGCCGTGCTCGAGAACCTGCGCCGCGTCACCGCCAACCTCGATAGCTACCACGCCAGCCTCAGTTCCACCTTGTCCAACCTCGATACCCTCAGCGGCGACCTCGCGAGCCCGCGCACCCGGCAGATGCTCGCTGACCTTGCCGAGACAAGCACCAAGCTGAAGGGCGTGATGACCGGCCTGGAGCAAGGAGAGGGATCGCTCGGCGCCCTGCTGAAGAACGATACCCTCTACGCCAACCTGCAGAGCGCGAGCAAGGAGCTCGACCTCCTGCTTGAGGATCTCCGCCTCAATCCCAACCGCTACGTGCAGCTCTCGCTCTTCGGCAAGAAGGACAAGCTGCCCAAGCTCACCGACAGCGATGTGCAGCGCATCAAGCAAGCGCTGCAGGACGACAAGCGCATGAAGCCATGATCGCGCAAGTGGTCTTCGGCATCCTCCTCATCGCGGCCATCGCGCTATTCGCGCGCAACCTGGGCCGGATCGGGCGCAACATCCACCTCGGCAAGCCGGAGGCGATCAACGACCGCAAGGCCGAGCGTTGGAGCACCATGGCGCGGGTCGCCCTTGGACAGAGCAAGATGGTCGTCCGCCCGGTGGCCGGCATCATGCACAGCCTCATCTACGCGGGCTTCATCATCATCAACCTCGAGGTGCTGGAGATCTTCATCGATGGGCTCTTCGGCACGCATCGCATCGGCGCCTTCCTCGGAGGGTTCTATGATTTCCTCATCGGCAGCTTCGAGATCCTGGCCATCGGCGTGCTGTTGGCTTGCATCGTCTTCATCGCCCGTCGTGCCATCATCCAGCTGCCCCGCTTCCATAAGCCCGAGATGAAAGGCTGGCCCTCGAAGGACGCTATGATCATCCTCGTCACCGAGATCGTGCTCATGTGCGCATTCCTCACCATGAACGCGGCCGACTTCGTGTTGCAGGGCCTCGGCGCCGAGCATTACACGCAGGCCGGGTCCTTCCCGGTCAGCGCCGCGATCGCCTCAACCCTCAACCTCTCGAATCTTCAGCCTTCAACCCTCATCACCATGGAGCGCACGGCCTGGTGGCTCCACATCGTCGGCATCCTCGGCTTCCTCAACTACCTCGTGGTAAGCAAGCACCTGCACATCCTGCTCGCCTTCCCAAACGTGTGGTACAGCAAACTGGCGCCAAGGACCGAGTTCGCCAACATGCCGCGCATCACGGGTGAGGTGAAGAGCATGATCGACCCCAGCGTGCCGCCGCCCGATCCGGCACCCGCGCGAACCGTCGCTGGCGCGGAAGTGCCCGAGCGCTTCGGTGCGAAGGACGTTTTCGACTTGAGCTGGAAGAGCCTGATGGATGCGTACAGCTGCACCGAGTGCGGCCGCTGCACCAGTGAGTGCCCCGCCAACCTCACCGGCAAGTTGCTCAGTCCGCGCAAGATCATGATGGACACGCGCGACCGCTTGGAAGAAGTGGGCGAGGCCATCGATGCCAAGGGCAAGTGGGAGGACGATGGCCAGAGCCTGCACTCGCGCATCAGCGAAGAGGAGCTCTGGGCCTGCACCACCTGCAACGCCTGCACCCAGGCCTGTCCGGTGAACATCGATCCGGTGAGCATCATCATGGAGATGCGCCGCTACAAGGTGATGGAGGAGAGCAGCACGCGCCCCGCGCTCACGAGCATGTTCAACAACGTGGAGAACAACGGCGCGCCATGGGCCTTCGGGGCAGATCGTCGCATGGAATGGACGAATTCATGAACAAGCCTCAAGCACCAAGCTCCAAGGCTCAAGCTGCAAGCAACGCGCTTGAAGCTTGGAGCTTGAGCCTTGGAGCTTGTGGATCCGCATTCGATCTTATTGCCCCATGAGCCAGAGTCTCGCCGTCCCCACCATGGCCGCTTTCACCGCTTCTGGCGAAGTGCCCGAAGTGCTTTTCTGGGTAGGCTGCGCGGGATCATTCGATGACCGTGCGCGCAAGATCACCAAGGCCTTCGTGCGCATCCTGAATGCGGCCAAGGTGAAGTTCGCTGTGCTGGGCCAAGAGGAGACCTGCACCGGCGATCCCGCCCGTCGCGCGGGCAATGAGTTCCTCTTCCAGATGCAGGCGCTGCAGAACGTCACCGTGCTGAACGGCTATGGCGTGAAGCGCATCGTCACCGCCTGCCCGCACTGCTTCAACACGCTGAAGAACGAGTACCCGGCGTTGGGCGGCAGCTACGAGGTGATGCATCACACGCAGTTCATCAATGCGCTGTTGAAGGAAGGCCGCATCAAGGTGCAGGGCGGCGGCTTCAACGGCAAGCGCATCACCTTCCACGACCCTTGCTACCTCGGTCGCGGCAACAATGAGTACGAGGCCCCGCGCGAAGTGCTCCTGAAGCTCGATGCCGCGCTGGTGGAGATGAAGCGCAGCAAGCAGAACGGCCTGTGCTGCGGCGCTGGCGGAGCGCAGATGTTCAAAGAAGCAGAGCCCGGCGCGCGTGAGGTGAACCACGAGAGGGGCGAGGAAGCACTGGGCACCAAGCCGGACATCATCGCTGCGGGCTGCCCCTTCTGCAACACCATGCTTACTGATGGCGTGAAGCACTTCAACAAAGAGGGTGAAGTGGTGGTGAAGGACGTGGCGGAGCTGATCGCGGAGGCGGGGGAGCTGTAGGTCCGGCTCGTTTGTTCCACCAACAACTGTTAATGAGTTCGGGCGGCGGTGGGCGATGGCGCGTTTATTTCAATCACTTTGGCCTCGACTCAGGCATCGGATGCCCTTTCGAGAAACGTCTGCACCACGAACACCGAAGAACGATGACGACCGAAGCACACGCCCCCATCCGTACCGTCGACTCCATGCCTGTGCATGCCCGCGTGTGGGCGTACAAGACCGCGCGCGACCTTAGCCAGGCCGAGCAGAAGCTCATCCGCGAGCGCGGTGCCGCCTTCACCGATTCGTGGGCCGCGCACGGCGCACCGCTCGATGCCTGCGTCGATGTGCTTTACAACCGCTTCGTCGTGATCGCCGTCGATGAAGAGCAGGCGAACGCCAGCGGCTGCAGCATCGACAAGAGCGTGGGCTTCATCAAGCAGCTCGAGCACGACCTCAACCTCATGCTCACCGATCGCATGGTGGTGGTGTTCGAGGGCAGCGATGGCAAGGTGCACAGCTGCCGCTTGCAGGAATTGCCCGAATTGATCAAGGAAGGTGCGATCACCGCCGATACCGTTGTCTTCGACGATCTCGTAGGCACTGTGTCCGACCTGAACGAGCGCTTCCGCGTGCCCTTGCGCAGCAGCTGGATGCAGCGCTTCCTGTAAGATCCTACCAAGGGTCATTTGATAAGTAGGGCGGCGATCGCCCATGGCAGCGCACGCCGCTCCGCCATCTTCGTCGGGCACGCATGCGCAGTGAGGCCGATCGCTGGTTAGGGGCGCTCTTCCATGGATGGGTGGAGCTGCTCACGCTGTTCACTGTGCTGCTCACCGCGCTGGCGCTCATGGGTTGGGCCTGTAACCGGGGCTTCCGTCCGGCTGACCGCGGTCCATTGGTGAGCGTGCCCTTGCTGATGGCGGGCACGGCCATGGTCGTGCTCCTTCGCGCATTCCGTGAAGAGCTGATTCCCGCGATCATCATCGCCGTAGGGCTCGTTCTGGCGGGTCTGTTGGGCCGCAGCATGCATCCGCGCGGCCTCTGGATCCCTGCGATGGCCTTCGCCTCACTGCTTGGCATGGGACGCAATCTCAGCGCACTGGCCCTCGGGCTGGTGATCCTGCTCGCGCTGCTCTTCAGCGCGCGCCAGCAGCGATGAAGAAGCCCAGCTCACCGGCTGCGATCCTCCGCATCGGCTTCACGGTGCTGATCCTGCTTTCAGTCCTGGGCTTCGCGGTCTCGCTAGGCCCATCGCGCGCCGCGCGCATTGCTGGTGCTGCTGTCGCGAACGTGCTGGTCGATGGCTTCGCGGAACAGCCCGGAGAGCACCGCATCCCCATCATCGACCTGCGCGTCGATCCTGCCGCGCTCGACAGCCTGAATGCCGACCTGCCCTGGAGCGGTGGCACCAATGTGAGGGCCCGGCTGCTCGACAACGGCGTGGAACACAAGGTGCGCTTCCGCTATCGAGGGATGTACACGCCATCGCATTTCCTCGGGGGCAAGAAGTCCTTCCGCCTCAGCATGAAGCGCAGCAACCCATGGGCGCCTTACCGCCGCGTCAACGTGATCAATCCCAAGGCGCACAATCTGGTGAACAACCACATGGCCGCGTGGGTGGCGGGCAGCATGGGCGTGCCGGTGCCGATGGATGAGATGGTCTTCGCGCGCATCAATGGCCGGGACGTCGGCGTGATGGAGCTCTACGAGCAGGTGGACGGCGACTTCGAGCGGAACCGTCACCTGTGGCCGAAGCAGGTGCCCGTGTACAAAGGCGATTTCCCGCCGATCAAAGGGCGGGCCCTCTCCAAGGGCCGCACGCTCTGGGCCGATGCCGCGCACTGGGAGTACAGCAGCAAGGCCGATAGCACGATCGCGCATGCCAAGCTCCTTCGGCTCATTGCCGCGCTTCAGAAGGACACCCTGCCCATGGCCGCTCACCGGGACAGCATCGCCGCGCTGCTCGATGTGGATGCCTGGCTCCGCTATGAGGCCGCGTTGCTGGTGATCAACACCACCCACATCGATCAGTACCACAACCAATGGCTCGTGCTGAACCCGCGCACAGGCCGCTTCTACCCGGTGCTCTGGGATGCGCTCATGCTCTTCGCGCCGCCCGGCGCGCCGCTCTACTACGTGAACGACGCCATGAGCTGGTGGACCCTGCGCATGCCGGAATGGCGCCTGCAGCGCGACCGTTACGCGCACGAGGCCATGCAGCGCTTGCATCGTGGAGGCGAGTTCAACCGTCAGCTCGATGCCGTGGTCGAGCGCATCGGTCCTTCGGTGCTTGCCGATCGCAACAAGTTCGGGAACGTCACCTTGGAGCCGGAGGATGTGCACCGCGTCTCGCTGCTGCATGTCATCGGATCAGTGGCCGGCTTGCGCGATGGAGCCGCTGCGCATTGGGAACGGACGCTGGATCGGCTGGAGCGTGCCGAGGCGGTTGTCGATCGCGGCGCGGCGCTGCGCATCCGCTCGGAAGCCGAAGCCCCGATCCGCCTGCACTGGACCGAAGGGCCGCAGCAAGTGCTGGTGAACGGAGAGGCCGTGCAGGCAGAACCGTTCGCGAATGGTTCGACCATCGTGCTGCACCGAGAGCTTGTTGCGAAGGAGGGCGGGAAGGATCATCCCCTCGCCGACAAACAAGCACTCGTTGTTGCGCCGCTCGATGCCACCATCGATTTCGGCGGATCCATCCCTGCGTCGCTCATGCTCACCAATGCCATCACCGATGAGCCGGTCCGCTAGGCATCGATTGATCGGTGCGCGGGCCTGGCTCATGGCCGTGGCGATGGTGGCCATGCTGCTCTTCGTCGGGTTCCGCTTCGTGGATACCGACCGGCTTGCGGGCGATTGGCCCTTAGGCATCGAGCATCATGAGGTCGATGGCTACGCAGCCCTGCTCGATTGGCGCTCTGATACGGCTTCCGGCACAGCTGAGCGCTACTTGATTTCCAGCGCGCCCGAGGCGTGCCTTATGGAAGAGCGCGGACCCGGATGGAACACGCACTGGTTCGAGGCGGAAGGCTTTGGCGATTCGGTCGAGGTGCGCCGCTTGCGAACGGAGCCCGGTGGTTTCGTCATCAAGTTCAAGCGTTCAGAGCCGTTCCGTTCGCAGCGGCATATCGTGCTGTCTCCAGCACGTGTGTCAAGCATGCGCGCCAAGTACCTCGAGATCCTTGCGGATGAATTGGGGCTGATCACCCCGGAGGTGAGCTTCGTGCGCATCATCGCCTGCGGCAAGGACCAAGGGCTCTTCCTGAAAGAGGAACGCATCGACGACGACTTCCTGGAGAAGCGCGGGCTTCCGGGCGCTGCCCTTGCGGAGTTCGGCCACGACGCTTCACGACCGGACCACCTCTTCCCCGACTTCGATGATGATTCGCTGGCGATGACCGATCTCACGCCTGTGCTTGCACGGGCATACGGTGAGCTCGCCGCTGGCCGCACGGATCTGCTTCCTTACCTGGTCGATGCGCGCGCCGCTGGTGCGCTCTTGGTCATGGCTTGGATCGAGCATGGGCCATCGGCCTTCGATCATGCGCATGTGATGGCTTACGATTGGTCACGCGGACGTTTGGTGCCCTTGTACCGACGGAGCCGTGCGAACCCGGTTGCAGGGACCGCCGTCCCGTTCCGCATGAGCGATCCACTCACCTTGGCGATAGTGGATGGCACGATCCGCCAGTACGTTCGCGAGCGTTGGTCGAAGCTGAGTGATGAGGCCTGGCGCGTGCGCGAGCGCTTCGCCGCGATCGATCGGGCATGGCTGCCCATTCTGGCTGAAGGCCAAGCGTTGGCCGTAGCGCAGGCGCGCATGAAACAGATTCAGGAGGAATTGCTGGGATCCGCGATGCTCGCCGCCGACCCCATCAAAGGGCTCGAAGCCTCCTTGGCCCGGCACGCGGGCGATGCATCGCTAAGCCATGGATTAGCGCCCACCGGCTATTGGCCCGGCGAGGACGATGCTGCCATCCTCGTGCGGATCGCTCAACGCACCAAGGCATTCGTGCGCGGCGATACGCTCGTGTTCCCGCGTGGCCGCTACCTCATCTCCAGCGACCTTACGGTGCCTTACGGCCATGCATTAGTGATGGAGCCCGGGGCGCGCATCGAGATCGCCGCTGGAGCAAGCGTCATGGTGCAAGGTCCCTTGCAGGTGCGCGGCACCAAGCGCAATCCGGTCTTCATCCGGCCTGCGGAGGACGGAGCCCCCTATGGCAGTTTCGCCGTCATAGGCGATGGCAGCATCGATGTGCGCATTGAAGGCCTGCAGATGAGTGGCGGGAGCGAGGTCAGGCTCAACGGCGTGTACGCCAGCGGCATGCTCGCCATCCACGGCGCCGCGGGGACCATCATGCAGGATTGCGTGATTAGCGGGTCGCACGGCGAGGATCTCATGAACATCAAGGGCGGCGAGGTGCAACTGCGCGATTGCATCTTCGAGAACGGTCACGCTGATCTGCTGGACTTGGACCGCTGCACAGGAGTCGTTGATCGCTCGGTCTTCCGCAACGGCCTCGCGGATGCGAACGGCGATGGCCTCGATGTGAGCGCTTCGCGCATCCTCGTGACCGGCTGCACATTCTCGAATTTGAAGGATAAGGGCATCAGTGTGGGCGAAGCGAGCCAGGTGTTGGCTATGGATTCGCGCTTCGATGGGAATGCCGCGGCGCTTGTCTCCAAGGACCTCAGCGTCGCCTTCGCTTCGGGCAATCGGTTCACCGGCAACGGTGTCGCCTTCGCGGCTTATCGCAAGAAGCCGATCTACGGCGGCGCACGACTGGTGCGCTACACCAACGTGCTTGAAGCGAATGCGCGTGATGAGCAGGCGGACGAGCAGAGCGCCATCATCACCGAGGCGGTCCTCGATGAGAAGGTGCGCCGCATGTTCGGGATGCCTTGATCAGGGAATGAAGATCCCTGCCCGATCCACCGGCCGTTCAGCGCTGCGGTCCACTGCGCCTTGCAGGAGCAGTTCATCGGTCGGCGCCTTGTCAATCGGATAGAGCACCGCATCGGGCTTGTCAAGGAAGATCACGTCGCTGATGGCACCTTCATTCAGGCGCACGCGGATCCGGCTGCAATCAGCGCGGTTCACACCGAAGACCTCATCGGCGCCGTCTTTTTCTTCACGTGTGAAGTAAACCGTGCGGGCATTGCCTTCCACATCGAGGCGGTCGAGCGCATTTTCCACGAAGTAGCCGGTCATGACGGTGCCGGTCACTTGATCGTAGCGGCTGCTGTCGGCGCGCGAGAGCAGGAATCCGTTGCCGCGCACATGCAGCCGGTGGGCCTTGCCATCCTTGAGGGCGATGCGGATCGTATCTCCGGTGATCTGGTCGGCGCCGTTCCAGAGCACGGGCCGGTGATGCATGCGGATCAGGCTGTCGGCATCGCTGAAGAGCAGGGTATCGCAAGCGCCTTGCAGGTCGCGCTTGAAGAAGCGCACGCTCCGGCGCGCGGTGATGCGTCGGCCCGGGCCATCAGGCGCGGTGAAGAGCGTGTCGCCATGCACGAATAGCGTATCGTCGTCCATGCGCAGCTGCAGCTCGGCTTGTCCGGTGATCATGCTGCGCTCGTCGCGCTCGCTGTAACGGCCTTCGCTTCCCAAGGCGCGCAGGTCGCCGCTGCTGTCGGTGATGGCCACATGGCCCCAAGCCCAGCCGATCCCGCCAGCGCGCTCGTAGTGCAGGCTGTCGCCCTCGATCATCCGGCCCTTGCTGCGCACTTGGGTCCGGCGGTTGAAGCGGGCGCGTTCGTTGCGTGTATCGTATGTGCCGCCGAGGGTGCTGATCTCGGTCTCGCCTTGCGTGATCGCGGTGGGCCCGAAGAAGGCCGCGATGCCGGTGGTCGTGGCGTAGTGCATGGTATCGCCGGTGATGCGGCGATCGGGGTGCTCCAGCAGCACGTTGCTGCCGAAGATGAATCGGCGTTGATCAGCGAGATAGGTGCCGGTGCCGCTGGTGAGCACGCTGCCGTCATCCTGGTTCACGATACGCCCGCCCTGGCTGTAAACGGCACGCTTGCCGCGCAGGTCGTAATCGAGCGCGGGAGCTGTGAGCTCCATGCTGCGGTCACGCAGGCGCACATTGCCCTCGAGGCGCGCTGCGCGCTGCTGGCCGTTGTAGCGCAGCAGGTCGGCGTCGGCGCGGAGCGAATCGCCCTGCTCGATGCTCACGTGACCGAAGGCATCCACGCGCTGATCAGCGAAGAGGAGCGCGCTGTCGCACCGCATCAGCGCTTCGGCATGCTTGAAGCGCACGTTGCCGCGGAGCCGTTGCGCGCCGCTGGCCGTCTGGTCATAGAGCCACACGTCGGCATTGAGGATCTCCACTTGACCGCTGGGGGGATCAACGCTCGATTGCCCCGCGAGCAGGCCCGGCGCGGATACGATGGTGAGCAGCAAAAGGACGCGCATGGCGCCGCGCAGGCGCAATGGGCATGCCGGGGCCGAAGGGCGCGTTGCGGGCATCAATTCAGGGAGACGCCTGGAAGACGGCGCATCTGTCGGTAATGCGCGCTGAGCTGGTCGAGCATGGCACGGATGGCGCGATCGTCCGTGAGCGTGGCCGGGCTGATCTCCTTGCCTTGCGATCGGAGCATCATCACGCCGTACACCGCCGTGAGCGCGCTGGTCACCGGTCCTTCGGGGTCGCCGCCGGCATGCTGCTGCACGGCGGTGATCCCGGCCTTGGCCTTTTCGAAGAGCGCTTGGTAGGCCTCGTCCTCGATCGCCTCCAGTAGCGCCTCGTGCAGGTGCTCGAGCTCGTTCATCACTTCTTCCAATTCGCCCAGATGGCCTGCCCGTTGGATCCCTTCAGCGCGCATTCGGGCGATCAGCTCCGTGTACCAGCCACGGAGCCCGGCCTTCGATTCCTCGTCGCCTTCGGCCTTCGCGATGAGTTCCTGCTCCACGCGGCGCATGTCGAGGTCGAGCGCCCGCATCAGGTCCTCCACCTGCCACATGCCGATCACGTAGCCGGCAACGTTCTCCTGCAGTCGATGGGCGAGTGGGTTCATCCGGATCACGGCTTGGCGGCCTTCGCGGCGCGATGGCGCGCGTTCAGTCCATCGACCAGCTGTTGGGTGAGATCGAGGCCCTCGTTGCCCACCCAGATCTGCCCGCCCCCCTGCACGCTGAAGATGTAATCGAATCCGGCCGTTGCGTTGAACTCCTTCAGGTATTCCTCCAGTTCAGCGGCGATCTCCTTCAGCATCTCCGCCTCCATGCGCGCCAGGCGTTCCTCGCCATCGGCCTGCATGCCCTGCAGCTTTTCCATCAGCCCGCGCAGCTCGGCCTCGTCACGCTGCATTTCTTCCTTGGTGCTGTAGGTCTGGTCCTTCTGCATCAGCTCCTGGTAGCGCTCACGCGCCTTGGCCTGCTCGGCTAGAAGCCCAGCCTCCAATCGGCGCCCTTCAGTGATGTAGCGCTGGTCCTTCTCCTTGATCAGCTCGTAGCCCAAGCGAAGGCTGTCCATGCGGAAGAAGGCGATGCGGGCGTGCTCGATCGCGCTGCTATCACCATTCGCGGAGATCATTTCTGACGTGACCTCTTCTTGCGGTGGCTTAGAGGTTTCCACCGCACCATTGCGGCTCACCAGGAGCCAGGCCACCACGCCGGTGAGCGCGAGGTTCCAGATTACAAGGAAAGTGGGCAGGGGTTTGATCATGGGCTTTCGGCGCTGCGCGCGAAGGTATTCGCCTCCAGGCGTAGCCCCATTCTGTCGCGTGCTCAGTGCTTTCGGATCCAGCTCAGCACCCAGATCAAGAGCACAGGCACCGGGTATTGAAGGGCATGCAGGATGGCAATGCCCACGTGCCGCAGCGGCGCGAGTACAGGCGCAGCGAGATGGCAAGCGGCCGCGATGCCGCCGAGGACGATGAAACAGATCAGGATGAAGGCGGCATGCCGGTGAGTCCCGAAGCGGGCTCGCGCCATGCCCATGGAAAGACCCGCCATGGCGGACATAAAGACGAGGGCCGTCAGCCATTTGACCCGCAGAGCGTCCTGCAGATCCCAGCCCGCTGCCCAATCACGGAAGACCGAATGCGCGTAGTTCCGGTCGCGGGCGTTCGCCAGGTAGTCGATTTGGAAATTGATGTTGACGGCCATGAATTCACGCGCGGCCCCAAGCAGGGAGGCCAAGGCCAGCCAGAGCAGGCTCAACAGGGTGCGTCTCCTCGCTTCAAGGCGACTGATGACCGAGCTTCCGGTACGCATGGTTAAATCCCGGATGGCGCCCGTACTCATGATGATCGCCCGCTCCATTTGCCGAACCGCATCACCCAGAGGTACCAAAGGCCGAAGACAGCGCCATAGACCACCACATAGAAGGTGTAATCGTGGTTGAATTCGAGCCAGCCGATCCCATGGGTCACCACCACGCACAGGACGGCCACCCGGAGCGCATTGAGCAAGTGGATCAAGGCGATCCCGGCGGGGATGAACCAGGCCTTGTGCTTCCAAGGGCCCGGGAAGGCGATGATGAAGGCCACGAAGACCGCGAAGAGCGGGATCCCATTGCACGCATCACCGATCCAGAGGTGGCTGCCGCCTTGCACACCGATGTACCGCTCGAGGTCGATCCGGGGCTCGGGCAGCATCTCGTAGCCCAGGCCCTCGAGCACGACGGTGGCGATGCCTACCAGGTTGTTGATCACCGCTCGGTCGAGGCCGCCCCACGGATGCAAGGCCAGATGGTAAGCGGCGAGCCAGGCCAGCCAGAGGCCAGCGCCAACCACCACGAACCGTACGAGCGGGTCGCGCCAATTCAATGAGCCGGAAAACAAGGGCATGCCTACTGCTCGCGCCGCCGCAGCTGCGCAGCCTTAGCTCCGCCGAAGAGCAGGCCTGCAGCCAGCAATGCGCTCAATCCGCCATCAATCGGGATGCAGGGCGGGGGCCAGCAGGGCGGAGGCCCACCAACAGGCTGTGCCAGCAATGCGCCGGCGCAGGGAAGCACGACCAATCCGAGAACGAAGAGCGCGCGTAGGGTCTTGGACATCAGTTGAAGGAATGCTGGGGTCGCGGCCAAAAGTATCGAAACCATTCGGAACAGAGCAAGGCAGTTTTCGACCAATGCCGGGCGCGGGGAATCCTCCACGAACCCCCGCCTATATTTGGCCGCTTTTCCAAGCGCCAAGCCGCGCTGTGGCAGGCCTCCCGCGCCCGTTCGATGTCCTCGACCAAATCCCAGCAGCGCAACAGCATCGTCGATGCCAAGGATGTGCGCGCTTTCCTGCGCATCGCCGGCAAGAATTGGTACTTCGTGGCGGTGGCCTTGGGGGTCTCGGCGGTCCTGGCGTACCTGTACAGCTACAAGCTGCCTGATGTCTACGGCGCGCGTACCCAGATCCTGTTGCGCGATCGGGAGGTCTACGACTACCAGACCCAGGTGTACAAGAGCATCGGCTATGTGGGGATCTACAGCGACATCGTGAACCAGAAGCGGGTGCTCACCAGCTACGATTTGGTGAACCGCACCCTGGACAAGCTCGATTTCGACGTGTCCTACTTCATCGTGGGCCGCTTCAAGACCACGCAGCAGTACGGCAACATGCCCTTCAAGGTGAGCATGCAGGTGCTCACCAAGCGGCTCTACGATAAGCCGATCGACCTGAAGATCACCGATATCGACCATTACGAGCTCAGCTACGACAAGGGCGGTGAGGTGGTGCGGAAGACCTTCCGTTTCGATGCGGACGAGAGCGATGAGGATTTCATCATCCGGGTGGACCGCTCCCCGTACATGAGCTCGAAGAACCTGCCGCAATTGGCGCAGACCGATTACCAGTTCGTGCGGCACGATCGAGTGCGGCAGGTGAATGAGCGGATCAAGTCCATCAAGGTGGACAACCAGGAGTTCACCACCATCCTCGAGGTGACCACCGAGGATGAGGTGTCTGAGCGCGCCAAGCTCTTCCTTGATTCGCTGTCGGCGGAGTACATCAAGTACACCCTCAAGAGCGAGTACGACATCAACGAGAACACCATCAGCTACATCGATAAGCAGCTCGCGGAGGTCACCGTGGTGCTCGATCAGCACGAGCATGAACTGCTCAGCTACAAGGAAGACAAGGATGTCATCGATCTCGAGCGTGAGGAGGGCCTCTTCTTCAACGAGATGGTCACCTTTGACAAGCAGCGGCGCCAGTTCGAACTGGACATGCAGGCGCTCGATGCTTTGGAGGACTACGTGCTCAACAGCGAGGATGAGCGCCTGCTGCCCCCGGCCACCTTCATCATCGAGGACGTGTTCCTGCGCGACATGCTCGCGAGCCTGGTGAAGAAGCAGATGGAGCGCAATGCCATGCTCTATTCGGGCACCGCGGCCAACATGGCGGTGCAAGAGGTGGACAGCACCCTGCAACGCGACCGGGCCAGTCTGCTCACCTACATCAAGAATGCCCGGAGCGCGAAGAGCGGCCGCATGTCCGATGTGCAGTCCCAGATCGGCGATTATGAGCGGATGCTGCGCCTGCTCCCCAAGAAGCAGCGGGACATGATCAATATCCAGCGGCGCCTTGCGGTGAACGAGCGCCTTTACACCTTCCTGCTGGAGAAGCGCGCCAGCACCATCATCGCCCGGGCCGGCATCGTGCCGCAGACCAAGGTGATCGAGACTGCGCGCACCTTGGGCGTGATCAGGCCTGACAAGACCAAGATCCTCTACACCTTCATGCTCGGCGGGGTGGTGGTGGCGCTGTTGGTGGTCTTCATCCGCGTGATGTTCTACGACCGCATCGAGAACGCCGATCAGCTCAAGGAGCTCACGCCGCTGCCGATCTACGGCGAGATCATCGCGAGCGAGAAGGCCGAGCAGAACTATGTAGTGGTGGACAGCGATCCCAAAGCCGCCATCACTGAGAGCTTCCGCACCGTACGCACCAACCTCGAGTATGTGCCCGGGCGCACCGATGGCGGCAAGGTGGTGATGGTGACCAGCTACCGGCCCAACGAAGGCAAGACTTTCTGCTCGGTGAACTTGAGCGCCATCCTGGCCAAGGCCGGCAAGCGCGTGCTGCTGCTCGAACTCGACCTGCACAAGCCCAAGGTGGCCACCGGCCTGGGCATGAGCAGCCCCACCGGCTTGAGCAACGTGCTCATCGGCAAGCTCCCTTGGCGCGATGCGGTATTGCCCACGCAATTCGAGAATTTCTACGTGATGCTCAGCGGCCCTACGCCGCCCAATGCCTCGGAGCTCGTGCTCAGCAAGCGGCTCGAAGAGCTCTTCAATGAGGCGCGCCTGGAGTTCGATTACGTGTTCGTGGACACCCCGCCCGTGGGCCTCATCACCGATGCGCTGCTGATGATGCGCTACGCCGATTGCACGCTCTTCGTCGTGAACACGCAGTTCGCGAGCAAGGACCACGTGACCAATGCGCTCGACGTGCTCCAGACCAATCCTGGCTCCAACGCGGGCTTCATCCTCAACGGCGTCCGGATGAAGAAGAGCAAGTACTACTACAATACCAATTATGGCTACGGCTACCGCTATGCCTATGGCTATGGCAGTGGCTATGGCTACGGTTATGGCTATGGCCGGCGCTCCCGAACGAAGGAAGGCTCCAAGGGCGATGCCAGCAACCAGTCGGAATGAGCACGAGCAGGCATGAGGCGCTGGCCGGCAAGGCCGATGAATGGGATGTGGTGGTCCGGCCCGACAGGGCGTGGTGGAACATCGAACTGCGCGAGATCTGGCGCTACCGCGACCTGTTGATGTTGATGGTGCGGCGCGACCTGCTCGCTGTGTACAAGCAGACGCTCATCGGCCCAGCCTGGCAGGTGCTGCAACCCTTGCTCACCTCCATCATGTTCGCCGTGGTCTTCGGCATCATGGCGCGCATGTCCCCATCGGGGATCCCGCCCCTGCTCTTCTACCTCAGCGCCGTGGTGCCCTGGGGCTTCTTCAGCGGCGTGGTCACCCGCACTTCGCAGACCCTTTTGAGCAATGCCGCGCTCATGACCAAGGTGTATTTCCCGCGCTTGGTGGCGCCCATGGCCACCGTGATGGCCACGGGCTTCAACTTCCTCGTGCAGCTCACGGCCTATTTCGCGTTCGCCCTCATCTACGCGGTGCTCGGCAAGCACCCGTGGCCGGTCGGCCCGGAGGTTGTCATGCTGCCTGTGCTCATTGTCATCATTGCGGTCATGGGCTTCGGCGTAGGCATCGGGGTGAGCGCCCTCACGGCCCGCTTCCGCGATTTCGGCCTGCTCATCGGTTTCGTGGTCCAGCTGCTCATGTACGGCAGCCCGGTGATCTTCCCCTTGTCCATGACGGTACCGGGGAGCAAGATCCGCATGGCCCTTGAACTCAATCCGCTCACCCCGGTGATCGAAGGCTTCCGCGCGGCGCTGCTTGGCCTGCCCATGGAATGGGCCACCTTGTGGTACAGCGCGGGCATGGCGGTGGCAGCGCTCACGATCGGACTGGTCCTCTTCCAGCGCGTGGAGCGCTCCTTCGCCGACGTGATATGAGCGCTCAGCAAGACCTCGTGATCCAGGTTGAGGACCTGCGCAAGCGGTACCGCCTCGGCGTGATGGGCAGCGACCTGCTGGCCGAGGAGGCCGCCGCGCTCTGGGGTCGCATGCGCGGCCGGACCGATGCGATCAAGAAGCGACGTGCGCCAGAGGGTGAGCAGCGCGTGGGCGATTACTTCTGGTCACTGCAAGGCGTCTCCTTCGAGGTGCGGCGCGGCGAGATGCTCGGGATCATCGGCCGCAACGGCGCGGGCAAGAGCACGCTCCTCAAGCTCCTCTCCCGGATCTCCCTGCCTACCGAGGGCACCATCCGCATGCGCGGCAAGGTGAGCAGCTTGCTGGAGGTGGGAACGGGTTTCCATCCGGAACTCACCGGGCGTGAGAACATCTACCTCAATGGCGCGATCCTCGGCATGCGCAAGGCCGAGATCAACCGGAAGCTCGACCAGATCATCGCCTTCAGCGGCATCGAGCACCACCTCGATTCACCGATCAAGCGCTACAGCAGCGGCATGAAAGTGCGCCTCGGCTTCAGCGTGGCCGCGCATCTCGATCCGGAGATCCTGATCGTGGATGAGGTGCTCGCTGTGGGCGATGCCGAGTTCCAGCGCAAATGCCTGGGCAGCATGCGCGAGGTGGCCTCCAGTGGGCGCACCATCCTTTTCGTAAGCCACAACCTGGTGAGCCTGCAGAGCCTTTGCACCCGTGCCATCTGGCTTGAGAAAGGACGGCTCCGAGCGGAAGGCCCAACGGATGAACTGGTGCGTGATTACCTGCTCGTTAGCACGCACCAGCACAGTGCGCAGGAATGGGCCGAAGGGAAGGGCCCTGGAACGGAGGACCTGCGCCTGGTCTCCGTTCGCGCGATCAGCGATGAACCTTCGGGAGCCTTCACCACCGATTCGGCCGTCCGCATCGAGATCGAGCTGGACAACCTGGGCATCGCCGACGCCGACCTCGATATCCGGCTGCAAGTGCGCACCGGCAACGATGCCATCGCCTTCAGCAACGACCTCTCGGCCAGCCAACCGGCCCGGTTCTGGAATCTCGGACGCAGCAAAGTGGCCTGCACCATACCCGCGCAGCTGCTCAACTCCAATACCTATCGTTACCACTTGGTCTTCTTCCGTCAAGGACGGGTCCTCTTCAAGGCGGAGGATGTGCTGAGCTTCGATGTGCACGAAGGCGCCCGTTCGGGCTCCACCTTCCGCAAGATGCCCGGTGCGGTGCGGCCCATGCTCACCTGGCAGCGGTGATGGCAGCCATGCTCGGCAAAGCGCTGTTGACGATCACGCGGCCATTGCAGCCGCTGATGCCGCGCATGGTGCCGGGACTGGTGATCGTGGGCGCCCAGAAAGCAGGCACCACAACGCTGTTCGACCTGCTGAGCCAGCATCCGAAGGTGATTCCTCCAGCCGTGAAGGAGATTGACTTCTTCAGCAGCGATGAACGGTACGGGGCAGGCCTCACCGCGTATTGGAAGAGTTTCCCGCGCAGGCCCGTGGCCATGGGCAGGCACATCACCTTGGAAGCATCGCCCAGCTACCTCATGTCGCCGGTGGCAGCGCAGCGCATCGCACGGCACCTGCCTAAGGCCTTGTGCCTGGCAGTGCTCCGCGATCCCGTGTCCAGGGCCTACTCCGCGTGGAACATGTACCGCCAGTTCAAGGGCGGCAAGCACCACCGCTTCCACGATCCAAGGACCTTTGAGCAGGCCGTTGCCGATGAACTTGAAGGCAAGCCATGCCACGCGCATCATGCCTATCTGGCCAACAGCACTTACGCACCACAAGTGGAGCGCTTCATCGACCATGTCGGAGCAAGCGCATTGCTCGTGCGAAGTTTCCTTGAACTCACCCGTGATCCGCGGGCCCTCGTGAACGATGTGCTTACCCGGCTGGGGATCGAGACTTTCCCCGCAGGCCATCCGGCATTCGCTACCCGCAGCAACGCACGTGCGTATCCGTCGGCTATTCCTGCGGACCTCGCCGCTCTGCTGCATGCGCATTTCGAGCCTGACCTTCGCGCCTTGGAAGGCATGGTCGGTCATGCCTTGGACATCGTGGATGCGGCGCCACAACAAGACCCGAAGCCATAGGGGCGCATGAGCACGGCCCGTTACCACCCGATCCTGGATCCGTCGAGATTGGTCTTCATCGTGGGTTCACCACGCAGCGGAACCACATGGCTGAGCCGCATGCTGGGCGATCACCCGCAGGTCGCAGCGCTGGATTATGAGCTCACCTTGTTCTCGGCCTACCTCGCGCCGGTCCTCAGCGCATGGTCGAAGGAAGCCGGGCGCTTGGAGCGAACGCAACGGCCCTTCGGCATGCCAGCGCTCTTCTCCAACGAAGAGTTCATGAGCGCTTTGCATGAAGTTGCCGCCCAGGTCTATGCTCGCGTGCAGGCCCGCAAGCCCGGCGCCACGCTCATCCTCGACAAGCATCCGGCTTACGTGCGGCATCTCTCCGCGATCGCCGCGCTGATGCCGGGCAGCAGGTGCATCCATCTTGTACGCGATGGGCGCGCTGCCATTTCCAGCATGCTTGCCGTTCCCGACCTCATGGGGCATTCGGGCACTTCAGTGCAAGCCGCTGCACAAGAATGGGCACAGAGCACTGCGATGGCGCAAGTCCACGGCGCCGCGTTCGGCCCCCGCTTCTGCACCGTGCGCTACGAGGAACTGGTATCCGGAACACCCGGCCAACTGGCGGCGCTCTTCGCATTTCTTGGGATCGACGACAATGAAGCGCTTTGCGAGTCCATCGCTGCGAATCACCATCGCGAGAAGGGCCTTGTTGCGCAAGGGAAGGGCGTTGCATCGGTTGTTCGCCGGACCTGGCAGCAACACTTCACCCTGATTGATCGCTATTGGATCGATGCCATCGCCGGGGCCCAGCTGCGCCATTGGGGCTATGCCAAGGAGGGCTGGTGGGCAATCGCTTCGGCCGATCGCCTGCGTATGGCGCTGTTCCCGCTGCGCGTGCGCCTCGGCGAGTCGCTTCGGGCGCTGAAGCGCATCTGGTCCTCGCCGATCACGCGCCAGGTGAGGCCCAGATCCAGAGGCGGACGGTAACTTGCACGACCCCCATGGCGGACACCCCGATCTACGTCACGCGCAGCTTCCTTCCTCCGCAGGAAGAATACATGGCCTTGCTCCATGAGGCCTACGAGAGCCACGTGCTCACCAACAACGGCCCCTTGCACCGCCGCTTGGAAGGCGCCCTGCGCGAACGGCTCGAAGCACCGCATCTGTTGCTGATGGCCAATGGCACGCTCGCGATCCAATTGGCGATGCGCGCGCTCGGCGTGAAAGGCGAGGTGATCACCACGCCCTTCAGTTACGTGGCCACCACCAGCGCGATCCTGTGGGAAGGCTGCACGCCGGTCTTCGTGGACATCCGACCCGATACGCTCTGTATTGACCCGGAAAAGATCGAAGCGGCGATCACGCCCCGCACCTTTGCCATCCTCGCAACGCATGTGTACGGCATCCCCTGCGACGTGGAGGCCATCGATGCCAGCGCCAAGCGCCATGGCCTGAAGGTGATCTACGATGCCGCCCACGCCTTCGATGTGCGCTACAAGGGCAGGCCCATCACTTCCTACGGTGATGCCAGCACCTTGAGCTTCCACGCCACCAAGCTCTTCCACACCGTGGAGGGCGGTGCTACCATCGTGCACACGCCGGAGATCGAGCGCAGCACCCGCCACCTGCGCAGTTTCGGCCATGTGAATGACGATCACTTCTCCCTGGGCATGAACGCCAAGATGAGCGAGGTGCACGCCGCCATGGGCCTGGCCGTGCTGCCGCACATGCCGGATATCCTGCGCAGCCGGGCGGCGCTTGCTGAGGTGTACTCGCAAGCGCTCATCGATGCCGACATCACGCGCCCGGTGGTTCCGGCCGGTACCGAGTACAACCACGCCTACTTCCCGATCCTCCTCCGTGATGGTGCCAAACGGCAAGGCGTGATCGAGGCCTTGGCAGCGAATGGCGTTCACGCGCGGCGGTACTTCTACCCATCACTGAACAAACTGCCTTACATGAACGGCGAAGCGATGCCCGTTTCCGAGGACGCTGCCGACCGCGCGCTCTGCCTGCCTTTCTATCCGGGCCTGCCAGAGGAGACCGCACGCTGGATCGCAAGTATCGTTAACGCGGTCGCCGGGCCGCGAGGCCAAGTCGGCGTGGTGTCGGAATCCCGGATGGCATGAGGCTCGCGATCATGCAGCCTTACCTGTTCCCTTACCTTGGGTACTTCCAGCTCTTCCAAGCCGTGGATCGCTTCGTGGTCTACGACGATGTGAGCTTCATCAAGCAGGGTTGGATCAACCGCAACCGCATCCTGGTCAACGGAGCGCCGCACATGTTCACCATGCCGTTGAGCGGCGCAGGTTCGTTCACAGCGATCAACGTTATTGAACTTGGAAAGGAGTACGCCCCATGGAGGTCAAAATTCCTTAGAACGTTGATCCAAGCTTACGGGAAAGCTCCGCACCACGCGTCGGCAATAGCGGTAGTGGAGGAGGTCCTGCGTCCCGATCGTACGAACCTCTCGGAGTTGCTTATCAGCGGTATTCGGGTCGTCATGGAGTACCTGGACATCCGGACCGAGTTGATCCCGGGCTCCGCGATCTACGGGAATTCGAAACTCACCGGGCAGGAGCGACTGTTGGACATCTGCGCCAGGGAAGGGGCCAGCGAATATGTGAACCCGATTGGAGGGAAGGAACTCTACTCGAAGGAAGCCTTCGCCGATCGAGGCATCAACTTGTGGTTCGTGCGTAGCTTGCTGAAGGCATACCCCCAGTTCGGTGGTGAATTTCAACCAGGCCTGTCCATTCTGGATGCCATGATGTTCGTTGCACCATCGGAACTGAAGGGCATGTTGAACGATCATACCTTGGAATGAGCTCCATCGGCGGATACTTCGGCATGGAGTTCGGGTCCGGAAGCCCTCCGCATCCGCAGGCGATGGCGCTGAACCTGGGCAGGCATGCGCTGGCTTTGGTCGTTCGTTCCCGCGGTTACAGGCGCTTGCACGTCCCTCGCTACACCTGTGATGTTCTTGGTGGACCGTTGAGGAGCAGTGGTGTGGAACTGGTCTTCTACGGATCGGACGATTCCATGGACCCCCTGTTCGATCCACAAGGGGTCGATGAAGGAGAGGGATTCCTCTACACCAACTACTTCGGCCTGAAGGACCGCACTGTAGCGCGGATCGCGGCCGTGGGGCGCAACCTGATCGTGGACAATGCCCAGAGCTTCTATGCTCCGCCCTTGCCGGGTGTGGACACCTTTTATTCCTGCCGGAAATTCTTTGGTACGCCGGACGGTGCATACCTCTATTCGAGCGCGTGTTCCATCATCGACCTGGAACGGGATCGCTCCTATGATCGCTTAGAGCATCTGCTGCGCGCTGTGGACCAGGGAACAGAAGAAGGCTATCCGTACTTCCTTGCGCACGAGGAAGCGTTGGACCGTATTCCCATGCGGGCGATGTCGCACCTGACCACGGCGATGATGGCCGGCATCGATCACGCGGAAGTGCGCGCGAAACGACGGAGGAACCGGGACCAGTTGCACCGGGAATTGAAGGACCGCAATCTCCTTCCCATCGATCCAGCGGGTGCTGAGGTCCCCATGGTCTATCCGTTCCTCACCGAGGACAGGACACTGCGCGAACGTTTGCTCGCCCACCGTATCTATTCGCCACGCTATTGGCCCGGCCTGCTCGGTCCGGTAGAGGCAGGCACTGCCGAACAGCGCTTGGTGGACTCGATCGTGCACCTGCCCATTGACCAACGCTATGGAACCGAACACATGGATCGGGTGCTGGAGGTGGTGATGAAGTGATGTCTTGGGTAGCGTTGCAAAGGACAGCGGGCGACATAACATTCAGCGCCCGGCGGTTCTTGAACCAGGGGGCGGTTCGGCAAGGCACTGATGCACAACCTGTAGGGTTGCATATTTTGCAGCGCCTCAGCGGGCACCTGTCCGCCCAAGTGTGCATCACTCCAGCGAAACGAACATCGATCATGGATATTCACGGGAAGAAAGTGGTTCTCAAGGCCATTGAGTTGGCGGATCTGGACCAGTTGAACAAATGGGCTAACGATCCGGAGATCCAGATGATGCTGGGCGGCTGGCACTTTCCAACGAGCATGGAGGATCAGCGCAAGTGGTTCAATTGCCTTTCGGCTTCGTCCCTCCATCAACGGTTCGCGATCCACACGGTGGAGCACGGTTTGATCGGAACGGCCAACATGGTGGACGTTGATTGGAAGAATCGCAACGCGTTCCATGGAATGATGCTTGGTGACAAGGACATCCGTGGGCTGGGTTACGGATCCGATACGGTGATGGCGGTGATGCGCTACGCATTCGAAGAACTTGGTTTGGAGAGGCTGGATGGCTCGATGATCGAGTACAATTCAGCTTCATTGAAGCTCTACGTTGGAAAGTGTGGCTGGAAGGAGGAGGGACGGCAACGCAACTGGTATTACAGGCAGAACAGGTACTGGGACCGGATCATGGTCGGTGTCACACGCAAGGACTACGGTGAACTGGTGGAGCGCACCGGTTATTGGTCCGGTCAATGACCATAGAGGGCTCAGATGGTATGGCCGCTTCCGATACGCCGGGAAGCAACGCACTTTCAGTGCTGCAGCGTTCGATACGACCGGAGATGCTGGCGCAGGATGCCATGCGGATCTCGCTGCTTTTGCGGGAGGTGAAGAATGATCGAGCAGTGCTGCGGTTCATGGAGGAGGTATGCGAAAGGCATCCATCCTCCGTGTACATGCATCTTCTTCTGGCTCAACTGCATGCTTGGCGTGGCGATCAAGGTTCTGCGCGAAGGACATTCGACGGATTGATGTCCATTGCAACGGACCTGAACCTCTCGCGGATAGAACGATCGATCAGGGACCACATGGGGGATCCCAGTGCAGAAGTGCACACCACCTACTCAATGCTCCCAGGGAACGGGGTTCAGAACCTGGGGTTCTATGAGCATGTTGGACGTTCAGGCCCAAGCACATATTCGTTCGTAACGAAGATCTCGACGAGCGGCTTCTTTGGCAACGAACCGCGATTCTACACGCGTTTTATCGAACGATGGCCCCAGCTTCGTCCGCTCGCCCCAAGGATGGTATGCTTCGCCAGATCGGAACGGATCGATGTGTGCATGCTGACAATGGAAAAGGTGGATGGCCGCGAGCCGGAGATCGCGAACATGGAAGTGCAGGCGGTGGACGCATTGGTGCGGGGCTACGTCGCGTTGCTCTCGGTTGATCCGGTGGAAGTGGAACAATATCTCCTTCCACGCCCCTTTGCCATCGGATTCAATCACGGGTATTTGGTCCAGGCGTTGCATGGCATCCAGGAGCCCGGTTCGGCCGAAATGGTCATGCTATGGCTCGAAACCGCGATCCGCAGCAGGGGTTATTCCATCGAGGTTCAACGGAAGATCTTGGATCTGGTGAAGTTGATGCGCGACGGACAGTTCAATGAGCGCATTCGCCCTGATCTCCATTTCACCTTCCTGCACGGTGATCTTCACCGGTATAACATCCTGCAATGGCATAGCGGATACTTGTTCATCGATTGGGCGCATTGCACTACAGGTCCCGCCTATGCGGATCTTGCCGTTCTGTTCCGTCGATTTGGCTTCCTCGGAACGGTTGGCATCCTGGAACGGAATGGGCTGTGGTCGAGAATGGATGATGTTGGCAAGGCGTTGTTCGCCTATTCGTTGATCCTGGTCAGTGTCATGATCGATATCGACCCGATCAAGAAGGAGGATCCAGAGCACCTTTTTCTTCCAGCCGCGCGCTTTATGGAAGGGGTGATCACCGCGTGATCGAGGCACGTTCGTATTGGTCCAACGAGAGGTCCGCTGCATGCTCAAGCCGTACCTTTCCGCCCGGTTGTGAACGGGTGGAGCAACACCCGCAGCCGTTGATGCCATGGATACAGGGGAAACGAACGTTGCAGACAAGGTTGAGCGCATGAAGGCGCTTTACATCGAAACGACCAAGCATTCACATTATCAGCGGATGCCTCGGTTCCTGGAAGGTCTTATCGCGCCGGAGGATCTGCGCAAAGCACACGACCGTTTCGATGAGCAACGTTTGGACTATTTCGCGTCCAAATTGGATTTTGCAGGCAAGCGCGTCCTCGACATCGGCGCGAACACGGGCTACTTCACATTTGAGGCTTTCGAAAGAGGCGCACGCGAGGTCATCTGCTATGAAGGCAATGCTGAACATGCCGAGTTCATTCGATGCGCTGCAGGAATCTTCGACCGCAAGGTGGTGGTCCAGGAGAAGTACCTCGACTTTGGCGCACCCGTCCCCGAGGCACCTTTCGATATCGTGCTCTTGTTGAACGTGCTGCACCACGTTGGCGATGATTTCGGGGACAAGTCTATCACCATCAATCAGGCAAGGAAGAAGATCATTGAGAACATGAACGCCTTCGCCAGCCAGACCGATCACATCATCGTGCAGATCGGCTTCAGTTGGCAGACCGATTACACGAAGCCTTTGTTCCCGAGGGGGTCGAAGGGTGAGGTCATTGAGTTCTTCCGGGCGGGTATCAAGGGCTATTGGGAAGAGGTCGCCATCGGTATCGCCGAAGTCAGTGATGGTGTCACTCGATACGTGGATCTCAATGATGGCAACGTCCAGCGCGATGATTCCATCGGCGAGTTCCGGAACAGGCCCATCTTCATCCTGAAGAGCGTGATTCGTTCATGAGCGGACCACCAGCTCCCAAGGTCTCTATTCTTTGCACCGCATACAACCACGGAGCCTACATCCGTGCCGCCCTGGAAGGGTTCGTTTCGCAGGAGACGGACTTCCCCTTCGAGGTGATCGTCCACGACGATGCTTCCACGGACGATACAGCGGACATCATTCGGGAGTACGAGCAGCGCTATCCGCAGATCGTTCGGCCCATCTACCAGACCGAGAACCAGTACAGCAAGGAACGGGGCCGGGTGACCCGCCTTGTTCACGAAGCCGCTCAGGGAACCTATTGGGCCATGTGCGAAGGGGACGATTATTGGTTGGATCCGCACAAGCTCAAGGACCAGGTCGCCATGCTGGAGGCCGATGCCAGCCTGAGCGCATGCTTCAGTGATGCATGGAGCGAGACAGACGGTGTGCGAACCAGCTTTCAACCGGATGTGGGTGGCATCGTTGGCCCCCGAACTAGCATTGGACTGGATGATCTGTTGATGGAGAATTTCATCCCCACGGCAACGTTGGTCATGCGTCGCGACCGGGTGATCCCGCTGCCACCGGAACTTTGGAACGCGCCTGCGGGGGATTGGATCATTTCCGTTCATCTAGCCAGGCAGGGTCGCATTGCGTTCCTCGATCGCAAGACCGCGGTTCGCCGCCGTCACGCTGGGGGAGTGATCTCCATGAAGCACGAGGTGGACAAAGGCCTCTTCACGGTGGCCTGCCTCAAAGCGATCCGTGAGATGGTTCCACCTGCAGAGCAAGCCATTATCGATGAGCGGGTGAACGGCCTGAACCGCACCGCAATAGAGCTGGCCTATCAGAAAGGCGGTCGTGATGCAGCGCTTAAGGTCTGGGGCACCTTTAAGGGCCGTGGTTTTGACGTGCGTCAACGCTGGCGCTGGTGGATGCTGCTGCATAGCCCCGGTCTGATGCGCTTGGTGGGAAGGCTGCGTGGCCGCCGCTGAGTCTTGTTTACGCACCTTTGGCGGCACGGGTCATGGGTCAACGGCGCACAACGGAACATGCACGCAACGCGGGCCTCGAACAGCTATTGGCAGAGCTGAACGCCGTATTGGGAGGCGCGGAATCGGGCATGCACGAGCTTCCCGCTGAGCCTGCGCATCCGATCATCCTCGTGGTGGCGGCACCGCGCAGCGGCACAACCTTGTTCATGCAATGGCTGGCAGGCACTGGCCAGGTGTGCTATCCGAGCAACCTGCTCTCTCGCTTCTATGCTGCCCCGTACCTCGGCGCACGAATCCAGCAGCTCATCGCTGATCCGCGCTTCAATTTCAAGGATGAGCTGGCCGATGCAAGCAGCTACACGATCCCATTCACCTCTTTGCTGGGCAAGACCAAGGGTTTGCTGCAGCCCAACGAGTTCTGGTACTTCTGGCGGCGCTTCATCCCCAATATGGAACCCGAGTGGATCACGCCCGAGCAAGAGGCACTGATCGACACCGTTGGCTTCAGGCGCGGCATTGCGCACATCCAGTGTGCCTTCGATAAGCCCTTCGCCGCAAAAGGGCTCATCCTGCAGTACAATCTAACCGCGCTGCACCGCATGCTGGGCAAGGTCCTCTTCGTGCATATCGCGCGTGAGCCATGGCGAGCCGCGCATTCCTTGTTGCGTGCGCGCATGACCTACTATGGTGATGAAGGTGCGTGGTATTCGGCAAAGCCTCCCGAGTATGAAGTGCTCAAGGAGTGCGAGCCGGCAGAGCAAGTGGCCGGTCAGGTGATCTGCACGCAAGCGGCCATTGAGCGGCAATTCGCTGAGTTGCCCGATGCATGTCACCTCACTGTCGGCTTCGATGCATTCCGCAATGATCCCGCGGCGCTGTATCGCCGCATCGGGGAGCGCATCGTGGGCCTGGGCGGCTCTTGGGATCCCCTGTACACCGGCCCGCACGAATTCGAGTTGCGCGAGGTGCCCTTGGAGCCGTCGCTCGAAGAGCGCCTCCGCAGGGCCTGTGCCCGATTCCAAGGCATCGTGCCGCAGTTGAGCTGATCGCCGTGCAGCCGCTCGTCTCCATCAGCGTCACCGCATACCAGCACGCAGCATTCCTCGCGGCCTGCCTCGAGGGCATCCTGATGCAGCGATGCCCCTTCGCCTACGAGGTCCTGCTCGGGGAGGATGACAGCACCGATGGCACGCGCGCCATCGCCGAGCGCTATGCGGCGGAGCACCCCGATCGCATGCGCCTCTTCCTGCACCGCCGCGACCAGATGATCCGCATCGATGGGCGGCCCACGGGCAGGCACAACTTCCTCAACAACCTGCGGCATGCGCGCGGCCGCTACCTCTGCCATATCGACGGCGACGACCGTTGGACGGATCCCGATCGGCTGCGCATCATGGTGGAGAAGCTCGAGGCGGAGCCGGATCTCGGCATGGCCTTCCACAACGCGATGAACGTATGGGCCGATGGGCGGAGCGAGCCTTTCCTTCAGCCGTCCAGGGCCAAGCCCCGGTTCACGTTGGAAGAGCTGACCGCTTCCAACTTCATTCCCACATCCGGTGCGATCTGGCGCTGGGAGGCAGGCATGCCGTTGCCGCGCGCATTCCATGAAGCCCCCTTCGGTGATTGGGCGCTCAATATCCACTTCGCCCTTCAAGGACCGATCGGATACGTGGACCGCGTGATGAGCGAGCGCCATGTCCATGAGGCGGGGATCATGTCGAGCATGCACCGGCAGGTCGAGCGACGGGCTACCGCACTGGCCTACGAGGTGATGCACGGACAGGTCGGAGACCGGCTCGCGCCCGAAGCCATCGCGCGATGGCGGAATCAGATTGTGCAGGGCATGGAAGACGCTCTGCGAAGCAGCGATCGGCCTCAGATGGCCTGGTTCCTCTCGCATGCCGGCAAGCTGCCCGATGCAAGGATCAGCCAGCGCCAGCGCGCCAGATGGTGGCTGCAGCTGCATTTCCCGCGCCTCATGCGCGCCTATGCCCGGCTGCGTTTCCTGATCTCCATCTTTGGCGGCCATGCGCATCGCCATCGCCACGCCCAGCCACAATGTGTACAGCGAGACCTTCATCGCCGCGCACATCGAGCGGCTTGCGGGGGTAGAGCTCGTCCTATCCGGCGGCGAGTTGCCCAGGCGGGTGGTCAACGGACCGGAGCTGCGCCAGCATGGTGGCTTCGCCTTTGCGCGCGATCAGGTGATGGCGCGTCTGCTGCGGACCGATCAGCGCGGCTTGCTCTCGCGGCGGATCGCAGCCGAGCTGCGCAAGGCACGCATCGAGGTGGTGCTGGCAGAGTATGGGTCCACGGCTGATGCCATGCGCGAGGCCTGCAAACGGGCGGGCGTTCCCTTGGTCGCGCACTTCCACGGCTTCGATGCGCACAAACAGGTGGTGATCGACGAGAAGGGCGGCTACCGGGCGCTCTTCGCGCAGGCCAAAGCGATCGTCGCGGTGAGCCGATTCATGGAACAGCAGCTCCTTCGCCTTGGAGCCCCGCGCGAGAAGCTGGTGTACAGCTGCTACGGCATCGATGTGGAGCGATTCACCGCTGGTGATCCCGTGCAAGCGCCGCCGCACTTCGTGGCCGTGGGCCGCTTCGTTGACAAGAAGGCGCCGCACCTCACCCTCAGCGCCTTCGAGCGCGTGGTGCAGCGCGTGCCCGAGGCCAGGCTCACCCTGGTAGGGCAGGGGCCCCTGTGGGAGAGCTGCGTGCAGCGCGCAGCCTCGGCACCGCTTTTGGGCCGGGTTGACCTGCCCGGTGTGCTCGGTCCCGAGGACATCGCTGCCTTGATGCGCGGAGCGCGCGCATTCGTGCAGCACAGCATGCGCGCCCTCAGCGGCGATTGCGAAGGCACGCCGCTGGCGGTGCTAGAGGCCATGGCCACCGGCATCCCGGTGGTGTCCACGCGCCATGCAGGAATAGCCGACGTGGTGCAGCATGGGGTGCATGGCCTCCTCTGTGATGAAGCGGACGTGGAGGGCATGGCGACGAACATGGAACTCGTCGCGCGCGATGCGGAGATGGCAGGCCGGATGGGAAGGGCCGGACGAGCGAAGGCGGAAGTGGAGCACCGGGTGCAGGACAGCATCGCACGCTTGCAAAGCGTGCTCGAAGGCGCGGTGGCATGAGTTCCCGGATGACCGCGCCGCCAGCTCCGATCCGCTTGGCCATCGTAACGCCGAAGGAGAATGCGTGGAGCGAGACCTTCATCGCCGCGCACATCGAGCGATTGAAAGGCGTGGAATTGGTGCTTGCCGGAGGAGAGTTGCCCACGCATGCGGTGAATGGCAGGGTACTGCGCGGCAACGGGGCGTTCGCTTACCTCCGCGAGCTGATCGCTGCTCGGGCGCTGCGCACCGATCTGGACGGCGTGCTGGTGCGGCGCATTGCAGCCGAGCTGCGCCGGGCGCGCATCGATGCGGTGCTTGCGGAGTATGGCACCACGGCGCACGCGATGCTCGCACCATGCACCCTGGCGGGCGTGCCGCTGGTGGCGCACTTCCACGGCTTCGACGCGCATGTCGATGCGGTGGTCAAGGCCCATGATGGGTACCGGGCGCTCTTCGCGCAGTCCAGCGCATTGGTGGTGGTGAGCCGCGACATGGAGCAGGAACTGCTGCGCTTGGGCTCCCCGCGCGAGAAAGTGATGCGCAACAGTTGCGGAGTGGATGCCGAGCGTTTCGCATCCGGTGATCCCGAGCGCATGCCGCCGCATTTCGTGTTCGTGGGCCGCTTCGTTGACAAGAAGGCTCCGCACCTCACCCTGAGCGCGTTCGAGCGCCTGGCCATGCGCGTGCCCCACGCGAGGCTCACCATGGTGGGGCAGGGGCCATTATGGGAGAGCTGCGTGCAGCGCGTGCGTTCATCGCCCTTGGCCGGACGGGTGGAGCTGCCGGGGATCCTCAGCCCGGACGAGGTCGCTTCGCTGCTGCGCGGCGCGCGTGCTTTCGTGCTGCATAGCGTGCGCGCGCTCAACGGTGATCGTGAGGGCACGCCGGTGGCCGTGTTGGAGGCCATGGCATCCGGCATCCCTGTGGTGGCTACGAAGCATGCGGGAATCGGTGATGCGGTGGAGCATGAGCGCGATGGGCTGTTGTGCGAGGAGCGAGATGTGGATGCGATGGCGGCGCATATGGAGCGGCTGTCGAACGACCCCGCGCTGGCGGGGGCATTGGGCCGCAGCGGAAGGGCGAAGGTCCAGCGCGAGCACCGCATGCAGGACAGCATCGCGCGCTTGCAGGCGATCCTGGAGCGAGCGGCTCGGACTTGAGCAGGGTGCGCACAGATCCCAAGCGGTCAACTTCCAACCTTTCCCCATCTTGGCGCCATGAAGGCATCGCTCCCGCTGCGCATCCTCATCGGCCTCGGTGCCGGCATCGCCTGGGCTGTGGCCAGCAGCACGCTCGGCTTCAGCGAGTTCACCCTCGATTGGATCGCGCCCTTCGGCGACATCTTCATCAATCTGCTCAAGCTCATCGCGATCCCCTTGGTGCTCTTCAGCATCATCAGCGGCGTGAGCGGATTGGGCGATGTGGCCAAGCTGGGGCGCACCGGCCTGCGCATGCTCGCGCTCTACCTCGCCACCACGGTGGTGGCCATCAGCGTGGGCTTGCTGCTGGTGAACGTGATCCGGCCCGGTGAGTGGTCGGATGATGGCCAGCGCCTGCGCAACCGCATCGGCTATGAGCTCTGGGTGCAGGAGACCGCCAGCGTGGCCAAGCCCAAGGATGGCCGCTGCGTGAGCTGCGACCCTGCGAATGCCGCATTGGTGGCCGAGGTGCTCGCAGCGCGTAAGGCCTCGCCGCCCGACCCAGCGCTCATGGGCAAGGTGGAGCAGGCGAAGCAGGTGCAGGGCGGGCCGCTCCAGTTCCTCGTGGACATGGTGCCCAGCAACATCTTCCTCAGCTTCAACAATGCCCTGATGCTGCAGGTGATCTTCTTCGCGCTCTTCTTCGGCATCGTGCTGCTCATGGTCCCGGCGGCAGCTGCCGCGCCCGTGGTGTCGCTGGTGAACGGCCTCAACGAGGTGTTCATGAAGATGGTGGACGTGGTGATGCGCGCGGCCCCCTGGTTCGTGTTCGCGCTCATGGCCGGCGTGGTGTCGCGCATCGCGGGCGATGACCCGGCGGCCGTGCTCCAGTTGTTCAAGTCGCTGGCCGGCTACAGCCTCACCGTGCTCATCGGGCTGGCGCTCATGGTCTTCCTGGTCTATCCCGTGGTGATGACGCTGCTGATGCGCCGCAACGTGTTCGCGCGCTTCCTCAAGGCCATCAGCCCGGCGCAGCTGCTCGCCTTCAGCACCAGCAGCAGCGCCGCCACCTTGCCCGCCACGATCGAGTGCGTGGAGGAGCGCATCGGCGTGAGCAAGAGCACGGCGAGTTTCGTGCTGCCCATCGGTGCCACGGTGAACATGGATGGCACCAGCCTGTACCAGGCCGTGGCCGTGATCTTCCTCGCGCAATTCCATTGGGTCGATCTCTCGATCGGCCAGCAGCTCGGCGTCATCCTCACCGCCACGCTCGCGAGCATCGGGGCCGCTGCGGTGCCCAGTGCGGGCCTCATCACGCTCTTCATCGTGCTCACGGGGCTCGGCCTCGACCCGGCGTGGATCGCCATCATCCTGCCGGTTGACCGGATGCTCGACATGTGCCGCACCGTGGTGAACGTGACCGGCGACGCCACCTGCTGCAGCATCATCGCGCACAGCCAGGGCGAACAGCTCTTCCGCGATGAGGAGGCCGCGGCCTCAGGCGCCTGATTCGAGCACCTCTTCGATGTTCCCCTTGATGGTGGCCGCGATCCGCTGCATCGGCAGGTCGTTCTGGTCCTTGCCGAACGGATCCTCGATCTCCTCGGCGATGATCTCGAGGCTGGCCATCACATAGAAGATGAACATCACCACGGGCACGGCGATCCAGCCCAGCGTGAACGCGAAGCCGAAGGGCAGGGTGAGCACGTAGATCACGATGAACTTCTTGATGAAGCTGCTGTACGAGTAAGGGATGGGCGTGTTCTTGATGCGCTCGCAGGCGCCGCAGATCTCGAGCAGCTGCGCCAGCTCGCGGTCCACGGTGAGCAGCTGCTCGCCGGAGATCGCGCCTTCCTTCAGCATGCGGCGCACGCGCGCGGTCATGAGCTGCGCGATCTGCATAGGCACATGCTTGCTGCGGTCGAAGTCGGGGATCTCCGGGTGCGGCTTCGAATCCAGCTCCAGGCGCGTCTTCTCGCGCAGCAAGTGAAGGCGCAACTCATGCGCGAAGAGCGGGATCAGCTTGGCGAAGAAGGCGCGCGCGTCCTTGTCCTCGGGCAGCAGCGCATCGAGCTTGACGGCGAGGTTGCGGCTGGCGTTCACCAGCTGGCCCCAGAGCTTGCGGCCCTCCCACCAGCGGTCGTACGCGGTGTTGGTGCGGAACACCAGCAGCATGCTGATCGCGAAGCCCAGCAGGCTGTGCATCACGGGCAGGTTCTTCAACAGGCTCTCATCGCCAAGGCCCATGCGCCGCAGCTCGATGAAGCCGATGCCGTAGGTGAAGGCGCCCACGAGGATGAGCCATGGCCAGAGCTTGCGGAAGGTGTCGGCCTTATGGAGGGCGAGCGCCTTGAACCAGTCGGAGGGGTCGTAGGAGACCATCGGCTATTGATAGTGCTTGCCGACCATGCGTTGGAACATCCGGCCCGGCAGCAGCTTCTTCGCCAGCACGCTGATGCGCTGCACGCCTTGCGCCACGAGGTAGGTGGCCTTGGGCTTCGGCGCGGCGATGATGCGCGCCACGACGCGGGCCAGCTCGTCGGGGTCGCGGCTGTAATGCATGCTTCCGCCCAGTAGTTCCATGGCGCGCGCGTAGCCCGGCTCGTGCTCCGGACTGATGCGCTCGGGCCTCAATCGGCCTTCGGCGATCGGCGTGCGGAACTCACCGGGCTGCACATTCACCACGGTGATGCCGAAGCGCTCCTCCTCGATGGCCAAGGCTTCGCCGTAGCGCTCCAGGGCCGCTTTGCTCGCGCTGTAGAAGGCGCGGTAGGGCAGCCCGAAGTTGGCCGCCACGCTGGTGATGTTGATGATGAGCCCGCTCTTCTGCGCGCGCATCCCGGGCAGCACGGCACGGCAGAGGCGATGAGCGCCCAGCACGTTGGTGTCGAGCAGGCGAAGAGCCATTTCGGGTTCAATGTCCTGCGCGGGGCCTTGGATGCCGAGCCCGGCGTTGTTCACCAGCACGTCGATGCCGCCCATGCGTGTGAGCGCCTCCTGCACGCCGCGATGCACCGAGGCCTCATCGGTGATGTCCATGCGCACCAGGAACACCCCGTTGGCGACCGCGCCATCATCCACGCTCCTGCCGGTGCCCACCACGGAATGCCCTTGCGCCACCAGGCGTTCGGCCATGGCCTTGCCCAAGCCGCTGCTCGCCCCGGTCACCAATACGCGCTTCGCGTAGCTTCCCATGCGGGGCAAGGTAGAAGCGCGATTGCGTTCCGGACTGCAGCCATCGATGCCACGCTCCCTACATTCGCGCCGGGGCAAGTCCCGTACGACCAGCTCCCGCCGAATCCCCCAGGGCCGGAAGGCAGCAAGGGCAGGCGGTTGTAGCGGTGCGATGCGGATCGCTTGCCCCTCTTTTTTCCTGTTGCCTCAACCGCACGGGCCCCTGTTCCGGAGCCGCACCTATTTTCGACCCGAACCAAAACCAACAGAGACATGGGCATGATGAAGGAATTCAAGGAGTTCGCGATGAAGGGCAACCTGGTCGATATGGCCGTGGCCTTCGTCATGGGCGCCGCTTTCGGCAAGGTCACCTCGGCGTTCATCGACGGCATGGTGATGCCCTTGGTCGGCCAGCTCACCGGCGGCGTGGACTTCAACAACAAGAAGATCGTGCTCACCAAGGCTGCGGCCGAATCAACGGATGCGGCCGGGAACGTGGTGCCGGCTGTTGCCGAGGTTGCCGTGAAGTGGGGCTCCTTCGTCACCGTGGCCATCGAGTTCCTGGTGATCGCCTTCGTGATGTTCATGGTGATCAAGGCCATCAACCGGATGAAGAAGGCCGAGCCGCCTCCCGCACCGGCAGGTCCCACGAACGAGGAGAAGCTCCTGATGGAGATCCGCGACGCGCTGAAGAAATAGTCCCACGCCTTTTTCTGCGCGAGCCTCGCCACCACGGCGGGGCTCGTTGCATTCAAGGCCCGATCGCGCTTCCATCGGCACGATGCTTGGCCAATACATTCGCTGCCATGCGCCCCGCGATCCTTGCCCTAGCCCTCCTGCTCAGCGGCTGTGCCGCGAAGCGGGCGCTGCAACAGGCGCAGGCGATGGAGCAGTCCGCGCAGATGGAATCGGCCGCCGCCGCCTACCTCGAGGCCTGGGACCGCAAGCCCAATAGCCTGCTGGCCCGCGAGGGCTACGCGCGCACCGCGCAGCGCTTGCTCGATGACCGCATGAGCGCAGCCATCATGAGTTACCGCGTGGCGGGTCTGAAGGAGGGCGACCGCGACCGCCAGACCGCCGCGGACTTCCGGCAGCGCATCGCCCTCAAGGGGATTGATCTGCGCTGGAATCAGGAAGTGGACGATGCCCGTATCGAGGCCAAGACCCGCGAGGCCGATGCGCGCTACCAGGAAGCCGAAGCCGAGCTGCGCGCCGACCATTTCGCTGAAGCGATCGCCCTGGCGAGGCAATGCCTGCAGCTCAATCCCGCCCACAAGGAAGCGCCCTTCCTCATCCGCATGGCCGAAGCCGAACCGGTGTACCGCGAGGGCCTTCGCGCCGAGGAGCTCGGCCTCTGGCGCAAGGCCCATGAGCGCTACGCTGCCGTATCCGCCATCGATGCCGCCCACCGCGATGTGATGGCGCGCCTGGAGGCCTGCCGGGAGAAGGCGCGCTACACCTTGGCCTACCTGCCCGTGCAGCAGCCCCACGAGAAGCGCAGCATCATGGGCTTCAGCATCGGCAGCGGACCGGTTGACATGGAGCTGGCCGGCCTCGTGCAGCGCGAACTGCTCGCGCTGAAGGACCCCTTCCTGCAACTGATCGATCGCGGCAGCACCGACGTGGTCCTGGCCGAGCAGCGCCGCCAGATGAGCGGCAATTACAACGAGCAGATGGCGCAGGCCGGCAAGCTGCTCGGCGCGCGCTACCTGCTCACCGGCCGGGTGACCAAGTACGACGACCTGCTGAAGCGCGACCTCGAGGTGCAGGTGCAGCTGATCGACGCGCAGACCGGCCGCATCCACCTCAGCGAGCAGGTGCGCGCCGCCAAGGCCGACCTGGCCCGCGAGGGCGCTGCCCGCCTCACCGACCTGGCCGCGCGGCGCATCGCCGAGCGATTGCGTGGCTTCGCGCCGGAGATGTAGCAGCAGCGGTCCCGTTACTTTCGCGGGCCATGCCCCAACTCACCCGCACCTTCTCCAAGACCCAGCAAGCCATTGAGCTTGAGGAGCGCTATGGCGCCCACAACTACCATCCGCTGCCCGTGGTGCTCGACAGCGGCAAGGGCGTGTTCGTTTGGGACGTGGAGGGCAAGCGCTACTACGACTTCCTCAGCGCCTACAGCGCCGTGAACCAGGGCCATTGCCACCCGCGCCTGGTGAAGGTGATGCAGCAGCAGGCCGAGCGCATGACGCTCACCAGCCGCGCCTTCTACAACAGCGTGCTCGGCGAATACGAGAAGACCGTGTGCGAGCGCTTCGGCTACGAGAAGATGCTGCCGATGAACACCGGCGCCGAAGCGGTGGAGACCGCGATCAAGATGGCGCGCAAGTGGGGCTACGAGAAGAAGGGCATCCCGGCCGGACAGGCCAAGGTGCTGGTGTGCGAGGGCAACTTCCACGGGCGCACCATCAGCATCGTGAGCATGAGCACCGATCCCGACAGCCAGGGCGGCTTCGGGCCCTTCACGCCCGGCTTCGAGGTGATCCCCTACGACGATGTCCCGGCACTGGAGCATGCCTTGGATTACCCGAACGTGTGCGCCTTCCTCGTGGAGCCCATCCAGGGCGAGAAGGGCGTGTACGTGCCCGCCGACGATTACATCCCCCGCGCCATCGCCGCGTGCAAGTCCCGGAACGTGCTCTTCATCGCCGACGAGATCCAGACCGGCATCGCGCGCACCGGACGTTTGCTCTGCAGCGTGCCTGATGAAGAGAGGGATCCCGCCCGCCGCCCCGATGCGGTGATCCTGGCCAAGGCCCTCAGCGGCGGCATGTACCCCGTGAGCGCCGTGCTCGCGAGCGACGAGGTCATGGGCGTGTTCACCCCCGGCACGCACGGCAGCACCTACGGCGGCAATCCCATGGGCGCGCGCATCGCCATGGAAGCGCTCGCCATCGTGAAGGACGAAGGCCTCACGCCCAATGCGGAGCGCCTCGGCCACATCTTCCGCGCTGAGATGCAGAAGCTCGTGGAGGCCTATCCCTTCGTGAAGCTGGTGCGCGGCAAGGGGCTGCTGAACGCGCTGGTGATCGAAGCGCGCACCGCGCCCGATGGCTCACCCAAGACCGCCTGGGAACTCTGCTTGTTGCTGCGCGACAACGGCCTGCTGGCCAAGCCCACCCACGGCGATATCATCCGCTTCGCGCCGCCGCTGGTGATCACCGAAGAGCAAGTGCTGGAGGCCTGCGCGATCATCGCGCTCAGCGTGAGGCAGTTCGCTTAAGGGAACCCTTGGGGAGAAGAGCTATGCCGCTTGCTTCTGTAAGGTCTCCAAGAACCGTTGTGGGTTTTCGCCTCATGCCCCTTGGCCTTGCAGTATGAGAAAGGGCGGCCCATGAGCCGCCCTTCCAAGTTGCCTGCGGTGTTCGCTCAGTTCTCGTCCGGCAAGTAGCTGTATTGCTTTCCGTAGCGCAGCATCTGGCCCAGGAAGTCCTTCGGGTAGCTCACGGTCACATCGGTGATGTTGCCGTCCTTGTCGGCTACCGCTTCCATCTCGGGCTGGATGAAGCCGGCGTAGGGCTTGGTCTTGATCTTCTCTCGGCGCGTCGCAGCACCTCGGCGTGGATGGCTTGATCTACCTTCACGCCATAGCCTTCGACCAGCGCTTGGCAGGCCTTGTAATCGCCCTGGCTCTTGATGCGCTGCACCTCGCGCAGCAGCTCACCGAAGATGCCGCGCAGCTTGTTGTAGTCGCGGATGTCGTAGTAGGTGTCGCCACCGCGGTTCACCTTCACGATCACGCTGTCGGCCAATCCACGCTCATAGGCCCAGGCGCTCACCCACATCCGGTTGCGCATGTGCGCCTCTTCCACATCCTTGCCGGGCTTGATGCGCCGCAGCTGCACCAGCAGGCCGTTGCGGATGTAGCTGTCGTACTCCGCGTGGCCCACTTCGAGGCTGGGCATCACGCCCAGCTCCACCAATTTGGGGTCCATGATGTAGTACAGGGCCACCAGGTCGGCGCGGCCTTCCTCCAAGGTGCTGGCGTAGCTCTTCAGGGTGGCGTCGGTCTCGCCGATGCCCGGCTCCAATTGGCCGCTGGCATGGCCCACCACCTCGTGCAGGGCGGTGTGCAGCTTGCCGGCCAGCGCGCCATGCGCCTTGGCCAGGGCGATCTCGGTGGAGTCGTGGCAGAAGACCTCGAGGGTGCTGCTGCCGCTGCTCTTGTCGTAGGCGTCGCTGATGTTTCCCAGGCTCACGCTCTTGCTGCCATGGGCCGCGCGGATCCAATTCGCATTGGGAAGGTTCACGCCGATGGGCGTGCTCGGCGAAGCATCGCCTGCCTCGCCCACGGTGTTGATGAAGCGGTAGGTGATGCCCACCACGTCCTTCTTCTTGTGCTCGGGCAATAGCGGGCTGTTGTCCTCGAACCACTGCGCGTTCTCCATGATCACGGCCATGTTCTTGGTGGCCTCGGGGTCGTTCACCTCCACGATGGCCTCGTAGCTGCCGCGTTTGCCCATGGGGTCATTGTACACCTCCACGAAGCCGAGGATGTAATCGACCGTGCTGTTCACGTCCTTCACCCAGGCCACGTTGAAGTCGTCCCAGGTCTTGAGGTCGCCGGTGCGGTAATACTGGATCAGGAGCTCGAGCGCCTTCTTCTGCGCATCGTTCTCGGCCACGCCCACGGCCTTCTCCAGCCACTTCACGCTCTCCTCGAGCGCCGGGCCGTAGAGGCCGCCGACCTTGTACACGCGCTCTTCAAGCTGACCGCTGGCATTGCGCACCAGCTTGCTGTTGAGGCCGTAGCTCAAGGGCTCATCGCTCGCGATCGATTCCTTCGGCGCGTAGAACGCCTCCACTTCGCCCTGGCTCACATCCTCGCCGTAGAAGTTCACGGCGCTGGCCAGCACCAGGTCCTTGCTGGCATCGAGGCTCACCTTCTTGGCATCGACGGCCGGATTGAAGATGGCTTCCATCGCCTCGGGCGTGAGCGATCCCTTGCTCTCGGCAAGCGCCTTCTCGAACCACGCGCGCGAGAAAGCGGGCTCATGCTTGTCGTTGCTGTAGTGGTGGTGGATGCCGTTGCTGAAGAAGACCTGCTTGGCGTAGGTCTCGAAGCCCTTCCATTCGGTGCTGTCGCGCGAGCCCGGATAGTTGAGCAGCATGGCCTCCAGTGCCCGGCGGATGCGCAGGTTGTGCCGGTAGTTCTGGTCCCACATGATGTCGCGGCCGGCGAGCCCGGCCATGTTGAGGTAGTAGCAGAGCTGCTTCTGCTGCAGGCTGAGCTGCTCCCAACCGGGGATCTGGTACCGCAGCACGCGGATGTCGGCGAATTCATCGGCCTCGTAGAAGCC
The DNA here is from genome assembly GCA_016712535.1 of Flavobacteriales bacterium. Classification (NCBI taxonomy): domain Bacteria; kingdom Pseudomonadati; phylum Bacteroidota; class Flavobacteriia; order Flavobacteriales; species Flavobacteriales bacterium. Next base: position 1,688,366 of record JADJQW010000002.1, read on the forward strand.
GGAGTCGCTGGGGGAGACGGTCTCGAATTTGATCCGGGATTCAGGAACCGGCTCGTTGCACGCGAAGAGCAGCGGCAGGGCGAACAGCACAGGGAGCAAGGGACGCGAAAGGGTCATGGCGAAGGGTTTTTGGACAGCGGTCGGCGAAGATAGCCGGGGGCCATGCGCGGCGCGGCCTTGTGGCGGGCCGTGCATGGAGCTGCGCATGGGGCGATCCGCTTGGTCTCACTGTCGCACCACGCGCGCGAGCTGCCTACCGCCATCGGCTTCAACAGCAACGATGTACACCCCGGCAGGCATGGCGCCCAGGTCGATGCTGGCCCGGTTCACGCCTTCGCCCACGGCCACGCTGCCTTCGAGCACCACGCGCCCGGCGGGATCGGTGACCCGGATGCGGGCGTTCCCTTCCTCTATGGCATCGAAGCCGAGGTTCACCATTCCATCGGTGGGATTCGGGAACACGCTCAGGCTGCCATCGATCGGGCGGAAGTGCGCCACCAGATCGCCATCGACGGGGAAGGAGCGGCGCAGGTGCGGATCGGTGGCGCGCGTGCCGTCATCGGCGTAGGTCCAATGGCTGAAGGCGTAGCCCTCGGCGGGCACGGCCGTCACGTCGATGTCGTTGCCGTTCCAGTACCAGCCATCGAAGGGCAGTTCGGGCGCGATGGTGTTGATCTGCAGGGTGCCGCCAGCGGGCGGGAAGGACTCGAAGCGCAGCAGTGCCGCATTGGGGAAGCCGTACCAGTCGATCACATGCTGGCGGATGTGCGAGTCGCGGTAGGCGGCGAAATGTGGGATGATCCCGAAGGCGTGATCGAGGTAGGCCTGGTACCAGCATTGCCAACGATCGTAGTGATCCTCGATAACCGGCGCGAAGGCATTGGTGATCCGGTCCACTTCGGCTTGGAAGCGCGCGGGGCTGAACACGGTGTTCATCAGGTCGGCCTTGCGGTTGAGGAAGAGGCGCCTGAACTCGTTGCGGCCCATCAAGCCGCGCAGCAGCTCGGTATGGAAGGATCCTGCGCGGTGGGTGAAGGTCCAATACATCATGTCGATGTCCTCTTCGATCCAGCCGTAGAGCACCATGGTGGCGTCGAGGTCGTACATCAGGTAGCGCCACTTGCCCTGTTCGACCGAGGGCTTCCAGTACTTCACGTTGTTGCTGGGCCAGTCCACGTTGCCGGCGATCATCTCCAGCGCGAAGTAGTCCATGAGGCTGTGCAGGTCGAGCTGTGCCTCCACCTGGCTCCAGTTGGCCTCATCATTCAGGTCGGCGGTGCGTATGAATTCGCGCAGGGCCCGTGAGTAGGAGGTGTCGCCCTGGATGCTCCAGTTCTCCTCTTCCATGAGCAGCAGGCTGTCGGTGTCAGCGCCGTAGTTGTAATGCAGGTGGTCGGCGTCGATGCGTTCGCGGATCTCCACCAGGCCCCAATACTCGCCGTTGATGTAGCACTCGGCGGGCCGGAAGCCGAGCGCGTCGATGTCGAGGCCGTTGTGCAACGCGGTCTGGTGGAAGAGCCCGTCGCGGAAGTTGGCGAGGCACCAATCGCCGCCTGCATTGCGGAGGATCACGCGCTTGTAGTCGCGCACGGTGGGACGTTCGGGGAACAGCGGGTAGTGGATGGTCTCCGGCCCGAGCGATCCGCGCGCGGTGAGCCGCAGCGGCCGCTGCGCGTTGGTGCGCGAGCGCCTGCCGCCGTGGATGCTCACGCCCACATCCTGCGCGATGCCGCGCGTGCCATCGGCCTCGAAGAACTCGAAGCGCGCGGGCAGCTCGCGCTCCGCCCAGTAGTTGGCGCCGTAGTGCGGCCATTCCGGACTGGCGTTGGGGCCGGGCATGTACAGGCCGAACTCCTCGTTGAACATGCTGTCGGGATCAACAGCGAGCGCCACGATGGGCAGACCGCGGCCGCTTCCCACGATGTACGTGGCCGATGCAGCATCGGAAGCCAGATGGCCCGCTGCGTAGTTGCGCGCTTGCACAGTGGTGGTGGCGCCGATCGAGAGCGTTCCCGACGCGACCGGAGAGGATTCATCCGGCGCGCGTCCCGTCGTGCTCCAATGCACGGTGCCGAACGCCGCAGAAGCACTGGCCGTGGTGCCATTCGGATAGAAGCCGCCGCCCGGAGAAATGACGGGGACGGGGGCGTACCCGATGTAAGGCGTTGTGGTATTCGCCGCTCCCGGGGTTGGCACATCGAAGAAGCGGAGCGCGCCATCCACGAAGCCCACGCTGTGGTCGCCGCGCATGGCCGGCACATCGAGCACCTGCACCGGCTGCAGCGAGGCATCGCTCAGCACGATGCGCTCACCGGCGGCATCGATGCCGAAGGGGAATTGCCAGGTCTGATCGCCACGGATGAGCAGCGCGTGTCCGCCGGGCGCCAAGGCGATCAGCGGCAAGGGCCATTGGCCGGGCTGGCTCGGCTTGTCGCTGAGGTAGTAGGTGCTGAGGTCGATGGGGACGCTGCCCTCGTTCACCAATTCGATCCAGTCGGGGTGCGAATCGCCGGCGCCCACATCGATGCCCTGGTTGTTGGAGCACACCTCACTGATCCGCAACTGGGCGGATGCCGGCTCCGTGCAGCAGCACGCCGCGAGCAAGGCTTCGAGCAAGGGGGCGCGCCGCATGGCTTCAAAGGTATCGGGATGGGCTAGCGGCTTGTCACTAGCAACCATAACAGTATTGACACTCCTCGGTTTCCTTTGCGCCCAACGCACCCGCATGAACCTTTTCCGCAACTTCAAGTCCGTCACCAAGACCTGCTACGGCCGGGGCAGCTTCGGCAAGCTCGGCGAGATCCTGGAGCCGCACCGCGACCAGCACCAGCGCTTCTTCGTCTTCCTCGTCGATCATTATTTCCAGGGCAGGGCCGATTTCATCGCGCGCATCCCCAAGCAGGCGGAAGATGAGTTGATCTTCTGCAGCACGGCGAAGGAGCCTAGCACGGAGCAGATCGACGGCCTGCGGGACGACATCCTCGCGCGGCGCGGCTTGCCCGCCGGCGTGATCGGCATCGGCGGCGGCAACGTGATGGACGTGGCGAAGGCGCTCTCGCTCATGTTCACCAACGAGGGCAGCAGCGTGCAGTACCAGGGCCTAAACTTGATCAAGAAGCCCGGCATCTATCACTGCGGCGTGCCCACCATCAGCGGCACAGGCGCGGAAGTGAGCATGACGGCCGTGCTCACCGGTCCCGTGAAGAAGCTCGGCCTCAAGTGCGACTGGACCGTCTTCGACCAGATCGTGCTCGACCCTGACCTGATCGCCACCGTGCCCACCGACCAGTGGTTCTACACCGGCATGGACACGTACATCCACAGCGTGGAGGCCATCACCGGCACCAAGAAGAACACCTTCGCGGAGGCGTACAGCGAGAAAAGCCTGGAGATGTGCCGGGATGTCTTCCTGCGCATGGACCGCAGCGACCCGAAGAGCGATGAATCCCTGATGGTGGCCAGCTACATGGGCGGCCTCAGCCTCACATACAGCGAGGTGGGCGTGTGCCATGCGCTGAGCTATGGCTTGGGCAAGGTGCTCGAGATCCACCACTGCATCGCCAACTGCATCGCCTTCGACAAGCTCGAGGATGTCTATGGCGACTACGTGCAGGAGTTCAAGGGCATGGTGAAGCACAACAAGGTCAACATCCCGCAAGGCCTCGCCAAGGATTGGAGCGAGGACACCATCAGCGCCATGGCCGAAGTGGCCTACAACCTGCCGCACATGTGGGACCACGCCTTCGGACCCGATTGGCAGAAGGTGCTGGACCGGGAACGGATCAAGGGGTGGTACAGGAGGATGTGAAAGGCGTTCAGAGAATCAGTGGACCAGGGAATGAGATGATCAGTTGGTGATCGTCCCATCATCAATGATGTCTGATTCTCCAGTTCTCTGATTATTTCAGAAACTCCCCATCCACCACGATCATCCTCACCGGCCCATTCGTCCGCGAGCGGTGCGAACTGAGGCCATCGCTCACATGGTAGGACATGCCGGCCTGTAGCACGTTCACACGGCCGTCCTCGTGCTCGTTGATCAATTCGCCTTCGAGCACGAAGACCAGGTGCCCGAGCTGGCACCAATGATCGGCGAGGTAATCGGCTGAGTATTCCACCATGCGGATGCGAAGGCCTTCGTGCTGAACGACGCGCATGGTGGCGGTTCCTGTTGCGCCCGGAACCGTGGTGACTGGCAGCTGAGACCAGTCGATGGCCTCGAAGGGGAGCTTCATGGTCCTGCGAACCTACATCAGCGGCTTTCACCTAGTTTCGGTCGCCCCCGAACCCGCCTGCCATGCGCGCCATCAAGACCGCATCCTTCGCGTTGATCACCATTGCATCTGCCGCGCAGATTGCGCCGGTGCGCTGGTCAGCCTCCTTCACCACCGACCGCGCCTTCATCGAGAACCACGGTCAGTTCGATGGCTTGGGCATGGAGCGCACCGAGTTCGCTGTTGACGAAGGCGCCGTGCGGATCCTCTTCGCTGCGGATGGCGTGGGCTTCCACCTGCATGAGAAGGAGAAGAACCATTACCGCAAGCGCGGCGAGCGCGACAAGCCACGCACCATCGTGCGGCAGGACCTGGCCCTGATGCGGTGGGAGGGAAGCAAGAGCGAGCAGCGCTTCATCAGCGGGAAGAAGAGCGACCACCACAGCTACGCGTACCTCGAGGCCGATGGCAGCACGAGCGACCGCACGGGCATCGCAGGTTGGGAGGAGCTTCGCTACGAGCGCCTTTATCCAGGCATCGATGCGGTATACACCATCCATCCGGAGCGCGGCATCAAATACGCGCTGCACTTGCGGCCCGGCGCCGATGCCGCGATGATCCGCATGCGCTGGGATGATGCCCATGCCGTGCGCATGGGATACGAAGGAGAGTTGCGCATCGCTACGGTTTTCGGCGAGATCGTGGACCATGCGCCGGTCGCGCATTACGCCGATGGGGCCAAGGAGCCCATCGAAGTGCGCTTCAGCCTGAGGGGCAATGCTGCCGGATTCGTGCTCGCGCCGTACGATGCATCGCGACCCGTGATCATCGATCCGTGGACCGTGACGCCTGCCTTCCCCAACACCAATCGCATCTAGGACGTGGAGGTGGACGACAACGCGAACGTGTACATCTACGGCGGCGATTCTCCCCTGCGCCTGCGGAAGTACGATCCCAGCGGCGTGCTGCAATGGACCTACACCACGGCCTGGGACACGGCCAACTACTGGCTTGGGTCCATGATCGCGCATCCGGGCGGCGATTGCTTCATCACTGCGGGCACCGATCCGCGGATCGCGCGCATCAGCACGGCGGGCAACCAGGTCTGGAGCGAGGATGGCGGGTTCTTCGATGAGTATTGGCGCATGGCGCTCAATTGCAACGCCACGCAACTGATGCTCGGCGGCACGCGGCTCACGCTCGGCCCTTCGCTCTTCCCGATCGGCTACGGGCGCGCCTTCGAGATCGATATGGCCAACGGCTCCGTGCTGAATTCAACCGATGTCGCTGCGGTCTCGCCGTCCTTCCTCATCAATAATCCGAACGAGATCCGCGCACTGGCCGCCTCCGCCAACGGCAAGTACTACTTCATGACGCTCGATACCATCGGGGCGCTCAATGCTGACCTGACCATCCCGTACCGTCGCAACAACTCTTACGCCTTCAGCTATGCGGTGGCCGGATATGGCCCTACGAACATGGGCATCAACGGCATCGCGGCCACGACCAACGAGATCTACACGCAGAATGGCAGCACGCTGCATCGCCGCGACATCCAGTCCGGCACCATCATCGCCACGGCCACCATACCCGGCGGCGGCACCACGAGCCAGCTCGGCGCCAACAGCGCGGAGAACGGCGGTCTGGTGCTCGATAGCTGCGGCTTCGTGTATGTGGGCAGCGGCAACGCCGTTCACAAGTTCACCCCTGGCCTGCAGTTGGTGAGCTCGGTGGCCACGCCCGGCGCGGTGTACGATGTGGCGGTGAACCACAACGGCGAGGTGGTGGCCTGCGGCAACGGCTTCCTGGTATCCATCGCTATCGGCTCTTGCGCGCCACCCCCGCGCGAATGCCTCACCTGCCTGGAGCTCGCTGGGTCGGGCACATTCTGCGCGGATGATCCTGCCGCCACCCTCACTGCGAGCATCGCGGGCGGCACGTGGAGCGGGCCGGGCATCACCGATCCTTTGGCGGGCACCTTCACGCCTTCTGCCGCCGGCGCAGGGGTGCATGTGATCACCTACACACTGCCTTCGCCCGCGCCTTGCGGATCGGACACGCTGCAAATGGTGGTGAGCCCCTGCGCGCCGTTGAGCGTGTGCGTGAACGATGATGGCACGCTCTCCGCCGCGAACGGTGTCGGGCCGTACACCTGGCAGCACCAGACCACCGTGCAGGATTGCAGCGCTTGCATCCTCGCATGCTTCTTCCCGCCGGGCTGCGCCGTGAATGTGACCGGCTGGACCACATGGGCCACCGGAGCCAGCGCCAGCGCCCCGCCGAATTATCCGATCCAAGTGACCGATGCCACGGGCACGAGCATCATCATCAACTCCGCAGCGGATGTGCCGGCGTGCTCGCCATGCCCAACCATCTCCGTGCAGGTGCTTGATGTGGATAATGTCGCCTGCTTCGGTGCCAGCACGGGCAGCGCGAGCGTTGAGGCCAGCGATGGGACAGCGCCGTACACCTTCTCTTGGTCGCCAGGCGGAGCGACCGGCTCAAGCGTGAACGGTCTTTCCGCAGGCTCCTACACCGTAACGGCCATTGATGCCGATGGCTGCACGGGAACCACGGTCGTGCAGGTGAACCAGCCAGTCAGCGCAGTCACGGTTTCGATCCCCAGCACCACGCCAGTGAGTTGCAATGGCAACGATGGAACAGCCACGGCCAGCGCGAGTGGCGGCACCGGTGCGTTGAGCTATAGCTGGGCGCCGAGCGGCGGCAATGCGGCAACTGCCACTGGCCTCCCGGCAGGCAGCTACACCGTCACCGTCACCGATGCGAATGGATGCACCGCGCAGGCTACCGCTCAGGTGGAGCAGGCCGCAGGCCCTTCAATCGTGACCGTGGACGTGACGCCATCGAACTGCAATGCGCCCACTGGCACCATCACCATCATCGCAACGGGCAATGGCCTGCAGTACAGCATCGACGGTGGAAGCAGCTACCAGGCAGCGAGTTCGTTCTCAGGCGTGGGTGCTGGCACCTACAACGTGATGGTGATCGATGCGAACGGCTGCACGGCCACGGCCGCGGCGACCGTGACGCAACCCGCGCCGCCGGTGCCCGTGATCACCGGTCAACCATGGGCCTGTGTTGGTGAGACGGTCGTGCTCAGCACCACGCAACCCTTCGCATCCTATGCGTGGCAGCCCGGGGGGAATTCGGCCACACAAGCGGTCACATCAAGCGGCAGCTACACGGTAATGGTGACGGATGCGAACGGCTGCACAGGCGCATCGGTGCCTTACGCAGTGCTCTTCGAGGACCCGCAAGCCGCCTTCACCGCCGATCCGCCCTCACCGCAGCTGCCGGGCACATCGGTCGAGTTCGCCGACGCCTCGAATGGGGGAGGAGGCACCATCAACTCGTGGTGGTGGAGCCTGGGCATGACCGGCGCAACGGGCAGCGCCCAAACGATCGACTGGACCTACGCGAATCCCGGCGTGTACACCATCACCTTGATCGTGACCACCGCCAATGGCTGCACCGATACCATCAGCGATGCTTATGTGATCCGTCCGGCCGAGATCGTGATCCCCAACGTCATCAGCCCGAACGGCGATGGCATGAACGACGCCTTCGTGATCCCCAACATCGAGTTCTTCGGCAACGAGCTGGCCATCTTCAACCGTTGGGGCCAGGCGGTCTTCGAGACGCGCGATTACCGCAGCACATGGCGCGGCGCCGATCAACCCGATGGCACCTATTACTACGTGCTGCGCCTCGACGATGGTCGGGAGTTCACCGGGCACTTGACCTTGCTGCGCTGAACCGCCCGCATGCGTCATTTCCTTCATTTGCTCTTCGAGGTGGGTGCCTTCGCCTTCGGATATGCCTACTTCGCCAGGCTGCGTGCGCTGCGGGGCGATGCTGTCGCTGAGGAAAAGCGGGTGTGGGTGATCATCGGGGCGGCGGCCGGGGCGTTGATCGGGTCACGGCTCTTGGGCGCGCTGGAGGATCCGGCTCTGCTCCGTTGGGATTGGCGCGCGCTCTTCGCGGCCTTCAACAACCGCACGGTCGTGGGCGGATTGCTGGGCGGACTCATTGGCGTGGAAGTGACTAAGAAGATCATTGGTGAGCGCACCAGCACCGGTGACCTCTTCACCTTTCCGCTGATCCTGGGCATGCTGGTGGGCCGCATCGGCTGCCTGCTCGGCGGCCTTGAGGACAATACCTACGGCATCGCCACCGAGCTGCCGTGGGGCATCGACCTCGGTGATGGGGTGCGGCGCCATCCCACCAACCTGTATGAGATGCTCTGGCTTGGCGCGCTCTGGCTCGGCCTGCTGGCCATCGAAAGGCGCTGGACGCTGGTCAACGGCGTGCGCTTCAAGCTCTTCATGATGGGCTACCTCGCCTTCCGCTTGCTCGTCGATGGCATCAAGCCGCAGCCCGCCATCGCGCTCGGCCTTTCATCCATTCAGTGGGCCTGCCTTCTCGGCCTGCTGTATTACTTCCCCGCCTGGTCCAGGCCGAAACGCCTGATCGCCCATGCCTGAGCGCCCCTACACCTACTACGACTTCACGCTGAGCCTATGCCCCGCATGCCTGCGCCGCATCGATGCCAAGGTCATCTTCGAGGATGACCGTGTCTTCATGCTGAAGCGCTGCCCGGAGCATGGCGCGCAAAAGGTGCTCATCGCCACCGACGTGGAGTACTACAAGCGCTGCCGCCATTACCTCAAGCCCGGCGAGATGGTGCGCGCCTTCAACACGAAGACCCATTTCGGTTGCCCGTACGATTGCGGCATCTGCCCCGACCACGAGCAGCACGGCTGCCTCACCTTGATCGAGGTCACGGACCGCTGCAACCTGGAATGCCCCATCTGCTACGCCAGCAGCGGGCCAATGCACGGCAAGCACCGCACGGTGGAGGAGGTGGAGCGCATGCTCGACGCCTGCGTGCGCAACGAGGGCGAGCCCGATGTGGTGCAGCTCAGCGGCGGTGAGCCCACGGTGCACCCGCAGTTCTTCGAGATCCTCGATGCAGCGAAGCGCCGGCCCATCCGCCATCTGATGGTGAACACCAACGGCATCCGCATCGCCAAGGACAGGGCGTTCGCGGAGCGGCTTGCCTCGTACATGCCCGACTTCGAGCTCTACCTGCAGTTCGATTCGTTCCGCCCCGATGTGCTGAGACGCTTGCGCGGTGAGGACCTCTCCGCCATGCGGATGAAGGCGCTGGAGCATTTGAACGAATTGAATCTGAGCACCACGCTCGTGGTCACGGTGGAGAAGGGCGTGAATGATGACGAGATCGGCGCCATCATCGACTTCGCGCTGAAGCAGCCCTGCGTGCGCGGCGTCACCTTCCAGCCTGTGCAGGCCGCCGGACGCACGGAGCACTATGATCCCGCCACCGACCGCATCACCCTCACCGAGGTGCGCCAGGCCATCCTCGATCAGAGCCCGCTCTTCACGCCCGAGGACATCGTGCCCGTGCCCTGCAACCCCGATGCGCTGGCCATGGGCTATGCCTTGAAGCTGAACGGCGAGGTGTTCCCGCTCACGCGCATGATCGATCCGGACGACCTGCTGAACAACAGCCGCAACACCATCGTGTACGAGCAGGACGCGCGGCTGAAGGAGCACATGGTGAAGCTCTTCAGCACGGGCACGCCCAGCGACAAGGCCCATGAGACGCTGCACCGGATCATGTGCTGCCTGCCCGATATCGATGCGCCCGAGCTGAGGTACGAGAACCTCTTCCGCATCATCATCATGCGCTTCATCGACGCGTACGACTTCGATGTGCGGGCCATCAAGCGCAGCTGCGTGCACATCATCGATCCGCGCACCATGCACGCGATCCCCTTCGAGACCATGAACCTCTTCTACCGCGAAGAGGCGCAGCGGAAGCGGTTGGCGGAGTTGCAGCAAAACCCCGTCGCATGAGGAACCCGATGCTCATCCAGCTTATCGTCCTCCTCGCATATTCGCTCTTCTTCATCGTGTTCGCGAATCATATGCGGAGCTTCTTCACGGAGCTGCACTGGACCTTCATCTTGGCTCATACGGGCACGCTGCTCATATATGGGCTGGTCCGTTTCTTCACTGGCGACCGCAACCGGGACGCCTGGCAATACATCGTCGCCTCCATCCTGGTGGCCACCATCGGCCATGGCCTGTGCTTCTTCAATGGCCTCGTCAATCTCAACGTGCACGGATGAACATCAAGCTTCACCGGAACAACCTCCTGCTCCTGCTCGGTTATGCGCTGCTCATCGAGCTGATCGGCCTGGCCAATGGCCGCGATGCCTCCATGATCGTGCTCATCTTCATGATGATCGCCGTGGCGGCTCACTTCGGCGGGCTCCTGCTGGGCGCGCTCATCATCCTGCTGAACGGCGATGCCCCGAAGGCGGGTCAATGGGCCCTGAGCGCGTTGCTGGTGGGCGTGATCGGCTTCGGCCTTTGTTGGGGCGGCGCTTCGGTGGCCGAGGGCATCAACGGCTCGGCCGGCTTCCATTAAGGCCGATCGAGCGCCACCCGCTTGAATCGGTAGCTGAAACCGCGCATTGCTCCATCCTTGCCCTGGCCGCTCACGCGCGCGATCCAATCGCCATTGGCTTGCAGGGCGTACGCGATGCGCTGCGGGAAGTCGTGCGCCGGGTTCTCGAACACCATGCTATCGCCGATGCATGAGGTGAGCGGGAAGCGCACCGTTCCCCCTTCGTTCTGCGAGGGCACGCGCACATTGTAGCTCACATGTCCGGCGCTGTCATAGGCGAGAGCAATGTGTTCTATGAAAACGGTGTCCTTCTCCACCATCACGAAGCCGAGACCGGAGTAGAACGCATCATCGGTCCGGCGCCAGATCTCGTGCACCAGCGCGCCGGGCTCGCTCACGGAATCGGTCCACGCGCCCATGAGCTTCAGCACCAGATCGCTGTAGTGTATGCTCATGCTGTCCGTTGGCGGCTTGTCCGGGGCAGCATCGGTGGCAGGAGAAGGAGATGTGCCGCACGCCGTCCAGAGCATTGCGAATAGCGCGAGCGGAAGTAGTTGCCTCATGCGGCGAAGCTATTGCCCTGCAGGTGCGCGATCGCATTGCGGACCGCATCCGGCACGCGCACCTTGGCATCAGCGCGGTAATCGTACATCACCTGCACGCTGGTGCCAGCGGCTACGATGGCGCCGTCTTCGGTGGTGATCTCGTAGGCCATGGTGAAGCTGGTGTTCCCTAATGCGGTGCAGCCGCAGCGCACGGTGAGCTTGGCGGGCCATTCCACGGGCCGCCGGAAATCGCAGGTGGTGCTGGCGAGGATCACGCCGATGCCATGCCGTGCATGCGAGTCCAGCACGCCGATGCGGTCGAGGTAGTGCATGCGCACGCTCTCGAAATAGCGGAAGTACACCACATTGTTCAGGTGCCCGAAGGCATCCTGCTCGCCCCAGGCCACTGGGACCTCGATGCTGACTTTGAGCGGGGAGGCCGTGCTCACCGGAGTTCCTTCACCAGTTCGCGGTGCTGTCCCTTGAGGCGTTCCACATCGCGGGCGAGCTTGTCGATCTTCTTCTGCATCTCCTGCTTCATGGCCTCGCCGCTGGCGCTCTTGAAGTTGAACATGCCCATGTTGCGCTCCATCTGCCTCATTTCGCCTTCGAGCTCCTCGATCTTGCGCTTCACGAAACGGCTCTCGCGCTCGATCTGGAACTTGCCGTCGGGGCCGCTCTTCATCTCCTCCACATGGCCTTGGAAGCGCAGCCGCATGCGCTCATCGGCCTCCACCTTCAGCTTGCCGTAGTGCTTGTCCAGCGCGGCGCGGTACTTCTCGTTGAGCTTGTCGAAGTCGCGCGGTGAAACGCGGCCGCTGTTCATCCAGCGCAGGCTGAAGGCCTTCAGCGCCTCGATGTCCTTGTTGCGCTCGCCGCTGTGCTCGAAGGCCTCGATCTCCGCGAGCAGCGCCTCCTTGGCCTGCACGTTCGTGGCCTGCTCGGCATCCTGCTGCTCGAAGGTCTTCTTGCGGTTCTGGAAGAAGGCGTCGCACGCCTCGCGGAACTTGTTCCAGAGCTTGTTCTCGTCGCGCGGACCGGCGCTGCCCGCTTCCTTCCACTGCTGCTGCAGCGTCTTGAGGCGGTCGGCGGTGCGCTTCCACTCGGTGCTGTCCTTCAGCGCGATGGCCTCGGTGAGCAGGGCCTGCTTCTTCTCGCGAGCGGCCTTGTACTGGTCCTTGAGCGCATCGAACCAGGCGCGCTTGGCGGTGAAGAACGCGTTGCATTGGTCGCGGAACTCCTTCCACACGCGCTCGTTGTCCTTCTTGGTGGCGAATCCGATGCTCTTCCAGCCGTTCTGCAGTTCCAGCACCTGGTCGGTGAGTTCCTTCCAGTCCTTCATGCTCTGCGCCTGCATCGTGGCGGTGATTGCCTGCACCTTCTCCACCAGGGCCTGCTTCGCAGCGAGGTTGGTCTCGTGCTCGGAGCGACGAGCGCGGTAGTGCTCGTTGATCTTGTCGTACACCGTGCGCGTGGCGTTCCAGAACCCGTCGCGGATCGACTCCCATTCCTCCTTGACGGTGGGGCCGATGTGCTGCCACTCATCCTGGTACTTCCGGATGTGGATCTCCATCTCGCGAACCGATGCGGCACTGGAGGCATCCATGAGCGCCAGTGCCTGGACATCGCTCACCAGGGCCTGCTTGAGCCCGGTGTTCTTGCGCAGGTCGTGGTCGCGGAGCTCCTTGTAGATGCGGATGTGGTAGAAGAACTCATCGAGGAGGTGGCTGTAATCGCGCTGGAGTTCGCGGTAGGCCTGCGCGGGCACGGATCCGATGGCCTTCCATCGCTCCTGCAGCTCCTTCAGCTTGTTGAAGGCCGTGCCGATGTTCTCTTCACCGGTGATCATGGCCTTCATCTCCTCCATCACGGCCAGCTTCGCTGCAAGGTTCGCAGCCTCTTCCTTCTGCTTGCGGCGACGGATCTCGTTCACCCGCTGGTTGTAGGCGTCGAGGAGCTGCTTGAAGCGCTTGTCCTCCTCGTCATGCAGCGGAGCGGATTCAATGGCTGTCGGCGTTGTGCCATCCGCTGTGGCATCAGCTGGAGCGGCTTCGCTTTCGGGCTGCCCGGCATGCTGGTGCTGCGATGCCACGAGCGACTCGTAGGCCTCCTTGGTCACTTCCACCGCTTCGGCGGCAGCTTCGACATCCTCTTGGGAAACGATTTCCTCGAGCCGCGCGAGCAGCTCTGCTTTGGTGGCCATGCGATCGGTGCGGATAGGCCTTTCTGGCCCGGACGTCGCGAATATAGAGGGGGCCTTTCGCTTGGAGGTCATGGCTCACACAGCGAGGCCCAGCAGGCATACGTCGTCCACCTGCTCTTCGGCGCCTTTCCATTCAAGGAATGCCGCTTCCAGCAGTTCGGCCTGGCGCTCGAGGGATTCGTGCTGGTGGGCTTCGATCAGCTGGTGCAGCCGGGCCGCCATGAAGCGCTTGCGCTCAGGACCGCCGAATTGGTCCACATAGCCATCGCTGAACAGGTAGATGCGATCGCCGGCATGGTACGCCAGCTTGTGGCAGGTGAATCGGCGCTCGAGCTCGAGGTGCGCGCCGCCCACGGGCTTGCGGTCGCCGTTGATCACGGAGAGCTGCCCATCGTGCAGCCAATACAAGGGGCGGAAGGCGCCGGCGTAGAGGATCTCGCGCTGGCGCCTATCGATGCGGCACAAGGCGATGTCCATGCCGTCGCCTCCTCCGCGGCGTTGGCCTTGTTGGTGCAGGGTGGTCACGAGGCGCGTATTCAGCAGGGTGAGCAGCTCAGCCGGGTCCTTATCCACGTTGGCGGGCACGATCTCATTGAGCAGCGAACAGCCGATGGCGGCCATCATGGCGCCGGGCAGGCCGTGGCCGGTAGCGTCGCCGGCAGCCACGATGCACGTATCCGGCCCGATGCGGTAGCACCAGTGGAAATCGCCGCTCACCAGGTCCTTGGGCCGATCGATCACGAAGGCGCCATCGAAGAGGTCGCGGTAGGCTGAAGGCGGTGGCACCAACGCGCGCTGGATTTTCCCGGCGTAGGCGATGCTGTCCGTGATGTCCAGGTTGCGCGAGGCGAGGGCGATGCGGTCCGCCTCGGTGGCCTGCACCCAGCGCCCCACGGAGCGGAAGAGCACGATGGCGGCCAGGCCGAAGAGCGCCACCGCGATGGCGATGTTGCGCCAGAGTGCTGCATGGGCGGCCGAAACGGCGGTCGATTCGTCCATGCGCGCCACGATCACCGACGTGGGGGCGCCGGTCTGTTCATCGCGCAGCGGCTCAACCGCCAGCAATTCACCCGCTTCGGACGCGCGGCCTCCGGTTTCATAGCGTTCCTGCAGTCCGGTCTCTGATCCATGCGCAGCGCGGAAGCGCGGCTGTTCCTCCGATGTGGCCACCACCACGAATTGTCCGCGCTCATCCTTCGCCACCAGCAGCAACGGATGCTCCATGGCGTTGCGCAGGGCGGCTTTGCGCAGCTGCTCATGCACCACGTAATAGCGGGCGTCCTGCGTGTTCTTGATGATGAGCCCCGGTGCGGGGTACTTCTCAAGCAGCAGGACGGCATGACGAGCGGGCACCTGATCGGCGAGCGATGCAGCGATGGCTGAAAGCCGTTCGAGCGCCTCCTCGCGCTGGCTCTTCAGCTCGTGCCAGTGAGCGGTGCCGATCAGTGCCGCGCACAGCATGAAGAGGGTGCCATAGAGCACGATCAGGATCCTGCGCGAGCCGCTGGTGTTCCGGTTGGTCAAAGCCTCACAGGCCGCGCGCTTGGCTGCGGCGGGGCTTCATACGGGCTCGGGCGCCCAAGGTTGGCCCAAGGCTCTGGGCATCAAGGCCAGAGGATGCTCAGGCCGTTGTTGGCCATGTGCAGCGCTATGGGCACCAGCAGGCTGCCCGTGCGCGCGCGGGCATAGCCCAGCACGATGCCCATGGGCAGGATCAGCAGCATGATGGGCAGGCTGTACTGCAGGTGCATGAGCGCGAACACGCCGGCGGTGATCGCCACGCTCACGTGCTCATCCGCGATGTGGCGCACCGCCCCGAAAAGCAGCCCGCGCAGCAGCAATTCCTCGAATAGCGGACCAAGGATGGCGACGCCGACCACGAGCATTGGCCAGTTCGTGGTGGACTCGATGACCTGTTTCATGAAATCCGTGGTGAACGCCGGGGACACCATCGCGAGCAATTCGATGGCCACGGCCACCAGTGCGAACAGCCCGATGAAGATGGCCATCTGCTTCGCTCTTGGCAATCGCAATCCGAGCAAGGCACGGAACCGGTCTCGCTTCCACAGCCAGCATGTGAGCAGGATGAAGGCTGCTCCGATGCCGCCGCTCCAAGCGGATTCGAGTCCGACCAGGTCGCCGTTGAATTGAAGCTCCACCATGCGCTCCTTGAAGGCTGGGTCCTCGAGCAGGTCGAAGGAGAAGGATTGCCCGGCGAATCCGGGCGATCGCGCGATCATCCCGCGGATGAACACCACCGATTGAGCGATGAAGAAGACCATGAACGCGAAGCCGAAGAGCGCCACGCCCATGCTGAACTCCAGGCTGGGCGGACGTCCGGGGTCGGTGCTCAGGAAATCATCGGAGCGCTGCTCCGGACCGGAAGGGCTTTCCATCAATGATCACGGTGTCGATATGGTCGGTGCCGAAGGCATAGGGCAGGTAGGCCAGCGAAGGCGCTTCCCGGGTGATGATGAAAGAGGCGCGCTTGCCCACGGTGAGGCTGCCAAGCTGGTCTTGGAGCTGCATGGCCGCAGCGGCGTTGATCGTAAGCGCTGTGATGGCCTCCTCCGGCAGCATGCGCAGCTGGATGCAGGCGAGGGACAGCACCAGGTTCAGGTTCCCGCTCGGCGTGCTGCCGGGGTTGTGGTCGCTGGCTAATGCCACTGGAAGGCCGTTGTCAAGGAGCGCGCGTGCCGGTGCATAGGGAATGCGGAGGAAGAAGGAGCACGAGGGGAGCAGGGTGGGGATGGGGCCAGCTGCACCGGCCGCGACCAAGGCCTCCAGGTCCGCGGCTTCCATCACCTCCAAGTGGTCGACGCTCAGGGCACGGTGCGCGATGGCTGCTTGGATGCCGCCGATGCTGGTGAATTGGTTCACGTGCACTTTCCCTGGAAGGCCATGCGATGAGCCAGTCGCGAGCACGCGCTCCGTCTCCGCCACCGTGAAGTAGTTGGTCTCGCAGAATGCATCCACGAAATCGGCGAGCTGCTCATCGGCTACCTGCGGGATCAGCTGTTCGCAGATGAGGTCGAGGTAGGCCGCGCGGTCTTCCTTGAATTCTGCGGGCAGGGCATGCGCCGCGAGCAAGGTGGTCTTCACTTGCAAGGGCAGTTCCGCCGCCAAGCGCTTCGCCACGCGCAGCATCTTCAGCTCGCTTTCCAGCGATAGGCCATAGCCGCTCTTGATCTCCACGGCCACCGTGCCTTGCGCCATCATCGCCTCCAGGCGCGCCTTCGACCGTTCGAAGAGCTCATCCTCATCCATGGCGCGCAGTTTCGCGGCGCTGTTGAGGATGCCGCCGCCGCGCGCCGCGATCTCCTGGTAGCTCAGGCCCTTGATCTTGTCCACGAACTCCTCCTCCCGCGGCGCCGCGAACACCGTATGCGTGTGCGGGTCGCACCAGCCGGGCAGCACGTAGCGGCCGCTGGCATCGATCACGGTGAGATCGCTCCAATCCGCGACGCCGGGGAATTCGCTCATGGTGCCGAGCGCCGCGATGCGTCCTGCTTCGATCAGCATCCAGCCATCGACGATGATCGGCAGCCTCGCCATCTCGGCACCGGCCACGCGCTGAACGCCTGCAGGGAAAGCGCCCACGAGCGCTTTAGCGTTCTTGATCAGCAGGCGCGGCATGGGGCAAAGAAAGGCAGCCACCTCCACCCGCTACTTTCGCCGACCCGGATTCACGGTTATCCTTCACATGCCCGGCAACAGCATCGGCCGACTCTTCCGCCTCACCACCTTCGGCGAGAGCCACGGTGCGGCCATCGGTGGCGTGGTCGATGGCTGCCCTGCCGGACTGAAGCTCGATTTTGATGCGGTTCAGCTTGAGCTGGATCGTCGGAGACCGGGCAGCACGTCGTTGGGAACCGCACGCGAGGAGGCCGATCGCGTGGAATGGCTCAGCGGGACCCACGAGGGCATCACCTTGGGCACGCCCATCGCCTTCCTCATCCGCAACAGCGATGCGCGCAGCAGCGATTACGATGCGCTGAAGGACCTCTATCGCCCCGGCCACGCCGACTACACATGGGAGGGCAAGTACGGCCTGCGCGACCACCGTGGCGGAGGCCGCAGCAGCGCGCGCACCACGGCGGCCTGCGTGGTGGGTGGCGCCATTGCTCGCCAACTGATCGCGCGCGAAGGGATCGGCGTGCAAGCGTTCGTGAGCAGGGTTGGGGATGTGGCAATGGAGGCCCTGCCCGCGGACATCGGCACCGCATGGGCGAATGACGCACGGTGCCCGGATGGCGCAGTGGCCGGTCGCATGAAAGCGCTGATCGAGCAGGTGCGCGCCGAAGGCGACAGCATCGGCGGCATCGTCTCCTGCATAGCCACCGGCATGCCCGTTGGTCTGGGCGAACCGGTCTTCGATAAGATCGATGCAGACCTGGCCAAGGCCATGCTCTCGATCAACGCGGCGAAGGGCTTCCAGATCGGCAGCGGCTTCGCCAGTGCACGCATGTGCGGGTCCAAGAACAACGATGAGTTGGGCTTGGGCTGGGCCGACGAGCACAGGAGGATCCTTCCCGAGGGTGCGCGCGTGCTGCGGCCTGCCATCCGGGCTCGCACCAATCACGCGGGCGGCAGTCTGGGCGGCATCTCCAACGGAGAGGACTTGATGTTCGAAGTGGCCTTCAAGCCGCCCGCCACCATCGGCAAGGCGCAGCGCACGGTGAACAAGGACCTTGAGGAAGTGCTGTTGGAGGCGAAAGGGCGCCACGATCCCTGCGTGGTGCCGCGCGCGGTGCCCATCGTGGAGGCCATGGCGTGCATGGTGCTCGCCGACCACATGCTGCGGCAGCGGACTGCACGGATGGCAGCCCTCGGCGCGGTCTGATAACTTGCCCCGCTATTCGGGCATGCCACGCGTCACGGTCCTCATCACCCTGTTCAACAAAGGGGCTTTCGTGGAGGAAGCCGTACGCAGCGTGCTGGCCAGCGACTACAAGGACTTCGAGGTGCTCGTGATCGATGATGGCAGCACCGACCAGGGTCCTGAACGCGTGAGCGCGATCGGTGATGCGCGCATCAGGCTGATGCGGAGCGACCGGAACACGGGCAGGCCTGCGGCCGCGAACCGTGGATTCGATGCCGCGCAGGGCGAGTACGTCGCAGTGCTCGATGCCGATGACGTGATGCTGCCAGAGCGCCTCTCCCGCCAGGTGGATTTCCTCGATTCCCATCCGGACATCGATGCGGTGGGCAGCGCCATGAGCGTCTTCGGGTCGAAGCAAGAGTTCTGGTCATGGCCCGCCGATGACCGCTTGGGCCGGAGCAAGCTGCTCTTCGGTGACCCGGTCTGCTACGGCACCACCATGTTCCGCAGAGCCACGCTCGATGCGAATGCCCTGCGCTGTGACGAGAGTTGGCGCGCACCGGGCATGGATTTCCTCTTCTTGCTGCGCTGCGCGGCGCATATGCGCTTCGCGAATCTTCCGGAGCCCCTGACGCACTATCGCTTCGGTGAGCAGAACATGCGTCATGGGCACGATCCCTTGGAGGTGAAGGCCCGCATCTATGCTGGTGCTTTCCGCATCCTGGGCATCGAAGCGGGAGAGGAGGAGATCCGATTGCAGCTCATGCTTCATCGGCTCTTCAGGCGCGTGCCGGATGCGGCCGATGTGGTCTCCCTTGCGAACTGGATCGCACGGCTGAAGGCCTGGAACCGTGAAACGGGCCACTTCCCCGAGGATGGCTTCGAGGCCGAACTGGATCGGCGATACAGGCGCCTCTTCTTCCTCATCGCCGACCGCAGGGTCGTTGCTCCCATCCTCCACATGCGTCACGGCGCGGGATTCACGGCTGGCAATCTCACCTACTTGATCAAGGTCCTGCTTCGCCGGTTGCTCGGTTGGCGCCCTGACGAATCGGCTACGCCGGCGCAGCAGGTCCCTGAACCCGTCCGTGGCTCGCACATCGCCGCGCTGAACGCATGAGCCGCGCGCATCGCAAGCAGTTCGTCGGTATGCCGCTCAATGCGGATACGCAAGACCTGTATCATGTGCGGACTGCGATCCAGCGAGCGCTGACCGGTGCGCTGCCCAAGCTGCAAGGCACCTTCCTCGATGTAGGTTGCGGCGTGATGCCCTACCGCGAGATGATCCTGAAGGGCAGCAAGGTCGATCGATACATCGGCATGGACCTGCCCGTGAATGATGAGGCCAAGTACAAGGCCATCAGGCCCGACATCACTTGGGATGGCCTGAGCATCCCGATGCCCGATGCCAGCGTGGATTGCGCCATGGCCACAGAGGTCCTGGAGCATTGCCCCGATCCGCTTGCCGTGCTGAAGGAGATTGGAAGGGTCTTGCGCCCGGGTGGGCACCTGGTGATCACGGTGCCCTTCCTTTGGCCATTGCACGATGCGCCCTACGACGAGCATCGCTACACGCCGTTCGCCCTTGAGCGCCTGCTCCGCGGCGCCGGATTCATCGAAGCCGAAGTGCGCGCGAGCGGTGGCTGGGACGCCAGTCTCGGCCAGATGATCGGCCTTTGGGTGATGCGGCGCCCGATGCCTTCTTCCCTCCGCTCGGTGATCAAGTGGATATCGTACCCGCTCGTCAGCTTGCTCTTGAGAAGGGACAAGGCCCCGAAGGGCGCTGAGCTCGATTGGGTGATGATCACCGCGCTGAGTGCCGAGGCGCGCAAAGCGCAATAGTGCAGCATGCTCCCCCGGATCACGCTCATCACGCCCAGCTACCAACAGGCCGCTTTCCTGGATGAGTGCATGAGGTCCGTGCATGACCAGGATTACCCGGACCTGGAGCACATGGTGGTCGATGGCGGAAGCACGGATGGCTCTGTCCCGATCATTGAATCATATGCGGCGAGGCTGGCCTGGTGGTGCAGTGAGCGCGACCGTGGGCAGAGCCATGCGCTCAACAAAGGAATCGAGCGCGCAACCGGAGCCGTGTTCGGCTGGATCAACAGCGACGACCTGTTGCTCCCGGGAGCGCTCTTGAAGGTCGGACAGGCCTTCGCATCAGATCCCGGCCTGGTTGTGCTCACCGGTGTTCGGCTTAAGCGGCTGATGGACGGATCGGAGTACCGCATGGGGGTCGATGACCCTGCCGATCCGGATAAGCTCTTCACCGCGCCGCATGTGAACCAGCAATGCACCTTCTACCGCATGGATGCCGTGCGCGAGGCCGGTTTGATCGAGGAGCGGCTCCACTGCGTGATGGATTACGAGCTCTGGCTCCAAGTGCTGTTCCGCAAGGGGACCGCTGGGCTCCGAATCGTGCCCTGGGAGCTTGCCGTATTCCGCGCGCAAGCGGAGAGCAAGTCCATCGTGCAGAAGAAGGCTTTCCTCGATGAGCAAGCCGCTATCCTTGCCCGGATGTGCTCCGACATGGGCCTTGACAACCTGGCTTGCGTCCTGGCGATCGGGCATGACCTGCCCGGGGGCATCAGGGGCGTGCCGCTGCGCCCCAAGCACCGCGCGTTGGTGCGCTCCATGGCTGTGGCATTCCTCCTCAAGTGGCACTTCATGATCTTCTCACAGCGCGACTTCAGCATGATGCAACGGTTCCGGAAGCTCGGTATCGGCCTCGGGCCGCTCGATGATGAGCAACGATCGCAGCTGCGGATACTCGACGAGCAGCTCCGTTCAGATAGCTGGTTGATGTTCCGCATCCGGCGCAAATGGGATCACCTCTTCGGATGAGGGTCAGCGTGGTCATACCGCTCTACAACAAAGCGCCCTACATCAAAGAGTGCTTCGAGAGCATCTTCTCGCAATCGTACGGCGATTTCGAGGTCATCGTGGCCGATGACCGCAGCACGGACAACAGCATGGCCGTGCTCTCCGAGATCCGCGACCCTCGGTTGCGGGTGGTCCAATGCGAGCGCAACCTCGGGCCTGCCGGCGCCGCGCAACGGGCCATGGACCTGGCCAAGGGCGAATACATGATCCGGGTGGATGCCGACGATATCTGCCTGCCGGGCCGCTTCGAGAAGCAGGTCGCCTTCATGGATGCCAATCTGCAGCTGGGCGCAAGCGGCGGTCACCTTCAGCTCTTCGGTGCCGAGACCGAGCTGTGGCGATTCCCGGTCGGCATGGACCAATGCCGCGCCGAGGTGCTCTTCGGCAATCCCATCGCGCAGCCCGCCAGCATCATGCGCACGCGCACGCTCCGCGACCATGGAGTGCGTTTCGAGGACGATTGGCCGCGGATCGGGGAGGATTGGATCCTCTGGTCGAAGCTCATCGCCCATGCCGGTTTCGATAACATCGACGAACCGTTGATCCTCTACCGGCGCGGGGAGCAGAACAGCAGCCATGGCCACAGGCGGGCGACATACCGCGAGACCATACTCCGGCAGGTGTTCAAGAACCTCGAAGTGCCTATCACGGACCGCCAGCTGGAATCGCACCTGATGGGGCTCCGTTCCTTCAAGAAGCCGCCGACGCGCGACGCGCTGGTCGGATTAAAGCAATGGCTCGCGGACCTGCGTGCGATGAATGAGGCGCGGCACCTGTTCCCAGCTGCTGCCTTCGACAAGCGCCTGGAGCGCGCTTGGAGCGATGTCTTCTTCTCGCTCGTCACCGACGATGCCCGTTTGGCACTCTCGCATTACTTGCTCAGCGAGCATCGGGACCCCGCGCGCCTGACCTACTTATTCAAGAGCCTCGCCGCACGCTTCATCGGCAAAGGGCCATGACCGCCGATCACGGTCTTGCCGAATCATGAAGCTCTCAGTCGTCATACCGGTCTTCAACAAGGCGCCTTGGCTCCGTGAGTGCGTCGACAGCGTCCTGGGGCAGTCCTTTCCGGATTTCGAGCTGATCGCCGTTGATGACCGCTCCGCGGATGACAGCCTCGCCATCCTGCGCTCCTATTCCGATCCGCGCATGCGCATCATCGCCCTTGATCGCAATCTGGGCCCGGCTGGTGCCGCGCAGCGCGGCCACGATGCCGCCACGGGCGAGTACATCGTTCGCGCCGATGCCGACGACGTGCTGCATCGTGATCGCCTGCAGCAGCAGGTGCGTTTCATGGACACGAACCAGAGGGTGGGCGCCAGCGGCACATGGATGGAGCTGCTGCATGAGCCGGGCGTCCTCCGGCGTTCCCCCCTGCACGATCACCAATGCCGAGCGGAGTCGCTCTTCCGCATCCCCATCTTCCAGCCCACGGCCATCTATCGGCGCAGCACGCTGCTGGAGAACAGCATCCGCTACGAGGATGATTGGCCGCGCTACGGTGAGGATTGGCTCTTCCAGCTCCGGTTGCTCACCGCCACGCGATTGGAGAACCTCCCCGTTCCACTGGTGCGCTATCGTTTGGGAGAGCAGAACGCGAGTGCCGCGCATGATCCGTTCTCGGGCCTTCGCCGCGTGTTCCGTGCCGTGCTCGGGTTCCACGGCCTTCCATATGGCGAAGAGGAACTCCGCTGGCATCTGCCGAGCGCTGGCGCCTTTCCCGAACCCCTGCGGGCTGGCGACATCGGAGCGCTGAGGCGATACCTGCGCACGCTTGAGCTCCAAGCGAAGGAGCAGCGCATCTCCACCAGCGAGGCGATTGATCTTGCTTTCCGGAAGGCATGGGACGATCTCGGTTACCAGATGCCGCGATTCGGGACCGCCGCTGTGATGGCCTACCTGCTGCGCGATCACCAGCCCTCATCAGCCAAATGGCGTTACCTCTTCTCATCAGTGCTCAAGGGCAAGCGCTACGAACCGCCCACTGAGCGGATCAGGTAGTTCTACTTTGCGGGCATGAAAGCCGCCGTGGTGATGCCCTGCCATAACGTGGCCGCATTCGTGCCGCGCGCCATCGCCTCCGTCCACGATCAGGGCATAGCCGGGCTGGAAGTGATCGCGGTGGATGACGCGAGCACTGATGGGACGCTGGAGGCCTTGCGGTCCATTTCGAACGACGCATTCATGCGTTTGCGGGTGATCGCCCTTCAGGATCGCAGCGGCGCCTCTGCGGCCCGCAACGCCGGCATGGCCGCCACCGATGCTGAATGGGTGCAGTTCCTCGACGCCGATGATGCGCTGCGACCCGGGAAGATCCTCCGGCAACTGGCCATCGCGCAGCGCGACAAGGCCGATGCGGTCGCCGGGGCCTACATCAACCGTTTCGAGGACGGGCGCGCCGATGAGGAGGTGAGGCCTCTCGAGGGCGATCGGTGGATGGCGCTCGTGCGAACGCGCATAGGCACCACCAGCGCCAATATTTTCCGGAGGCAAGCCGTGCTCGATGCGGGCGGCTGGGATGAAGGCCTGCGCAGCAGCCAGGATTATGAGCTGCTCTTCCGCATGCTGAAGCGCGATGCTGTGATCGCTTGGGACATGGAGCCCGGCTGCGAGGTGCTCAAGCGCACGCGCGGCTCCATCAGCCGCACCGGCGAGCGCGAGAACTGGCTGCGGTACATCGAGCTCCGCCGCGCCATGCGCGACCACCTCCGCGGATCAGGGGCTGAAGCGAACGCCGCGGTGATCGCGGCAGCTGATCAGTACCTCTTCATGGCCATCCGCGTACTTTCGGCGCATGACCGGCGCGCCGCCATCGATGCCTTCGACCAACTGCTGCCGAAGGGCTTCGTTCCCGAGGCCAATCGCGCCACTTCTGCGATCTACCTGTTCCTTTTCCGCATGCTGGGGTTCCGCTGGGCTGAACGTCTGGCGGGCATCAAGGACGCTTTGATTGGCCGATGATCCGATCGCGACAGGACCTCACCGATTACCTCGAAGCTGATCGCATCGGACTGCGGCGAATGGGCGCGCGGCCCACGCGATACGATGAGGTGTGGCGGTTCCAGCGCCTGCTGCGCAAGGTCGAATACCTGCACAACACCGGAGCCAACGCGTGGCTGCGCCGCTTTTGGAGCTGGCGCTTGCACCGGCAGGGCGTGCGCTGCGGATTCGAGATCCCCTTGAACACCTTCGGGCCAGGGCTTTCCATTGCGCACCGCGGCACCATCATCGTTCATCCCGATGCGCGCATCGGCGCCAATTGCCGTATCCATATCGATGTGGTGATCGGAACGCGACCGGGTCCTCCGCCCGAACCCGCGCCGCGCATAGGCGACAATTGCTACATAGGACCCGGAGCCAAGATCTTCGGCGACGTGGTGCTCGGTCCTAATCTGGTGGTAGGTGCCAACAGCGTGGTCAACGCATCGTTCCCCGAAGGGCGCGTCACAATCGCTGGCGCACCGGCGCGCAAGATCAGTGACACTCCCAGCGACCAGTACATCATCGCCACGCGCGCAGCATCATGAAGCAGCTGATGGTCGTTGTGGGCACACGCCCCAATTTCATGAAGGTCACGCGCCTCAAGGAGGTGGCGCGCCAGCAAGGCCTGACCGTGCAGCTGGTGCATACCGGCCAGCATGCCGATGATCGCATGAGCACCGTGTTCTTCGATCAATTCGGCCTGCGGCCCGATCG
Organism: Flavobacteriales bacterium; assembly: GCA_016712535.1. Taxonomy (NCBI): domain Bacteria; kingdom Pseudomonadati; phylum Bacteroidota; class Flavobacteriia; order Flavobacteriales; species Flavobacteriales bacterium. The sequence continues at coordinate 1,713,192 of JADJQW010000002.1, forward strand.
CATGCTGTCCGTTCCGGATGGGTCACCTGCAGCGCGAATGGGCCATCTGATCCTCGCGCTGGAGCCGGTCATGCGCGAATCTCGTCCTGATGCCGTGATGGTGGTGGGCGATGTGGACAGCACCTTGGCTGCTGCCATCGCCGCGAATAAGCTGAACCTTCCGCTGGTGCACTTGGAGAGCGGCTTGCGCAGCCGCGACCTGGGCATGCCGGAAGAAGTGAACCGCATCCTTACCGATCGCATGGCCGGCCTGCTGCTCACCACCGAGCCGAGCGGCGCGGAGAACCTGGTCGCTGAAGGCATCGCGCCCGAGCGGATCTGCATGGTGGGCAACACCATGATCGATACCCTCGTGGCCTACGATGAAGGCATACAGCGATCAGGATGTGCTGGAGCGCCTCGGATCGCGCCTCGGCGGCCACGCTCTGATCACCATGCACCGCCCTGGCAATGTGGATGAGACGGCTGCGTTGGCCCGCGTCGTGGATCTGGTCTGCATGGTGGCCGATCGCTTCCCGGTGGTGTTCCCGTTGCATCCGAGGACGGCCCGCAACCTGCAACAGCATGGCCTTGCGGAGAGGTTGGACAGCAAGCCCGGCATCATCCTTTGCGATCCGTTGGGCTACTTCGATTTCCAGAAGCTCGTAGCCACCAGCGCCGTGGTGATCACCGATAGCGGCGGCATCCAGGAGGAGACCACCTTCCGAGGCATACCCTGTCTCACTTTGCGGCCAAGCACCGAGCGCCCCATCACCATCACGGAGGGAACCAACGAACTCATCACATTCGACCTTGAGGAATTGGATCGCTCCTTGGAACGGATCAAGCGCGATGAGTTCAAGAAGGGCAAGGTGCCGCACCTTTGGGACGGCCATGCCACCGAACGCGCGGTGGAGGCACTCATGCGCTGGCTGTGATCATCTACATCACCTACAACGACCAGCCCAGCGGCGTCTATTGGAGCCAGGTCACCGATGTGGTGGACCACTTGAATGCCATGGGCGGCCAGCGCGTGCGGCTCGTCGCGCTCGTGTCACTGCGCGGATACATGAGCTCTCGCCGCCGGATCCGTAGCCGTGTACCCGATGCACTCGTGCTGCCCATGGTGCCGCGCCAGCACTATTGGAAAGCGAATTGGCTCTGGCTCTGGGCCGTGTGCCATTGGCTCCGCCCGAGCGGCATCATCGGTCGCGGGATCTTCGCGACGGCGCTCGGCCTGCGCATGCGCGACCGGGGGCTGGTGCAGGAGGTCTGCTTCGATGCGCGCGCTGCCTACGGTGCTGAATGGCGGGAGTACCGCGTGGTGGACGATGATCGGCTGATCGATGAGTGCGAGCTGTTGGAGCGCGAGGTGGTGGCCCGTGCGGATATGCGCATGGCCGTGAGCCAGTCGCTGGTTGATCATTGGCGGCGCACGTGCGGTTACAGCGCCTTGCGGCACACGGTGATCCCCTGTACCATGGGCAGGAGCGTCGAGGTGCTGCTCGAGCGGCATCGCAACGGATTGCGCGCTGAATTGGGATGGAGCGCCGACGATACCGTGCTCGTTTATTCGGGCACGTCCGTTGGATGGCAATCCCTCGAGTTGGCCGAGCGCGTGGTCATGCCATGGCTCACCGCCGACCCGCGGCGCCGCATGCTCTTCCTGAGCACGGAGCATCCGGTGATCGCGCGCATGGCCGAGCGCTTCCCCGCGCAGGTCGCTCGGCGCTGGGTGCGGCACCAGGAGGTCAGGGCCATTCTTCAGGATTGCGACCTGGGGTTGCTTCTGCGCGAGGACCGCATCACCAACCGCGTGGCGTCGCCCACCAAGTTCGCGGAGTACTTGAGCGCCGGTCTTCCGGTGGCCATCTCCGATTGCGTAGGTGATTTCAGCGCCATGGTGCGCTCCCATGGCCTAGGGCAGGTCCTGGCTCCAGACGATTCGCTCCTCCTGCAGAAACCATCGGCTGACGAGGTGCATCGGCTGATGGCCTTCGCGCGCGACCACTTCACGAAAGAGCGGTTCAATGCGCAATACCTGCTCGTGAAGGCGTGCATGGCGAAGGAACCGTCGCTTCCCGAGGAATCTCCTTTCACACGGCCCCGGGATGGCGCCCCGGCCGTGTCCATCATCGTGCCCAGCTTCAACAAGCAGGGATTCATCGGCGACATGGTGCGATCCGTGCAGGCGCAGACCGATCCCGGCTGGGAACTGATCGTGGTGGACGATGCCAGCACCGATGGCACCGTGGCCATGCTCAAGGGAATGTCCGCCAGCGATCCGCGCATCAGCGTATCGCCGCTGCCGGAGAACAAAGGCGCGAACCATTGCCGCAACATCGGCATCGCCAAAGCCCGGGGCGCGTACATCATCTTCCTCGATGCCGACGACCTGCTGGAGCGGCATTGCGTGCAGCGCCGCTTGGCATTCATGGAAGGCAGCGGCCTGCATTTCGCCGTTAGCACCATGGAGGTCTTCCGTGAAAGGCCCGGGGATCACGGTCAGCGCTGGGTGCCCCTCACGCGCGATGCGTTGGCCGATTTCTTCAAGCACAAGCTGCCCTGGCAGACCATGCAGCCGATCTGGGACCGCGCATTCCTGCAGCGCATCGGCGGCTTCGATGAATCCTTCAGCCGCCACCAGGACGTGGAGCTGCATACGCGCGCCTTGCTCATGCCCGGCGTGCGCTTTCGCCTGCGCGACACGGCGCCCGATTGCTATTACCGCATCGCGGAAGAGCGGAAGGTGCTCGATCCACGCCGGTTGCTGAACAGCTTCGCTGAATCGGCCGTGCGCTACCACCGTAAATTCCTGGCCGATGCCGCGCGGCTTGGCGAAGCCGGACTGCTCATGGGGATCATTCACCGGACCTATCTGCAGATGCTGCTCTATGCCAAGCTCGGCCGCATTGAATCACGAGTGCTCTCCGAACTGGAGGCCACGCTTCTGGTCCAGGAGCTCCTGGCCGATATCCCAGCCTACAAGCGCGGCCTGCTGCGCATCACGCGTTGGTACAACCTGCTGCCCATACGATTGCCAGGTGTGAACCTCCTGCTCTATCGCCTGCTCATCGCAGGCCGCTGAGCCAACCGCGCACGCGATTGGCCATCGAGAAGCCGAGGAGCGCATGCAGCAAAAGGTAGCCTTTCCCTGTGGCGGATGATGCCGCAGGGGAGAAGGCACGGGGCAAGTGGGCGCGGTAGAGCGCGACCGCCTCCCCAGGTGAGAACGGGTAGAGAGTCCTGATGCTGTCGAAGAGGACTTGGCGGAATGGCGCTAGGTCAACGCCGGGACTATTGGCTTTCAGGTGCGCGATGATCCGAAGGCGCAGTTCGATGTAGCGTCGCCATTTGGCGGCAGGATCGGAGGTGCTGACACTGCCGCTTGCTTGCAGGTGCACCGTGGTCCGGGGTTCGGGGTCGTGGCATACCCGCGCGCCGGAAGCCAGCATGCGAAGCATCAGGTCGTACTCCTGGCTGCTGCGCATCGCCACGTCCCAGGCGCCAGCGCGGAGCACGGCATCGCGTTTCCAGAAGTTGTTCGGCGTGCCGCCCATGCGGTGCTCAGCCAGGTCGATCCAAGGGTCGCGCGATCCCGACCTCAGGATATCAAGCCGCTCCAGCTCGCCGCTGGGCTTCAGGATCCTTGCGCTCCCGACCACCAGGTCGCACGCGGTATTGGCCAGCGCCAACCCGAGGTGCCGCTGGATCTTGTCCGGGGCGATCTCATCATCGGCATCCATGAATTGGATGTACAGTCCAGTGGCTTCCTCCAGGCCTTTGTTGCGCGCCGCGCATGCACCGGCATTCGCTTGCCTGATCACGCGCATCGGGTAGGGGGCGGAGCGCGCTGCCTCTTCGAGCAGCGCGGCCGTCCCGTCGGAACTGCCATCATCAACGGCGATGAGTTCCAAGGGCCGATGCGTCTGCGCGAATAGACACGCGAGGCAGCGGCTCAGGTGCTGCTCGGCGTTGTAGCAGGGGAGGACGATGCTGACCTGCATGGGGCGGGCGAAAGTAGCCGCGCTTCGCCAGGGGGGCCGGCTACACGCGCCCGCCTACTTTCGCGGCATGGCGGAACGCGTGCTCATCACCGGCGGTGCCGGATTCATCGGCTCGGCCCTTGGCGAGCACTTGATGGCTTCTGGCAAGGAGGTCTGGGTGCTGGATGACCTGAGCTTCGGCGTGCGCGACCTGGCCCCGGTTCCCGATGAGCGCTTCCTTCTCGTCGATATACGGGATCGCGCTGCGGTGCTTCGGGCGATCGCCGTGGCTGCCCCGCAACAAGTGCTTCACTTGGCCGCCATCCACTTCATCCCCTATTGCAACGCGCATCCGGTTGAGGCGGCGGACATCAACATCAACGGTACCATCAACGTGCTCGATGCCTGTGCCACGGCGGGCAGCGTGAACCAGGTATTCGTTGCGAGCACGGCCGCGGTTTACCCGATCGCAGAGGGCGCCGTGAGTGAGGAGCATCCGACAGGCCCGCTCGACATCTATGGCATCACCAAGCTCGCCGCCGAGCGGATAGCGAGCGAATTCTGCCTGCGCACCGGCATCCCTACCATCATCGGGCGCTTCTTCAATGCCTTCGGTCCGAACGAGACCAATCCGCACCTCATCCCCGAGATCCAGCGGCAGGTGCGCGCAGGCAGCCGTGTCCTGAGGCTTGGCAATCTGGAGCCCAAGCGTGATTTCATACACACCAGCGATATGGCGCGCGCGATGAGGGCCTTGCTCGATGGCGGATTCAGCGGTTGCGAGGTCTTCAACATCGGCCGTGGGATCGAGTACAGCGTGCTGGAAGTGGTGCAGGCCTTTGAACGCATGCTGGGCGAACCGCTCAGCATCGAGGTGGATGAGGCCCGCGTTAGGAAGGTGGAGCGCATGCACCTGCTAGCCGATGTCGGCAAGCTCAAGCGCCGCACGGGTTGGGAGCCGCGCTGGGGCATCGATGAGGGCGTGGCCTCCCTGCTCAACGAACCTCTGCTCGATTGGAAGGGCGCGCGCGCCTGAGCGGATCATGAGCTCTCGCGACCTGCACATCGCCCTTTGCACCGATGGCGTGTTCCCGCATGCGATGGGCGGCATGCAACGGCATTCGAGGTTGCTGGCCGAGCACCTCGCTCGTTTGCCCGGCATCCGGTTGACCGTGATCCACCCGCATCGTGAAAAGGTCTTCGATCCAGAACTCGGCATCGATGAACAACCCGTTGCGGGCCTGGATCACCGGCGCTTGTACTTGCGGGAACTTTGGCGATACAGCGGGCGCGTGGCGCGCAAGCTCGATGAGGTCAAGCCGGATGCGGTCCTGTCGCAGGGCTTCAGCGTTTGGCAGGGCATGCGCCGGTTCACCCCGAAGCTGATCGTGATGCCGCATGGCTTGGAGATGTTCCAAGGGCTCACGATGAAGGACCGGCTGATCGGTCTTCCGTTCCGGTGGCTGGTGCGGCACGTGGCTCGGCGATCAGCTCGCGTGGTTTCGCTCGGCGGCAAGCTCACCCTGATGCTGGAAGGATTGGTGCATGGCTCCATGGCCCGCGTGGCTGTGGTGCCCAACGCCGTACAGCTCCCGGATGATGCGCCCCCCTATCCGGCCGATGGCGATGATCTGAGCTTCCTCTTCGTTGGGCGCTTCGCATTCAACAAGGGCATCGATCTGCTCCTGAACGTTGCGCGCGAATTGCAAGCGTCACGGGTACCCGTCCGGTTCATCCTCGCTGGCGACGGACCTGAGCGGGCCCGGATGGAGCGCGATGGCCTGCCCTCGAATGTGACCTTGGCCGGGAAGGTGGACGACCAGCAGCTTGAACGCCTTTATGCGGACTGCCATGCCCTGGTGCTGCCCACGCGGTTCGAGGGCATGCCTACGGTGGTGCTTGAGGCCATGGCGCGTGCTCGGCCGGTTGTGGTGAGTGATGTGGGCGCCAGCGCTGAATTGGTGGATGGCGCGAACGGCATGCTGATCCGGCCAGGTGACGAAGCCGCGCTTCTAGCGGCAATCAAGCGCTTGGCCGGATTGCCGAATGCGGAACGGACGGCAATGGGCTTCGCGGGACGGAGGCGCGTCGCGGAACGATTCACGTGGCCACGGGTGGCGGCTTCCATCCTTGGAATCGTAGAAGAGCTCCGTTTCCGCGCAAGCGCTGCGGGATAGGGTCAACGCTTTCGGATGTCCTCCATCAGTCTCTGCGTGAACAGTCGTGCTCCCTTGGCATTCAAGTGGTCAGAGTCGGCGAAGAGGCTGTCGCCGGGAAAGAGGTCGGAGTAGAGGAGGACCTTGACTCCTCGCGAACCGAATTCTCTTGCAAGGGAATCGTGAAGCGACGAGAATTCCCTTGGCAGGCGTGAACGGTAGCTCTCGTGGACCGGGGTCGACACGAGGCACAGCATGATGCGCTCCTTCGCGCAATGGGCGATGATGGAATCGAGCGAGCTCAGGGCCAAGCTGGAAGCCGGGGCCAGTTTCCCATCATCATCGAAGAAGTGCCGCTTCGTGGCGGAGTCGGCGTTCGCGGTGAACCGCCTGCGCAGGCCGCTGAACGCGCCGATGTACTGATGGTGGTCGTTGCGCGGCCTTGCGGCTACCTGCATGAACACGGTCCGTAAATAGGTGCGCGGATGGAATTCCCCGCCCATGGCCTCCTTCGTACTCACCAAGGGGTACAAGCGCATCATGAGGCGATCGGTGGCCCAGCCGTGCTGCTTGAACCGCCGGTGGTCCAGGTCCGAGAGGTTGTGCGGGCCGAAGCCGAGCACGACCGTGTCGATCCGGCCCCATTCAGCAATGCGCTTGAGCTTCAACCAGCTCAGCAGAATGGGCTCGGCGGCTAACGCGACATTGCGCATTCCAGGGCGCGCTGAGGTGTCGATGCCGCAGCCGATGTGCGAATCGCCGGTTGCGAGCACCTGGGTCGGCGATGACCATCCGGGCGCGCGCATGCGGCTGATGTTCACCATGGTCATGACAGCGAACCAGGCCAACATGGGCAGGCAGAAGAGGAGGGTTCGGCGGATGAACAGGCGCATCTCAGAATTGGAAGTAGATGAACTCCTGCTCGGCGCCAGCGAACGCGATCACAGATGCGATGAGCGCGTAATAGAGCGCCCATCGCACCGGGCGCCAGGGAACCGCCGCGAGCAATTGAAGCGGATGCTGGTGCGCGCGGCCCAGCCATTCCGCTGAAACGAGCACCGTGATCATCACGGCCACATCCAAGGGGCGCACCGTCGGAACCGTGAACAAGGAGGCATCCAGGATCCCGCCGATGTAGTGCACCGCGGAGGAGACGTCACTGGCGCGGAAGAATACCCAGGCCAGCGCTGCGGCGAGGAAGGTAGCGAGCATGGATGCCGCTTCCCGGGGCGAGGGCAGCATCCGGCCATGAGCAACGATCTCGATGTTCGTGCGATTCCGGCCGCTGATCAGCAACGGGATGAAGTAGAGCGCGTGAATGGCTCCCCAACAGATGAACGTCCAGTTGGCCCCGTGCCAGAAGCCGCTCAGCAGGAAGACGATCAGGGTGTTCCTTAACCGGAGAGGCATGCTTCCTCGGCTACCGCCCAAGGGAACGTACACGTAGTCGCGGAACCAGGTGCTCAGGCTGATGTGCCAGCGACGCCAGAACTCCGCGATGTCGCGCGCGAAATACGGGTAGGCGAAGTTCCGCATCAGCTCGAAGCCGAAGAGGCGCGCGCAACCGATCGCGATGTCGCTGTACCCGCTGAAGTCGCAGTAGATCTGGAAGCTGAAGAGCACCGCGCCCAGCAGCAAGGTGCTGCCGCTGTTCGCATCGGGCTGATCGAAGATGGAGTCCACATAAGGCGCGCAGCTATCCGCCACCAGCACCTTCTTGGCCAGGCCCCAGAGCATCTGTCGCAGGCCATCCACGGCGTCCGCAGTGCTGAAGTCCCGCTGCTTGCTGAACTGCGGCAGCAGGTTGGTGGCCCGTTCAATGGGTCCCGCTACCAACTGCGGGAAGAAGCTCACATAGGCCAGGAATCCGAGCAGGTCCTTGCTCGGCTCCAGCCTTCGGCGATAGACATCGATGGTGTAGCTGAGCGTCTGGAAGGTATAGAAGCTGATCCCGACAGGCAGGATGATGTCCAAGTGGCGGAGCCGCAGCGGATGCCCGAGCAGGCTGAACGAGGCCTCGATGTTGGAGATGAAGAAATCATGGTACTTGAAGAAGGCGAGCATGCCGAGGTTCGCCGTGATGCTGGTCCATAGCAGGGCTTTGCGCCGGGACGGCTGCTCATGCCGGCCGAGCTGGTTCGCCACCAAGAAGTCGATCAGCGAGCTGAGGGCGATCAGGCTGAGGAAGCGCGGGTCCCACCAGCCATAGAACACGTAGCTGGCGAACAGGAGCCATGCGTTCCTGGCCTGAAGGCGGCGCAGCAACAGCCAATGGACCAGGAATACAATGGGCAGGAAGAGGGCGAAGTCGAGGGAGTTGAACAGCATGCCCTGGCGAGAAATGCGCTCCTGGCCTTATCGCGTGAGGCAGCAACGGTACGCTTGCGTGCCAGTGCTGACAACGAAGCCGCCTGCGATGGTGCACGAGCTATAGCCGATGATCCTCACGGTGTTGTCCTCGTTGGCCGTGTCGTCGGTGTACTCCCAATTGCCGATCATGTTCGCGAGGCCGAGTTCCACCCTGAGCCTGCAGGCATTATGCCATTCGCCCCAAGTGCAGAGCCGCCTTCCCGCTTCAGCACAGGTGCGCGCCGCCAAGAAGAAGCTGGCTGCCTCGCGCTCCGCGGCCTCAACGCAGAACTGATCCGAAACGGCAACCAGATCCCCAGCGCATTCACGCGGTCGGTGCACCGTGCCGCTCAAAGCATGGAAGCGCTCTCCGTCGAATACGAGCGAAAGCGGTGCATCGGGCACGATCTCCTCCCCGAGCACTGGATCTCCGATCCGATGGACCACAGCGAAGGGACCAGCCCCATTCAACAGGAGCTGCAGCTCACCTTCAGGCGTCTGCTCCGGTGCGAATAGGACGATGTGCGTGCCGGCCATCGGCGCAGTGGCCAAGGTGCTGATGGTGGCGGACCAAACTGCGGCATCGAGGCTGGCCAGAGCGACGCGATGCGAATTGGACTGCTCCTGCTGCGCCGATTGAAGAGCGGAAGGCTCGGCCAAGGTGGGGACGCCTGTGACCTGCCGCTCGGCATCCGAGGGAGCAGCAAGCTCGATGCGGTGGTCAATCTCCACTTGAGCGCACGCGGCGCCGGTCAGGCCGGTCAATACCAATGCGGTGAGGGTCTGGCGCATGATCGTTCACCTCAAATGAAAGCAGCATCGGGCCTTGGCAGCAATGCTGATCAATGTGGTCCGCTGGCTCATGCAGGTCGATCGGCCAGCGCTATCCGCTCCGTGGGTGTGATTGCTGGTGTCATCGATCCATTCCCAGTTCACATGCATGCCGCCGAGCTGGCTGCCGACCATCGCGCAAGCGGCGGAGTATTCTCCCCAGGTGCACAAATTGCCGCCGATCGAAGCGCATTTGGTGACGGCCCACTGCCAGAGCCCAGTGGTCGATGGAGGATTCGTCTCGATGCAATACTCGCCATTCACCGCAGTGTACCCCGCTGGGCATTGGCGTTCGTTGCCGCTCATGAGGATGAACTGCCCATTAGCCAGGAGCACTTCTGCAACCGTGCCCGCCTCGAGCTGCCCTTTCGCGAGGCGAAGCCCGTCCGGTCTGCGCAGCGGGAGCGCAGGAAGCCCGTCAATGCTGATGCCTAGCGCACCAGAAAGGCCCGATACAACGAGGAAGCGCACGATGAGGCCATCGGCGTATTGCAGCACTGCCGGGGCCGTGCTGAGGTTGATGATGGTGTCGCTCTGCGCGGCCGTGGCCCACATGTATGAAGAGAGCACGGATCCCTCGACGGTGATGGCCGAAGTGGCATGCGTGGGAGCGGCAATGCCATCGATCGCACGCTCTTCAAGCGGACCTGACAGGACGACCGGTACATCCACGATGACCTGTGACTCAACCGGTGCTGCGGTGAGCAGGGCCAGCAGGCAGGCTCCGGGAATGCGGGTCAGCGATTCGTGCAGCATCGGAAGCGCGATGATCCAACATTGTAGGCTGCCCAGCCCCCATAAAGGCAATCAATCCCGGTGGCGCCGCCAACGATGCCATCACCGGGCGCGCCCACCCGTTTCGCCCCATCGTTATCATTCGCTGCGCTATCCACCCATTCGTGGTTCAATACCGTTCCGATGAAAGCTGGGTTGGCCAAGCAGGCATTCACCCATTCGCCCATGGTGCATAAGCGGGCACGCTTCATCCGGCATTCGTGGACCGCGCCATAAAAGGTGGTGTCCGGGTTCGGAACGGATTCAATGCAATACTCACGTCCGCCTGCGTGGTACCCGGAAGGACAAGGCATGAGCAGCGAAGAGAGCACTCGGAAGTGCTGGCCATCGTAGATCAAGCGCACGGGCTTTCCCATGGGCAGTGCCGCGCTGTCCAAGGGAAGTCCGATGCGATCCGTGATCAACCGCGTCCCGAGGCCGTTCAAGTTCAGCATCACACTGTCCTCATTGGCCTCCTCAGGCGTGATGCTCACGATCATGCCTGGTGCATAGGATGAAGGAGCGGGTACCAATTCGCCCATGAGCACGGCCGTCCCCGCAACGTTGGCGTACGTGGTAGAGGTGCTGCGCGAGGCATCAACGCTTACAGCTGCCGCAGGTGCCAATGGAGCCGATAATCCGATGACCTGCCGATCGGACTCCTCCGTGCCAACTAATTCGATGCGCGCCGGAACCTCCCACTGCGCCTCGCAATGCACGCCGAGCGATAACGGCAATAGGAGCACCATCAACCTCATCGCTTCAGGAGTTTGAATGCACCTTCTTCGCCGTTGATGCGCAGCAAATACAGGCCTGCTGGCAAATGCCGCATGTTCAAGGCTGTGCGCTGCTCATTCGGTTCATTCTCCACTTGGACGATGCGCCCGTGAGCATCGGACAGGATCAAGTACTTGACAGGGCCGCCATTGAGGGATTCAATCCAGACCCGATCGTCGACCAAGGTCGGTGATACGCTCCAAGCAGCTCCGTTGGATGCAACGGAGGCATTCGTGACCAGATCTGAGTCGAAGGCGGTGATGAACACCTCTGGTGATGGAGCGTTCCCACTGAGGACCTGCTGTGGACTGATCGCAGTTGGTACAGCGCTCCACGGTCCCGTGGGGCTGCTTCCAGCAAACAAGGAAAGAGCAGAAGGCTGTGCGGGCCCGAGTTCCAAAGGGTCGTATTCCAGGTTGATGGCAAGCGTCGAAGCCGTTGGCACCGGCGTGGAGATCCGGAACCAACGCCCGATGCCTGGCGTGCCATTGTCGGCCACCCGTGGAAGGTGACCGCGTTCGACAACCAAGCCCCCGTCGGGAAAGGAAGTGGTGAGCGTGAGCCCCAAGTTGCCGGGCTCAGCATTCGCCAGCGGGGCTGTGGGCAACCAGACGGCGCGTTCCATGCCATCACCGGTGATCGGTGCTCCGGGCAATTCATTCATGCTGCCCACGCCGCCCAAGTCGATGAGACCATCGTTTATCACCACTGCACCTGCATCCAACTGCCAAGCCAATGGCGATTCAATGCGCAGTGAAGTGCCATTCGATACGCGCAGCGAGCCACTTGAAAGCACCATGTCCTGCGCCTGGCAGAAGCCTGGCACCAGCAGGACGAACAGGGAGTACCGGCGCAGCATGCGCGCAAACTTAGGCAAGCCGGGCTCTGGCTTGTCCTGCGCTTGAATAAGGCCTTCCCGGCCTCATCATGGGGTCCCTGACCGCCGTCGATCTTCGAGCAGCGCGTTCGCGATCAGGGTGCTCGCCGTCCGGGCCTCATCAGCGGCGAGATGATGGCCATCGGTATAGGACCAGTTCCGGGGAGTCCGCAATAGATTCAAGTACCGAATGCCCTTCGATCTTGCGGTGGACTCCATCACGGCATCAAAATGCGGCGTTGTGGCATCCTCGAGCGCCAGCATCTCATCCGCTACCGGCAACCTTACCAGCAGCGGAGTTCCGAAATGCGCGAGGCTATCGATCATGGCATGGAGGTAGGCCATGCGGAAAGGCGAGAGGCGGGATCCAACGGCGTCATTATGGTATTCCTTGAGCTTCTGTTCAGCCCGCGAAGCCACTTTGCGCGGTTCCATGTCTATCCGCACCTCGAGCCATCCGTTCTCCTGAAGGACCATGTCGCTCCGTTGCTGGGCGCTTGGGAGCAGAACGGTGAGGATGGGGGCATCATACACGGTGAACAGGTACTCAAGATTGGGCCGCATTGCCACTGTATGCATCCGGGCCAGGGGTTTCTGGTCCTCGCACCAACCGGTTCCATCCCCATCGCCTGGCCGCATGTCCAAGCTCCAAGGATCGACTGCGAGTATGAAGACGCCGTCGTTGCGCGAGCGATCGAGCTTCCGCAGGGTAGAGGAGAGGTACACTGGTCCATAGTTCGAATAGGTCCTGGCGAACGCGTAGTTGAAGGACCTCACCTGCCATCCACCGGCCGCCAAGGTGCTATCCAGCACATCGGGCCTTATGCCCTGCGCGGCGCGGGAGGTGCCAAGCACCATGCTGCTGGCCTTCGGCGTCGCGAAGCGCAAGTAGAAGGCGTCAGTGGTGCCATCGGCCCTGAATGCCGCCGCTGTGACCGCAGCCAATGGCAGCACGGCGAAGAACATCAGGCGAATGAGGAAGGAGCGCATGAAACGTCAGAATTGGAAATAGATGAACTGCTGCGTGTTCCCGGCGAAGCGGAGGATGAAGAACATGATCAGATAGTAGAAAGCCCAGCGCGCCCACCGTGGCCAGTTCAAGCCAAGGCTCTGCAATGCGTGGCGGTCAGCTCGGCCTCGCCATTCGACCAGCAGAAGCAAGGCGATCACCACGACCATCCGCGCGGACAGTAGCTCCGGAGCGGAAAAGAGGCTGCGATCCACCATGTGCGACAGATAGCTGATGGCCTCGCCGATGCTCTTGGCCCTGAAGAAGACCCATGCGACCGTGACGGCACCGAAGGTGAGCAGCATGCTCACGGCCTCTCGCAGCGTTGGCAGCCATCGGCCTTCGGCCACCACGCCCATGTGCCGGCGATTGCTTCCAGTGAGAAGCAAGGGCATGAAGAGCGCCGCATGAAGCGCGCCCCAGGCGAGGAAGGTCCAATTGGCGCCGTGCCAGAATCCGCTCACGATGAAGATCACCGCCGTATTGCGGACCGCCATCCATTTCCCGCCCCGGTTGCCGCCGAGCGGTATGTACACGTAGTCCCTGAACCACGAGGAGAGCGAGATGTGCCAGCGCCTCCAGAACTCGGCTATGTCACGGGAGAAATACGGGAAAGCGAAATTCTGCAGCAACTCGATGCCCAGCAACCGGGCCGATCCGAGGGCGATGTCGGAATAGCCGCTGAAGTCGCCATAGATCTGGAAGGCGAAAAGCACGGCCGCATAGACCAAGGTGCTCGCTTGGAACTCCTCATGGTTGTTGAAGACCGGGTTCAGCAACCGCGCGGCATTGTCGGCCACCACCATCTTCTTGAACAGGCCCCAGAGCAATTGGCGGCAACCATCCACGGCAAGGCCGCGGTTGAAGGTGCGGGGCCGCTCGAGTTGCGGCAGCAGGTGGGTAGCGCGCTCAATGGGGCCGGCCACCAGCAAAGGGAAGAAGGCCACGAAGAGCGAATAATTCACCAGGTCCGTGGTGGGCTCCTTTCGACCATAGTAGATGTCGAGCACATACGAGAGGCCGTGGAAGGTGTAGAAGCTGATGCCGACCGGAAGCAGCACATCGATCACTACCGGGTCAAGCTCGTAGCCCGCCGCGCGCGCCAGGTCAGCGAAAGAGGCGGCGAAGAAATTGAAGTACTTGAAGACCCCCAGGAAGCCGAGGTTGATGCCAACGCTCGCGATCAGCCAGATCCGTTTGCTGGCAGCGGTTGATGCGGCCTGAACGCGCAGCCCGCTGAAGTAATCGAGCAGGGTGGAGAAGGCCAGTAGGAACACGAAGCGCCAGTCCCAGCATGCATAGAAGAAATAGCTTGCCGCGAGCAGCATGAGATTCTGCGCGCGCAGCCTTCGGCGCAGCACGAACCAATACAAGGCGAACACGACCGGGAAGAAGACCGCGTAGTGGATCGTGTTGAAGAGCATGTGCGCGCAAGGCAAAGGCCAGCAACCGCGATCAAGGCGGCTGCACGGTCCCTGAGGGAATCAGGGGCAAATATGCCGAACCATTGGTTAACCTATTCGCGGCGGAGGATGACGGTGTTGGCCGCGCTGCCTCTAGTTTTGGCGGCAAACCGCGCACATGGATTGGCTGGGCTTCGTCATGGACAACATGGGGCATTTCGCGCCGCAGGATATCCTGCTTCTGTTGTTCCGGACCCTTTGCGCTGCCGCGCTGGGCGCTATTCTGGCGCGCGTGGGCGGTCGCATGGGCACCGATGGCATGAAGGAGCTCGCGCTGTGGGCGGCAGCCGCTGGGTTGGCTGGTGGCTTTGCCGGTGCGCAGTTGCCCCTGGCTGTGCTTCTTCTGGCCTTCGCCATGCTCATGGGAGGCCAAGCTGGTTCGGGCAAGGAGCGCGCACTCCGCTTCAGTGCGCTCGTGCTGGGCTTGGGTTGCGGCAGCGCCCCATTGGTTGCGATCGCCGTAGGCGTCCCATTCGCCCTGCTTGCGCGTTGGGCCTTCGCTTCGGGCCAGCGCTGATCCATGCAGCGAGGCGAGCACATCCGTCCGTTGCTGGTGCTGATCGGCGGGTGCGCGCTTTGCGCAGCGCTCGCTTCGGGCCTGCCGCGGAGCAAGCCTGCGCCGCGCAGCATACCCGGCGAGCCACCGCGCATATCACCGGCGAATGCGCTGGTGGCCGAAGGCGCCACCATCGCCATTTCAGCCACGCATGGCGACCGGCTCTGGGCAACCACGACCAACGACATCGAACGTGCGCGTGGTTCAGGCCCCGAGATCCTCATGCCTGCCGTTCCCGACCGCCGTGCCGGTGCGCGCGCGCTGGCCACCCCAACGGCGATGCAATGGCGGCATCCGAGACCCGGACTTCCCAGCGCGCTTGTTGTGCGCGCCGCGCAAAGCGAAGGGCTGCGGGCACGAGGACCTTACGCCATGCGCACCTACCTGTTCGAGCGGCATTCATTGCCTGTGCTCTCGATCAGCATGGAGCCCGACGGCCTGCTCAGCGAGGACCGGGGGATCGCAGTGCCGGGCAACGGCATCCTGCGGCTTCCGAAGGCCTTGATGCGTTCGTACGCCATCGACCCTAAATGGTGGAAGTACCCCGGCAACTACCACGGCCGCGGCGATGCATGGGAGCGCGAGGCGCGCTTGCAATTGATCGCCCCTGACGGCGAGGAGCTGTTTCAAGCGGATGCCGCCTTGAGGATCAACGGGCAGATGACGCGCGGCTTCCCACAGCACGCTTACCGCCTGGTGTTCAATGAACCGTTGGGTCATGCGGCTTTTGCGGACGGAGACGGCCAAGGCTCGCTCGCGCTCGTGCTGCGCGCCGCAGGCAATGACCAGGTGAAGGCGATGCTGCGTGATGCCTTTCAGCATCAGCTTTGCCAAGGCCTTCCTTTCGGCACGAGCAAGTCGCTCACGTGCGTGGCCTACATCAACGGCGCTTACCAAGGCGTGCATCATTTGCGCCAGCGGCTTGATGAGCGCGAACTGGCGCGCAGGCACGGGGCAAGCGCGAAGCGGATCACCATCATCGAGGACAAGAATGCGCTCTACAGGGGCGACAGCGCGGACGTGAAGCGATTCGCGCGGTTGATGGCGGCCACGGAGCGATGGGATGCTGTGGACCCAGCTTGGGTGGATACCCTTGAAGCAAGGCTCGATGTGGATGGCTTCCTCACGTACATGGCCTCGCAGATGATCCTTGGCAACATGGACTGGCCCCGTCAGAATGTGAAGTACTGGCGCTACACCGGCATGCCCGGGAAGGCCCCGCTCGATGGGCGCTGGCGGATGGTCATGGGTGACAGCGACCTGGGATTCGGGGCCAACGCGCCGGCCAGCACCGACCTGTTCACCACCGTGAACGAAGCGCATGTGCCGCTCTCCCGGTTGTTCCTGGCCATGATGCGCCATGAGGGCCTGCGATCGCGCTTCGTTGCGCATGGCCTTGACCTGCTGGAGGGTGCACTGGCCACCGACCGCTGCCTGGCCGTGCTCGACAGCATGTCCGCAGCCATGCGTCCGGAGATGGCATGGCATACCGCGCGATGGCGCAAGCCCGCGGATGAGCGGCAGTGGGAACGGGAGGTGGAGATGATGCGGGCCTTCGCGCGCGAGCGGCCAGCGCATGCCCGAAAGCAGTTGATCTCGTTCCAGGCACCATGAACACCGTCAGCGCATGCTAGCCTTCGTGCGGGGCCATTGGCAGCTTGTGCTCGTGATCCTGATCTGGGTCGCCACGGGCTTTTACCTGCAGCAGGCCATCTATGCGCTGCTCCCGCTGTCCGTGTTCTTCTTCAAGTCGCGAGACCTATGGCCAGAGGTGCTCTTCGGGATGCTGATCGTGCTGGTGATATCGGACATGCAGAAGGACATGTTCTACATGCTCAACGTGTTCAAGACGGCGAAGAACCTGTACGTGATCGCGGTTGCGGCGATCTTCCTGCTGGAGACCCGCCGTTTCGCCCCGCTCTCCAACGTGTTCACGGTCTTCATCCCTTTCTTCCTCTACAGCTTGTTCCCGCTGGTGTTCAGCACGAATTTGTTCATGGCGCTGCAGAAGACCATCAGCTACGCGCTCATGTTCCTGGTAGTGCCCAACTTCGTGTTGTACTGCTACCGGCGGCAGGGCTGGCCCTTCTTCCGCAACCTCGTGTTCTTCATGGTGCTCATCCTGTTGTTCGGCTTCGTGCTGCAATGGATGAGCCCTAAGTACTCGCACGTGATGGGCCGTTTCAGGGGCATCTTCGGTAATCCGAACGGCATGGCGATCTACTGCTACCTGCTGCTCATGCTGGCCGGGGTGGTGAACGCCGTGAACCCGAAGCTCTTTCAATGGAGGGAGCGCGTCGTGATCTTCGGGGTCATCCTGTACTTCCTGGTCATGAGCGGGTCAAGGGCCTCGTTGGCCTCCTCGGTCATCTTCATCGTCTTCCACAGGTTCTTCGCGTATTCCGCGCTGATGGGCTTCGTCGGGTTGGTGGCCATGATCCTCGCGGTCGAGGTGGTGAGCTCGAACCTCGAGGCGGTCATCGTCGCATTGGGCCTTCAGGCCTACTTCAGGCTTGAGACGCTCGAAGAGGGCAGCGGCCGCTATTTCGCCTGGGATTTCGCATGGGGGCACATCCAGAAGTACTTCGTTTTCGGCGGAGGCTTCGCCAATGATGAGACCATCATGAGGCGCTACCGCCTCTTCCTTGAGCGTGAAGGGCATCAGGGCGGCGTGCACAATACCTACCTGAGCATGTGGCTGAACACCGGCCTCGTCGGCCTGATCATCTTCCTGCGCAGCTTATTCCTGCTCTTCTTCAAGGCCAGCAAGCTGGTGCCGATGAGCCTGGCCATCATGTTCTCCGTTTTCTTCAGCCTCATGTACGAGAGCTGGCTCATCGGGTCGCTGAACCCCTACACCATCGTGCTGCTCATGATCATGACGGTGGTGACGGAGCCTGAGATCGTCCAATGGCGAGAGCTGCGGTCGAGCCCGGAGCCGGAGGCGCGGTTGGATCCTGCTGCATCGCTGGCATGATCGCTCCGGGCCTGCCCGCTGCTGGTGAATTGAGGTCGGCGCTAATTTCCCCCCATGCTCATATTGCTTTCCCCTGCCAAGGACCTCGCCGTGGAAACGCCAACGGTGAAGGAGGCGTCGCAGCCTGCGCTCCTGGAGCACGCCGCCATCCTGGTGGATGAGCTGAAGGCCCTTAGCGCCAAGAAGCTCTCGGCGCTCATGGACCTGAGCCCGAAGCTTGGTGAACTGAATCGCGTGCGCTACGCTCAATGGTCCACGCCCTTCACTGCGAAGAACGCACGGCCGGCCGTCTTCACCTTCAATGGCGAAGTGTATCGAGGCCTCGACGCACGGACGCTCAGCAACGATGATCTGAACTTCGCGCAGCGCCACCTCCGCATTCTCAGCGGACTCTATGGTGTGCTGCGTCCATTGGACCTCATGCAGGACTATCGCCTCATGATGGGCACACCCTTCGCTGTGGGCAAAGCGAAGAACCTCTATGCTTACTGGGGCGACCGCATCACGGAGGCGCTGAACGCGGACCTGAAGGCGACGAAGAGCGATGTGGTGATCAATTGCGCGAGCAGCGAGTACTTCAAGGCGGTGAACACGAAAGCGCTGAAGTCCCGCGTGATCACCCCGGAATTCAAGGACAAGGTCGGGGGCGCTTACAAGCCGTTGCAGACCTATGTGAAGAACCAGCGCGGTGCGCTGGCGCGGTACATCGTGCAGCACCGCTTGCTTGATCACGACCGGATCAAGGCCTACGACGGCGATGGTTATCGTTTCTCTGCGGAGGAGAGCACAGGTGAGCGTTTCGTTTTCCTGCGTGACAAGCGCCCCCCCTTGGTGACGAAGAAGCTGGTGGGAGGGAGGATCCGGTAGTGTGATCACCTCCTGTATTCCACCATCGCCCGCAGGCGGATGTCCTTGCTTGATCCGCCGATCATCACGCGGTACATCCCGGGCTCGGTCACTTCCTCCATCGCTTCGTTGAAGAGCGTGAGCATGCTCGCGTCGAGCTTGAACGAAACGGTCCTCGTCTCGCCCAGATTCAGCGCCACTCGCTGGAAGCCCTTCAGCTCCTTCACGGGCCGCGCCACGCTGGCGAGCTCATCGTGGGTGTAGAGCTGCACGATCTCTTCACCTGCAACTGCGCCCGTGTTCTTCAGCTTGAAGGAGACGACGACAGTGTCCTTGGCGTTGAAGGTCGATCGGCTCATCTTCAGGTCACTGTACTCGAAGCTGGTGTAGCTCAGCCCGTAGCCGAAGGGGAAGAGCGGATGCCCGGTGCCGTCCACGTAGTCATCGCCGCGGCCGGTGGGGAAGTGGTTGTAGTTGAGCGGGAGCTGGCCTTCGTTGCGCGGGAAGGTGATGGGCAATTTGCCGCTTGGGTTACGTGTGCCGAGCAACAGGTCGGCGATGGCCAGGCCGCCTGCTTCGCCGGGGTACCAGGCCATGAGCACGGCGTCCACTTCGTCGATCCAGGGGTCCATGGTGATCGCGCTGCCGGCCTGTAGCAGCACGATCACTGGTTTGCCCAGCGTAGCGGCGTGCTTGATCAGCTCTTCCTGCGTGCCGGGCAGCCTCAAGCTGCTTCGGTCACGGAATTCGCCCTCTTCGATGCCGGCGACGACGATGATCGCATCGCAGGTGCGAGCTTGTTCCTCCGTGTCACGGATGCTCCGATGGATCCAGTCGTTCTCTACCCCAAGGTCATGGATGAGCCGGAAGCGCGCATTCCCGGAGCGCTCGCGATACTCGATCCGCAGTTTGTGAGGCACAGCGGCTGTGAAGGTGTACTGCACCAACGTGGTATGGAAGCTCTGGTCATTCCAGCGGTCGATCACCAGCGAATCGTTCAGGTAGAGCCGGTAGCCATCGTTGCCTTCGATGCCGATGTTCCAGGTGCCGTTCACATCCGGAACGATCGCGCCTTCCCATACCACGGCGAAGTGATCGAACGGAACGCGCTGGTCCGGGCCGTACAGCGTCCATTGGAAGTCGATCTTCGGGTCGATCCGATTGAACGCAGGCTTGGTGGTGACATCGATGCCGCTGAAGTAGCGAGCGCTCAGTCCTGGAGCCCGCTTCCCGTCCTCCGTGTGGAACAGCATCGCCTCGGGGACCGTCACGTAGCGCGGTTCGACACGCGGCGACTCACCGCCGACCTGGAATTCCATTCGGCCGCTTGCACGATTCCAAAGCCCCGCCCAGATGGACACCGGGGCATTGCCAGGTCCGCTATATCCTCCGAGCCGCGCCTCCATTGCATCGGGTCCGATAACCAGGATGCGCTTGGTCGTGGGTGGCAATGGCAATGTCCCGTTGCTATTCTTCAGGAGTACCGCACTCTTCACCGCCATCTCGTAAGCGAGGTCGCGATGCTTCTTCAGATCCAGCGCGTTCAGCAATGAATCGCTCTGGTACGGCGTATCGAACAGACCCAGCTCGAACTTCATGCGCAGCACGTTCGCCACGGCGCTGTCGATGGCGCCCTGCCGCACCGTCCCATTGAGGAAAGGCTTCTTGAAGAGCTCGTAGTGCGCGATGTCGGTCTGGAAGATCACGTCCTGGCCGTTCTCCACGCTCTGTCGTCCGGCGTCCTCATAATCGCGCGCGGTGAAGTGCAGCACGTTGGCGCCACCGGTCGCTGCCGCATCGCTGATCACGAAGCCGCGGAAGCCCCAGTCGGTGCGGAGCAGATCGTTCAAAAGCCAGCTGTTCGCGCTGCACGGACGACCATCCAGCGAGTTGTAGGCCGTCATGATCGAGCGCGCGCCGCCGAGTTGGATCGCCGCCTTGAAGGGTTTGAAGTAGGTCTCGCGCAGCAGCCTTTCGCTGTGGAAAGCCGGATAGCTGTCCCGGCCACCTTCACCGTGGTTGGCCACGAAGTGCTTGGGCGTGGTGATGATGCCCCGGCTCTCGAAGGCTTTCACGTAAGTGCTGCCCATGAGCGATGCGAGGTAGGGATCCTCGCCATAGGTCTCTTCCACACGCCCCCAACGCACATCCGTGGCGAGGTTCACCACGGGGCTTAGCACCATGCGGATGCCGCGCGCCTTGGTCTCATTGGCGATCGCCGCGCTCACTTGTGCCATCAAGGTCGTATCGAACGAAGCCGCCATGGCGATGCTCTGCGGGAAGGCCGTGGCGCCGCTGCGCACCAGCCCGTGCAAGGCTTCATCGAAGGGCAGCATGGGGATCCTCAGCCGCGTGCGCTCCATGAAGAAGCGTTGCGTGGCGTTCACCTTCTCCAGCGTGCGTTCGGCATCCGGTCCGGCGCCATAGGAGAGGAGCTGCCCCGCCGCATCGCCGCCTTGCGACGCAGCGTGCAATTGGAAGCCGAGGATGCCGGAGTTGTACCGTGCACTGTCCGTTCCCAGATCACCGGCCACCATGAAGAGCTGCCGGAATTTCTCATCGGGCGTCATGCGCGCGAGCAGGTCGGCGACACGGGTTTCGACAGGACGGGTCGGATCCTGATAGGGTAACTGCGCTAGTGCCGCAAAGCAGGAGAGCAGGGCGCCGAGGCAGGCGACGAAGAGTTTGCTGGTCCGTGCGCGATCGAACACGGAGGCAAAGTAGCCATCGTCGTTCAGGACGGCGAAACGACCATCACCACCTTGCCGGTGTGCCTGCCCTCGCCGAAGTAGCGGATCAAACGCGGCGCTTCGCTCAGCGGGTAGGGACCGTCGATCACGGGCTTCAGCGCGCCTGAGCTGAGCATCGGAGCAAGCTCGTCCAGGTCCTTGTTCGACTTCAGGGCGAGGATGCGCATGTTGCTGCGGCCGAACCAGCGTGCGAAGAGCAGCGCGATCAAACGGCCGGGGTCGCCGCCCACGGTCACATAGCGACCATTCGGTGTCAGTGCCCGATCGAGTTCGCTCGACGAGCGCTTGGTCCGTGTGTCCAGCACCAGATCGAAGCGCTCGCCGATGCGGGTGAAGTCCTGCTGCTTGTAGTCGATCACGCGGTCGAAGCCGAGCGCGGTCATGGCCTCCAGCTTGGGCCCGGTGTCCACGCCCCACACGGTGCAACCGCATTGCTTGGCGAGTTGAAGCGCGAACGTGCCCACGCCACCGCCGCCGCCGTTAAGCAGGACGCGCTCGCCATGCTGCAGTCGGCCCACGTCGAAGAGGCCCTGATAGGCGAGTTCCAAGGCGTGCGGCACCGCTGCGGCTTGCTCGAAGGAGAGGCCATCGGGGATGCGCCGCAATTCGGTCGCCGGAACAGCAACGAACTCAGCGAAGGTGCCGAGCCCGCCGTTGGAGACATCGCCGAAGACCGCATCGCCCACCTTCCACTGCGATGCGCCTGGCCCAAGAGCTTCGATGGTTCCCGCGAGCTCCATGCCTGGTACGGGCCGTCGAGGACGGAGCAATCCGAAGAAGAGACGGTAGATCCGCGGCCGACCGGTCACCATGCTCCAGTCGTAATCGTTCACCGTGGTGGCGCGAACGCGCACGAGCACCTGGTCCTGCTTCGGCGCGGGCACCGGCACTTCCTCCATGCGCAGTTGCTCAGGTGGACCGAAGCGGTGGCAGACGATGGCCTTCATGTGTTTCATCCCGTCGTTCGGGACCGCTAAACAAGCGATACGCAAGCCGAAGCAGCGGCGCGCATGGTTAAGCGGCGATCTTGCGGGAAGGAAGGCGCCATCCTTCCTTTACCGCATGGCTAAGCGCGCCGCATCGAAGCCTCAGGACAAGGAGCGAAAGCCATCCTCCATGCTCTCCGGCGGCATCCGCTTCGCATCGGCGCAGGAACTCTTCGACTTCCTCCCCGCCGATGAGCGCGCGCTCATGGAGCGGTTGCGCGAGTTCATCATCAGCGAAGCGCCTGAGCTGAAGGAGCGGGTCTCCTACAACATCCTTGCCTACAAAGGGCGCCGCGATGTCTGCTTCATCTGGCCGGCATCGGTGCTTTGGGGCGGCAAGAAGACCTATGAGGGCGTGCGGTTCGGATTCAGCTATGGCGTGCTTCTCTCCGATCCCTCAGCCTATCTTGAGCGAGGTGCGCGCAAGCAGGTGCTGTGGCGCGACCTTCAATCCTTCACCAAGACCGATGAGCGCATGTTGCGGCAATTGCTGGCGCAGGCCGCGGCGATCGATCAGGAGCGCGGTGTGGGTTTGCGTTGAACGACCGGTCTCGGCCGCAACTCTAGGAAGCACCAGGATTGCGGGGTTGATTCTGTGGGAATGACCGGATAGTCAGGCCTTCTTTCGAAGCACAATCGGGCAATTCCATCACCCGTGCGTGAGATTACCCCATGGGTTGTCGGATAATCGTCCGCAGTTTTTCCGGCGCCACGCGCCGCGCATCGCTCAAGTAGATCTCGCGGTGCTTGCCGCGCGGGGCTTTGCCCTGTTCTTTGATGAAGGCATGCAGCTTCTCGATCGTGGGACCTTCGGTGGCGTAGGGTCCAACATGCAGGATCTGCGCGCAAGCGCCTTCGGTCATGTCCTCCAGGCGTACCAGCCCGATCGCGGGCAGCACCTTTTTCTTGCGCTCCAGCTCGGCTTTCGCGGCCTTCAAGGTCCTCGTATTGATGACGGACGGCTGCATGATCATGGCCGTCCACTTCCATCTGGACTTGTTCGCCGTCATGAAGTCGCTCATGTCATCGGCCCACCAGATGGCTTCGAGCGGCATCACCGGGTAGTCGATGGCCTCGGGCCCTTTCTTCAGCATGAACTTCATCGTGTAAGAAAGACCATAGAGCGTGGTGATGGCATCGGCGAAGGCCTTGCTGGTGTTCGGATCGCCGTGGCCATCGATCATCAGGTAGCGCAGCTTGGGCACCTTGATCACCGCTGGCTTGGTCGTGGCTTTGTACAACGCGGCGAATTCCTTCTTCAGGTCGGTCTTCATGATGAAGGAAAAGTACTGATCACTGCGGTCCCTGATATGACGGGCATCAGCCTCCGCTGAGCCTCGAGATAGGTGCTGGTCCTCTTGTGCGGACTTGTCTCAGTGCTGCACATACGGAACCACGGAGAAAGTGGAATCGTGCCTCAATGATCGTAGCTGATCGCCCGGCTCACTTTGTAGTCCGTGCCTTCCTTCCGCCTCACCATGTTGTTCTTGTCCCGGCTCGTTGGCCGGGAGTGCCGCAGTCCTCTTTCCCGTTCTCCGTGTGGCAGAAGCGGTGCTGGCAGATCTCCAGCAAGCCGTCCTTGCCGAGGGGGTAGACCTCCAGTGTGCCGGGCACCAGCTCACGCTGCAGGCCAGTGCTCGCGTTACGAGCGAAAAGACCGCAGGAATTGGCCATGCTGGCCGCGGAACCGACACACGACCTCAATAGTCCACCACCACACGGAAACGCTTCTCATCCAACATTCCAAGAGATTCCAGTTCAGTGCCGTTCCACCACAAGCGCTCACGTAGTACCGTGCGGATGACGTATGGCGCTGTGCCTTCCTCCATATCGGCCTCCTTGGGCTCTTCATAGTCCGATACAACGCGGATGATCGCATCGGGTGCGCCCTCCATATCGGAAGGGTAGAGGAACATCGTATTGGTGCTGTACTCTCCGTCCGGTGATCCCATCAGGTCGGCCACGTGATGAAAATGACCGCCGCTCCAGAACACCACGACCTCGCCGGTCGCGCAACCACAACCACCAACACAAGGCACAGCGAGCGTGATGATGTCGTCCAGGCCCATCATCCCGCGGTCGCCGATGCTGGTGACCTGCTCGAAACTCCACGCGAACGAGCGCACGACAATGCGGTCGAGAACATCGCCATGGCGGACCGCTGTGATCCGGTAGCTGTAGTCGATGCGCGTGGTGTCTCCTGGTGGAGTGATGTGGTCGAGGCCCGCAAGGAATTTCACGTTGGGGTCGCCGTGGCTGCCGAAAGCGAACTGCGCGATGGAGCCGCCCCAGAGATAGCCCGTGAGTTTGCCCGTGCTCACCTGGTACCAGTAGCTGCGTACGCCGTCCACCTCCAGCGTATCCCGCACCAGGCTGTCCAGGATTACCGCCGTACCTGGCGATAGCCGCGCGACGATCGCCGCAGATGTGCTGGGCGCCGAACGGAGCGGAGCTTCATCGCGGAACACGTACGCTGGCGGCGCCTCCTCCGGGAACAAGTATTGGTTGCGCGGAGTGTGGACAACGAAGGCCGGATCCTGCGCGAGGAGGCCGTTGCAAGCGAGAAGGAACAGCAGAATGAGTGCGCGCATGACTACCCGCTACAAAGATCAGGCTGATCGCTCAGTGATCGTAGCTGATCACCCGGCAGACTTTGTAGCCGGTACTGTCCCGCCGCCACACCATGATGTTCTTGAAGGTGCCGCAGTCCTCTTTCCCGTTCTCCGTGTGGCAGAAGCGGTGTTGGCACACTTCCAGTAGGCCGAAGTCCCCGAGCGGATACACTTCCAAGCTGCCCGGCACCATCTCGCGGTGCAGACCGGTGTCCGCATTGCGCGTGAAGAGGCCGCGGAAGTTGGCCATGGTGCTGTCGTAGCCCGCAAGGCCGGTCTTGTCGTGGTAGAACTCGAGGTCCGGGGTGAACCAAGTGCCGAGGCGATCGGCATCATGGGCATTGAAGGCGCAGAACATCGCGCTATCGAGCGCGGCGATGGTGGCCACCAGCTCGACTTCCGAGGTGGAAGGCACGTGCTGCGAAGTCGATTGTGCTTCCGTGGGATGCAGGAGTACGATCAATGCTGCGCAAGGGAGGAGCAGGCCGGACGACCGGGGGCGCATGATGGACACGATGGAGACTGGTCGTACGACCCTACTTGATGCGCTTGCCTTCCATGGCACCGCCCTGGTTGAAGGTGAGGCGCTTCACCGTGCCGTCCGTTTCCGGGTGGAATTCGATCGTGGCATCCACCTCTTTCAGGAAGAACTTGTGCGGTGCCTCGCCGAACACTTCCAGTTCGCTCTGGCGCGTGGGCAATGCGAAGAGGCGATCGCCATCGGCGCGGAAAGTGAGGGTGAAGCCGGGCATCAACTCGAACTCGCCCGCATAGGCTTGCAGGTCGGCGTTCTTCAGCGGAATCGCCACACGCGGCTTCGGCAGCGGCTTGTCCGAACGGGTGAGCTGCTCATCGCCGCTGCGCGAGAGGAACCGGGCACCGGTCACCTTGCCATCGGTGCGCTGGAAGGCCAGGGTGATCACATCCCCCTCGAACAGGAAGCGGTCGTTGCCCAGGTAGCGCAGGGGCTTGGGCGAGCTGCCCTGACGCATGGAACTCAGCTTGTTCCCTTCGGCGGTGAGGTAGCGCTCGACGCCCTCGGGGTTCACGTACACTCCGGTGTACGCCATCGCTTCTGCTTCGGTGAGCGGCATTTCAGGTCCGCCGTAGGGTTTGCCCAGGGCGATCGCAGCGAGTTTCGGCGCAAGGTTGTTGGCATCATCGCTTTCGCGGTTCACCAGCACCGCCACATAGATGTCCTCCTTGGGCAGGTACAGGCTCGCGCTCACGAAGCCATCGATGCCGCCGTTGTGCTCGATTGTGGGGCTGCCCTGCACGTTCTGGAACCCCCAGCCGAATCCGTACGGGTTCGTTGTTCCATCCGCCAGCGTCACCGGCTGATGCGCCTGCGCGAGCCGCGCCACCGGCACCAGTTTCCCGGCGAACACGCTCGTATTCCAATTCCACAGATCGCCTACCGTGCTGCGGATGTTGCCTGCGGCGAGCGGCCAGCTCATGCTGATCGCGGCCGCGGGTTTCCAGCCTTGCGTGTCCTCCGCATAGCCGTGGGCTTCGGCAGGCGTGCCCTGGACCATGGACGCGGTGGTGTGGCGCATGCCCGCAGGGGTGAAGAGGTGTTCGTTCGCGTAGTCCGCCCAGGTTTGCCCGCTGGCCTTCTCGAGGATCGCACTGAGCAGGATGTAGCCGCTGTTGCTGTAGCTCCATTTCGTTCCCGGCGCGAACTCCAGCGGCAGGTCGGCGAAGAGCGCGATCAGGCTTTTCAGATCGATGTCCTTGGCATAGGCGTCCGGTGTGTAGTGGGGCCCGTCAGTGAAATTGGGAATGCCCGAGGTATGCGTGAGCAGATGCCGGATGGTGATCGGCTGCTCTTTCCTGGGGAAGTCCACGTACGTCTGGATCTCGTCGTGGAGCTTCAGCTTGCCGGCCTCCGCCAGTTGAAGGATGGAAACGGCCGCGAATTGCTTGGTCACGCTGCCGATGCGGAACTGATGGTCCGTGGTGAGCGGCGTCTTCGTGGGGACATCGGCCAGGCCCAGCGCACGCTCATAGAGCACCTTGCCGCCTTTTGCGACCAGCACGGCGCCACCGGGCGCGTCAGCGGTGAAATGGGCTTGCATTTCCGCATCGTAGGCGGCCTTGTTCGTTTGCGCCTGCAGCGCAGCGGCGATAAGCAGTGAAGCGAATAGCGTGAGATGGCGTGGCATGATCGGTGGTTGGTTCGGCGAATGTGACGCAAGCATCGCGAATCGCGTTACAGACGGTGAGGAGCGGACGAGCAATGGGGTGGACGGAAAGCCGCCTTCGCTCAGGTTCCGCAGTACCGCCGGATCGCGATGCCCATTGAACGCCTGTCGCTGATCCAGCAAGGCATGTTGAACGTGATCGTCATCGGGTCAAGCTGCAGTATCCGGCTCGATCCAACTCCGACATGGAATGAAGGGTCAGACGGCTAATCGATACGGATGAAGTCATTGTCATTGTACCGAAGGCCGCTCGCGCGCCCGTCGCTCAGCCGGAAGCCGATCACCTCACCGCGACCGGGGATCAGTTCCACGCGGATGGTCTCCGGCTCGGTGAACGCGGTCGCCGTGCAACGCAGATTGCCGATGGACACCTGCAGTGCCGAGCCATCCGTGCGCACCTCCATGGTGCCCAGCTTCGCCGAGGTGTAGCGGCCGGCATAGGCTGAGCGCTCCTTGCTCAGGGTCCAAGGCCGCTGCGCCCGTTGCGCGATGCCCGCTTCGATCCGCGTACGGATCCCTTTCAGTTGCTCCGCGAAGGCATCCACTTGGGACATGTCGAATGCATGCCCGTCGATCAGGAGATGGTCGTACAGCGCGCCAGCCAACATGTCCGCCAACCGGCCACCGCTCACGTCCTCATTCACCATCACCGCGACCGCCATGCGTTTGCCAGGCATGAACGAGGCGAGCGCCGCATGCCCTGCGAAGCCGCCGGAGTGGTGGGCCACCGGTTCCCCCTTGTACGATCCGATCATCCACCCGGCTCCGCTCTGGTCGGCTGCGAACAGGCGCTGTTCCCGGCCAGGGACTATCACCAAAGGCACTGAGGTGGATCGCATGACCACCGCCGGGATCACCTGCTTCCCATCGAGCATGCCTTCGTTCACATGCAACTGCAGCCAGCGCGCCATGTCCTGCGCCGTGGTGATGAGCCCGCCCGCCGATTGCATGGTGTTGTCCTGCTTCTCCAGCGGTACGGGTTGCGTGGTGGACAGCACCGAGTACGGCTTCGCGATCGTCCATCCGTTCTTCTGGGCGAGCGAGATGTACGCGGTGGTGCGCGTCATGCCCGCAGGGTCGAACACCTTTTCCTTCAGCAGGTCCTTCCATGAGCGGCCGGTAGCGCGCTGCACCACCATCCCATAGATGTTGTAGCCCACGTTCGTGTACTCGTAGTTACCGTACCCCGCTTCGTTGGGGGTGCAGTGCTTCATGAGGTCATCGAGCAGGGCCGGGGCATGATCACCGGAGAACGCCAGGCGCCAACTGATGGCGGCGTTGTCCAGGCCGGAGGTGTGGGTGAGCAGATCCCGAAGGTGGACCTGGTTCAAGTCGATGCTGTCGAGCACCAAGGCCGGGTAGTACTTGCCGAGCGGGTCGTCCAGCTTGAGCGTGCCTTCGGCATCGAGGATCGCGGCCAGCAGCGCTGTGAAGGGCTTGGTGGCGGATGCGATGTAGTAGCACGTGGCCCCGTCGGCCGATCGCTTGTTCTCCAGATCGGCCATGCCGTAGCCCTCGGCGATCAAGGCCTTGCCATCCTTCACTACGGTCACCGCAAGACCAGGGATGCCGAGTTCCTTGACCATGGATCGCAGGAAGGCGTCCGCTTCGGTCTTGAACGGATCGGCCACGTGACCCTGGCCATTGGCGAGCGGGGCGATCAATAGCGCGAACGGGAGAAGGCAGCAGGTCATGATGCGCGGCATGGGCAGCGGTTTTCCGATGGGACACCGGCTTTGGAACCCCGGTTACGGATATGGTGCGGGACGTTCAGCCTGGATGAGGATGATGAACTGGACGGCATAGGACGCGCGAAAGGGTGAGTCCCGGGCGTGGCCTCTTGGAAGCCAAGCCTCGTCTCCTGGTTCTGATCGCCAAAGGCACGGCAGAAGCATGGCCGGTGATCGCGCCCTTAGGGGTGGGCTGATGGCACTGTTGGACCGAGCGCAGCGCGCGAGCCGAATTCCCGGTCTGAAATGGGAATTGATGGACGAATAGGACCCAGGTCGCGGCCGTTGTTCGCTGTTCTTGATTCGATGTCACCACGAATCAGTTCGGTGATGTCCGCTTGCAGTTGCGCGGAAGATGCCTATCCTTAGGGCCTGAACAACCGGCCTTGGAACAGAACGAACCGATAATGAGCAGCGAACAAGGAGCTACCGAGCCCTTCCTGCGTCGGCTACAGCCCGTGATGATCGCCATTCCGGTCTTGTTGATCGGCATCTTCACGGTAGTGAGCTACCTGCAGGTGAGTGACATGAACGAGCGGATCACGAGCTCCGAGACCATGGATCTGCACCTTCTATGGCAGAAGCAGCCGGATGACTCCGTGCTCACCGGCGCGGATTACATGAACCTGCAGCGCTGGCGTGCCCTAACCGCCATGGAGAACATGGCCATGACCAAGCGCTACCAGCAAGGGGGGCTGCTGATCATCACGCGCATCTTCACCAAGTATCTCGGCTTCCTCACCGGCATGATCATGGCCATTGCGGGTGCGGTGTTCATCATCGGCCGCATCAAGGAGGATCAAAGTGACCTGGCCATCGGCACGGGCGACAAGACGGCGAGCCTGAAGTCGAGTTCGCCGGGGATCATCTTCGGTGTGCTCGGCACCGCGCTGATGGGCATGACGATCATGCAGCACACGGACATCGGCATCACCGATCGGCCCTTGTACCTGCATCCGCTGAACACCTACCTCACCAGCGGTCAAGGGCAGGGAGGAGGCCTTGATATCGCATCCATGCTTCAACAAGAGATGTCTCGTGGCGCGGGAAGCGAAGAGGAATCCGAGGGGGCGGACAGCAACGTGCAGCCAGGCCCCATTGCACCAGCGGACCGAACGGCCCCAAGCAACATGGTGGATCCAGATGAAGTTGAGGACCCATGAGCCCGCGTTCGCTGCTGATCGCGATCCTTTTCCTTGGCTGTCTGCCCGTCGCAGCGCAGGTTGGGAAGTCGATCATTCCGGTTTACACGTTCCAAGCCATGTTGGAGGCGGGGCAGTACAGTGCGCTTCACGATAGCGCGAAGGCGCTTCGCGATGGCACATCGATCGGCGATCATTATATCCTCGATTACTACATCGCCATGGCCCTCTGTAAGTCGCAGTGTTGCGAGGAGAAGCGAAACAAATGGTGGGCGCATCTGCTTGATGAGCATTCACCACCGCCCGGCATCCGGGCTCTCTTCGAGCGAAGTCGCAACTCCTGTAGGACAGGGCAGCCTGAAAGCGAAACGATGATCACTGCGCTTTCCGGCATAAGGATCGAGTCTGGTGTTCGAGGTAACGGCACTCCGGACCAGAACAGGGTCAGAGAGAAGATGCTCTTGATCGAACAGGAGAAGGCGAGCCACGCGATCATCTTGGAGGTGCTGGGTCGACTATCCGTCGCGGATGATCCGCGCCGCTCAAAGGCCATCGAAGCGGAGATCGAATTCGAGAACAAAAGGCACACGAGTGCAGTGGATTCCTTGCGCGATGTATACATGGATCCTAGTGCACGTGGGATCAAGGAGGAGAATGAGGAGATCCGCAGGCGCAATGAGGAAGTGCAATCCCTCGGGTCATTGACCGGTACGGCATTTTCCGAAGACGGGCAGGTCAAGCCACTTCCGTACCTGATTCCGGTCGAACCCGCTGTAGAAGGCGAACCGGCCACTGTAGTGAAGATGGACGCGATGGAGCACGCCCGCTGGATGACACGCGCCATCGCTCCTGGTAGCGTCGCTGTGGAGGAAATCGCTGAACCATGAAGGCGCGCTGGATGCTCTATGGCGTTCTTGTGTTTGCGTCGCTGCGCTCAGAGGCGCAACTGCGTATTCCGATGAACAGGCTGCTCACGCTCCATAAGAATAAGCAGTACGGTGAGCTGTATAAAGAAGCGATAGACATTCGCAAGAACGAGGCCTACGGGAAAAACTATGCGATCGACTATTTGATCGCGTCTGCGCTGCATGGATCGGGTCTCCATGAGAAGGCCATGACCTGGCTGGACCACTTGCTGGACAGTTATGCGATGCCCGTCAGGCTTCGGACATCATTCTTGCAAACTAAGGCGAGCTGGTCGAGCGGTCGCACCGTGGCTGATCAGGGCAGAGGCTTGGCCTTGGCCGCCATCCGTATGGAGATCGAACCCGCTTCTGTGCAAGGCAAGGAAGGACGGTCCAACAAATGCTCACGCACCGTTGCCGAGCGGGATGCGGCAGGAGCAGCCAGCATGAGCGAGCGGCTCACGGATGTGGTGAGCAAGTTGATACCCGTGCAGCGCGGCGATTCCACAGCGGGCATGGACACCTTGCGCAGGGTCATGGCCGGACGATACAAGATCACGGTGCGCGAGCGCTTCATACATGTTGCACCGCTTAATACGCGGAAGACCGCGATCGACAGCATCGACGCCGAATTGGAACGTGTGGCGGCCTACTATCGTCGCGCCTTTGGTCTGGAGGATCCGCCGTATTACATCGTGGTCGGTTCCATGCCGGAGCTCGCTTCGCTCCGCAAATTGGCGCTGCACGTTCACGGCCTGAAGGTCCCGAACGAGAACCTGGGTTATTCCTCCACCGGCGATATGACCATGTTCGCGCGGGCCACACCCGGCCGAACAGGCACCATGCAGCATGAGCTGTTCCATCTGATGGTGCGCACGACGATCGGTGACGTGCCGGCCTGGTTGGATGAAGGCATGGCATCCAGCTTCGAGAATGCCAAGTGGAAAGGCGAGGACCTGAAGGGCGTGCAGGACTATGCGGGCAACTTCCGGTTGGATGCGCTGCGGGCAGGACGCTCTATGGGCCATGGCTGGTCGGTACCGCCGCTCGATACGCTGATAAGCATGAGTTGGGAGCGTTTCAGAGGATTGCCCAATGAACCGGAATGCGTTTCGGGTTATCACTACGCGCTGTCAAAGCACTTCGTATTCTATCTCCAGGATCGAGGCGTCATGAAGGCTGTGCTGGAGGAATACAGGAACGCTGAAGTGCCGGAGACATCGGAAGGGCCCATCTTCCGTGCGGACAGAGAAATGATCATGGCCGTCCTCCGTGAGCCGATCTCGGCAATACAGGCCGATTTCAACCGGTGGTTCTTCGAGAAATTCGGTTTCCGGGTGTATCGCGAATAGCAAGGACCATAACAGGATTAGAGCGGATATCCCGATCCAAGGCGAACAAGTGACACGCCCAGGACGAGCTTCAAGTCACAAGGCTGAAGTCCCAAGCTTCAACGGCGCGAGGCTTGAGCCTTGAGGCTTGGGCCTTCAGCCTTGAAGCTCCGCTCTGCCGCTACCTTCGCGCTCCTCAATTCCTTTTCGATGTTCGAGAATCTCAACGACAAGCTGGAGCGCGCCTTCAAGGTCCTCAAGGGCCAGGGGCAGATCACGGAGATCAACGTGGCGGAGACCACCAAGGAGATCCGCAAGGCGCTGCTGGATGCCGACGTCAACTACAAGACCGCCAAGGATTTCACCGATCGGGTGAAGGCCAAGGCGCTGGGGCAGAACGTGCTCACGAGCATCAGCCCGGGGCAGCTGCTCACCAAGATCACCCACGACGAGCTCGCCGAGCTGATGGGCGGGCAGAGCGCCGGCATGAACATGGGCGGCAACCCCACGGTGGTGCTCATGAGCGGCCTGCAGGGCTCGGGTAAGACCACCTTCAGCGGCAAGCTGGCCAACTACATCCGCAAGAAGGGCAAGCGCCCGCTGCTGGTGGCCTGCGACGTGTACCGCCCGGCGGCCATCGACCAGTTGCAGACACTCGGCAAGCAACTGGACGTGGCCGTGTACAGCGAGGTGGAAAGCAAGGACCCCGTCCGCATCGCGCAGAACGCGATCGCGCACGCCAAGCAGCACGGCTTCACTGCTGTGATCGTGGACACCGCCGGCCGCCTAGCGATCGATGAGCAGATGATGGATGAGATCGCCCGCGTGAAGAAGGCGATCAACCCGCAGGAGACGCTCTTCGTGGTGGACGCCATGACCGGTCAGGACGCGGTGAACACGGCCAAGGCCTTCAACGAACGCCTGAACATCGACGGCGTGGTGCTCACCAAGCTCGACGGCGATGCGCGCGGCGGTGCAGCGCTCTCCATCCGCAGCGTGGTGGACAAGCCGATCAAGTTCATCGGAACCGGCGAGAAGATGGAGGCGCTGGACGAGTTCCACCCGGACCGTATGGCCGGCCGCATCCTCGGCATGGGCGACGTGGTCTCGTTGGTGGAGAAGGCGCAGGAACAGTTCGACGAGAAGGCCGCGCGCGAGCTGAACAAGAAGATCGCGAAGGACCAGTTCGGCTTCGACGATTTCCTGGAGCAGATCGGGCAGATCAAGAAGATGGGGAACATGAAGGACCTCATGGGCATGATCCCCGGCGTGGGCAAGGCGATGAAGAACATCGACATCCCGGACGATGCCTTCAAGGGCATCGAAGCCATCATCAAGAGCATGACGCCGGAGGAGCGCAAGAACCCATCGGTGATCAACGGCTCACGCCGTGCGCGACTGGCGAAGGGCAGCGGCCGCGGCATCGAAGAGGTGAACAAGCTGATGAAGCAGTTCGAGGAGATGCGGAAGATGATGAAGATGATGGGGGACAAGAGCAAGATGGCCAACATGATGAAGCAGATGCAGGCGATGCAGGGGATGAGGAGGTAGGTCGATCAGAAGATCAGAAAATGAGATGATCTGATGATGAAGCCCATCGCTGCAATTGTTGGGCTTCTCATGCTCACCATACAAGGTCGTGGTCAAGTGAATATTGCGCCGACGATTGGGGAGAATCCGGCCTTCGACACCTTAGCCACGCGATACGACCGCAATGAGATCAGCGTGGACACGACTTGGGCAATGAGCGATTCGGTCTGGGCGGCTTTGCTATTGATAGGTGATGCCGATAGTATTCAAACGGACCAGGGCTGGTTTCAGATGGGCGGCGTGTGCGCGTTCAGCTCCCTGATGACCCTGGATCCGCACAGTGGCCGGATCATGGACTACCGTGAGATCCATTCCGCGTGTGATGTCGACCAGTCAAACCGTGACGAGATTTACGAGGACCATCGCGTTCTGACTTCCAGCACGGTCGAGGTGATTTCATCAAAGGCCCATTACCCTGATGGTTCAGATGAATGGGATGAGTTGATTCCGTTTGCGACGCACTGGTACAAGGTTCTGAATAATGGGAACATAGCCGCCGTGGGTGGCGGGCTAATCACCGAGCCCACTCTCTGGAAGGCGAGGTAGTTGGTTCCGACTGGTAGGCTCTACTGTTCATACGTAATACGAACGTATGTTTGCCGTATAAACCAATCGTGCCATGGACGCCAAGCTCACCCTCAGTTTCGATGCGGACGTGGCCGAACGGGCCAAGGCCTTCGCCGAGGCGAACAACATCAGCCTCTCGCGGCTCATCGAGTTCATGCTGAGCAAGGTGACCGACCAGCGCTACCGCAGTCTGGATGCGCTGCCCGTGAGCGATTGGATCAGCCAGGTGGCCGAGGGCGAAGCGACCTATGTGCGCAAGAACGCCGCGGATAGGGATGTGAAGAAGGATTCCCTGGCGAGCCGGAGAAAGAGATAGAGAGACTCACACAGGGGCGCAGAGGACGCAGAGTTGGTTCCTTGGCTGTATTTCTCCGCGTTCTCTGCGCCTCTGCGTGAGACAGCATTTCCCCCATGCCCCCCAAGCGCATCTTCCTCGACGCCAACGTCCTCATCACGGTGCTCTGCAATGAGTACCCGCGATTCGGTGCGTGCGCCCGCGTGCTGAGCCTGGCCGACGACAAGCGTTTCGAGGTCTACACGTCACCGCTGTGCCTGGCCATCGGTGCCTACTTCGCGGAGAAGAAGAACGGGAAGAAACCGGCGCGGAAGAAGATCGCGTTGCTGGCGGAGAAACTGAGGGTCACCACCATGGGACCGAGGGCCGTGGAGCGCAGTATGGCCGATGCGCGGATCACGGACATCGAGGATGGCTTCCAGTATTTCTCGGCGGTCGATGCGGGCTGCACCTGCATCGTCACCTACGACAAGCGCGACTGGTCGTTCGCCAAGGAACCTGTGCTGGCGCCGGAGGACTTCCTGCTGAAGTACGCCTTGAAGAAGTTGTGAAGTCCGTTCACATCCATGGGTCCTCCCCGATGTTGCCGAAAGCGCCCGACATGATCCTCGTCCGTACCACCATCCTCTTCTCCTTGCTTGTGCTGGTCGGTTGCTCTGCCGGTTCAGGGTCGGATGCCACGAACACGAGTGCCATGGACGACGAAGCAGGCCAAGCGCAGGATTTCACCGAAGGCAAGGACTACTTGGTGCTGGAGCGCGTGCGCTTCATGGATACGCAAGGTTTCGAGCAGCCCGCCGAGGCCTTCAGCATCCTGCTGCCCAAGGGCTGGGCCTACGAGGGCGGCGTGACGTGGAAGGGACTGAACGAGTGCCGTGGCGAGATGATCGCTGCGAAGTGGAGCGTGCGGTCGCCCGATGGTGCCATCTCTTACACCGTGCTGCCGAATCACAGCTGGTCCTCGGCCAGTGATATGATGATGATGCAGAGCCTGCAGATGCAGGCGCAGCAGGGCGGCTGCGAAGTGGGCGGTCTCATGGATGCCGCCGGCTACCTGCGTGAGGTGATGGTCACGCGCGAACTGCAAGGCGCTACGATCACTGAGGTGAAGGAGAACGTCGAGGTGGCTCGGGAGATGGAGCGCATGGCCGCGCAGACCAAGGCGGCCTTTGAGCAATGGGGCGGCCAGGCCACCTTGCAGCCCAGCGCGATCATCGCCCGGCTGAAGTGGAGCGATGGCACCGAAGGGCTCGCGCTCGTCTCGGTGCTGAACGTGATCAACGTGTCGCAGAACATGTACACCGGCGAGTATCAGCAGCTCACCAACAGCAATGCCAGCGAGCGGAGCATCCTTCGCTTTCCGGCCGACCGCCGAGATGAGGCCGAGCGCGTGCTGGCTTCGATCAAATCGAGCTACCGCACCAATCCCCAATGGAAACAGGCCGTGGAGGGCTATTTCGCGCAGTTGCGCCAGCATCAGGACCGAATGCATCATCAGCGCATGGCCGCCATCGATGCGCAGACGGCCGCCAACACACGCGCTCACAACCAGCGCATGGCTGACATCCAGGCCCAGGGGGCTGCCAGCACCGCGCGTTACAACGAGCGCATGGGCGCCATGGACCAGCAGATGCGCAGCTGGGAACAGCAGCAGTCTTCGCAGGACCGGCAGCACACGCAGTTCGTCAAGGCCATCCGCGAGGTGGAGACCTGGAACGATGGAAGCAATGGCCGCGTGGAGCTCAGCAGCGGATATGATCATGCTTGGAGCCGCGGCGACGGGAGCTACATCCTCAGCAACAGCCCGAATTTCGATCCCAGCTCGGCGTTCCAGGACCAGAATTGGAAACCGATGCAAATGGAAGAGTAGTGATCGAGAGCGTATCGCTGGTCAATGAACAGTTAGAGGCCACCGCGATTTCGTGGTGGCCACTTCAGCATGACTTAACGAGGGTTGAACTATGCACGTAGCGAATCTGGCCGCCGCGGCAGTGGCCCACCGATAGAAGCCGGGCCTAGGTGCTGCCTAGGAATTGAAGTAGCTCTGGTACCACTCCTTCTCCCAATGGTCGCGCTCATCGGAGAGGGTGTGCGTGCCGTCGAGCAGGTCGCGGAACATCCGTAGGGAGCGGTCGTCGCGCTGCGAGATCACCGGGATGCCCGCACGGATCAACGCCGCCGCCGCCACACCCGGACCTTGCTGGTAAACCTTGTCCGTCGCGAAGCGCGAACCCAGGTAGGTCACCGTGCTGCCGCAGGCGCCGCTCACATCCATAAGTACTGCCAGGTCCACTTTTTCGCGAATGGCACGTTCGCGCATCTCGTACGCGGCCTTCACCATGCCCTCGGTCCAGTCGGTGCCGTCCTCCGCTAGCGAACGGGCCTTGCCGTCCAATACGTCGAAGCCGTTGCCGCCATGGCTGTCGGGCGTCATCCGTGGTGTTCCGAAGGAGAAGTCCTCCGGGCAGAACCTCACCAGCCGCACTTCCGGACGCACCAGCCACGAACGCAGGGGTGCGTGGTCGCCGTTGGTGCTGCCGTCCACCCCGCAATGGATGCCGCCAAGGCAGGCGCTCATCATCACCACCAAGGGATCTTCAACCGTTGGCCGCGGTCGCTTGAAGAATGATGAAGGCGGAAGATGTGCCGGGCGTTCCATGTTTGAACCGATGATGGTCAAAGTTTGGTCAAGTGCAGCTTCCCGATCACTTCCACCTGCTTGGCGTTCACCTCGGCCTTCTTCGCGAAGGTCCTCCACTTTCGCACGCCCGCCTTCACCTCGTCGATGATCGCATCGGCCTTCTTGATGTTCATCTCCTTCGCCACGACAAGCAGATCGGCGCGCGTGATGCCCAGCCGCTTGCCGTTGATGCTCAGCTGGTGCTGCTTCAGCCATAGGCTGTCGGGATTGTAGGCGAAGGTCACGTCGTAAGCGGGGGCCAGGTGCCACTCGCCCTGCGGGTCCATCAGAAAGGAGATGTTCTTCGTGTGGTCGTCGTGGTTGCGGGCAATGGCGTTGAAGCACATGCGACGGAACAATTGCGCGGCATCCGGGTAGGGCAGGCCCAGTTGGCGCATCACCCCGAACGCCTGCTCGTAACTGTACGACACCGGATCGTTGTAATCCATGTGCGCAATGCCGCAGAGCGTGGCCATGTGCAGCTTGTGGACCTTGCCCTTGGCGTCGCGCACCCGATCGAAACGCTGGGTGAGGAAGTGCGCGCGGCCGTGCTCTTCCAGCAGCCGACAAGGCATCATCTCCACGCCGCAGGCCACGGCCATCAGGTGGTACGCGTATTCGATCCGACCGAAGCCTTTGGGATCACGAAGCTCGTCAGCGGTCACGCCATCGAACTTGATCAAGCAGTAGGTGAAGCCCTCCAGCCCTTCGATCTGCCCGCTGCGCACCTCGCCCGTCTTCGCGTTGTAGGCCACGATCGCCTTTGCCCGCGCGCCACCCGCCGAGGTGCCCACGCGGATGATGTCCAGCAGTGCCTCCTCCTTGCCCTTCGACTTGCGCGTGGCGAACTGCTTTCGCGTGTCCAGCACCTGACCGGCCACTTTTACCAGTTCCTCCACTTCCAACGATTCGCCCGGGGCCTCCAACTCGTGGTGCGCCGGCTCGAATTCCAGCGCACCCATGCCCCGCACACCGGTGTAGCACAGGCGCTCCACGGGGTTCGCCGTGCCCGGCTGGCGGCCCTGGCTCATCAGCCATGCGTTCATCAGCTGATCGCCGAATCGGTCGGGCAGACTGTCGGCCAACAGGCCTGGCAATCCGCGGAAGGTCTCGTCGCGCAGATTGCCGAAGGCGAAGACGTGCTCGCCGCCGTTCGCCTCGCGCAGCGGCATCATCAGCGGGGCCACGTCCAGCCGGCCGCGCGAGAAGGTGCGGTCGTACTGGAACTCCGCACGGTGCTGCTGGTCGTTCCACACCACCAGGCCCACGGGCTTGCCCCACAGCTTCACGGTCGCGTGCGTTACCATGTGCTCTTCGGTTTGGGCGGGCGGACATCCGGCTGCTTGCGCCCCGCGCGTTTGCGTTGCTTCTTCAGGTACTTCTCCTGGGCCTCCACCAGCATGTAGGGCGTGGGCTGCGGCTCCTGGTGGAAGGCATCGAGCAGTTCCAGCCGATCCATGGCGCGCATCACCTGCACCAGGGTTTGCAAGGTGGCGGCGCGACCAGCCTCCAGCTTCACCACGGTGGTGCGGTCCAAGCCCGCGCGCTCGGCCACCTCGGCCTGGCTCTGGTTGCGCTCCAGCCGCATGCGCCGCAGCTCCTTGCCCAGTTGCGCCACCACGGCGGCGTCCTTCATGCCCTTCCAGTTGATGTTGCTTGCAGCCATCGTAAACGGTGTTTCAGTTCAATAACGCGGCTTTCACCCCACAATGATACGCCTTTTCTCTGGTTCCGTTACATCTAAATGATGCCCATGAGCATCATATAGGCAACAAGTTGCTAACAGTGATGCCTTAGAGCATCACTATATGTGCCGCCCTGAGCTTGCCTTGGGCGGAGCCGAGGGACCGAAGGGTGAGAGAGTGAGAGGGTGCGAGGGTGGGCGTTCCGGCGCCAAATGCGCGCCGTCGGGCCATTCGCTACAAGTCCTCGCTCGTTCCTCGCTGTGGGCTTTCCACTGCTGTCCCTAACGCGAAATGCGCGAGCCTACTGTTATCCCCTACGTAATGTCCAGAGCCAAAGAATGGAAACGGTTAAGCCGATCAGGGATATCCACTTCCTGATGAAGTAATCCACCTCACTGATGTGCCCCCATTTGGCAACATTGACCTTCGGGTTCCATCGATCACCTTCCGATACGCGGTCGATGCCAACAACCTCTCCTTTGGCTACCATGTAGTCATACATCGTTCGGTAGTCATCGTTCCACTTGTTGTGTTCGCCAGTAACGTATATCTCACTTCGATCCAATCGATCGAGGGTGTCGAGAAGTGGACTATTGAGTTTCCACGACCCGAGAACAACGCGATAGTCAGGGCAAGTGCATGCGAGGGCTTTCAGAACTACTGTATTGGTTGACAAGACACCCATCTGCCATAGTAGCGATCCTCCCAATCCAAGAGAGAAGATCAGTATAGCGAATGCAATTCGGCGTTTAGTCATTTCCTCGTAGCAGAAAGCGCCTCAATGATCCCCTTCGCCGCCACCGGTATCCGCGTCCCCGGCCCGTACACATCGAAGCAGCCGGCCTGTTTGAGGAGGTCGTAGTCGTTCGGCGGGATCACCCCACCGGCCACTACGAGGATGTCGGGGCGCTTGTAGGTCTCGCGCAGCTCTTTGATCACTTCGGGCACCAGGGTCTTGTGGCCCCCGGCCAGGCTGCTGATGCCCAGCACGTGCACGTCGTTCTCGATCGCCTGCTTGGCCACTTCCTGCGGGGTCTGGAACAGCGGACCGATGTCCACGTCGAAGCCGATGTCCGCGAAGCTGGTGGCGATCACCTTGGCGCCACGGTCGTGACCGTCCTGGCCCATCTTGGCCACGAGGATGCGTGGGCGGCGGCCTTCTTGCTTGGCGAATTCATCGGCGAGGCGCATGGCCTCCTTCATCTCGGGGTCCTGCATGCTTTCGGCTGAGTAAACACCGCTGATGCTGCGGATGGTGGCGCTGTATCGTCCGTAGGCTTTCTCAAGAGCGTCGGAGATCTCTCCGAGGGTGGCTCTGTGGCGGGCGGCGATGACGGCGAGTTCGAGGAGGTTGTTGTAGAACTCAGGTCTTTGGTCCGAGGTCTTAGGTCCAAGGCCTGATGGGGAATCACCATCAGGCCCTGGACCTTGGACCATAGACCTCGTACCCTTGGCCGCTTCCGTCAACGCTTCCAAGGCCTCCTTCACCTTCCCCTCATCCCTCACTTCCTTCATCTTCTTCAACCTCGCGATCTGCGACTCCCGCACCGCGCTATTGTCCACTTCGAGCAATTCCATCTTCGTCTCATCCTCCGTCACGAAGGAGTTCACGCCGATGATCCTGTCCTTGCCGGTGTCGATGCGGGCCTGGCGTTTCGCGGCGGCTTCCTCGATGCGCATCTTGGGCAGACCGGTCTCGATGGCCTTGCTCATGCCGCCGAGTTCTTCCACTTCTTTGATCCGCGCCCAAGCCTTGTGCACCAACTCGTGCGTGAGGCATTCCACGTAGTAGCTGCCGCCGAGCGGGTCGATCCACTTGGTGATGCCGCTGTTCTTCTGCAGGTAGAGCTGCGTGTCGCGCGCGATCTTGGCGCTGAAGTCGGTGGGCAGCGCGATGGCCTCGTCGAGCGAGTTAGTGTGGAGCGATTGCGTGCCGCCGAGCACGGCCGCGAGCGCTTCCACCGTGGTGCGCGCCACGTTGTTGAACGGATCCTGCGCGGTGAGACTCCAGCCGCTGGTCTGGCAGTGGGTGCGCAGCGCGAGGCTCTTCGGACTGGTGGCGCCGATCTCTTTCAGCAGCTTGGCCCACAGCAGACGGCCCGCGCGCATCTTGGCCACTTCCATGAAGAGGTCCATGCCGATGCCCCAGAAGAAGCTGAGGCGGTTGGCGAACTCGTCCACCTGCATGCCAGCCGCGATGCCTGTGCGCACATACTCGATGCCGTCGGCGAGCGTGTAGGCGAGCTCCAGGTCAGCAGGTGCACCGGCTTCGTGCATGTGGTAACCGCTGATGCTGATGCTGTTGAACTTGGGCATCTTCTTCGCGCAGTAGCTGAAGATGTCGCCCACGATGCGCATGCTGGGGCCCGGCGGATAGATGTAGGTGTTGCGCACCATGAACTCCTTCAGGATGTCGTTCTGGATGGTGCCCTGCAACTGTTCCGGCGGAACGCCCTGTTCCTCGGCCGCCACGATGAAGAAGGCCATGATGGGCAGCACAGCGCCGTTCATGGTCATGCTCACGCTCATCTTGTCCAACGGGATACTGTCGAAGAGGATCTTCATGTCCTCCACGCTGCTGATGGCCACGCCGGCCTTGCCCACATCGCCCTTCACCCGCGGGTGGTCGCTGTCGTAGCCACGGTGCGTGGCCAGGTCGAAGGCGACGCTAAGGCCCATCTGCCCAGCGGCGAGGTTGCGGCGGTAGAAGGCGTTGCTCGCTTCGGCGGTACTGAATCCCGCGTATTGGCGGATGGTCCACGGACGGATGGCGTACATGCTGCCGTAGGGTCCACGCAAATAGGGCGGGATGCCGGCGGCGTAGTTCAAATGCTCGAATCCCTCGGTGTCGACGGGCGTGTAGAAGGACTTGAGGGGGATCTCTTCTCTGTTCGGGAGCCCAGCCACTGGCTCTTGGCTGCTGGCTGCTGGCTGGGCAGCGCTTTCCCGATCGGTCAGCGCTTTGACCAATGTGGAGGTGATCTGTTCGACGGTGTAGGATCCACCGATGGGATCGGCCACACGCCCCAGGAAGCTCTCGTCGCGCAGCAGGTTGTGGATGTTGCGCACCACGCGGCGGGCTAGTGCATCTCCTTCAGGCAGCTTCGGCGTGCGGATGGTGAGGCCATCGCAGCCACCGAGAATGCCGGAGGTCGCTTGCAGAGTGGCGCGGATCACATTGTGGTAGGGTGAATGTCCTTCCGGTTCGGGGTAGGGGTAACTCACAACGGCCTGCACCCAGGTGTTGTGCGAGCAGTCGTGCGCGGGATGGAAATCGGCCACCACGCCTGCCCAGGCTTCGCGGAAAGCGCGCAAGCGAGCGGCCTCAACGAAAAGGTCGTCGCCGAGCACCAACCGGAACTGGAGGCGTGCGCAGGCGTCATCGACAGAAAGCCCCGCGCCGATCATCTCCTGCAAGCGCTCGCGGCCACGCTCGATCGCCAGGGCGGTCATGGAGTTGCCATGCCGCTGATCATCCACTTCGTCCAGCCGAACGCGCGGATAACCACGAAGTCGCTCATTCACCGCGACCAGTTCATCGGTCCGACAGGAGAGGTAAAGGCTCAGCTCCGCATCCGGCACGCCCTGCTTCTTGGCCTCGGCCAGCAGCCACTCCAGGTCTTCTCGCGAGCCCAGCGGGATCTGCAGGTCGATCGCACCGAGCAGCACGCCCTTCAGCATTTCGCGCAGGCCGGTCATGTCGTCGCCGGTGATGCGCACGGCATCCGCGCCGCCCATCAGGGCCTCGAGCAGGCGGGCGTTGGCATCCGGCTCCCACGGGCCGGCTTCGATCCCGGCGCGCCAAGCATTTCCCGAGCGCTTCCCGCCACGCCGCCGAATGCCAGCAGGTTCGCCATCGGATGCCACGTGGAAGGGTGGGAGCAGGGCGCCCTCCACGCTCACATTGAGCGTTGATGGGTCCTTATCCTTGAGTTCCTTCTTGATCACGGCTTCCCAATGCTCCCGCGTGACGGGCGGGAAGGCGCCGAAGAGTTTGTCGTGAGGCATCGGCGCGAAGATCGCGGTGCGGCTCGAACGTGGGACCGCATAGGCCACGGATTCGTCCATTCTGGTTCAGGCAAGCAACCGGTGGTGCGCCGTTGGGATGCGGGGTGGGAAACAAGCGTGATGCGTGCCGCGGCCGCCGGCGCATCGGGCGGAAAGAACAGTGGCCATGATGCCCTAGCGCCTTCCGCCTTTCCTTCGCTGCGGTCCATGCTCTTCAACTCGTTCGCCTTCGCGCTCTTCCTGCCCATCGTGTTCGCGGTGTACTGGTGGGCCTGCCGGTCGCTGCGATCGCGGAATGGCCTTGTGCTGCTCGCCAGCTGGTTCTTTTACGCATGGTGGGATTGGCGTTTCCTCGGGCTGCTCATCCTGAGCACGGCCGTCGATTTCTTCCTGGGCCTGGCGATATCCCGCACGGAACGGGGAATTCACCGCAAGTGGCTGCTCGGTGCGAGCATCGGGCTCAACCTGGGTTTGCTGGGCTTCTTCAAGTACTTCGATTTCTTCATCGAGGGCCTGGCGGACGTGATCGCCGCTTTCGGGATGCAGCCGCACCTGCCGGTGCTCAGCATTGTGCTTCCCGTGGGCATCAGCTTCTACACCTTCCAGACGCTCAGCTACACCATCGATATCTACCACAGGCGATTGGCGCCCACTGGCGATTTCGTCGCGTTCGCGGCTTTCGTTTCCTTCTTCCCGCAACTGGTGGCCGGGCCCATCGAGCGCGCGGCCAACCTGCTGCCCCAGTTCCAGCATCCGCGTGCATTGCAGCTTGATCGCGCCAAGGATGGCCTTCGGCAGATGCTCTGGGGTTTCTTCAAGAAGATCGCTGTGGCCGATGGCCTGGCACCTGTCGTCGATGGCATCTTCAGCGGTGAGACGGCCACGACGCCGGGCATCACGCTCTTCTTCGGAGCCTTCTTCTTCGCGTTCCAGATCTATTGCGACTTCAGCGGTTACAGCGATATCGCGATCGGCTGCGCGCGCCTGTTCGGTTTCAGCCTCAGCCGGAATTTCAACTATCCCTATTTCAGCAGGAGCCTTGGTGAGTTCTGGCGCCGCTGGCATATCAGCCTCAGCACCTGGTTCAGGGACTACCTGTATATCCCGCTGGGCGGCAACAGGGGAGGGCGCACCAGGACCTTCTTGAACAGGCTGGTCACCTTCGCTGTGAGCGGCTTCTGGCATGGTGCCAACTGGAGCTTCGTTGGTTGGGGCATCGCGCATGGGATGCTGCATCCTGGGGGATCCCGTGCGCCAAGGATGACGGGCAGGAATCGAACCCTATCTGAAGTGCCCGGGCTTCGCGACCTGCCAGCGATCATGTCGACCTTCCTGATCGTCACGCTCACTTGGGTGCTCTTCCGCTCGAGCAGCTTGAGCGAAGGGGGGCAATACCTATGGAGCATTGCGTCGAATGCGCTGCAAAGCCCAGGAGCGCTCATGCTGCACTTGGGCCGTGAGGAGATGATCCTGTTGATCGCCATGATTGCCATTGAGTGGCGCGCGCGCACCCAGGAGCATGCCTTGGCCGCCTTGCCTCATAGCGCCATCGTGCGCTGGGCGCTTTACCTCTTCATCACGCTCATCACTTTGTCGCGGTTCGACCTGCGCACGCAACATGCCTTCATCTATTTCCAGTTCTGAGGGGCGTATCGCGCTGCACCTGCTCCTGCGCATGGCGGCTTTCGCCCTCCTGGTGCTCTGTGCACTCGTGCTGGGCTGGCTGGCGGGAGTACCGGGCACGCGCGTTGATTACCTCGGGGC
This sequence comes from Flavobacteriales bacterium, assembly GCA_016712535.1. NCBI lineage: Bacteria > Pseudomonadati > Bacteroidota > Flavobacteriia > Flavobacteriales > Flavobacteriales bacterium. The sequence goes on from JADJQW010000002.1 coordinate 1,758,021, forward strand.
GCTGCGTGCGAAGGAGCAGCGCCTTGCCGCACTAGGTTCGCCCAAGCTCGTGGTGGTTGGTGGCAGCCATGCGGCCTTCAGTATCGATAGCGGAGAGCTTGAGCGCGCCGCTTGCAAGCCGGTGGTGAACATGGGCGTGCACGCGAGCCTCGGTTTGCGCTTCATGACAGAGGAAGTAGTGGGTCAATTGGGCAAGGGCGACCTGGTGGTGGTGGTCCCGGAATACACCCTGTTCGACCGTAAAGAGGTGATCGACGATGTGCTCTACCAGGCCGTTGATCGATATCCGTCAGCGCTAAGGCATATGGCCTGGTGGCAGCGGCCGAAGGTGCTGGCCTCTGCCTTGGTGATGCGCTGGCGGGCCTTGGTCCGCAGCTTGATCGGACGGGATTCCACTTCCGAGGATGACGTTTACAGGATGAGCGGTTTCAGCGAGCGCGGCGATCTGATCAGCCACTTGGGTTTGCCGCGCAAGGCGGATGCGGAGATGAAGCACGCGGCTGTGAGCGGCGAGCTTGGGCCCGATTTCATGCAAGCGGTCAATCGGCTGCAGGTTGCTGCTGAATCCGCCGGTGCACGCGTGGTGCTCACCTGGCCCGGTGTGGCGGTTTCGGTTTTCCCTGGTGAGAAGGCCGATCTGCTCCACCGGGCGCTCATAGCGGAAGGCATTGATGTGATCGGCGATCCTGAGGCCTGCGCGGTTCCGGATAGCTTGGTCTTCGATACGCCTTACCATCTCTCCGCCGGGGGCAGGCGCCTTCGCACCGATCGGCTGATCGAAGATCTGCGGGCTTCTGGCTTGGGTCGTGTCGAGCCGTGAAATGGCGCCTGCATCGGATAGGAGCGAATCCTGTTGCGCATCCTCTTGGGTTCCTTGACCATCTTCGCCGCCCGTTCGCTGCACCGACTTCGGTGAGCATCCGGTTCTCGGTTCATGCTCCGCAGGCTTATCAAGATCTTCCTTGAGTCCCTCAACAGCGAGGAGCGCGACTATACGGCCATGGGCGTGCGCCGCGCCATCGTGCTGCTGAGCATCCCGATGATCCTGGAGATGGGCATGGAAGCGCTGTTCGCCTTGGTCGATACTTTCTTCGTGAGCAAGCTCGGCGACGTGGCAACGGCCACTGTAGGGCTCACCGAGACATTGATGGTGCCGGTATACTCGATCGCCTGGGGATTGGGGATGGGCATCACGGCGGTGGTGGCGAGGCGCAGCGGTGAGAAGGACAAGGAGGCCGCGCGCGTGGCGGCCGGGCAGAGCCTGTTCCTGGCACTCATGATCGGCGTCGCGCTGGCCTTGCCATCGGCGTTGCTCGCACCGGAGCTGCTGCATCTCATGGGGGCCGCTCCCGAGGTGATGGAGAGCGCGGTGCCCTACGCGCGGTTGATGCTCGCCAGCAACCTTGTCGTCACCTTGCTCTTTGCCATGAATGCCGTGTTCCGCGGTGCGGGCAATGCGGGCATCGCTTTGCGAACACTGCTGCTCGCCAACGGCATCAATTGCATCCTCGACCCGCTCTTCATCTTCGGCATTGGTCCGTTCCCCGATCTCGGCGTCCAAGGCGCCGCCGTGGCCACCACCATCGGCCGAGGCATCGGTGTGTGCTACCTGCTCTGGAACCTCTTCAAGGCAGGCGGTGCCTTTGCCGTGGTCCTGCCCGATCTGCGACCTGTTGCTGCGATCCTGGGCAACATCATCAAAGTCTCCCTCGGCGGCATCGGGCAATTCCTCATTGCCAGTGCGAGCTGGATCTTCCTCGTGCGCATCGTGGCCGATTTCGGGACGGCTGCCGTGGGCGGCTATACCGTGGCTGTGCGCGTGATCATTGTCGCGCTGTTGCCCGCCTGGGGCATGGCCAATGCAGCCGCTACGCTCGTGGGTCAGAACCTTGGCGCCCAGCAGCCAGACCGCGCGCAGCGCAGCGTATGGCTCTGCGGGCACTACAACATGGTGTTCATGGTGCTGGTCACTTTGTTCTTCTGGATCGGTGCACCGTGGATCGTCTCGTTCTTCGCGCAGAGCCCGGAAGCCGATGCCACGGCGATCACGGCCCTTCGCATCGTGAGTTGCGGCTACTTCTTCTACGGCTACGGCATGGTGCTCGCGCAAGCGTTCAATGGCGCTGGCGACAGCCTCACGCCCACTTGGCTGAATGCCATCTGCTTCTGGGCCATCGAGATACCGCTGGCCTACCTGCTCGCCATCATCGCTGGTTTGGGTCCAGCGGGCGTCTTCGCTTCAGTGGCCATCAGCGAGAGCATCCTCGCGGTGCTCAGCGGCATGCTCTTCCAGCGCGGCCGGTGGAAGCTGGCGCGGGTGTGAGCGATGTGGGTTGCGCGGGTTGAGAATTGAGCCTTCTTCCAGAAGGACGGTTGAGGGTTGGCCCTTCGCGCATGCAGGAGTCAGTTGGTGTTCATGATCGCTTCAGCCACCGGAGACGCTACTTTCGAGCATCGGAACAACCCTCAGCCTTTCGTTGTTTCAACCTGCAAGCCCGAACCTGCTCAACCTTCAGGCTGCAACCCCGAACCTCCAACCCCGGCCAAACATGTTCCTCAAGCGCCTGTTCTACTACCTGAATCCGCTCACGCTCTTCGGTAAGTCCAACCCGGACTACAGCCTCCGCTTCATGCATGGCATCAACCGGATCAGCATCCTGCTCTTCCTGTTGTGCGTGACGGTCATGGTGGTTCGCGCGCTCAGTAAGTGACTCGATCATGCTGGAGGCCGAATTCATCAGACTGGATCGCGTGCGCCGCTTGGATGCGGTGCGTGCGGAGGGCGAGTACCTCGGATCGCGGGTTCATGGGGGCCATCGCGTCCATCTGTACCGCATGGATGGCTTCTTCTGCGAAGTGTGGATGCGCCTGGGCTGGGACCAGGTGGAGTGGATCGAAGTGGCCCGCAACACCGAGGTGCTCAGCGAGTACGTGAGGCTTGACCTGAAGGACCTGCGTTGATTCAACCGGATTCCTCCACCAGAACGCTTGCACGGAACGGATGCAACGTTCTCGATCACTTGGAATTCTACCTTCCGCCATGATCAATTTGCGTTGGGTCGCTTCCTTGGCCTGCCTATCGATATTGAGCGTTTCGGCGCAGATCTATCGGTTCGGGCCGCCACCTGATTGGGTGGACTTGCTCAACATTGATGGACTAGCCATCTCGGATACTTCTTGCACGAGCGGGGAGAGGAGTTCCTGCTACAGGACAGGCAATCGCATCTTGGCCGAGATGAGTTCTGCTTCCGATTGGTTACGCGGCTGACCTCGTCAGAAGGGGTGCAGAATGGGTCGCAGGTGTCGATACGGATCGACCCTTCTTACCAGCGCTTAGTCATCCATCACATCGCTGTGATACGCGACGGGGCGGTGATTCTGCACGCAACGCCATCAAGCGTTCGGGTACTGCAACAGGAGCCCGATCTTGCGATGCACCTCTATGATGAGAATCGGACGATAGTGGTTGACCTGCCTGGTGTACGGAAAGGGGATTTGATTGACCAACTATACACGACCAAGGGCGAGAACCCTGCGCACCAAGGCAGGTTCAGTGCCCATTACCAGATGGGGTACGGTGTGCCTATCGGCCGCGATCGCGTTCGACTGGTCATTCCCACTGATCGATCAGTCGACTACAGGGAGCATGATGTTGCGGGCCTGCGCAAAGTGCTCTCGCTTGCTGGGGCGGAGGAATGGATGTGGGACCGAGCGCAGGTGCCATGCACCCGGTCGGAAGACCGGACGCCGGGCTGGCACCGGACCTTCCCATCGCTCGAAGTGAGTGAGTTTGGGACGCTGGAGGACCTGCGTCAATGGGCCATCGGCCTCTATGACATCGACCGCAGCCTTAGCGGGCAGTTGGCCGATGTTGTCAGGGAATTGAAGTCCGTACGCGACCCGCTCGCGCGGATTGATAGCGCGGTGCACCTGGTGCAGCGTGAGGTTCGCTATCTCGGCCTCGAGGACGGCATCAGCGCATACAGGCCGCATCCGCCCGCTCAGGTGCTCCACCAGCGCTTCGGTGATTGCAAGGACCAGTCGCTCCTACTGGTCACGCTGCTCAATGCAATCGGCGTTGAAGCGTGGCCTGCACTGGTGAACACCAACGAAGGCCGTCGATTGCCGCAAAGCCTTCCCAGACCCGGCCTCTTCGATCACTGCGTCGTGCTCCTCAGGCATGCCGGCCAGGAGTACTGGATCGATCCAACTCGAACCCATGGCATGGGATCGCTGAAGGAGCGCACCGTACCGGACTTCGCATACGGATTGGTACTTGATGAGAAGCGAAGCGGATGGTCGGCCCTGCCGTACCTGCGCCGGGGTGCGGTGGAATTGGAAGAGCGCTTCACCTTGGACTCGATCGGAGGCGGGGCCATTCTGGATGTACTCACTGTTTACCGTGGCCAGCAGGCCGACATGCAACGTGCGCACTTGGCCGGCAACAGCCTGGCGCAGGTCGGCAAGAGCTACCTCGACTTCTACAGCAGGCAGTACGGCGGGGCCACCGCCTTGGGTCCGATTAAAGTCACGGATGATCCGACTGCGAACATCTTGAAGGTCGCTGAGCGCTATTCGCTGATGGACCTGTGGGAAGGCCCCGATAGCACAGGGGTTTACGTGCTCAATGCGGAGGCCACCTACCTGCGCGACGTCGTGTTCACGAGCAACGTCCGGTTCCGGGCCACCCCAATTGCACTCAGCTACCCATTCGAGGTGAGGCAGCGAATCATCCTCAAGATGCCGGAGCCGTGGTCCGTTGAAATCCAGCCGAAGGAGATCAACGGATTCGGAATACAATACACTCAGGCAACGCGGGCCTTTGCTGATACCGTTCTCGCCGAGTTCTATTACAGCTCGGATAGCCTGAGCGTAGCTGCAGAGGATTCTCCAGCTTTCCATGACCAGCAAGAGCAGATCATGGATGATCTGGGATTCGTGCTGACCTATGGCGGCGAGGTTGACGGGCTGATCGTGCGCCAACGCTGGGCAATCGCCGCGATCCTCCTCTTCGTCGCCCTGGCGATCTGGGGCGCTATCGTGCTATATCGGTTCGATCCCCCCAGGCAAAGCCGACGCACTTGGCATGCCGACGACAGCCATTGGCGGGTGGATGGTGCTGCCTGCGATCGGATTGATCCTGAGCCCTTTCAGGGTGATGTTCGACTTGCTGAGCGATTGGCCCGACTTCATCTACAGCCCCGTGTATGCGAGCTATGTGGCGGTTGAAGATCCGAGCCTGTATCAGCTCTATTGCTACTTCTCGCAGGCTATGAACATCGGTGTTCTTACCGTGTGCATACTGGCTAACCTTCTCTTCTGGAGCCGACGGACGAGCTTGCCCCGTATCATGGTGCTGTTCTATGCGATGAACTTCCTCAATCTGTTCATCGACCTTATGGCCTACGACTTTTTCGATCTACGGGCGGTTACTGGTGAGGCTTATGGTGCGAAGGATGTGGTGCGCGCATTCATCGGTGCTGCCATCTGGATTCCGTACTTCCTGGTCTCATCCCGCGTGCATACCACCTTCCGCAAGCGCTACGATGGCAGCTTCGATGGTCAGGCTCCCGGGCAGATCTAGACCCCGTTCCAGATCCGCCAGCTCGCTTCAGCCTGAGCATGCAGCATGTCGAGCCCATTAGCGATCACGGCGCCGCGATTCCTCCCTTCTTTCAGGAATCCCGTCTCGACCGGATTGTACACCAGATCGATCAGCACGTGCTTTCTCCCTATGGCTTCGTACGGAATCGGCGGCATCGATTCTACATCCGGGTGCATGCCCAGCGGCGTGGTGTTGATGATGAGCGTGCATACATCCACCACGATGGGCTCCAGCAGGTCATAGGTCATGTCACCGCGTTCCCGGCTGCGGCTCACCACCCGGAACTTGATGCCTTGCTCGCGCAGCGCGAAAGCCACCGCGCGGCTCGCTCCGCCACTGCCCAGCACCAGTGCGCGCGGCTTCTTCTTGTTCAGGAGCGGGAGCAGCGTCTGGCGGAATCCCTCCACGTCGGTGTTGAATCCGGTGAGCCGGTCGCCTTCGATCTTGATGGTGTTCACGGCGCCCACTGCGGCCGCTAAGGGGTCGATGGCATCGAGCAACGGCATAACGGCCTGCTTGTATGGGATGGTGACATTCAATCCGCGCAATCCCGGCGTGGCGGCGATGAGCGTGCGCAGGTCTTCAGCGCGCTCGATCCCGAAGAGGTCGTAGCGGTGATCGGCGAGTCCCGCGCGCTGGAATTTCTCCGTGAAGTAGCGCTGGCTGAAGGAGTGGGAGAGGGGCTTGCCGATGAGGCCGTATCGGATCATGCGCGCGGAGGGGCGAATCGCTCGAGCACGAGCAGCAGCGATGCGCCGACCAACGCGAGCACCACGGCGCCTAGTATGTGCGGGTCCTTCGCGGTGATGCCCAAGGCGGTGTCGATCTCGGTGATGGTGGCGTAGTCGCCCGGCCAAACGCTGCGCGTGATGAAGGGCTCCAGGTGCTCATCGGGTCTGCCAGCGTGCACCACGCGCGTGCTGAGCACCTGCTTCCACGGCCAAACGATGTAGAGCGAACCGAGCAGGAAGCCGGTGAGGGTGGCCACGGTAAGGTCGTGGTGGCGCTGGAACATCCAATTGAGCAGGCGTGAGAAGGCCATGAGCCCGAACAGGCAGCCCGCTCCGAAGACAGCGATCACCGGTAGATCGAAGGTCTTCACGGCCGTCATCACGGGCAGGTAGGCGCCCATGAGCAGCAGGATGAACGACCCACTGATGCCCGGCAGGATCATGGCGCAGATGGCGATGGCGCCGGCCATGAAGTAGTAAGGCAAGGTGTCGCTCGCGGTGCCCGGCTCAGCCAACCCGATGTAGAGCGCGATGCCCGCGCCTATCAGGAGGCCAACGACAGGCCCAGCACCCCAGCGCTTCACCAGGATGCCGCAAAGCCAAACGCTGGCCGCGATCAATCCGAAGAAGAAGCCCCAGATGAGCACGGGATGCTCCGTCAGTGCCCAAGTGATGGGGCGCACGAGCAGGAGGATGCTGGTGCCGATGCCTGCGACGAGCGTGACCAGGAAGTCGGCGTTGGCCTGCTGCCACGCGCCTTTGAGCCCGCCTTGCCGCAAGGCCTTGAGCGTATCCGGGCCGATGCCCTTGATCGAGCGCAGCAGTTCCTCATAGATGCCGGAGATGAAGGCGATGGTGCCGCCGGAGACCCCGGGCACCACATCGGCAGCGCCCATCGACATCCCTTTCAAGAAGAGCTTCACCCGCTCGCGGAGATTCATCATGTCAATCGCAATTCAACGGTTCCACCTCCGCGCTCCACGCCTGTATGCCGCCCTTGAGGCTCATCAGTCCGCTGAAGCCGTAGCGCGATTCAAGGGCCTGGATCACAGCGGCCGAACGATTGCCGCTCCTGCAATGGAGGATCACGGGCACATCGCGCCGGATCTCATCCAGCCGCTCCACCACCTCGCCCATAGGGATCAGCGTGCCGCCGATGCTGCACGCCTCGGCTTCATAGGGCTCGCGTACATCAATGAGCTGGTGCGGTGTCCCGCTCGCGCGCATCCGCTTCAGTTCCGAGCAATCGATCTCGATCATGCCGTGATTCTTCGCTTGCGCAAGGATAGTGTCCAGCGGCACTCCCGCCGGTTGCCCACTAGCCCTTCCGTTTGAAATCGAGCTTGTGGAAATGGAAATCGGGGCTGTGCAATTCGATCCGGAATCCGCTGACCTTGTGGTCGGCATCGAAGCTGAAGGTGATGTAGCCGGGCTCGAGGAAGGGGTCCTGGTGCTGCCACTGGAAGGTGTCGAAGTGCCAATGCGAGAGCCCGCCGGTGAAGAGCTCGGGCGCGGGCTTCAGCGAGAGGGAGAGCTTGCCGTCCTTCTCGGTGATCACCGCATCGCCGTAGATCTTGTCGGTGTAGGTGCCCGTGAATGCCGCAGCGGGCAGCGAGGGCTTCGTCTTCGGCGTGCGCGCTGAGAGGCGATCGGCAACGCGCTTGGCTTCGCGCTCCTGGCGCTTGGCGAGCCGAGGCAGCATGTCGGCCACCGGATCGGCCTTGCCATCGCCCAGGTAGAGGTCGAGGATCTCGGCGGTGATGGCGAACACGCTGTACGATTCGCCGTTGCCGAGGCAGATCACCGCGAGGTCCTTATCGGGCGCCACCGCATGGTTGAGGATGAAGCCCGGCATGCCGCCGCTGTGCGTGATCACCGTTTCGTTGTGGTCCGATTCAAGGAACCAGCCGAGCGCAGCGCCATCGCGTCGCCCGCCCATGGGCAGGTGCATGGCCGTGATGCGGTTGTAGCTGGCCTGACTGAGGAACGCCTTGTCTTTCGCCTTGCCCTCATCGGCCCACATCGCATCCCACTTGGCGAGGTCGTTCACCGTGCTGAGCACCCCGCAGGCGCCATCGGCTCCGCGCAGCGCCTGGTAAGGCATGCTCTTCTGCGGCGATGTCGGATCCCTTGTCCCTTGCGCACGTGCGGCAAGGCCACATCGCTCATGCCGGCCAGGTCGGCGGTCTCCACGCGGCTGCGCTCCATGCCCAGCGGCTTGAAGATGCGCGTGGTGATGAACTGGTCCCAGCTCATGCCGCTCACCTGCTCCACCACGCGCGCAGCTGCGATGTACATGAGGTTGCTGTACCCGAACTGCGTGCGGAAGGGATAGGTGAAGGGCTCGCTTGAATGACGGGCGAGGATCTCATCGGGCGTGTAAGCCGTGCCGTACCAGAGCAGGTCGCCATCGAAGGTGCCCCAACCGGCGCGGTGGCAGAGCAGGTCCGAGATGGTCATCTGCTCCGTGATGAAGGGGTCGGGCGTCCTGAAGGCGGGCAAGTGCTTGCGCACGGGATCATCGAAGCTCAGCTTGCCTTCATCGGCGAGCAGTCCGATGGCGCACGCCGTGAACGCCTTGCTGATGCTTGCGCAATAGAACACGCTGTTCGGGGTGACGGGCTCGGGCTTGTCGATGTCGAGCTTGCCGTAGCCCTTGGCGAACACCAATTGCCCGTCCTTCACGATGCCCACCGCGAGGCCGGGTTGATCGAAGCTGATGAGGGCATCGGCGATATAGGCGTCGAGGGCCTTCAGGTCAGGTTGCTGGGCATGCAGCAGAAGCGGCAGTGCGAGGAAGGAGAGGAGTGCGTGGCGGATCATGGGACAAGTGTAGCCATCGCGCTTCAGCCCAGCGCAGCAGGAAGTGCTGCCCGGTTCGCGCTGCACCGGTGCGGTCAGGGCAGGATGAAGCGGCGCAGCTCCTGGCGCGTGGGTGTGCTGAGGCGCACCAAGAGCAAACGCCCGTGCAGCCCGCTGAGGTCCATGTGCCACGAGGCGCGGGGTGAATCGGCTTCGCGCTCTGCGATGAGCGCGCCATGGGCCGTGAGCAACTGGAAGGTGATCGGTTCCGATGCGTGGTTGCTGTCGAAGGCGAGCAAGCCTTGGCCATCGGGCGTTGGCATAACGATGAAGGTCGAGTTCTCCGAGCTGTTCTCGAGCACTGATATGTCGATGTCGCAGGCCAAGGGATCGATCACGTTGGTCGTGCCCGGTGTGCTGCACATGCGCTGGAAGTCGGTGTTGTTGTCCTGCGTATCCGTTCCATCAGGATAGCGGCCGATGCTGATGCCGTTCGCGAGGTTGGTGTCCTCGTTGGTAGAGCCTGCACCCTCTGCCTGGCCCGGCAGTGTTCCAGCGTAGCTGAGCACGTCCATCACCAGCGGAGTTGGATTCTCGGTCCACACCAATGCGATGGCGTCCATGGGACCGTTCTGGATCAGGTTCGTGGCGGGGCTCACGACGGCGTTGCAATTCGTCGTGCTGGCATTGGCGCAGATCACGAAGAATGAGCCTGAGGCGAGCACGGGCCAAGCCCCGTTGCTCAGGCTTGCGTATTCGGCCGCACTGCCCGATGCGCCGTTGTGCATCACGACGCTCAGGTTCGAGAGATCGAGCACGGAAGGGCCGGTGTTCAGGATCTCGATGAACTCGGCGTTGTCGGTGCCGGGCTGGTCGTAGTCCACTTCGTTGATCACCAGTTGGGCGCTCGAAGGGAAGGTCAGGAGCCCGAGTAGGAGTGGGGCGATTGGCTTGCTCATGGTCTTGTCGGATTCTACTTCGATCGGGAGCGGATGGTCTTCTTCGGCGCGGCCTTCACGGTCTTCTTCATCGGCTTCTTGGCGCCTTTGGCGGGCAAGGTGCCGATGTGCGCGAGGCTGAGTTTCACCCACCGGCCCAGCGAGCGCTTGTCACCAACGGCATCGGCGTCCACGAACACGAAGCCCTTCATGTTCTTATGCCCGAAGGTCATGGGCTTGGCGCCCGGCCATTGCAGCACCTCATCGTGGCGCTCCGGGTTGAAGCGCGCCATGAAATCGCCCTTGTTGGTGATGCCCACGCTCATGTGCCCCTTCACCATGAAGGCCACGCCGCCGAACATCTTCTTGTGCTCGGGCTTGGCGCCTTCGGCGATAAGGGCATCGTGGATCCGTTGCTCGAAGAGGGGGTCAGGTGCCATGCAGCCAGCGGATAGAGTGATGACGGAACAGCCTATTCTGCAACGAATATCGTATTCGTCCGATCACGGCAATTGCTCCACCCGCGTCGCCGTGGGCACCGATCCGCCGATGTTCACCAGGATCGGGTCTCGGTCGTTGGCCTCGCCGGTGTACTTCACCTCACCGTTCAGGTTTATATCAGTGGCCTCATAGCCTTGCGCCGTGTTCGTGGGAACCGAGCCTCCGATGCGGAACAGCACCGGGTCGCGGTCGTTCCCTTCTCCGGTGTACTTCAACAGGCCATCCACCGCGCTGTTGCCGGCCCACAATACCATGGCACCATTGACGGATTTGCGCGCATCCGTTCCCCACGTGGCCATTGTGCTGCTCTGGAAATCCAGCGTCAACGCATCGCGGTTCAGGAACACGGGCTGCTCTGTCATCGCTCCGAGGTGGTTGCGATGCCGCACGGCCACATGGTACTGATTGACAGGAGCCGTGAATAGCAGCGGCGAGACGCCGTCCGTATCCACGATGTCCCCGTCGCGCTGCACCAGCGCGGATCGGGAGGCGAGCACGGTGGATGGCGCGGCCTTATCGCGCAGCTCCACGAAGACCCAGTCCACGATCGCGTTCGGCCCGGAGACGGCGAGCACCGGTGCCGCAACGGTGCCCAGGCCACCTTCGCCTACGAGCGGGAAGATGCCGGTGTGCGGCTGCGAGAGCGGGATCAGCGAGGCAGCGCGCAGGTCATCGCGCATCAATCCGGAGCCCGCGTCGTACGCGCCTTCGAGCATGACCTTGGCGGCAAGCTTCACGTGCGTGGGGTCTTTCACGATATCGAAGCGGTCGACGATGGTACCGTGGTCGTTGAGGAAGATGGCCTGCAAAGAGGTGCCGTTCACGTCGATCACCATCGATCCCAAGTGAGCGGCGGTGCTCATGTGCATGACAGGGTGGTTCAGCGTGCCACCTGATTCCTTCTTCCCAGAGACCCCGCACACCGTGTACACCGTGCCTGTCTGTGGTGCAAGATCTCCGGGCTTCTGGTACGCACCCGGCCCCAGCGCGCTGCCGCTGGTGGTGTTCAGGCCCATGGTGGCCGTGTTGTAGGTGGTGGAGATGCCGTGGTGCCCGTTGATGAGGAACGAGCGCTGGTAGTTGTGCGTGTGCCCGCCGAGCACCAGGTCCACTCCGCCGGCTTCCAGTACCGGCAGGAAGTTCTCGCGCATGTCCTTGAGCAGGCCGCCACTCGCGGCCGGGTCGTCCGAATCATCCGCACCCTTGCTGTAAGGCGGATGGTGCCAGTACGCGATGATCCATTCGCTGCGCTTGCGGGCTTCGATGAGGTCATTCGTGAGCCAGACGGCCTGCGCCCCGGTCGGTGAGCGTGGGCTGTCGTAGCTGTCCAAGGAGATGAAGTGCACGTTCCCCACATCGTAGGAGAAGTAGGCCTCGCTATTCGATGCGACTCCACCGGCCTGCCCATTCCTCGGCAGGGCGAAGAGATCGAAATACGGACCCGTCCCCGTGGTGGCATCCGCTCCGGAGTAATAATCGTGATTGCCCGGTGCTGGGTACAAGGGAGTGGTGCGGAGCGTGGCTTCGTACATGTTCTCGAACACTGCGGGCTGGTGCTCGGCTTCGGTGCCCGATTCGTAGGCGTTGTCGCCGAGCCAGAGCCACGCCTGCGCCGTGGTGCTGCCCATGTGGTTCAGGTAGGCATCGCGCACGCGGCGCTGATCCGCGTTGGCCGTGCCGTGATCGCCGAGCACCCAGATGCGGATCGGCTCGGCCACGCCAGGCAATGGCGTTGTGCGCACGAAATGCTCCACGTCGTCGCCTTCGAGGTCGCCGCTGCTGGTGCCGATGGCGTAGTAGTAGGTGGTCGAAGGCTGAAGGCCGGTCACGGTGACTTCATGATCCAAGGTGCTGGCCGAGACATTGGTGACTTGATCGAGCGCGCCGGTCGTGGTGCCGTAACGCACGCGCGCATTGGTTTCGGTGGCGGTCCTCCACTTCAGCACGAAGCTGTTCGAGGTCACGATGTGCTGGTAAGGGCCGCGCGTGAGGCTCGGTCCCGTATCCACGCCGACCACCTTCAGGTCGAAGGTGAGGTCGCTGCTGCTCGCTGCGTTCTGGTGCACCTCCACGGCGATCACGTTCGTGCCGGATTGGAAGAACGACGATGCTATGGTGACGGTATTGTTCGCGGATTCGGCCGGGCTGGAGATTGAGGTCGAGGCCAACGTGGTGTAGCCGATGGTCCCGGTGGGCATGTTGTTGCGCGCCACCTCAACGCCATTCACGTAGATCACCAGGCCATCATCGCGGCGGAACTGCAGTTGGTAGCCGGAGAAGGCCGCAGCATTCGCCAGGTTGAAGCTCTTGCGGAAGTAGGTGGTGATGTGCTTGGCGGAAGCATTGGGGCCGTAGCTCACCACGGTGCGCTCGTCGTCATCGCCATAGCCGAACTCGCCGAAGCCCGTGGCCCAGGTGCTCTCCGCCGGGAACACCGAAGCGCGCCAGGCCGTGCCCTGGTTGCTGCCATCGTCGAGGTACTTCCACGCGCTGTTGAATTGGACGAGGACGATGTTGGCGGGGGCGGATGCCGAGCAGATGATCGAGGCCAGGCAGAGCGAACGAATGAGAACTTGAGCGTGCATGCGGTGCAACTAGGAAAGGCGGGAGCACCAAAGTAGGGGGATTGCCGGGCTGAGGGAAATGGGCGGTGGGCGTCTCGCCAGATTGCCGACGAGCAAGGAACAGGCTCATTGATGAACCTATCTTTGGCTCATGGCGGCCGCTAAAGAGAAAGTCATCACACGAAAGAAGCTCTCCTCCGAAGGAGAGGCGATGAACGTTGCCTTCAAGAAAGCGACAAAGAAGGCCGCACGTCAGGCGTTCGCTGTTCGCAAAACCATCATGATCGAGAAAGATGGTTGGTTGGTGATGGTGAACAAGGAGGGCCAGGTCGTGAAGCGCGTGAAGCGGTTGGAGCGACTCGTGGTCCCGGCTGCCTGAGCATGGCTCGGAACCTTCGGATGCGCGTATTCGCCGGACCAAATGGTTCAGGGAAGAGCACCATGTACCAGCAGGTTAAGGACACGGTGATCGCAGGTAGGCCCGTAGACCTGGGCATCTATATCAACCCCGACGATATCGCGAAGACTCTCCGAACGGCAGGTGAGATAGACTTGGCTCGGACCTTCAAGGTCAGAGGGAGCCGGATGGGTTGGAGTTCCTTCGCCGTTCGATCTGGCCTGCTGCAGGGGGAGTTCGACTTGAATGCCTTCAAGAGCGGGTGCCGATTCATCAGGCACACCATCGTGCTGAAGGATGCGGCATTGGCCGATCAGTACGCTCAACTGCTTACAGCATACCTGTGCGAATTGATGTTGAAGCACAGGAAGAAGTTCTCGTTTGAGACGGTGTTCAGCCACCCTTCGAAACTGACACTGATGAACACCGCTGCGAAGCTCGGTTTCAAGACCTACTTGTACTTCATCGCCACCAACTCGCCTGAGATCAATAAGGACCGTGTTCGCACACGTGTGCTTCAGGGCGGGCATGATGTCCCAGAGGACCGCATCGAGAAGCGCTATGCGCTTGCGTTGAAACAGATGCTGCCAGCGCTGAATACTTGCTATCACGGGTTCGTCTTCGATAATTCGGGCACTGAACCTGTTGTCTTTGCCGAGGTTAAACAACTAGCGGAGGCGAGGGTGTGGTCCTGGAACCTCAAGGCTATCCCCGATTGGTTCATCAAGCACTACCTTCTTGCTAGCGGCAATCCGCTCTTTGCTGACGTTGCTCGGATAGCTCTAGAGGAGCGGAAGAAGGCGCAGCAATAGAAGCCACGGATTGCAGATCCGCAGGAGCGGGTAGCCAGCAGGAGCACCAAAGTAGGAGTACGGCCTATGCTGGGGCAACGGCCTCTTCCGTCCCAAGGGGCAACACTCACGTCCATGAACAGCCCCGGAGGTTCCAATTGCAGAGTCCCTAGGAACGGAAGGCCATTCAAGATCTATTCATGGATAGTCCTCCACGCGCTTCGCGAAGGCACCGTGCTTCCGTTGTTCACCAAAGCCTGATCGCGGGCTTTGCCACTGCCGTTGCCGAGGTGTTTCCACGCGCCGAGAATGGCGCCTGGACGATCAGGGCGAATGGGGACTGGGCCCTCATTCAATCACGAGCAATAGGTCCGTGCGGTCCTGGCTCTGGCCCGTGCGCTGCCAATCCGCGTCCCGCACGCCGCTATAGACCAGTATGGAAGCACCGGTGCTATCAATTGAACTGATCATCAGCTCTCGCAGGAAATTGCTGGGCATGATATGCCCGCCCGACCCCTCGGTCACGATCATGATCAGTGCGTTCGCTTCCGATTGGATGCTGTCCGTGAGCAGGTCGACATCGCCATGGTGCCCGGTCGCATCGATGCGGAGCACATCGCTTGTGCGGTTCTCTACATGGTACGCGCCACGGGAAATGGGTTCCTTCGGCTTGTGGCAGGATGCCGCAAGGAGGATTCCGGCGGAAAGGACGAGCGGCCTGGTCATCACGCGAAGTTGGCGAACGGTGCCGGCACCCCTCAACGCGCCACGATCAAGCGTTGCGGCGCAGCGTCCCCGATGGAAACGGCGTAACAGCCTTCCGGCAGACCGCTCACATCCAACGCGGCATTGCCCGATGCTTGTAGCTGCAGAACGACCCTGCCGCTCACGTCTCGCACGTGTATCCGCTCCGATGGATGGGGACCAGGCTTGAAGAAGACCATGGCGCCCGCCGGGTTCGGTGAGAAGGACCGTTCCGGGATGGGACGGGGATGCTCGATGGCCAACGGGAGCCAGCAACTTCCCCCGGAGCTCGGATAGTAGCTCTCTGCGCCAAGGCCGAAGCACTCCAGCGCGTAGCCGCACTCGAGGAAGTTGGAGAGGGGCTCGAACAGGCCGTGAACGCTTCCGACGCCTTCGATCAAGTACACGGCCCAGCTGTTGCTGAGCTCGTAGCGCGCGCGCATCTCCGTGCCGATGAGAACGCTATCCACGGCCACCACCGTGATGTCCTCATTCCAGTTGGTGTAGCTCAGGGGCAGCGTCTGCCCCACGACGAGGTCGAACTCGTGGAGCAATTCATCGTTGTCGTTGGTCCAGATACGCAGTTGTCGCCCTTCCTGCCTGATCAAGCGCGTGTATGCCTCGGCGTATGGAACGTTCATGCCCTGGCAACCCTGCGGCGCCGGCGGCGCGGACTGCCAGTTGTAGGTGACCATGCCCTCGCGACGCACCTTGGTCCAGGTCACGTTGCCGATCACCGAATCGCCTGCGATCAAGTAGTTGTAGCTGTCCGTGGCGATGCAGGGCACCGGTACCGCACAGACCGATTGCACGCGCCACACGGGATCGTTGGCCAGGTAATCCTGGGCAGCAGTGGCTGAAGCGACCAGAGCGGAAAGCAGCAGTGTAGCGTGGCGCATGGGGTGGGGTTTACGAATAGGACAAAGGAAAGACGGGTTGCGCTGCCCGGATCGATCTGCCGGCAGGGTCGCACCGGCTATCGTGCGTGGAGCAGGGACTGGTGAAGACCGCTTAGAGTACGGTGGCCGAAGGACCCACCTCAGCAACGACAACAGGCAGGATGGGCGTGACAGCGTAGAAGGAACCCTTCGTGTGCGACCGTAGATGTCCTTGCTCTTCAGTACTGCGCCAACCTCTCCACCGCCTCCTTCAACCTCCCCTTCGGCAGGGAGCCTTGTTCCAAAGGGATGGCGAAAGGCACCGGCGTATCCCAACTCGCCACGCGCACGATGGGGGCATCCAGGTACTCGAAAGCCCGCTCCGCGATGATGGCAGCGAGCTCGCCACCGAAACCGGCGGTGAGGGTGTCCTCGTGCAGTAGCAGCACCTTGCCGGTCTTCTTCACGCTGGCGAGGATGGTGTCCACATCCAGCGGCACCAGTGTGCGCAGGTCTATGATCTCGGCATCTACACCGGTTTCCTTCTGCATCTCCGTGGCCCAATGCACGCCCATGCCGTAGGTGATGATGCTGAGCGCTGAGCCTTCGCGCACCACGCGCGCCTTGCCGAACGGGATGCTGTAGGGCTGCTCGGGCACGGCGCCGCTGATGCTGCGGTACATGGCCTTGTGCTCGAAGAACATCACCGGGTTCGGATCGTCGAAGGCGGTCATGAGCAAGCCCTTCGCATCGTAGGGGTTGCTCGGGTACACCACTTTCAGCCCGGGCGTCTTCACGAACCACATCTCGTTGCTCTGGCTGTGGAAGGGCCCCGCGCCTACGCCTGCGCCGGTGGGCATGCGCACCACCACGTCGGCGTTCTGCCCCCAGCGGTAGTGTATCTTGGCCAGGTTGTTGCAGATCTGTGTGATGCCCTCGCTGACGAAATCGGCGAACTGCATCTCCATCATGGCCTTCATGCCCTTGATGCTGAGACCGAGCGATGCACCGAGGATGGCGCTCTCGCACAGCGGCGTGTTGCGCACACGGTCCTTGCCGAACTTCTCCACGAAACCTTCGGTGATCTTGAACGCACCACCATACTCCGCGATGTCCTGGCCCATGAGCACGAGCTGCGGGTGCCGCTCCATGCTTTGCGCGAGGCCCTCGCTTATCGCATCGATCATCCGGATCTCGCGAGCCGCTAGCTGCGTGCCACCAGCTTCTAGCTCGTGGCTCGTGGCCAGCGGCTTGAGGCCCGCGTCAGCCGGAGCGTAAACGTCACCTACTTCAATGCTCTCGACCGGGGTGGGTTCCGGTTCCTCGAACGCGTGCTTCAGGTCCGCCTCGATGCCGTCCTTCAATCGGGTGCGGATCTCGTCCCGTTTTTGGATGCTGAGGATGCCTTGCTTCAGCAGCCACGCCTCGTAGTTCATCACGGGGTCCTTCTTGCCCCACACCTCGAAGAGTTCCTTGGGCACGTACTTCGTTCCGCTCGCTTCCTCGTGCCCGCGCATCCGGAAGGTCATGCACTCCACCAGGATCGGCCGCGGGTTCTCACGCACGCTGTCGGCCAGCCTCGCGAGGTTGTCGTACACCTCCAGGATGTTGTTGCCGGCGATCTGCACGCCCTCGATGCCGTAGCCGATGGCCTTGTCCACGAAGCTCTTCATCCGGAACTGCTCGCTGCTGGGCGTGCTCAGCCCATAGCCGTTGTTCTCGATGATGAAGAGCACGGGCAGGTCCCACACCGCCGCCACGTTCACGCTCTCGTGGAAGTCGCCTTCGCTGGTGGCGCCATCGCCGGTGAAGACGATCGTGCAGCGGTTCTCCTTCTTCAGCTTATGCGCCAGCGCGATGCCATCGGCGATGCCCATCTGCGGACCGAGGTGGCTGATCATGCCCACCACTTTGTGCTCCTGGCTGCCGAAGTGGAAGCTGCGCTCGCGGCCCTTGCTGTATCCGGTGGCCTTGCCCTGCCATTGCGCGAAGAGCTTCGCGAAGGGCATCCCGCGCGTGGTGAACACACCGAGGTTGCGGTGCATCGGCAGTATGTACTCGTCGTCGCGTAGTGCAAGCGTGGCGCCCACGCTGATCGCCTCCTGCCCGATGCCACTGAACCACTTGCTGATCTTGCCTTGGCGCAACAGGCTCAGCATCTTCTCCTCGATGATGCGCGGAAGGACGAGCTTCTCGTAGGTCTCGATCAGGAAGGCGTCGCTGTGGGAGCCGCGCTCGAAACGGAGCTGGCGGTCCTCGGTGGTGAGCTGTGACATGGTTGCGGTTGCGGGCCTGCCTGCTGCAGGCGGGCGCGAAGGTATTTTGGGGCTGCGGGTAGCGGTGGACGGCGTGTTGAAGGTTGCCAACACCAGCACGGTCAAGTGCGATCGCGCCCGGTACTTTCGGCGCCATGCAAGCCGTGGAGACCTGGGTGCGACGTATAGCCGTGGCGTTGCTGCTGCTCGGTACGCTTGCTCATTTGGTTCTCCGGGCTGGACTGCTGAACGATCCGCGCGTGGACCTGGGCGGTGCCGAGATCAATGTGGTGTACGGCGTGCAGAAGCTCGTTGATGGCCGTCCGCTCTATTCCGATCCGGAGCAGCCGCCGTTCGAGGCGATCCAGTTGGCGCCGCTCTATCACATGCTGGTGGCCGGCGCGGCACGGGGCAGCCGCATCGATCACCTCGATACGCAGGGCCTCTTCTACGTGAGTCGCGTGCTGGCCCTTGCGCTGAACGTGCTCACGGCCATGCTCGTCCTCATGCTCTGCCGAAAGGCCGGTGCCAGCGTTGGCCTGTCCATCGCGTTGGCGTGCATCGGTTTCGCCATGCTCACCGAGCATTTCTACGGCCGCTCCGATGCGCTGTCCACGCCCCTGATGCTCGCTGCCTGCCTCGTGATGGCACAGGTCGATGGTCGCTCGTTGTCGTGGCGGCGATCGTCCGCTGTCGCTGTGCTAGCAGCTCTGGCCACGCTGACCAAGCAGACGGCGATCATCCTTCCGCTTTTCATCGCCGTGCATTTCATGGTGCAGCGCGATTGGCGTTCCCTTGCGCGATTCGCGATCGTTGGCGCTGGAACCGCAGTGCTTGCCATGGGGCTCCTGCTGTGGATGGCCTCGCCGGATGTCCTTTGGAAGAATCTGGTGGTGGCGGTGCGCAACGGCATCGAACCATCGATGTACAGGGAGCTGTTCGACCGCGGGGTGTACAAGTACCATGCGGGCTGGCATGCGATCGCCCTGCTTGCCCCGATGCTGTTGGTTCGCCGTGGACGGCCGATTGCCTCAATGTTCGGCCTGGCAGCGGGTCTGGTCTTTGTCGCTGGCGCGCTTGGCGGATTGAAGAGCGGCAGCAGCTTGAATTACATCGTCGATGGGCAGCTTCTTGCGCTCGTTGCCGCGGTGATTCTGATCAGGCAGGCGCCTGTGCATTGGCAGCCGTGGGCGCACTTGGCATTACTGGGTTACGGGCTGCTGTTCATGCAGCACCGTTTCTGCTTGCTCGATACGCGCGCGGGCGACGATGAGCAACGGGCCATCCATGCAACGGCGCGCGATTCTGACCGGCGAACCGCAGCCTTCCTCCGCGATTCGCTTCAGCTGGGTGCCGGAGATCTTGTCATGATCACGTATCGCGGCCACTTGGAGCTGCTGCTCAACGGCCAGGGCCTGCTGCCCCAGAAGGACATTATCCAATGGAGCATCGCGCCGCCCTTCGACCTGCATCGCCTGAAGGAGATGCTCGATCAGGGGCAAGTGCGCGCGGTGGTAACCGATGCTCCTGCGGATACGCTCCGGCTGCTTTCGTGGCGCCATGCGCTCGTGCCGACGGCTAAAGTGGACGGCCGCTGGGTCTTTGCCATCAAGCCCAACTGATGCCCGTGCGCATCTTTGGCACCGTGCCTTCCCTGCGCGGCCCGCTCGCTGTCCTGCTCATGCGCTTCGGTGCGCTCGTGGCGATCTACTCGCTCTTGCGGGTGGCCTTCGTGCTCCTCAATCGCGGCAGCTTCCCCGATGTTCCCTTCTCCGCCTACCTGGGCGGCGTGCGCTTCGATCTAAGTGCGCTCGCCTGGCTCAACCTGCCATGGCTGGTGCTGTGCCTGATCAGCCCCGTGGAGCGCGGCTGGTTCGCGATCGCCAAGCGCATCGCGTTCCACGCGGCGAATGCGGCGGGCTTCTTCTTCGCCTGCGCCGACATCGAGTATTTCAAGTTCACGCTCAAGCGGAGCACGGCTGACCTCTTCGGCATCATGGCCGGTGGCGGCGATGTGGCGAGCCTGGCCACGGTGTTCGCTTGGGATTACTGGCATATCGTGCTGCTCTTCGCGGTTTGCATTGCGCTGGCCGAAGCCGGTTACCGATCGGGCAAGCGAGCCATCCATGAAGGGAAGCTGCGCTGGTTCCGGCAAATGGGGTGGCGCTTAGCCGTGATCGGGCTGCTCGTGATCACCACGCGCGGTGGGCTGCAGCTGATCCCCATCGGACCGATGAATGCTGCCGATCATGCCCAGCCCCGCTTCGCCCCCGTAGTTCTGAACACGCCATTCACCCTGCTCACCAGCTTCGGCAAGCCGGTGATAGTGGAGCGCCGCTACATGGAGGACGAGGAGGCCGACGCGCTCTGGCCGGTGGTGCATGAGCCAACTGCCGGGAGCCCAGGAGCGCAATTGCTCGATTCGACCTTGGTGCAGAAGCCGAACGTGGTGGTGATCATCCTGGAGAGCTTTTCGGCTGCCTATAGCGCCAGGTTGAGCGGGGGAACTGATTGCATGCCCTTCCTCGACTCGCTCATGGGCCAAGGGCTGGCCTTCTCACGCGGATACGCTAACGGGCGCCGCAGCATCGATGGCATCCCGGCCATCACCGCATCGCTGCCCGAATGGATGGATGAAGCATTCATCACCTCACCCTATGTGCAATCACCGTTCACCGCACTGGGCAGCGTGCTCGCCGATGCCGGGTACGCCACCAGCTTCTACCACGGCGGCCGCAATGGCACCATGGGCTTCGATACCTATGCCCATGCAGCCGGGTACCAGCGCTATGTGGGCATGGATGAATACCCGGAAGCGAAGGACTACGACGGCCATTGGGGAATTTGGGACCGGCCGTTCCTGCAGTTCTGCGCGAAGGAGCTTGGGCGAGAGCAGCAGCCCTTCCACAGCGTGGTGTTCACCCTGAGCTCGCATCATCCGTACGCGTTGCCGGAAGGGGAGGAGGCCCGCTTTCCGCGGGGCGATCACCGGATCGAGGCCACCTTGCGCTATACGGATGATGCCCTGCGCGGCTTCTTCGACACCGCCCGCCGTGAACCGTGGTTCAGGAACACGCTGTTCGTAATCACTGCGGATCATACGGCCGACCTGGACCGCACCGGCCAACAGCACTCCGAAGCCATTGATTACTGGGTGCCGCTCCTGTTCTATTGGCCCGCTGCCATCGCGCCGCGCATGGAGGAGCGCATCGCCCAGCACATCGATATCCTGCCTACCGTGCTTGACCTCACTGGGCAATCTGAACCGCACGTTAGTTTCGGCGCGAGCCTGGCTCATGGCGGCGGGCGCGGCCTGGTGATCTTCCGGTCCATGGGATTCTGGTACGGGATCACCGCCGAAGGCGTGTTCTGCTTCAATGGCGAGCACCTGGTGCCAACTGCTGTGAAGCACCCCCTGCCCTTGGACCCTGACGCTCCGGAACTGCGTCGCATGAAGGCCGCCATCCAGCAGTTCACGGGGCGCATGGCGCGCAATCAGCTCACCATGAAGCGCGAGGGGTCATGAAGGCGGCGATCATCTATAACCCGCGCTCCGGGAAGAAGGCGGCGCACCGCATCGTGGGCATAGCGGAACGGCTTGGGCCCGAACTGGGCGCTGACCTTGAACTGCTCCAGGTCGAAGGGCCGGGGCATGGCACCCAATTGGCGCGGCGAGCCGCGGCCGCTGGCGCTCAACGGGTGATCAGTGTCGGCGGCGATGGCACCAACAACGCCGTGGCCCGTGGACTGGTGGGCGCTCCGGTTCCATTGGGCATCGTGGCCATGGGCAGCGGCAACGGATACGCGCGCAGCATCGGCCTTCCCTTGGATCCCGAACGGGCGCTGCGCCATGCGCTCACCGCTGAAGCAAGGCCCATGGATGCTTGCTACCTCAACGACGAGCTTTTCCTCGGCAACGCCGGCATCGGCTTCGACGCCCGCGTGGCGCATCGATTCGATAGGAGCAAGAGCCGTGGCATGCTCGGTTATGCCCGAATCGTGGCGATGGAGATCCTGAGCGCGAAGCCCATGCGCGTGGTGCTCAAGGCCAACCGCGAGACCACTGAGCACCGCGTGCTGATGCTCGTGTTCTGCAACACGCGTGAATTCGGCAATGGCGCGGACATCAGTCCGGGGAGCAGGCCCGATGATGGCATCGCGGAGCTGCGCGTGGTGCGCAAGCCTTCCTTCTTCCCGTTGCTCAAAGCGCTCTTCGATGTGTACACCCACCGCGCCGACAGCAATCCGAACCTCCTCGGAATCGCCTCAACCGAAGCCCAGGTCTGGCAGGAGGGCACATGGGCCCATTTGGACGGCGAGCCCATGGAATTGGGGCATGAACTGCGATTCCGGCTTGCGCCGAAGTGCCTATGGGTCGTGGGCTAGCGGCCGCTGAGCAACCCTTGGCTTTCATATCCTGTCAATAACCAGTTGACCTCCGCCGATCCGGGTGCCGAATGCACCCTTTCCTTTACCACCAAACCTGCCCCATGAACGCGATACGACCCTTCGTCCTTCCACTCGTGCTCGCTCCGGCATTGGCATTCGGCCAGAGCAACTGCGGCAACGCTCCGGCCATTGGCCTGGGCACGCATGTATCTCCTGCGCTTGACGGAACCCCCGCCGCAACGCAGTGCATCGGCGGGACATCCGGCACCGCTGCGCGCTGGTATCAGTTCACGGCACCCGCGTCCATGTCGGTAACGGTGAGCAGTTACGTGGAAGGCATCCCGACCGTGGATACTCGGCTGAACGTGTTCGCCGGATCCTGCGGGTCGCTCACTTGCATTGGCGGGGATGACGATACCGGCCCCGGCTACACCTCGATCTACTCCTTCAATGCGATCGCAGGCACCACCTATCTCTTCGTTTGGGACAGCTTCTGGACCGCGAATGGATTCACCTTCACCGTGCTCGAGACCGTGATCCCGCCTCCCCCGGGGAACATGGTGCTGTTCACCAGCACCACCATCCCCGGCGCCAGCGGCATCCAAGGCGCTGTTGATATGAACGACGACGGCAAGGACGACGCAGTGATGCCTGGCTCCGCTAGCTTCAATGTGGCCTACCAAGGCAATGGCGCAGCATACAACGTGGTGAACTACCCCACCACCAACGCCGATAACACGGCTTCATGGAGCTTCGCCGTGGGCGATTGGGACAGCAATGGCCATCGCGACCTGCTCTATGGCGGCGGCAGCGGCGCCACCTTCATGAGCGCGAATGCCGATGGTTCGCAGTACACGGAATGGAGCCCGCCCAACTACATCTTCTGCCAGCGCACCAATTTCGTTGACCTCGACAACGACGGGAACCTCGATGCGTTCACCTGCCATGATGTGGATGCGAACGTCGGCTTCATGAACAACGGGGCCGGGCTGCTCACCTTCACGCAGGGCGGCTACGGGACCACCTGCGGCAATTACGGCAGCATCTTCACCGACATCAACAACGACGGCAGCATGGACCTCTTCGTGGCCAAATGCGGTTGCGACCCGCTGGACCTGCTCATGCTGAACAACGGTACCGGCGCATACACCAATGTGGCTCCGGGGCTGGGCCTCGCCGATGGCCACCAGAGCTGGAGCAGCGCCTGGGGCGACTTCGATAATGACGGCGACATGGATGTGCTCATCGGCGCGAGCAGCGGAGTGGTGCACAAGCTCATGCGCAACAACGGCGACGGCATCTTCGTGGCGGCCACCGCCGGGAGCGGCATGGACTCCTTCACCGGCCAGAGCATCGAGTGGACCGCGCACGACTTCAACAACGACGGCTGGATCGACATCATGGGAGGCGGCGCCATCCACTACAACAACGGCGACTGGACCTTCGGGCACGACGTGGCCGCTCCGGCCAACCATTGCATCGGCGATTTCAACAGCGACGGTTTCCTCGATGTTGGCCGCACCAGCGGGTACTATCGCAACGAAGGCAATGGGAACAACTGGATCGTGGTCAAGCCGCAAGGCACCATCAGCAACCGCGACGCCATCGGTGCTCGCGTCACCATCACCAGCGCGCTGGGCACGCAGATCCGCGACATCAAGAGCGGCGACGGCTTCCGGTACATGAGCTTCATCGGTGCGCACTTCGGGCTCGGCGAAGACACGCAGGTGGATCAAGTGAGCATCCGCTGGCCCAACGGCGATATCGAGATCATCAAGAACCCGGCGATCAACACCACGCATACCGTGGTGCAAGGCACCTTCACCGAGGTCGCTGAGGCCGCTGCGGAATCATTCGGTCTCTACCCGAACCCGGCTCACGACCGCATCACGCTCACCGGCACGGCAGCCAATGCCCAAGTGGAGGTGATGGACGCCGCTGGCAAGCTGGTGCTCTCCGGCCGTCTGCTCAATGGCTCGATCTCGATCGGCGCTCTGCAAGCCGGCGCCTACGTGGCACGGGTCACCGAAGCAGGCATTGCACGGGCCGCCCGCTTCATGGTGAAGTGACCTTTGCAGGCAATTGGCCAGGGCATCTGCCTTCGGTCAGTTAGGTCATGGAATAGGGAGGCGAGCAACGCCTCCCTATTCTGTTCATAACCTGCGTTCACCCGCTCATCCTTCCGGGAAGCCGCGGCCAGACAGGGCTTCGGGTACGGCATGTGCGCCGATCAACACGCCATCGTTGGTGATCCGTTCAACCCCGTTCGTCGCGGCGTTTGGCCCCATCGGACCTTGGCGGCATGACAGCGGCGGTGTTCGAGGCGCGCTACAACAGGATCCTGCGTTCGCGCGAGCAGGGCTACGAGGAACTCTCCGATTTCCTCGGCAGACGATCCGATTTAGGGCCGCTCGTGAGGCTTGGACTCTTGCGGCGACGTGAAGTGAACAATGAGTTCCAGCGTTATCACGGTTACGTGCCTACGCTTGCCGGCGAGGAGTTCCTCCTCTACATCGCGGAGAAGGAGCTGATCCTGGTGAAACCCGGCATGTCGGCGGCCTTGTTCGCCGCAATGAAGAAGGATCCCGCACCGAAAGCCGTATTCAAGCCCACCTATGCGGAACCGACCAAGGCGCAGTTCGATTCATGGCGTGCCCAGCGGGATCAGGCTGGCCGCGATGTGTGGCGCACCCAGCGCACTGAGCAATTGCACGAAGCGCTGTATCAAGGGTTCATGGACTTCAAGGCTTTCACCGTGCGCACCGGCGTCGGCGAAGGCGTGCTGCTGAGGCTCGAACTGGCTAAGCCGCGCAGCGAGCGGCCGCATGAGAATGCACTTGCATTCGAGCTCACGAAAGAAGGACAGCGCTTTTTGCACGTGCGCAACCCTTGGGAACTGCTCCTCGTGAGGCCCGGCATGGAATTGCCGCTCTTCGAGCGCTGTGATCCGGAGCGCGCGGCCTATTGGTGCGAGCTGCCTTAGCGCCTCACTGCTTCTTCAGCTTCCCGCTCTTCCAGGCTTGGATGAACTGCGCCCAAGCGATCGGGTTGAAGAGGTTGATCGCTGGTGTGCCGCCGCTGTAGTACAACCGCGTCTGGTCCATGGCCATCTGGTACTGGTAGCTCGATGCGCCGTCGGGCGGGAGATTCTCCAGGCGCTGCATCATTTCAGCCGGAGATAGGTTCCGCATGGTCAATTGGTAGTCGTCAGCGGGTAGCCTCAGGTTCAGGAATGCATCGGCGAACTGCTCTTTTGATGGCCATGGCACCACCACCTGCTCTTTGAGCCAAATGGTATCGCGTCCCATCACATGGATCATGGAATAGCGGTTCTCCGGCAGGTCCCTGGGGATCACGTAGTTCGATCGCGTGAAACCCAGCGCGCTGAAGAGCACGGTATCGCCTTCTTGCGCGACAAAGCTGAAGTAGCCGTACACATCGCTCATGGTGCCGCGATAGGTGTCCTTCACCATGATGTTCGTGAAGGGCACCGGGAGAAGGCTATCGGTGACCACCACGCCGCTGAACTGGACCAGCCGTGGCTTTTCGGGTTGGGCGAAGGCCGGTATCGCAGAAGCTGCGAGCAGGAGCACGAGTAGGAATCGCATGGACGCCAAAGGTAGAACCGTGGGAGGGCATTGGGCTGAGCCAGGTCAATGCCGCATTCCGGTAGTTTAGCCGGCCTGAAACAGAACCATGCGCTCAGCCATGCTCATTGCCGGCCTTCTTCCGATCGGCGCTTCCGCTCAGATCACCATTGGCATGGCCGACATGCCCAGTGCTGGCGACACGGTGCGCTACGTCACATCATCCGCCGACGGATTCGATCCGGCTGAGACCGAGGCGGGTTTCATATGGGACTTCAGCGCGCTCCCTATCGGTCCTGAAGGCGCCGATACCTGCGTTACCGTAGGGAGCACGCCCTTCGCCTACCAGTTCTTCTTCAACAATCCCATCCTTTATCCGGAGCACCGTGCCGATTATGCGGTGCGCGGCCAGGACTTCGATTTCCAAGTGCTCACGGTGAGTGATGTTCGTGACTACTTCAAGCGCGACGCAGCGGGTTTCCGCAACGTGGGCTTCGGCGCCAACGTGAATGGCGTGCCCACCAGCACACGGCGCATCCCGGTGGATTGGATCCACCGTTTCCCCATGGAGTTCGGGGACATGGACACCAGTTTCAGTGAATTCACGGTCATGGTGCCGACGCTCTTCAGCTTCACCCAACGGCAATGGCGCTACAACGAGGTCGACGGCTGGGGAACCCTTTACCTGCCTGCTGACACCTTCGAGGTGCTGCGCGTAAAGAGCACCTTGGAGCGCACGGATAGCGCATATGTGGAGCAGTTCGGCCAAGGATTCACCTTCCCGGAGCCGGAGACCATCGAGTATAAATGGATCGCGCAGGGCATGGACCTGCCTGTTCTGCAGATCACCGTCGTTGCAGGCCAAGCCGCGACGGCGCGTTTCCATTATTCCCCGGTGGATATCACGACCGGAATGGGGCAGGCGAGGGCGATCGGACTCGAAGCATACCCGAACCCTGCAGAAGGCACCGTATGGCTGCGGATTCCCGAAGGCGAATGGCGGCTGCTGGAAGTGCGTGATGCGTCCGGCCGATCAGTTCGTGCCGTGAGCGTAGGTGGAGGCGCCTTGTTGGACTTGGATCTGAGCGGCCTGTCGGCTGGCACCTATTCCTTGGGGTTAATCGGCGCTTCCGGCCGGGTTTCGACGCGGCTGTGCGTGCAATAAGCGGATTCCCGGCTGTCAGCTTTGCAGTCCGTTGGTCATTGGCATGCCATGTGATCCGCGCCGCGCAGGCGAGTGCGGGTATTTTCGCGCCGTCATCACCAACCAACCATGAGGAAATACCTGGGATTGATCATCGGACTCGGCATCATCGGCGCTGTGGCGCTGTGGCTGATGTCCTACTACAACGGAACGATCACTGCTTCTGAAGCGGTGGAGAAGACATGGGGCGACGTCCTCGTTCGCTATCAGGAAAGGGCGGATAAGACCAAGAACCTGCTAGAGATCGTGAAGGGCGCTGCCGACTTCGAGCAGGAGACCCTGCGCGAGGTGATCGAGGCCCGCAGCAAGGCCTCGTCCATCAACCTCACAGCGGATCAGCTCACGCCGGAGAACCTCAAGGCCTTCGAAGAAGCGCAAGCCCAATTCACTGGTGCGCTCTCCAGGCTCATGGTCACCGTTGAGCGCTACCCGGACCTGAAGGCCGTGGCTGCCTTCCGCGACTTCCAAGCGCAATATGAAGGGATGGAGAACCGCATCAGCGTGGAACGGCGCAAATTCAATGACGCAGTACGGCTGTACAACCTGCGCGTGAAGCGCTTCCCGGGCAATATGCTTGCGGGCTTCTTCGGGTTCGCTGAGAAGGGCTATTTCCAAGCCGCGGAAGGCACCGAGAACGCCCCCGACATCTCCTTCAAGTGAGCGCGCGCACCGCCGAGGAGTTCCTGCCCGAAGCGGACCGCAAGCGCGTTGCGGAGGCCATTCGCATGGCTGAGCAGCGCACCAGCGGCGAGATCCGCGTGCATATCGAGGACCACATCGAAGAGGATGTGCTCGAGCATGCAGCCTTCATCTTCAATGAGCTCGGCATGCAGCGAACCAAGGACCGCAACGGCGTTCTCATATACGTGAGCGTCGCAGACCGCAAGGCTGCCGTGATCGGCGATAGCGGCATCAACGACCGTGTGCCGCCGAGATTCTGGCACGACGTGCTGAGCGTGATGCAGATCCACTTTGCCGCAGGCCGCCATGCCGATGGGCTGTGCGAGGCCGCCAGCATGGTGGGAGAGAAGCTCCGCGACCATCACCCTTACCAGCGGAACGACGCCGACGAACTGAGCAACGAAGTGAGCATTGGGCGATGAGGGCATTTCTGGCAACGGTTCTGGTGCTGGCATCCCTTGTTGCGGAGGCCTCGCGTTTTCCCTGTGATGCAGAGGTCCCTAGGAAGCGCCAACAGGACAAGTTGCTCTGGAGCTATGCTCCGCTGTTGGATGCCGAGGAGGAGCAGCGCATCAACGACCGGCTCGTGGCGTTCGCCCGTGAGACCAGCAATCAGGTCCTCGTGCTGATCGTGGATACCCTCTGCGGCGAAGAGCCTGCGGACTTCGCATTCGGCATCGGCGAGCGCTGGGGCATCGGGCAGAAGGGCTTCGACAATGGGATTGTCATCCTGATCAAGCCCACGGGCAGCGCAGGCAGCCGCAAGGTCTTCATCGCTACCGGTTACGGACTCGAAGGCGCAATCCCAGACGCGACCTGCCGGAGGATCGTCGATAACGAGGTGATCCCCCGATTCAAGCAAGGTGAATTCGCGCAAGGAATCGATGCTGCCTTGAACGTGATCTTCCCGCTGGCCAAAGGTGATCGACCACGCCAGCTATGGCCGCAAGCATGTGCCATGGGGCGCCGTGCTCGTGGTGATCGGGATCTTGGTGATCATGGCGGTCTCCTGGCGCAGCGGCGTGAAGCGCTATGCCCGCACCAACAGGGTCGATTTCTGGACGGCGATGTGGCTGTTGAGCCAGATGAATCGCGGTCGTGGAGGGCATCGCTCGGGCGGGTTCACCGGCGGTGGCTTCAGGGGCGGTGGCGGTTTCGGCGGCTTCGGTGGGGGAAGCTTCGGCGGCGGTGGGGCCGGCGGCAGTTGGTGATCCATCGGAGGCGGGCGGCTCCCTCCTGTACATTAGCCGCCGGATGATGCACAACGGCAGCTCAATCGCGCGTCCTGTTCTTCTGGCTTCCATGCTCGCCATTTCGGTGGCCTTTTCGCACCTTGCCGGCGCCCAGAGCGTGCAGCTGCTGCTGATCCGCGGCGATTCGCTCTTGGACGCCGATAAGCCCCAGCGCGCGCTCGACATCTTCGATCAGGCCGTGAAGCGCGAGGCTACGCCTGCCACCTTGCTTGCCCGTTCCCGGGCCTATTACAAGCTCGATCGCATGGAGCGCTTCGTGCAGGACATCGACCGCGTGCTCCGCATGGACAGCACCAATGGTGAAGCGCACTTCCAGCGCGGCATCTATTCGTTGCAGGCCAATGATAGCGACCGGGCCGAGTTCCATGGCGCCCGGGCCATTGAGCATGCGCGAAACGACCGCAGCAAGGCCAAGGCGCTCAATGTGCGCGGAGAGGCGCGTGCAGAACGGAAGCATTATGCGGAAGCCGCTGCCGACCTTGCTCAAGCCTGGGCCCTCGGCTTGGAGGATGTTCCGGCCATGCGGACGTTGGCCAGGCTCTACGATGGCGAGGGCCAGTACGCCGAGGCTCTTCGCGTGCTGGAGCGGCTCTGTGAGCTCGATCCAAGCGATATGGGCAATTGGACCAACCGCGCGAACGAGCTGAACATGCTCGGTCGGTACGAGGAAGCCATCAGCATGGCCGATCGAGCGCTCAGCTCAGATAAGGACGAGCCCGTTGCCATGAGCCACAAGGCGTACGCGCTGACCAAGCTGGAACGGGATGCGGATGCCTGGCCAGTGCTCGACCGGAGCCTGCGCAACTATCCGAGCAACCCATTCGCACTGCGCACGCGGGCCATTCTTCGCTTGCGCAAAGGCGAGCGCGCAAAGGCTTGCGACGATCTCACACTGGCAAAGGCACTCGCCGAGATTCCCGAGGTTGACCGCATGCTGATCGAGCACTGCGATGGCGAGAAGCCCAAGCGCTAGCGCGTGATGATCAGCTTTATGCGCGCACTGCCGTTGTGCTGCCCAGTGATGTTCAGGGTATAAGCTCCGGGCGCGAGGTCCCAGTCGGCGTCGAGCACCCCTGAAGACGGCCAGTTCCCCAGCACGACTACGCGCCCCGCGTGATCGATCACATCATAGGTGCCGGCCCCGATGCCCATGGCCTGCACGCGCACCATGCCATCTGATGGATTCGGGAACAGGAGCACGCGCGCCGTGGCGTCTTCAATGCCCGTGTCATCCACATAGTACAGCTCGAATACATCAAAGCCGGCTTCCACCACGTGCCCGGGACTGGAATCGGCCGTGGATGCGATCAGTCTCATGGTGGCCGTGGGCTCCAGGAAGTCACTGATCCGGTAGTCGCGGGAAAGCCAGGTCCCGTTGCTAGCGCCGTTGGCGGTTATGGTCTCCAGGGTCATCGTGGTGCTGCCATTATCCAGGCTGATCAAGAGCTGATCATTGGGGTTGCCGCTGCCGCCGCCATTCACGAACCAACGCTCGTAGCGCACGTGGGCCGCGCCGTCGCCCGTGGCATCGAATAGGGGAGAGGTGACCACTGCGCTTCCGCCATCCACGTCATTGTCCCCTGCACCGCCGCCGCTCAGGCCGGTAACAAAAGCCGATTCGCCGCAATCGGCAGCTGCGTCCGAGGATGGATTACTGGGGTCGTTGCCCAAGCTGGTGCCTTCGGGAACCCCGCGCTCCCATTGGCCTGAAGTGGCATCGCCGCTTACCGTCCAGCCCAGGTCGAGGGCGAAATCATCGGCATAGCCCGCAGGCAGCTGCACTTGGAAGCTGTTGCTCGAAGGGCTCATCGGCGCGGGCGCGATACAGGAGGTATGCCAGCCCCAGCGCCCAGCCGTGATCGAATAGCTTTCTGCGAACACGCCTTGCAGGGTGCAATTGCCGCTGGCATCAGTGGTGCCGGTGTAGCTGTATGATTGACTCTCGATCACCACTGTTGCACCTTCCACCGGAACCCCAGTGCCCTGGGTGACCACGCTGCAGGTCACATCGAATGGGACCATCGGCTCCAACTCAATCGGCAATACGGTCACCTGGCCGTTCACGAGCTGCACACCATTGATGGTGGCTGGGTAGTATCCCGGAGCTGAAGCGATGACCGTATAGCTTCCTGCCGTGGCGAAGCCCGTGGCATACTGGCCGCTTACGTCAGTGTTGTCCGTTGCGGAAGTGCCGGAGATCTGCACCGTGGCATTGCCCACCGGGGCCGAAGTCACTGCATTCGTCACAGGGCCTTCGAGCCAGCATGCTTGCACGTAGGTGGGCGCGAGCACGAAAAGCCCACGTTGCATGTCGGAGATGATCAGGTTGCCTGATGGGAAATAGGGATACACGCCCCAGGCTCCGCTGAACCCATCACCGGAAAGCGGAGTGGTGTCATAATGGCCCACCTCCACCATGTTGTGCGGATCGCTCACATCGTAGATGGTAACGCCGAAGGTGTAGTAGGAGGTGACGGCATATCCATTCAGCCAGTAGGTGTTGTGGGGGA
This sequence comes from Flavobacteriales bacterium, assembly GCA_016712535.1. NCBI lineage: Bacteria > Pseudomonadati > Bacteroidota > Flavobacteriia > Flavobacteriales > Flavobacteriales bacterium. The sequence continues at coordinate 1,789,851 of JADJQW010000002.1, forward strand.
TGGCACCGGAGCCATTGTCGCTGCGCAAGCGGTCCACTTCGGTAATGTCCGTGGGGTCGCTCACATCATAGGCGCCCACATAGGCATTGGTTCGCTCGTCGGTGGTGAAGAGGTAATCGCCGCTTGAATCGAGCCAGGTGTTGTGCGTGAAATCACTGGGTGTGTTCTTGGTGCCGAGCAGCACAGGAGCCGAGGGGTCCGAGACATCGACGATGGAGAAGAACCCGTCGTAAATGTGGCCGGCATAGAGCGTATCGCCGCGGGCGAAGCTGTCGTGGCAATACCATGTGTCGAATTCGCCCACCTCCACCGGGTTCATCGGGTCCTGCGTGAGGTCGTACATGATAACGCCGCCATTTCCGCGGTTGGCGCCATGAATGAACAGACGCCCGTTCTCGTCGATGAAAAGCGAGTGCGAGGTGGTCCAGCCCGGTGCGTCCCACACGATGGCGGGCAGGTTGGTGCTCTGTGGCAGCGGGCTCAGGTCAACAATGGTTAGTTCACCGTCGGCGGCCTCCGTGGTCACATAGGCGTAGTCGCCCCAGACTTTGATCTCGCGCCAGATGCTCGCGGGCCCCGGGAAGAAGAAGATCTCCTGCGGGTCCGTAGGGTCGGCGAGGCTTACCACGCTAAGGCCACCGGGGTTCTGGTCATCCGTTCCGCAAACGCCCATCAGCGCGTATTCGTTGCCGAACTCGTCCGTATAGCCCCAGAGGTTGCTGAGGTTGCTGTTGCGGAGCACCTGGTAATCGAGTTGCCCCACGAAATCGATGTTCAGCTGGGCCGTGGAAGCGAACGCGGGAATCAAGGCGGCGGAAAGGAGGATGGCTCTCATGGGGGTACTGATCGTGCCAATGTAGGGGCTGCTGCCATGCATTCAGGGCCGGGCTTGAGATAGGATCCTTGCGTTACGATGAAGGCGTGCGGTCAGCCGACGAGCGCAGCGGGTATCTTGGCCCGCCCTAGAAGCCATGCCCGACATACTCTGCACCACCGATCTCACCCCAGCAGCAGACACCGCCTTGCTGCATGCCCTGGCCCTCGGCGACCGCTTGGGCGCTCGCGTAAGCCTGCTCCATGTGCTGGGCAAGAACGATCGGGACAACGATGCGAAGGATCGTGTGGAGGCGGCCATCCGGACCCGTGCCGAACAAGCCGGAGGTGGACAAGTGCGCATCCTCTTGCCGGATGGCGATTTCATGGAAGAGATCGCCGCCGAGAGCGGGCGCGGGCACTTGCTGGTGGTGATGGGAACCCACGGCCCAAGGGGCTTGAGGCAGTCCATCTTCGGAGCCGATATCCTGAAACTCGTGCGACGCTCGGCCGTGCCTTGCTACGTGGTGCAAGCTGAAAGCCCAGTGGACAAGGAACTCAGCAGGATCGTGATGCCTGTGGCAGGCCACCAGGACATCGAGCGCCTCATCGATACCGTTTGCATTCAGGCCAAAGCGTGGGCGGCGGAAGTGGATGTGTTCCAGCTCGTCCGGCCTGGTGAACAGCCCAGCGATATCCTCCTGAAGAACAAGCTGCGGATGCTGGAGCGCTTGGAGCAAGAAGGCATCCGTCATCGTGAGGTGAACGAGCCTTCCACCTCGTTCAGCGTGGGTTTCGCCAAGGCCACCATCGAATACGCACAGCGCGCGGGTGCGGGTGCCATCGCGATCATGGCGAAAGCCAGTGATGAGTTCCGCTACATTGCCGATGCAGAAAAGGAACGGATCCTGGCCAACGAGGCGCGCATCCCGGTGATTTGCGCCTGAGTTGCATGGGCGTTGGGGCCCTTTCAGTTACTTTCGTTGTCCGTTTCCACCGCCCGTCTGACAATTCCCATGCGAATAGGCCTCCTTTTTCCGGCGTACTTGATCGGTTTGCGCTTGGCTTGCCAATTCGCAGCTCCCATCACGGCTGTCCCCAATGGCGGTTTCGATGCCTTCGAGGCCATCGATGCGGATCACGATGGCGATCCGGACTTGGTGCGCATGGAGTTCGGCGTGGGTCTCGTGAGCTATCCCAATTCTGATGGCCAAGGAAGCTTCGGCACCAGTGAACTTCTCGTTCCGATGACCGAGGGGTCCGTGATCTGGGCCATTGCCGACGTCACTGGAGATGGAGCGCCTGACATCGTGCATGCGTTCTTAGATAGCCTATTCCTTTCCGTGAATGATGGCGGCGGTTCATTCGGAGAATCGGTGCTGGTCTGGGATTTCTCAGGTGAACCCATTGACCTGCTCCAGATCGCCTTGGCCGAACTCACCGGCGATGGCTTGCTGGATATGGTGCTCGTGACTGCTCCGGGCATCGAGGAGAAGCAGCTTCGGTTTGCCCCGAACACCGGGATCGGATTCGGCCCTTTCGAGCCCATCGGACCTGTGATCACCGGCGCCCTGCCCGAATTCGTGCTGCACGGCGACCTTGATCTTGCGGGCGGCATTGACTTGCTGGTGCAGGACGGCAGCAATTCCGTGCTGGTGCTGCGCAATGTCGAGGGCGATGGCTCGGTTTGGTCTGTGGACACCCTGGCCCTGCCCAATGCGCCGGATTGGTTCATGAAACCCAAGCTCATGGATGTTGATGGCGATGGTGATCTGGACATCGTGGAGACAGCCATGAGTTCGGTCCATTGGCGGGAGAATCCGCTGGATGAGGGAGGACAATGGGGGGAGTGGCCATTGGTGCAGTTGGAATCGTGGCTCAGTGGAGGTCCATCCGCCTTTGGGAACCTGGGCTGCGGTGCCGGATTAGGCTACGTCTGCGTGCCCTCCAATCCCGCTGAACTGCCGCGCTATGCGCATTGGGTGGAGCCGGTGGATGGGTTTAGCTTCAAGCGGGAACTGCCTGATCTGCCGCGTGGAGAGCAACTCCTCATGGCCGATTTCAATGTCGATGGCCGCGATGATTTGCTCATGCGCATCGAACAGGATTGGCTGCTGTTGCTCAATGTGACCGAGGCCCCGTCAGAACCCGCCATCCTGCCGCAACTTCCAACATTGTGCAGGATTGGGGCTGAATTGTCGCTTCCTGATGGACAACCTGCTCAAGGTCAATGGAATGGAGTTGGTGTATTCGAGAATCAATTCTTGCGCACCCTATTGCCAGGTGCCGGCACTTTCAACCTGCGTTACACTGCATACGAAGCGGCTGGCTGCGCTGTTGGCGGTGTGGAGTCCATCGCGGTGGTCGATCAACCATTGATCAGCCCCTTCATCGGTGGGTCTTATTGCCGGAATGAGGCACCGATCCAACTAAGCGCAACGCCTTCTGAAGTCACGTGGTATGGCATCGAGCAGGATGGCGTCTTCGACCCGGCGACTTTTCAAGGGAGTTTCATCGTGGCCGAATTCGTGGATGTGACCGGCGAGGCCTGTGCGGCGGAGTCCTTTCCCATTCTTATGCAGTCCCCCTTGCCGGTCAGCATCAATCCAGTTGGTCCGTTCTGCGTGAACAGCGGGCCCCAGTTGATTACCGGAAGCACGGTTGCTTTCGATTTTGAGTGGTCGGGCGATATCGTGTCGTGGAATACCTCTGGCGCCGTTTTCTCGCCAGCCCAAGGGCCTGGTACCTATACCGTCATACTCACGGCCAATCCTTCAGGCCCCACGCAATGCCCTGGTTACGATACGATCCAGGTCGTTGTGAATGACCAGTTCCCCGACATCGAAATCAGTGAGATCCCTGTGCTTTGCGCCGTAAGCGGTCCGGTTGACCTGGACCTTTATGCAACGCCCCAAGGAGGTATTTGGGCCGGACCTGGGGTGAGCAACGGCGGCTTTGATCCCGCAACCGTTCCCGCCGGAGCCTATTTAGTCACCTACACCGCCAACCTCGAAGGATGCTTGGCCTCACAGGTCGCATCCATCAAGGTTCTCGACGAGGCGGAGGTGACGCCATCAGCAAGCCTCGAACTCTGTCCGGGCGATGATCCGCTCCAGTTCACCGGTTTCCCGGAAGGCGGCTCTTGGAATGCCCCGATCGATGCGAATGGCCAATTCGACCCCTCTACGGCTCAAGCAGGTGCATATGCCGTGGTTTACACATGGGTCGGTCTTGATGGCTGCGTGCTCAATGCCCCCGAACAGACCATTTCGGTGCTCACCACCACAACGGTCGAGATTGAACCCGTCGGGGTGCTTTGCGATGATCTTGAAGCCGTGCCGATCTCTGGTTTTCCGGGCGGCATTTGGAGCGGAGCCGCAGTGGGTGAAGGCGAGGTCGTGATGGTGAACCCCGTTGCGCTCGGGCCAGGCCAATGGCCGCTCACGCTCACAGCAAGCGAGCCGGGGCAATGCCCAGGCAGCAGCACGGTTGACCTTGTGGTGGAAGTCTGCACCGGTGGACCAGAGCTGGAGGTTGCGCTTGCTGAGGCTTTGCCGAATCCCTTCAACGAGGAAATCGTGCTCCGAATAGGGTCAATCGGCCTGCTGCACCTTGAGCTTTTTGACGCTGCCGGCCGTCTGGTTGGGAGTTACGGCCAACAACAGGCTGGTGGGCGCTTGGTGCTTGACCATTCCGGGGCCATGCCAGGAGCATATTTCCTCAGGCTTACGCCCGAAGCCGGTGCACCGGAGGTTTTGCGGTTGGTGAAGCTTTGATCTGCAGTTTTCCAGCACTTAAGGGCGTTCCGATTTGGCCGGATCGCCAAGGCCCTTACTTTCGGAACCGCCTATTAACCAACGCGCCATGATTGCTACCCAGATCCGCCAGAAGGACGCCAGCTTCTACTTCGTTTCCTATCCGGCAGAGGATATCCTTCGCCGCGTCCGCTTCATCAGCCGCTTCTACGCTGAAGGAGAGAAGAGCATCGCTCCTGAGGAAGCCAAGAAAGGGGATGACATCGCTGGATTCATCCAGAAGATCGAACGCAGCGATGCCGCCTTCCAGCGCACCATGTCGCATGGCAAGATCAAGGCGATCCGGAACTTCTATGAAACAGCCGTGGCTCAGCCGCCGATTCCCGGAACCGTGCTGCTCTTCAGCAGCGACATCCTCGATTTCTCGCCCATCGGCAACACCAAGAACGTGGGCGACCTGAAGGAGCCCAAGGACAAGTACCTGATCATCGATGGGCAACACCGCTTGGCCGCGCTCGAGTTCTACATGCGCTCGCATCCCCAGGAGGCCAAGACCATCCACGTGCCGTGCATCATCTTCGACGGCGAGAGCGAGGATTTCGCCGCCGAGATGTTCGTGATCATCAACAGCACGCCCACGCGCATCAACAAGAGCCACCTGATCGACCTGTATGAGCGCGTGAGCTGGAGAGGTGCATCGCTGGGTGGCGCGCGGATTCGAGAAAGGGGAGAAGGTGAACGATGCCAATGTGATGAAGCGCTACCGGATCCTGCAGGAGTTCTTCAAGGCCGCCAAGGCTGCCTTCGGAGACACTTGGGGCGATCCCCGCTACCATGTCACCAAACCGGTCACCATCAAGGCGCTTATCCGCGTGTGCGCTGACCTGAATGCCCGTGACCGCGGCGACGAAGACACCCGCTTGCAGCGCTGGACACAGCGCCTGACCAATGCTTGGAGCAATGAGAAGCGGGAGTTCCGCGACGATGGCTTCTACGAGCGCTTCGCAGCGAAAGGGCAGGTGGAGCGCGTAGGCAAAGTGCACAAGTACCTCAGCGGGAAGTTGGGCCTGTAAGCCCGCATGACCTCGAATGAAAGGGGCCGGCTCTCGAGAGCCGGCCCCTTCTGTTAGTGCGGTGACCTAACGTGCAATGACCAAGGCATGGTGCATGACCTGGCCGGCGCACTGCAGACGAAGGGTGTAGCGCCCCCCCGCAAGGCCAGCGACCGATAGGTTCGCATGCGAATCCGGCTGGATGATCTGAAAGCTCCGTGCCTCACGGCCAAGGGCATCGAGCAACACCACTTGGGCTGCGGCATTCCCAGAATGCTTGACCGTGATCAGATCGCCCGTGCTGGGGTTGGGATGCACTGCGGTGGAGAAGCTCATCTGGGAATCAGCGCCGAGCGTCCAATCCACATTATAACGGGCCACGGCCACATCGTTATCGCCGCCCGTGCTGAAGCCTGCCGTGAAGCCCGCAAGGAGCAGTTTGCCATCAGGTTGGATGGCCAACGCGTTAGCATCATCGAAATCGGCCTGTATGGAGGTGACCGTCGCCCCATTGGTGCCGAAGGACATCACTGCATCTCCTGCGCTGGTGAAGCGTGCAACGATGAAATCGCGCGGTGTGCCGAACCCCGGTTCACCCGTGGTGCCGCAGACGATGAAATCACCGTTCACGTATTGCTTGATGTCCAAGCCGTTATCAATAGGATTGACATCCAGGGTGTGAATCCCATCGGTGCTGAATGCCGGATTGAAGAATCCATCGGATCGGATGGAGGCTACCACCAGGTCAGTTCCGGAAGGACTATCGGCCCAACCGGTCAAGCACATGGTGGTGCCGGAAGCGGTGATGCCCCATGCAGCGTGATTGCCGGTCCCGATCGCGGGCAGCAACTGGCCTGAGGTGCCGAAGCCATTCTCTGGGAAGCCGAACCCGTCCACCATGAACAGGAAAGTCTTCATCACGAAGCTCTCATCGGCATATCCCGCGCCCACCGTGTTGCCGTTCTCCATGACCGTAAGGCATGTGATCAGGTCCTCGCCTTCGTGGCTGGTGTTCACGGCAACGCCATTGTCGCCGAAAGTGGCGTCGGGCGTGCCGTCAGGCATCACCCGCATGATGAAGGCGTCGCGGTCGAAGCCAGCGTCGATCAAGCTGCCGCCCAGCATGATGCGGTCGCCGGGGATGATGGCGAGCCCGCGGGCTTCGGCCTCGCTGTCGCTCAACGCGAAGGTGATCACGCCGTTGTCGCCGAAGCTGGCGTCGGGCATGCCGCTGGCATCGGTCTTCACCAAGGGCACCACTGCTTGGGCGAAGGTGGGGTAAGCGATTCCGGTGACATAGATGTTGCCTTGGCTGTCGCGGCCCATGGCATAACCGTAGGCCTCCTCTCCGATGGTGAAGAAGGTGTAGCCTGCGTTGGTGCCAAAGCCGGCGTCCAGCGATCCATCCTCGAGCAAGTGCGCGATGAGGATTGAATTGCGGCCATCCACCCGTGCCACGCCGCAGATCAATGATGTATTGTCGTCGAGCGCGATCACGTCATGGGTCACATCGTGGAAATCGCCCGGCTGCAGGATGCTGATGCCAGCGTTCCCATAGGTGGGGTCGAGGGTGCCCGATTGGGAATAGGCACTGCCCAAGGTCAAGGCGGCAAGGAGGAACGAAGCGTAACGTGGGTTCATGGTCGCGCGGATTTGGAAGCGGATGGCGAAGATGCGCACCGCTGGGCATATTCCGTCCCTATCACTGGGTCGCTAGGAGCGAATCGAGCAAGGGCCCAACCTCCGCTTCAGCGATGATCCGCGTGGGGCCATGGAGGAAGCCATCGGCCTTCATGCGCGCTGCTTGGGCGAGCAAGTGGTCATAGAAGCCGTTCGCGTTGAGCACGCCCATGGGTTTGCCGTGGATGCCAAGCTGTCGCCACGTGAGCAGCTCGAAGAATTCGTCCATGGTGCCGAAACCGCCTGGCAGGGCCACCACCGCCTGGCTGAGCTCGTGCATCCGCATCTTCCTTTCGTGCATGTCGCGCACGATGATCAGGTCCGAAAGGCCCGTATGCGCCAATTCCTTCTCCACCATGAAACCTGGGATCACACCGATCACCTCGCCCCCAGCGCTGAGCGCCGCATCGGCCACGGCGCCCATAAGGCCCACGTGCCCGCCGCCGTACACCACGCCCAAGCCGCGCCGGGCAATAGCGCGTCCCATCTCCTTGGCAGCTTCGATGATGAAGGGGTCACGGCCTGTGCTGGCCCCGCAGAAGACGGCGACGCGCATGGCTTCGGTCACATGGCCGCCACCCGCTCGGCCTTATACGCCCCGGCCTCGAGCTTCTTCTTCACCTCCTTGAAGCTGTCGATCGTGCGCTGCACGTCCTCAAGCGTGTGCGCGGCAGTGGGGATCAACCGGAGCAGGATGGTGTCCTTCGGCACCACGGGATAAACCACGATGCTGCAGAAGATGCCATGGTTCTCGCGGAGGTCGAGCACTACATTGGTGGCCTCGGGGATGCTGCCGTGCATCAGCACGGGTGTCACGCAGCTATTGGTCACACCGATGTCGAGGCCGGCTTCGCGCAAGCCGCTCTGCAGCGCTTTAGTGATCTGCCAGAGCTTCTGGCTCAGCTCCGGCCGCGTGCGGATCATCTCCAAGCGCTTGAGGGCACCGATCACCACGGGCATGGGCAGGCTCTTGGCGAAGGTCTGGCTGCGCATGTTGTAGCGCAGGTACATGATCACATCCTCTGGCCCGCTCACAAAGGCGCCGATCGTGGCCATGGCCTTGGCGAACGTTCCGAAGTACACATCCACTTGGTCCTGCACGCCTTGGGCATCGGCCGTGCCTCGACCATCGCGGCCCACCATGCCGAAGCCGTGGGCATCGTCAACGAAGAGGCGGAAGTTGTACTTCGCCTTGCGCTCCACGATCTCCTTCAGCTTGCCTTGGTCACCGGCCATGCCGAAGACGCCCTCGGTCATCACCATGATGCCGCCGCCGGTCTGTTCCACCACCTTGCGAGCGTTCTCGAGCTGCTTGTCAAGGCTGGCCATGTCGTTGTGCTGGAACACGAAGCGCTTGCCCATGTGCAGGCGGGCGCCATCGATCATGCAGGCGTGGCACTCACTGTCGTACACGAGCACGTCGTGGCGGCTCAAGAGGGCCTCGATGGCGCTCATGCATCCTTGGTATCCGTAGTTCAGGAGGAAGGTGTCCTCCTTGCCCATGAACTCGCTGAGCTCATCCTCCAATTGCTCGTGATACTTGGTCTGGCCGCTCATCATTCGGGCGCCCATGGGGTAGGCCATGCCCCAGTCCTTGGCGGCTTGGGCATCCACGGCCCTGATCTCCGGGTGGTTGGCCAGGCCCAGGTAATTGTTCAGGCTCCAGACCAGCACGGGCTTGCCGCGGAAGGTCATGTGCGGGCCGAGCTCGCCTTCGAGCTTGGGGAAGCTGAAATAGCCATGGCTGTCCTTGGCGTGGCGGCCGATATGGCCCAGGTCCTTGCGGAGCTTGTCGAAGATGTCGTTCATGGGGCTTGGGAAAAGCTGGCCAAATGTAACGGGCTCCCTTTGGGGCCAAAGGATGTTGATCAGGAGCTTTCAACCGTCTGGCGGTGAAGGGCCTGCGCCTATATTCGCGCCCCGCTCGCATGACCTGTTCCACAGGCCCCCGCAATCCTTCACGGCTTTCGCTGTTCTGGGCATCCGCTCTGGGCGGTGCGCTGTGGCTCTTTCTCGGGCTTGCCGGAGGCACCACGCTCACAGGCTGCAGCGAGTTCAATCGGGCGCTGAAGGCTCCAGGTGATTCGGCCGGGATGGCCTTGAAGCAGCGCGTAGCGCGGAAGTACTACGACAAGCGCTCCTACGACAGGGCCATCCCGCTGCTCGAGGAGATGATCATGCTGAAGCGCGGCACCTCGGATTTCGAGGAGATCTCTTACCTGCATGCGAAGTCGCATTACTTGATGAAGGACTACACGATGGCGTCCTATTTCCTGGAGAATTACGTGCGCACCTTTCCGGCTGGGCAGCATGCCGAGGAGTGCGCTTTCCTTGACGCCATCTGCTACAACAATAACAGCCCCAATTACGAGCTCGATCAGACGGATACGCGCACGGCCATCGACCGTTTCCAGCTTTTCCTGGTGCGGTTCCCGAACACCAGCTTGCGCGACAGCACGAATAACATGATTGACCTTTTGCGGTCGAAGCTCGAGGTGAAGGCCTATCACGCCGCCGAGCAGTATTTCCACATGCGCCAGTACCAGGGCGCCAGCATGGCCTTCAAGGAGTTCATGCGGCAATTCCCCAACAGCGACTATCGTGAGGACGCGATGCTGCGAATCCTCCAGTCCGACCATTCGCTCGCCCTGAACAGCATCGAGGCCAAGCGCGCCGAACGGATCCAGGAAGCCTTGCGGGCATATCGTAATTTCGCCGACGCCTATCCGGCCAGTGTTGAGCGCGACCAGGCCGAACGGCTGCGCAAGGACCTGGAAGACGAACTTGAAAAGACCACGAAGACCACACCCGTACCATGAGCAATAAGCCCACCACCGCAGCCAAGACCAC